>CAZXNM010000015.1:0-131941 GCA_964641955.1 uncultured Planctomycetota bacterium
TTGTGCGCTCGTTGCCGAGGGCGCAGGCGCCTGCCGTTCTGAAGCAGCGCCTCGCCGCCGCATCCGCCCGCCGACCGGCCTCGCGGTTTCATGGTCCCGCAGCGCTTGCATCCGCAGCCGCGCTTGTGCTCATGGCCGTTGTGGCGATATTCATGCTGACTCAAGGACGCCCGGGCGAAACGCGAGACCTGGCCGTTGGCAAGGATGACGAGGGTGTCGATCGACCAATGATGAAAAAGGCGCCTTCGGACCGACGGGCGGGCGAAGCTGTAGGCGCGAAACATGAGGGCGTGAAAGAAATTGAAGAACGTTCCTTGAGCAAGTACGCGAGACTGCCGAAAGCGAGGGAGCGCGGCGAGACCAAAGAAGCCGTCGAGCCGGGCAGGCTCGCGCCGGAAATTCCCGCCGAGCTGCCTGCGTCCGAAAAGGCGATTGAACGGAAAGCAGAGCAGGGGGAGTTCGAGAACTCTGATTCAGAAGAAGGATACAAGGGTCTGGCAGAAAAAACGGATGCGGGCGAGAAGCCCTATGGCAAAGCGGAGCCGAATGCCGTGGAGGGAGCGATTCCTCCATCGCAACCGCAAGCATCCGCGAAGCTGGCTGACGGGGTGACTCGAAACGAACCGGGACTTACCGATGCCGGTAAGGATATCGGTAGTGTCAGAGAGATTGTTATCGAAACGCGTAACCCCGTGGAGATGGCTGCGAAGGTAAACAAAATACTCGGTCCGCATGTCGGCAGGAAGAGCCTTGTGACCGGTGCGGCGCTCGAAGAGCTTGCCAAAGCCGGCGAAGAAGACGGACAGGACAAAGAAGACACGGTCGAGATGCTGGTTTACATTGACCGGGCAAGCTCAGGGGAGGTGCTCGCGCAGCTTCAGGATCTCAAGAAGCCGGAAGCGGCCGGCTGGGGGGGAAGGGCGCTTGGTGATTCTGCGGATAAAAAGGAAGAAAAGGAGCCGGAGGACTCCGCCGGTAATTTGAGGCGCCGGGCCAAAGAGAGCCTGGGTGCTGAAGGAGGGGCTGCGAAACCGTCGGGGACGGGCGGAGCGCGAAGCCATGAGCAGCAACGCAAGCAGGCACAGGCGCCCGCGAAGAAGAATGAGGCGGAGAAAAAAAAGGAATCAAAGGGAAGTTCCGACAAGCTCACCGGTTCGCCTGAAAAGAGCAAAACGGAAGGTGACAGGCAGGAGGAAGCGGACGAGAAGGCCGACCGGCCGAGTAAGGCGCAGGGCGAGAAGGTGGCGATTCTGATTAGGATTGTCAGGGTCAGACCGGCGCCCGCGGACATCGACAAAGCGCTCGAGGAAAAAGCCAGGCCGATTCCCGCCCCCGAGGGCAAATGACCGTTCGGGTCACTTCGCCAGCTCGGGCACAAAGGTGAAATTACCATCCTCGTAGGTCAGATAGCTTGCGCCCTCATCCCAGTGGCCCAGCATGTAGAGATTGTGAACCTTGCCGTGCACCTTCATCTTCACGTGCCGCGGCTGGTGGATGTGGCCGCATATGAGCGCGTCGAACCCCCTGATGAAGTAGCGGGCCACAGTGACTGGATTGATGTCTCGAACCTTTCTCGGCTTGGTCCTGGTCTTCGTCTTGACAATGGCCTTGCTGGAGCGGCGCAGGAGCTTGGCCAGCCACATTCTGAAGAAGAGCGGGGTCAGGTACTTGAAAGTCGTCGTCAGGATGGGGTTGCGGATGAAGGTCCTGAATATCAGGTAGTCCGTATCCTTGGTGCAGAACTGGTCGCCGTGCGAGATGTGAATCTTCAGGCCGTCGAGATTTATGATGGCGGTTTCCGGAAGCACCTCGACTCCGCATGCCCGGGTGATTTCGTTTCCAACGAGGAAGTCCCTGTTGCCTGCCAGGAAATATAGCCGCGTCCCGCTGTGTCTCAGGGAGCGGAAGGCGCCGAACACGGGGTCCGAGAGCGCCTTGCGCAACTGTCCCACGCCCACCCAGTAGTCGAATATGTCGCCAAGCATGTAGAGGGCGTCGGCGCCCTGGATGGAGTGCAGGAACGCAGTGAAGTAAGAGGCCCTTCGCGCGAAGTGAGGGCGCATGTGCACGTCGGATACGAAATATGTCTTTCCCATGGGCGGCTCAGTCGCTGCCTGGAACCTCTGACGCTGCGCCTCCTCCTTCAAAAATGGATTCCAGGCTGTTCTTGATTTCTTCGAGCCGGTCTTCGGTCAGGCTGCGGTCCACGACCCTGAATTCCTCGGCCCCGCCGCGGAGCTTCAGGACCATCGTCTTGACTCCCCCTTCGGAACCTGTACGCACCAGCTCGAAGATTTTCCTTCTCATAAGCAGCAGCGCGAGTATGTAGGCCGTGTCTGCATCCCGCTGTTCTTCGGAGTCGGCAAGGACCCTGAAGAGGTCGAGGGCTGCCTTGCCGTCGAAGCGCCTGGGCGCCGTCTCCTTTTCGACTTTGCGGCGCCAGCTCGAAAAGTGTTCCGGCGCGCGCCCCTCCTCGTAGCACGCGGCGCAGAGGTCTGCCCGGCCTATGCTTTCGCCCTCGGGAAAAACACAGGACACGACTTCCTCGCCGTCCGCGAATTCCTTTCCGCAGGACACGCACGTTTCCTGCTTCTTCCCTATGTGGTACTGCGCCACTGCGAGCAACTCCGTCGGCGGGGTTTATCCGCTGACTTTCTGGCGGACCTTCTCGACCACCTCGGTCTGGACCTGCTTCGCCAGGAACGTGGTCGAGTCAATCTCCTCCCGCACCCTGGCCACGAGTTCCTCGTCCTTCAGGTACGCGAGGTTTATCTCGACGTTCAGCTTCGCGCCTTCGAGGCCGCCCAGGCAGAGGATTGCAGCCACGCCCACGTCGGATATGAGATTGGGGTTGGCTATGTCCACCAGGTTCTTGAGCGACTGGATTACCTCGTTGCACGCGCGGAACGCCTCGAGCGGCACGGCCATGGCCGCCTTGAGGGCTTCCTGGATGGCCGCCGTGCGGGCCGCCTTCTGCTCGTCAGTGTCCTTCGGCATGCCGTAGGCCGCGGTGACCTTGCTGTATTCGGAGACGTCGGCATCCATGAGTTCGAGGAGCTTGTTGCGCTTCTCCTCGCAGAGGCCCAGAATCTCCTTCACCCGGTCTTCGACATCGGCGAATTTTTTCTTGCCGATGGTGAAGTTGCAGGCCATCGAGGCCATTGAAGCTCCGAGCGCGCCTCCCAGGGCGGACACGCTTCCGCCGCCGGGCGCGGGCTTGCTCGATGCGCTGTCATCGAGGTACTGTCTTACACTTTCATCGATGTACATGGCTGTCCCTCCCGGTGAAAACCGATTTTTTCGAGTCGCGCTGATTCTACCAGAAATCTGCCCTCGTTCAACCCCAAATCGATTTGCCATCGGGCAGGGGTAAAAAGTTGAAACTTCCGCCCGTGCGGCGCTTTATCTCAAAGCAGGGGGATTTCTCGCTTTGGAGGATTCGTAATGTTGGGAAAAGTTCTCGTGATAGTCTTCGCAATCGCTGCGGGAGCGGGCGGCGCCGCAGCTTACGAGTATGCGTCGATACGCTTCGCAACGTTGCAGGAAGAGGAAAAGGATGGTCACTTGCTCGCATTGGAGAGCCGGCTCGCTGCCGTTGACCAGAAGCTGTGCGAGTTGAACGCGGCACAGGATGCGGTTGACCCTCGGGATGAGATACTTGCCTCAAGGCTGGAGGCGCTCGAGGGCAGGCTTGCGGAAATTCAGAAAAAGAAGGCCGGGCAAGCCACGTCGGACTCTAAGCAGCCCGCGAATCCGGAAGGCAAGTCTTCTGCGGGCCCAGACTCCGGGACTTCGGCGGACGGGCGAGTGAACCGGATATCAGGCGAGGAACTTGTGGCTGCGCTGAAGGAGCTGCCCGAAGAGGGCGTACAGATGATAAAAGATGCCATACGCAAGGAGGTGCTGCGCGTCAAAGACGGGCAGGAAGGCGAAAAGAATCCGAAAGCTCAGCTCGAGAGGAAGGCCGAGCAGGGCATCCGGAAACTGACGACCGCCCTGTCGCTCACGCCAGTGCAAGTCGAGCAGGTCAAGGAGATTGCATCGCGGTTCATCGACAAGGTGCTCGAAGTGAACAGGATTGCCGGGGAGCGCGATGACCCGTCGTATGCCGCGAACGCGAAGAAGGAACTCGAAGTCGAGCTGCGGGCGGAAGTCGTGCAGATTCTCACGCCCGAGCAGCTTGACAGGGCGCGCGAGCTGGACCCGGAAGGTGTCGGAAAGCAGTATCCGCGCGGTTTCTAAGCGGGGCGCTTTTTCCTGATTGAATTGAGGATGAGCGACAGTTCCGGGAAGCGCATAATCCCGGATAGAATGAACAGCACGAGCGCGCCGGCGACAATCGGCACCGCGACCGCGGCGAATTTCATAGCCAGCGACCCGGCAGCAGGCAGGATGTGAAGCACTCCCAGAACGGCTGCCCCCATGCCGGCGGAGACTATGCAGAACCGGACAAAGCCGCGACCGAGAGCGCCGAGTTCGAGTTCCGGTGCTTTTTTCTTCAGAATCACCAGCAGCGCAACCACGTTGCACGCAGACGAGATTGACGTGGCGAGCGCAAGCCCCGCCTCCTGCAGCGGCCAGACGAGGGCAAGGTTGAGCGCGAGGTTGAGGAAGACCATTACCGCGCCGATTCTGACGGGCGTGCGCGTGTCCTTGAGCGAGTAGAATGCGCGCGCCACGATGTGGTAGACCGAGGCCGTCGCCGCCGTTGCGGCGTAGCAGATTAGCGTGAACGAAGTCCTCCTGGTGGATGAGGCCGTGAACTCGCCGCGCTCGAAAAACAGGCGGACTATCGGGACGGCGAGCACGGCGAGCCCGACCGCAGCCGGCACGGTTACATAGAGCACGCCGAGAACGGATTCCTTGACCGTAAGGGCGAACTTCGCGGTCTTTCCCTGCACTACGAGCCGGGACAAAGCGGGAAAGGCTGCCGTGGCAACCGCGATTCCGACCAGTGCGAGCGGAAGCTGGACCATCCTGTTGGCGTAGTAGAGCGCGCCGACGCCGCCCGCGTCCTTCACGAAGGCCATCGCGATGAACCTGTCAAGGAGCGTGTTTATCTGCAGAATCGCGACCCCCAGCACGACGGGCGCCATGACCTTCCTGACGGCGCCCACTCCCGGATGTCTGAAGTCTGGCTTGAATCGGAGATGGACGCCCTTTCGCCCCAGCGCCGGAAGTTGAATCACGTACTGCGCCGCGCCCGCGACGAGAATGCCCGCGCTCAGAATGACGACAATGGTCGAGAGGTTCCTGGTCGTGGCCGCCGCCAGGGCGATCGCAGCTATCCAGAAGATGTTGAGCAGGGCGGGCGCGAACGCGGGCATGGCGAAGTGGCCGTGCGTGTTCAGGATGCCCGCCGCGAACGCGACGAGGCACACCGGGACAACGTAAGGGACCAGTACGACGAACAGCTTGAACGTCGCCGCCCACTTCTCTGGCATCGGAACGGCGAACCCGAGAACCAGCCCGGCGACAATGCCCACTGCGGCAATCGCGGCGAGTATAAGCAGCAGCGCGCTGAATATGGAGTTGAGGAAGCGTTTCGTATCTTCCTTGTTGCCCGCATCGACATAGTCGGAATATACGGGGATAAAGGCTGCGGAGAGCGCGCCCTCACCGAACAGCCTTCGAAAGAGATTGGGCACTGTCCAGGCTACGACGAAAGCATCGAACGCGAGGCCTGTGCCCAGGAGCATCGCGGTTGCAACATCGCGAACGAGGCCGAGCACGCGGCTCAGTAGTGTGAAAAGGCTGACTGTTCGAGCTGAACGAAAAACCTTAGACATAGAGAATCCGACTATTCGTCCTGCGTTGCGTCCGCCCGGGCGGAACGCAGTGCCGTTTTTATGCGCCGAGCGGCTTCCAGGGGGCTGTCAGCCCGAGAGATGCCCGAGGCGACCGCTGCTTGCTCTACGCCTGCTTTAACCGCCCGGTCCACATTGTCCGCTGTAATGCCGCCGATTGCGAAGCAGGGGATATTCACCGCGCGCATTACTTCAAGGAAGCTTTCTGGTCCCCGTACCACGGCGTCATCCTTCGTGGCGGTGGCGAAAAGGGACCCGACCCCGAGGTAATCGGCGCCTTGTTCTTCCGCGGCGATTCCTTCCTGCACGGTATGCGCGGACGCGCCGATAATCGCCTCCGGTCCGAGGAGCCGCCGCGCCTCATCGACCGGCAGGTCTTCCAGGCCCACGTGAACTCCATCCGCGCCGCACGCCGAAGCCACATCGGCGCGGTCGTTGACGATGAAGATCGTTTCGGTTTCAGCGGTAATCCGGCGCAGCTCATGCGCCATCTCGAGCAGCAGCCGGTCGCAGGCTTCCTTTTCCCTCAACTGGATGACATCCGCGCCGCCTTCTATTGCCAATCGGGCGGTCTCGACCGGTCCTGCCGGGTCGGAGCCTGATACAATCGCTATAAGAAGCGCATCGGCGATGCGCGTTTTGGGCGAAAGCGCATGAAGAAGATTCCGTTCGAAGGAATAAAATTCGTATCGCAGGTTCTGGAGAGACTCGCCAATGATTGGGTCGAATAGTTTCGAATATTCCTCGAGCGCGCGCAGCGATTCCTTCAGCCTGGAGGCGTTCGCGCGCACGACATCAAGCACGCTCTCGCGGCTTCGCTCCGATTCGGTCGATACGCCGGCGCCCGCGTCCTTCTCGATGCGCCGCGCGCCGTGAAGCTGCGGGACGAGAGGTTGCAGGACGCCGGAGATGCTGTGCCGGAGCCGCTTGGCCCGGGCACTCAGGTGCTCGGAGTCGAGGACAAATCTCGCCGCTTCTTCGAGTACCCGCAGAGCCTCGACGGCGCGGTTCAGATTGGCATCAACTATGCGCAGCGTGTTGCTCTTCCCGCGCAGCATCGGCGGCTCCGTTTTGCATGAAGAGGGCGTCCCTGACTTCGTCGAAATCGACGTCGGTGGCCACGCAGCCGTAGCGCAGGAGAGAGACTCCCCGGACGGGAATCCCGAGCGAGTGGCAGACCGCCATTCCCTCGAAGAGGTCGCGGGGACAGGCTACGCCGAGCACTGCGGGCGGGCGCTCGGACTCGAGAATCCTCACCGAAAAAGTCCCTCCGGGCGAGATGTATATCCTGTCCGTGCCGTTCAGGCGGCGGACCCTGTCAATTACGCAGCGGCCGCAGCGTTTGCACGCGAGGCCTATTTTAGCGTCGAGGTGCGCCGGGCACTCCAGGTCGCGAAGGCACTGCGGCATGATAACCATGCGTTCGCGGGGAGGGATGGTGCTGTAGCGCTTTCGATACACGTGATTGAGCATCTTTATTGCCATGCGCTCTACGAGGTAACGGTCACGCGAGAAAAAGGAGAAGACGAATTTGAAAATAGAACGCAGCTTCTCAATGATGAAGAAACCCAGTCTCGGGAAGATGAAGAGGTTTGCCTTGTAGGCAAGAAGGGCCAGGATTATGCCGCCGATGACCGACAGGATGAGCAGGGCCAGCATCAGGCTTGCCGCAAGGCCGACGTAATAAACAATAGACTCGCCAGGCATACGGTTTCTCCCGCCGCGAGTCTAACACGGGCTTTGCGGGGTCTCAAGCAAATTCTAACTCGCGGCCGACCAGGCGAACGCCAGGGCGCCGGCCAGCAGGAACTTGCCGTCTGCGAGGAGTTCGAGCGAAATCTCGCGCGTCACGAACCGCTGGTGATAGAGCAGGAGATAAGCGCCCGCATAGAAAGGGAGAACGCACAGCCACAATGCCAGGCCCGGCAGCGAGCCCGCGGCATACCCTGCCAGAAGCATGGCCAGGGAGCCTGCGAGCAGCGCGGAAACGAGCAGCTTGGTGCGGCGCTTGCCGAGAACGAATGGAGTTGCCTCTCGCCCTACGGCGCGGTCGCGCTCAATCTCGCCGACATCGAGGAGAGTGGAGCGGATATAGACCATGACGAAAACGAGCACGAACGCATAGATGAATCCATCCAGGTTGAAATTGGGCCATGTTGACATCGCGGGCAGGCCCGCCACGAGCACCGCCCAACCGCCGGCGGCGAAGATGTCCTTCGAGGCAGGTATGTCGCGAAGTGACCGGAAGCCTGTCAGCCGCCTGAAAGCCGCCGGGGCCACCTGCATCCCATAGACGGAGCCCACCGCCAGGCCAAGCGCGACCACGACCGATTCGAGCCACCCTACGGTGCATGCGAGTACAAATGCGACGGCGGCCGATGCCACGGCGCACCCGACCCGCAGGATGGAGCCTGCGGCGCTCCTGCCGTGGGAATAGAACTGCGATGCCTCTTTTGCCGCAAGGTACTGGTTGACCGTGTGCAGGCTCAGGACCGAGGCGAACGCGATGACGAGGTAGCGCCAGTCCGGCCGGACTCCCATGAGAAGGGAGGCCGCGTAAGTGAAAGTCCCGGCTCCCGCTGCAACGTAGATGTTCGACAGGGCGAGGAATCGCATGAGCGCGCGAACCGGTTCGAGGATGGCATCGCGCCGGCTGCGGCCTATCCGATTGAGCCTCGTTACGACCTCGCGGATAATCCAGTTGGGCGTCGATGCCCCGGCGGTCACACCGATGGACCTGCATTCTTCCAGACCCTTGCCCTCGAGTTCGCGCGGGGTCTCGATATGAATGGTCCGGGTGCCCGTTGCGGACGCAATCTGTGCCAGCCTTGTCGTGTTGGCGGAGTTCTTTCCTCCGACTACGACCACGGCATCCACCTCGGAGGCGAGGCGGCGGACGGCATCCTGCCTGAGACAGGTCGAAGTGCAGATGGTTCGGTGAATTTGCGCGCCGGGAAAGCGCCGTTTCAGCCGTTCGCCAATTTCGTCGAACACTTCTTCATCCTGCGTGGTCTGCGCCACGACGCAGACTTCGCCGCCGATTTCCGGCAGTTCGTCAACATCCTGCGAGGTGCTTACGACGTGTCCCTTCCCGCCCGCGCAGCCGAGCAGCGCCTCCACCTCGGCGTGGCCCGCATCCCCGACAATCACGGTGCTTGCGCCCGCGGCGGCCGCTTTCCTGATAATCGTATGTATCTTGAGGACGTGGGGGCAGGTTGCATCGACGACGGGAATGCCCATCTCTTCCGCGCGACTGCGCTCCGCCGGGGCGATGCCGTGGCTGCGTATGAGCAGCGACCCATCAGCGGCGCCCGACGGGTCGTCGATGTCCCTGATACCCTTCTTGCGCAGGAGCGCGATAACCTGCGGGTTATGTATCAGTTCGCCGCAGGTGTAAAGGGGCTTGCGCGATTTCTGCGCCAAGTCGAGCGCCATCCCGACGGCGCGGCGAACGCCCTCGCAGAATCCCGCGTAACTGGCTATCTTAATCTTCAAACGCTCCCCCCGGGCGAATTCTAACCTGCCGAGAGAACCGATGCAAGCCGGTCGGCCGGGTACGGGCTAAGGCTGCGCCTCCGGCGTGAACAGCTTCTCGAACGCGGTTCCGTCCGGGCCCGACCTGAGAAGCCACACCGCGCCCGGTTCGAAGGGCAGGACATCGGGCTTGTATATGTCGGAGAGACTGCCGCCGGCTAGGCCGAGCATGAGCGCTCTAAGAGGGTCGCGGTGGGACACGACGCCGATTTTTTCGCGGGATTCGGCGTTGAGCATCATCCAGAAGACGTTCATTCGCGCCTGCACGTCCCTGAGAGATTCGCTCTTGTCCCACTCGTTAATATCGCTGGACTCAGCGGTCGGCAATTGCAGAGCCGAGGCGATTATGGCGGCGGTTTGCACGCAGCGCTCGAGGGGCGAATGGTAAATCACTTCCAGGCCCCTGTCGGTAAGGAATCTCGCTGTCTGTCCGGCCTCGTCCATGCCTCCGGCGCTGAGGCCGAATCCCGGCAGTCGGCCGTACACCGTTCCCGGCGGGCAGTCAACCGTGCCGTGTCTTATCAGGTAGACTTCCTGCAACATGCCTCCCGGCTCCTGCCAGCCTACCCGTGGGCAAGGCGGACGAGAAATGTCAGGAACCCGAGCGTAATCACTCCCACCCCGACGGCCGCCCCGATAATGCCGTATATGAAACCTGGGCGCGGCGTATACAGTGATATCAGACCCAGCACGACGGCGCCGAACGCCAGCGCGAGGCCGAACACGAAAACTATGCGAATGCCCGATTCGAGCGCTTCCATGTAGTATATGCCCGTAAGTATCGCCGCCACAGCGGCAAGCAGGAGCGAGATTACGCTCGCCATCGCAGGGCTGTCAGGCTTGTCGAACACCGGAACTTCCTAAAGATACTCGTCCCACGCCAGAATCTCGAGGTCTTCGAACTTCCTGCTCGATATCGAGTTTACCAGTAATATTGCGTTCTGGAGGTTCGTGATGATTGGTATGGAGAGGTCCACCGCGGCACGGCGCAGCTCGTATCCGCGCTCTATTTCGCGCGAGGAGAGGTCGCGCGGGATATATATGAGCATGTCGATATCCGCATCCCGCAGCGCCTCGGCAATCCTGTGCTTGGGCAGCTTCGTGACGTCGAGCTTGTGATACTTGTAGAAGTAGTACAGGTCTTCGGAAGCGTAGACGCTGTGCCCGAGCCCGAGGAGGCGCATCAGCGGCTTCATAAACTTGAACCTGTCCTTCTCGGCGCTGATTTCCACCAGGAAGGAACGGGGCTCCTCCTTGTATCCGACGGCATACATCGCCTTCAGGTACGCCTCGGATATTCTCTGCCCGAAACAGGCCACTTCGCCCGTGGAGGACATCTCGACGTCGAGAGCGGGTTCGGCCTTCTTGAGGCGCGAGAAGGAGAACTGCGGCACCTTGACCGCGACGTAGTCCAGGTCGATTTTCGTCGTTCTGTCCACTTCCAGTCCGACGATTACGCGTGTCGCCAGCTCGATGAAGTTCCGGTCGTAGACCTTGGAACAGTATGGGAATGAGCGCGAAGCCCGCAGGTTAAGCTCGATTATCGAAATCTCGTTGTCTGCCGCTATGAACTGCATGTTGAACGGCCCGGTTATTCGGAGGCGCTGGGCCACTTTCTGTGTGATTCGCTTGATTCTGCGCTGTGTCTCGAGGTATATGCGCTGGGCGGGCAGCACCATCGTGGCATCGCCGGAGTGAACGCCGGCGTTTTCGATATGTTCGCTTATCGCGTACAGCTTAATCTGCCCGTCCTGTGCCACTCCGTCGAACTCAATCTCCTTGGCGTTGGGGATGAACTTGGTAATGACGACGGCGTGTTCCTTTGAGACCTGGGCTGCGGCCTGGAGGAATTCTTCCAGCTCTTCCTCGTAGTAAGCCACTTTCATTGCGGCGCCGGACAGCACGTAGCTCGGGCGTACAAGCACGGGATAGCCTATCTCGGCCGCGAAGGTGCGGGCTTCATCGATGTTTGTGAAGGCGCTCCACGCCGGCTGAACTGTGTCCAGCTCATCGAGCAGGCTGGAGAACCGGTTGCGGTCCTCCGCGTTGTCTATCGAGTCGGCGGGAGTTCCGAGCAGCTTCACGCCGGCGCGGTCGAGGGGCACGGCGAGGTTGTTCGGTATCTGGCCGCCCATGGATATGACGACGCCGAGGGGCCTCTCGAGTTCCGCGATGTCCATTATGCGCTCGAAAGAAAGCTCGTCGAAATAGAGGGCGTCGCATTCGTCGTAATCGGTCGAGACGGTCTCCGGGTTGCAGTTGACCATGATTGTCCTGTATCCGAGGCCGCGCAGCGTCTTGACGCAGTTCACGCAGCACCAGTCGAACTCCACAGAGGACCCGATTTTGTACGGACCGGAGCCGACTACCAGGACCTTCCTGCCTTCCTTCTTGCCGTGAAAGACGAGGTCGTGCTCCGCGGCGTGATATGTCAGGTAAAGGTAATTTGTCCTGGCGGGATATTCAGCCGCGAGAGTGTCAATCTGCTTGACCGAAGGAAGGATTTTCGCCCGCTTTCTCTTCGTTCTGACCTGCTGCTCCGTCAGGCCCTTCAGCTCGCCGATGTGCCTGTCGCAGAAGCCGAGCTTCTTCGCCTCACGCAACATGGCGGTGTCGAGTTTGCCGGACTTCAGCCTGCGCTCGGCATCCACGATTTTCTTGATGCGGTGCAGGAACCATTTGCTGATTTTCGTGGTTTCGTGTATCTGGTCCACCGACATGCCTTTGCGCAAGGCCGTTCCGATGGCGTATATGCGCTTGTCCGTTGGTTCGGCGAGTTCCTTCTCCAGGTCGTCGAATTCGCGGTCGGTTTCGAGGCCCGTCGATGTCTCGCCCGTCATGCGCAGGGCCTTCTGGAGCGCTTCCTCGAAAGTGCGCCCTATGCCCATGACTTCGCCGACGCTCTTCATCTCGGAGGTGATTCGCTTGGAGACCTGAACGAACTTGGCGAGGTCCCACTTGGGCATCTTGACGACGCAATAGTCAAGCGCAGGCTCGAAGCACGCGGAGGTGACGCCCGTTATCGAGTTGCGCAGGTCGAGCAGGGACTTGCCCAGCGCCAGCTTGGCCGCGACGTACGCGAGGGGATAGCCCGTAGCTTTCGAAGCAAGGGCCGAGGAGCGTGACAGGCGCGCGTTGACTTCAATGACGGCGTAGTCGAACTCCTCCGTGCCGAGGGCGAACTGTATGTTACACTCGCCGACCACGCCCAGCTCGCGCACGACCTTTATCGATATGTCGCGAAGCGTGTGATAGTCGTAGTTGGAGAGTGTCTGTGAAGGTGCAATGACTATGGACTCGCCCGTGTGAATGCCCATGGGGTCGAAGTTCTCCATGTTGCACACGGTGATGCAGTTGTCGAAGGCGTCGCGGACTACCTCGTATTCAACCTCTTTCCAGCCGCCCAGGTATTGCTCGACAATCACGTGGTCGGCGTGGGTGAATACTTCTTCGAGCAGCGCGTTCAGGGCCGCCTCGTCGCGGCAGACTCCCGAACCTTTTCCGCCGAGGGCGTATCCCGCGCGGACCATGACGGGAAATCCCTTGCGGGCCGCGATATCGAGCGCCTGCTTCGTTGATGTCGCCACGGTTCCACGGGGCGTCTTAACGCCGATGCCTTCAAGCCGTTTCTCGAACAGGTCGCGGTCCTCGGTCATCTCGATGGTCTCTATGGGCGTGCCCAGGACGCTGACCTTGTATTTCTTGAGGACGCCGGCGCGGTTCAGCGCGACCGCGCAGTTGAGGGCGGTCTGCCCGCCGAATCCCGCCAGCAGGCCGTCGGGCCGCTCTTTCGCGATGATTCTCTCCACGAATTTAGGCGTTACGGGAAGGAAATATATGCGGTCCGAGAACCCCTTGTCGGTCTGAACGGTCGCTATGTTGGGATTGACGATGACTACTTCCAGCCCTTCTTCTTTCAGGGCCTTGATGGCCTGCGAGCCCGAGTAGTCGAACTCGCCGGCCTCGCCTATCTTGAGCGCGCCGCTCCCGAGCAGAAGAACCTTTTGCAGTTTTCGCATCACGGCTGCATTACCTCGGAACTGCCCAAAAATCGGCAGAATATAGCATACGCCAGTCACCCTGTCAACAGGCCCTTGCAGTTATGTAGTTTCCAATGCCAATCGCCCGGAAAAGGAGCGTCGAAATGCTGAAAATCCGCGGGATTTTGCTTGAAGCAGACCCTTGCCGCTGTATAATACCTGTTTCCTAAAAATGGCTTTGTGTGTATTTTGCACGCCTGCGCACGTTCGCGGGGTGATTGCAGTTTCAGGAGGAAGCGCCTGTATGACCATGACGGACCCAATTGCCGACATGCTCACGAGAATCAGGAACGCTAACGCGGTCGGCCACAAGAAGGTAGACATACCATCTTCCAGGCTCAAGGTCGGCATAGCCGAAGTCCTGAAAAGGGAAGGCTATGTGGAGGAGTTTGAGGTTCTGGAAGACAGCAAGCAGAGCGTGCTCAGGATAACCCTGAAGTACGGTCCCGACGGCGAGAAGGTGATAAACATCATCAAGCGCGGCAGCAGGCCCGGCTGCCGGAGATACGCCGGTGTCGAGGATGTTAAGCCCGTGCTGGCCAGCGTGGGCATCGCAATCTACTCGACTTCGAAGGGAGTTCTCTCTGACAGGGAGTGCAGGGCCGGTAAGGTGGGGGGCGAGCACCTCTGCACCGTTTATTGACTTCGCGCGCGCATGGCGCGCGTGATATGTGAAACAGGTGGAAACTGAAATGTCGCGGATAGGCAAGTTGCCCATTGAAGTGCCCGGCGGAGTGGAAGTAAGCATTGAGGCGGGAAGCATCCGCGTGAAAGGCCCGAAGGGGGAACTCTCCATGCCTCTTCGCGCCGAGGTATCGGTCAGCTTCGACGGCGAGAAGCGTCTCATCATGTGCGAGCGAAAAACCGACCAGAAGACGGACCGTGCGATGCACGGGCTGACGAGAGCGCTTCTGGCAAACATGGTCGAGGGCGTAACGAAGCAGTTCCAGAAGAAGCTGCAGATAAACGGGCTGGGCTATACCTGCCAGGTGACGGGTAATATCTTGAGCTTGCAGGTCGGGTTCACCAACCAGGTGGACCTCACGATACCGGAAGGCGTCGAGGTTACATGCCCTACTAACCGTAGCATGGTCGTCACGGGCATGGACAAGCAGAAGGTGGGGCAGTTTGCAGCGGAGATACGCAGGATTCGGCCTCCCGAGCCTTATAACCTGAAGGGCATCAAGTTCGAGGATGAAGTCATCAAGAAAAAAGCCGGCAAGACGTTCGTAAGTGGCGGCGGATAATCTCCGGAGAGCGGGAATGAACAGGTTCGCGGATAAGAACACCAAGAGAAGGCGCAGGCATTACCGCGTGCGCAACAAGGTTTCCGGCGACTCGGGCAGGCCCAGGCTGTGCATCTTCCGCAGCAACAAGAACATCTACTGCCAGATTATCGACGATGAGGCGCAGCGGACACTTGCTTCGGCTTCCACGAACGAAAAGGAAGTGCGCGAAGGCCACTCGAAGGGGGCCAACAAGGAGGCCGCCAGGGAAATGGGGAAGCGCATAGCCATGAAGGCGAAGGCACTCGGAATAGAAAAAGTCTGCTTTGACCGGGCGGGCTACAAGTACCACGGAAGAGTCAAGGAACTGGCAGAAGGCGCCCGCGAGGGCGGACTCAAGTTTTAGCGGAGGACGGGTTTGGCATACCAGAGAAAAACTTCGGGCGCGTCGCGGATTGAGCCTGACGAGGAGGAAGAGGGCGGATTTGTCGAGACGGTCGTCAAGATAAATCGCTCGGCCAAGGTTCTCAAGGGTGGCAGGAAATTCTCCTTCAGCGCCCTTGTGGTCATAGGGGACCTCGACGGCAATATCGGCGTGGGCTTCGGCAAGGCGAACGAGGTTCCGCAGAGCGTGGAAAAGGGTGTTAAGGACGCGCGCAAGCATGTTTTCAACGTTCCTATCCTGAACGACACGATTCCGCACAGGGTCGAGGGCCGTTACTGCAGCACCAAGGTGCTTCTTCTGCCGGCGTCTCCGGGTACGGGCGTCATAGCGGGGGCGGCGGTCCGGGCGGTCGTAGAGGCTGCCGGCATAAGGAACATTCTCACGAAGATTTACGGCTCGACCAATCCGGTGAACGTGGTCAAAGCCACCGCCGCCGGCCTGAAATCTCTCAGGACGACATCCGATGCGGGAGCGTTAAGAGGAGTGAATCTTGGCGATGCTAAATGAGATGCTCGATGGAGTCCGGAAGGACAAACGCCGCAAGCGCGTGGGCAGAGGCAGGGGCTCGGGCCACGGAAAAACCAGCGGGCGAGGACACAAGGGCTGGAAATCCCGTTCCGGCTCGGGGGGCAGGACGCTCAACGAGGGCGGGCAGATGCCCCTGTTCAGGAGAATTCCCAAGAGAGGCTTCAACAACAAGTGGCGAGTCGCATTCACGGCAGTTAACGTGAGCCAGCTTAACCGTTTCGAGGACGGCGAAGAAGTTACGCCGGAGAGGCTTGCCGGAGAGGGGCTTATCGACAAGGCCGACGAAAACGTCAAGATTCTGGGCAACGGCACACTCAAACGCAGGCTGACGGTGAGCGCGCACAAGTTCTCGGGAAGCGCAGCCGAGAAAATCCAGGCTGCCGGGGGAGCTGCCGTGCAGCTCGGAAATTAGCCAAAAAACCGGGGACCTGACGCGCAATGCTCAGTACCTTCAGAAACGTAACCCGCATACCCGAACTCAGGAAGCGCCTGCTCGTCACCCTCGGGCTGCTCCTCGTTTACCGCATCGGCTCTTTTGTCGTGCTGCCCGGCATCAATACGAGGGTTCTCGAGGACATCACTTCGCAGACGGGCGGCGGCTGGCTCGACTACGTCAGCATGCTGACAGGCGGAAGGCTCCAGGACTGCACCCTGTTCGGCCTGGGAATCATGCCCTATATCTCGGCCTCCATCATGTTCCAGCTCCTGATAAAAGTTATACCGTCGCTCGAGGCCCTCTCGAAGGAAGGTCCCGCGGGCTTTCGCAAGATAAGACAGTACGAGCGATATGCCACGGTCGCCATCTGCATGATTCAGGCTTCGTTCATAGTCTCGTGGATGGTTGCCAGGAGCACGGGCGGCACGCCGCTGGTAACGAGTTCGAGTTTCTTCTGGCGGATTCAGACGGTCGTCGCGCTGACGGCGGGCACTGTGTTCCTGATGTGGCTTGGCGAGCAGATTACGGAATTCGGCATCAGCAACGGAATATCGATCATAATCATGGCCGGCATCATAGGACGTATGCCGGGCGCCCTCGCATACTTCGGCAAGCAGATTTCGGACGCGGTCGTCAGGACTGACGTGAGCGTGGCGCCCGAGGTCTTCAAAGTCGTGATCTTCGCCCTGCTTTTCGTGGGTGTCGTCGCCGCGGTCGTGATGATAACGCAGGGCCAGAGGCGAATACCCGTCCAGCAGCAGAAGCAGGCCCGCGGGCGCAGGATTTACGGCGGCCAGAAGTACTTCCTCCCGCTGCGCGTTAACCAGGGCGGGGTCATGCCCGTAATCTTCGCCCAGTCGCTCCTTATGCTCCCTGTTGCGTTCCTCGGGTCCATAACTGGACTGGGAATCATACGGGAGATATTCAGGCCCGGGCACTTCTGGTATATCTTCATTTATTGCCTGATGATACTCTTCTTCGAGTATTTCTGGACGGCTCTCACGTTCAATCCCACTGAGATGGCCAATCAGTTGAAGGAGCGTGGAAACTTCATCCCGGGCGTCAGGCCGGGCAAGCGCACCGCCGAGTTCCTCGAGAAGATAACGAACCGCGTCGCCCTGGCCGGCGGCACGTTCCTCTGCTTCATCGCCATCTTTCCGCAGATAGTCTCTTCCGCCATAGGCATTCCTTACATGATTAGCGCATTCCTGGGTGGGACCGGCATACTGATTGTAGTGGGTGTGGCCCTGGAACTCGTCCAGAGAATTGAGTCGCATCTTCTGATGCGGCATTATGATGGCTTTATGCGCAAACCGCAGCGAGGTCGGTAGCCGCTGTGTGAGCCGCTGCCGGCATCGCGCGAAGCACTATCGGGGGTAGAAGCAGCTTGAGACTGGTATTTCTCGGTGCGCCCGGAGCGGGCAAGGGAACGCAGGCGGTGAGGCTCGTGCAGCGGCTGGGCGTCCCGCATATTTCCACCGGCGAGATACTGCGGGAAGCCGTGAAGAAAGATACTCCGCTTGCGCGGGAGCTGAAGGGCTACATGGATTCGGGAGGCCTGGTGCCTGATGAAAAGATGAACGAGGTGGTCGAGGCCCGCTTGGCGAAGGGAGATGCCGCCGGCGGATTCGTTCTCGACGGCTACCCGCGCACCGTGGCCCAGGCCGAGGCGCTTGACGGGGCCCTCAAGCGCAAGCAGGAGAAGCTTGACGCCGTGTTGTTTTTCAGCCTGCCGGAGGATGAGGCCGTTGCGAGGCTGTCCGGACGCAGGACGTGCGCCGGCTGCGGTGCAAACTACCACGTGAGGTTCAGTCCGCCGCCTCAGGAAGGCATCTGCGGAAATTGCGGCGCGAAGCTTTTCCAGCGGGATGACGACAGGCCGGATGTGATAAAAAAGCGATTCGAGGCGTATCAGGCGAAAACGGCCGACCTTGTTGAATATTACGATGAAAAAGGGCTGCTTCGGGAGTTGGATGCCACGCCGGGACCGGACGAGATCTTTTCGAGCGTTCTGGATGCTCTTGGAATCGGCACGTGAATCGGCGGTTTCATGGTGGTTGGATTTAGAAGAATTATATACAAATCGGACCGCGAGATAGAAAAAATGCGGGAAGCGGGGCGCATTGTAGGCCTCGTACTTGAACTCATGGGCGAGATGGTTAGGCCCGGCGTCTCGACGGGCGAGCTTGACGAGGCGGCCAGAAAGCTTGCCACAGGCAAGGGCGCAGATATGGCGTTCTACAACTACTCGCTAAGCGGTATCAGCTACCCGTTCCCCGGCAATATATGCGCCTCAATTGACGAGCAGGTGGTTCACGGGATACCCGGCGAGCGCAGGCTCAAGGAAGGGGAAATCATCTCGGTGGACGTGGGCACTTGTCTCGACGGCTATTACGGCGATGCGGCGAAAACGTTCGCCGTCGGCGCAATAAGCGAAGAGAAACAGCGTCTTATTGATGTGACGAGAGACTCGCTCGATGCCGCCATTGCGGCTGCGGGCCCCGGCGGCAGGATGTCGCAAATATCGGCGGCGGTCCAGAACTACGTCGAGTCGCGCGGCTTCTCGGTCGTCAAGGATTACGTCGGGCACGGAATCGGCCGGAAGCTGCACGAGCACCCGCAGGTGCCCAACTTCGTGCTGTCGGGTCCGCCGCGCTTCGACATACCGCTTAAGCCGGGCATGACCATTGCCATTGAGCCCATGGTCAACGCCGGCACGAGCGATGTCGAGAGGCTGACGAACGAGTGGACGGTGGTGACCCGAGACAGGAAGCCTTCCGCCCATTTCGAGCATTCGATTGCGATTACCGGGGACGGCGTTCAGATACTGACCGTTCCCTGAAAAAAACGGTTCTTGAAAGGGAGTATATGCCCAAGGAAGAGCCAATTAGAGTAGAAGGCACCGTGAAGGAGGCGCTGCCCAACGCCATGTTCCGGGTGGGACTTGAGGACGGGCACGAAGTCCTGGCGCACGTCTCCGGCAAGATGCGCATGCATTTCATTCGCATCCTGCCCGGCGACAAGGTGACGCTGGAGATATCTCCTTACGACCTTACGAAAGGGAGAATCGTCTACCGCGAGTAGGCGCGTTCGGGAGTGGCCGAATGAAGGTAAAAGCGTCAGTGAAACGCATCTGCGAGAACTGCAAGATTATCCGGCGCAAGGGCGTCGTGCGGGTCATATGCAGCAATCCTCGCCACAAACAGCGCCAGGGCTAACGCACCTGCCGGCGGCGTCAGCGTAACGCTACGCCCGATGCCGGTGCGGCTATGGTGGTTGCGCCGGTTTGCCGGGAACTGCCCCTGCGCTGCCCACAATTCCGTATGTTCCCCTCGCTGCGCGGTTTTTACCGGCCGGAGGCAAACCATCTTCGTTGAGACTCGTAGAACTTGATGGAGCCTTAACCGGGAGGATGAATCATGAAAAGTATCTGGCTGACCCTGACCGTGCTGATTCTTGCCATTGTAGTAAGCACGGGCATTTCGTATATGCTATGGGGTCAGCACGCCGGTGGCAACGCGGTGCAGTCTTCGCAGACAGGTGTCGAGGAGTTGGAGGCAAAGGTGGCAAGGGTCGAGGGCGACCTTCGGGGAATCGCCGCTTCGCGGCCCGAGCGCATTGTCACTTACGACGAGTTCGAGTTGGCGCTGTCCAGGCTGGAAGACCTCGAGAGAAGGGAACGCATGCCCCGCGTTTCGGAATCCGGTTCGGCGAAAGAGACCGAGCCCGGCTCGATAGAACCTGCGGGCGACGTGGCGGAACAGAAAATACGACGGGTGTACCAGGACATCAAGGACGAAGAGCGCCGTGCGCGCGAAGAGGAAAGACAGAAGCAGAGGGAACAACAGCGCAGGGAAAGGGAAGAATACATTACAGGCGTATACGACAGTCATCTCCAGCTTCTCATGAAGGAACTCTCTCTAACGCCGAATCAGGAAACCGGCGTACGACAGGCGCTTGAAGCGCGCAAGCAGTCGATGATGAAGATGTATGACAGCTGGGGACTCTCTCGCGAGGAACGCCAGGAGAGAGGAATCCCCGAGTGGGAAGAGGTCAACAAGGCATACGACAATACCGTGAAGCAAGTGCTCAACCAGGAACAGTACGAGCAGTACAAGCGCAGGAATCTCGACGATTTCAGCGGCAGGGGCCGCCGCAGCCGCGGCGGTAGATAGTCCGACGCTCGTTCGGTCCCCGGCAGCGCTGTGACGGAATCCAATCACATATCATCGATTTCGGATGCCAGTTTCTGCCATCTTGCCAGCGCTTCGGGCTGTTCTTCAGGCTCGAGGTCGGAGTCGTACCCCAGGTCTGTACCTTCGAGGGAGTAGAGCTGGTCAATCGCCTCGCTGCGGACCTCCGGGTCGGGGTCGCGCAGGGCGCCAACGAGATGGCGGATGGCCGGGTCTGCGCCGAGCCTGCCGAGCGCGAAACAGAAGTTCCAGCGGACCCAGGCATCGGGATTCTTAAGGCCCGGGGCGAATTCCCTCGTAGCCTGTTCGGGCTCTTCCTCGCCGAGCATCCTGCAGGCTTCGCCGACGGCCCGCATCAGTCCGTGCGACAGCTCCTGCTCCAGGCAGTTCCTTACGACCCAGTTGATAAGAACATCAACGCCTTCGACGAACTCGAGCGCGGCATCCATGGACCGCCGCCGCAGCTCGCCGGCTTCTCCGAAAAATTCTTCGAGCGCCGGCAACCCCGCTTCTTCAGCCTCGATAGCCGCTTCGAGCCTGCGCTTCTTTTCGGAGATGTCTTCCTGGGCATTCGGCTCCCCTGCGGGTGCAGACAGCACGTATTGCAGGATGAACAGGGCCTTCTCCTGCTGTGCGGGAGGCACCACGACCTGAATTATCAATCCGGGGGTAAAGGTAAGACCTGCAGCTTCGGTGTCTACGAGTTCAACCGTCGCCTGCAGCCCTTCCCGCTGCAGCAACTCTGTTATCTCTTGCGCTTCTGCACTGTTTTGCGCGATGTAGACAACCGCCTGCCGGGATTGCTTGACTTGAGCTTCGGCCTGCGTCCTGAGTTTCTGCAGCTCTCCCGCGGAGACGAGCTTCACGAAGCAGTCGCCGCATTCCTTCGTGTCCGGGTCGTACTCGGCGCCGCAGTAAGGGCAGTACATGTAGTACCCATCCCGTTTGTTCGAAGGAGCGCTCTTGGGTCTTTGAAGCTCTTCCTCCCTGACGAGCATGGCGAAGCAGTCGGGGCAAAACAGCACTTTCGCCGAGTACTCGGCGCCGCATACGGGACAGTATCTGTACTCATCCATCACCTGATTCCGAGTTTCCAGAACAGCCTGTGGCGTGCGACGTGACGCCTGTACTTCTTCACTATCGAGCGCGGGTCGATTTCGAGCGGTGGCCCCGCCTTCAGGTATTCGAGGAAGAAGGCGTAAGTGTCGCGGCCGCTCAACACGGAGTCGAGACTCGCCTTTTCCAGCGACCTGCCCAGGCGAATCAGGTTCGAGAGCCGTCTGCCCGGGCTCAGTTTCCCCATTACTCTGGCGCGGTCGAGGTCGAGAATCCAAACTTCTCCGTCAGGAGACAAAAGCAGGTTTTTCACGTGAAGGTCCGCGTGAAAGACGCCGGCATCGTGCATTTTGCGAACCTGGATGGCGGACGCGCGGACAAGCTGCTTCTTGAAGGACGGGTCTGCGAGTTGCCTTGCGCCCGCGTCCGACTTCAGGTATTCGAGCATGTCGCGGCCATCCTCTACCATTCGCGTGACGAGCGCTCCGCGCCTGAAGCCGAGTTTGCCCGCCTGCACGAGAAGGCCCAGCACCTCGGGCGTGTTGATTCCCTGCGCACGGAGATGCTCCGAAGCGCGTATCTCGTCGAGGAAGCGCTCGCTGCCGGCGAACCTGTCGCCCGTGAGCTTGCGCAGGATGCCGCCGTGAGTGTAGTGCCTGACGACGGCACGGACGCCTCCGGGCAGGTTAAGGATTGTATGGCTCTTCCTGCCTTCGACCGCGTTTTCGCCCTCCGCGAGAACATCCGAGACGGGCCTCGCCGCCATGAGTTGGGAAAGCAGGCCTCGGGAGAACAGGAGCATGTTTCCCTCGGTTCTCGTTTCGAAGCCTGCGATTTCCGTCTTCAAGTTATTTCGCCCCTGTTTTTCGCCGGCTAAGTGGCGGTCGGCCCGGAAGCATGATTCAGCAGGTAGAGTGCGGTAATGATAAACAGGCATGCGGCCGAAACGCCCAGCGCGGCTTCCGGCAGCCCCGCGGCCTTCTTCAGGATGCTCCTGACAATCGCGGATATTCCCGTCACAAGGGCTGCAGCCTGGGCAAGCCCGAAAGCGGGCAGCGCCGCGAGGAGAAGTGTCTTAGCCGTGTCGTAGGCCGAAGCGGCCGCGAAAGAGACGGCTGCCAGCGCGCAGCAGGCCAGGAACGCCGCCCCCGCGATGGCGATTACGGGCGATACGAGCGCGAGGGTGCCTGCACGGGCGGAATCGGCTGACATCCCGGTCCTCCCTTTATACAAGCAAGGCAGGGTCGGGCAGGCTGTAAGCCGGATTCTGTGTCCGCCGTAAGGCGGATGGCGGCCATTCACCTTGGACGGCGGTTGCCTGCCGCCTCGTGCGGCCTACCCGGGAGTCGCGCCCGAAGGCGCCGGGACGGGCCGCCCCAATCTCCCTGTTTGGCCTTGCTCCGGGTGGGGTTTACCAAGCCGGGCCGATTACCCGACCCGCTGGTGAGCTCTTACCTCACCTTTTCACCCTTACCCCTTACGGGGCGGTATGTTTTCTGTGGCACTTTCCCTGCGCTTTCGCGCGGCGGAATTTCTCCGTCACCCTTGCCCTGTGGAGTCCGGACTTTCCTCCCCGCCGCCGTTAAGCGAACGGGGCGGCCGCCCGCCTGCCACCCTGCGCAGTGCAGGTTTATCTACCTGAACTCTGTATCCATCTTGAGAGGTGATGCTGGTATTCGGACTTCCTCATGCGCTGCTCGTAGCTCAGCGACCCCCGCAGCACGTTGAGCGGGTCGAGCGGCTCGACGAAGTACGGCTTCTTCGATACGCACACGAAAACGTAGTCCCAGACCTTGTCCAGCTCCATCCTGATGAATTTCTCGTACTCGGGATATTTCCTCCATGCCTCGAAAAGCTGCTCGCTCGACTGCCTGAAGAGCGAGATGGCCATGTCAAGCTCGTCTATAATCTCGCCCCGCTTGCCCGTCAGGTTCGACTTGCGGTGGTGCTCCAGGCCCGCGTTGCAGAGCTTGTCGGCCTGAATAATCTCCGGTATTTCCGAGAGCCTCGCCCCCCACATCTCGTATCTTGTTCGCTTGGGTGGTTCTCCGACTTCCGGAGGACCGGCACATCCTGCAATCCATACCGCGCCAGCCAGCGCAAGCAGCATAATCGAGCAGCGCATTGGCTTCTCCTGTCACCGTATAATCTGACGTTTCCCATGATAGCACTCATGCCCGGAATTTCAAGTAAAAAAGCCCCGGTCGCCCGCCCTGAAGCCCGTGGAGCCGGTTCTGTCATCGTATTGTAACCGAGAAAATGCCGGGATGACCCCGGGATGGGTAGAATATTGCGGCCCGCTTGGTGTATATTATAAAAGACCCGGCTGAGGGTCTGTAGAAGCTTTCTGGTGAAAGGCTGCGAATGAGGATAGTATTCACTGCGGCTTTGCTGTTTCTGCTGGTCTGCACCGCGGCGGACGCGGGCTTAAGCGACGAGCAGTTCAGGGAGCTTACCAAAGAAGCGAAGAAATCCCTGAAGAAGGACAAGTACGCGGCCGTTAACGCCGTTAAGAAGCTGGCCGGGGACAACTCCGAGAGGGCCGCGAAGTTCGTCTTCGACCTCGCGGTTTCGAGCAAGACCCCTCCAATGGTCTACAGGCAGTGTCTTGACACGCTGCGCGCCATGAGTTCGCAGCCGGCGGTGAATTACATCGCCGAGCAGGCGCTCGGCAGCAAGACGCAGAGCAGGATGGTCGCCGCAGACGTTCTGGCGAAGCTGCCGGGCAAGGTCGCGTTGACGGCTCTTATAGAGCTTACGAAGGACAAGAACGAGGTCATTGCGCGCATTGCGGCGGAGGCGCTCGGCCGGCGGGGCGATACCGAGGCTGTGGAGCCGCTTGTCGAACTGGTGGCGAAAACCGAAAAGGAGCACGGGCTCGCCTGGCAGGCCGCGCTGGACGGGCTGCGCAAGCTGACCGGCGGCGATGAGTCTGGGCCGTGGCTTGCGGCCGACTGGCGGGATTTCTGGGCGGCGAAAAAGTGCAACGAGCAGTGGGACGAATCCAAAAGGAAATCGCCCCTGAGCGGCCCGCACACGGCTCTGCCGGACTTCTTCGGCGCAAAGGTCGTTTCGCGCAAGGTCATTTTCGTCATGGACCTCTCCAGCAGCATGACTGTCACGGATTCCGGCGGGCAGAGGCTGGCACGGATGAAGAAGGAGCTTTGCGCTACCATCGGGAAGCTCGACAAGGATGCGCAGTTCAACGTGCTCGGCTACAATTCCAGGCTTTTCCCCTGGAAATCGCGCCTTTCACCCGCCACGGAGGACAACAAGGCGAGCGCGATAGAGTTTGTCAAGAAAATGAAGGCCGAAGCCTACACTAACACCGACGATGCCCTGAAGACGGCGTTCACAGACAAAAAAATGGACAGCATATTCCTGCTCTCCGATGGCGTTCCTCTCCGCAAGGAACACAAGGACCAGATGTCGGATGCGTTCATTCAGGGAATCCTCGACTGGGTTTCGCAGGTTAACCGGTTCCGCAGGGTCGTCCTGCACACTTTCGGCTTCGAGGCGATAGGCAAAGAGCC
Organism: uncultured Planctomycetota bacterium; assembly: GCA_964641955.1. Taxonomy (GTDB): domain Bacteria; phylum Planctomycetota; class SKW154; order SKW154; family DAOVDS01; genus CAZXNM01. The sequence goes on from CAZXNM010000015.1 coordinate 24,799, forward strand.
GGGCGGGGACAGGTGCGTGAAGTTTCTTACGGAGCTGGCGAAGCAGAACGATGGGGAATTCCACAACATCAAGTAATCTCTTGGGAAGGAGGCCGGTATGAGAAGGGCGTTCTTGGTAGTGCTCGGCGCGGCGTTCGTGCTGTCGCTCGCGGCGGCTGCGTTCGGCAAGCTGCCGGATGAGAAGTTCGAGGAACTCAAAAAGAGGATTAACTCCGGCGCGTCGAAGGACCCGTCGGGCATCAAGCAGGATATCCTCGACCTCGCGAGGGACGACTCCTCCCGGGCCGTGAGCGTGCTGGTGGACATCAACCGCAAGGCGCTCGACGACATGGATGTCGTGGCGGTGCTCCAGCGTGCGCTCTCCTGCATGAGTTCCAACGAGGCGCACAGGGCCATAGTGTCAAAGGCCGCGAAGGCGGCGGACTACAGGATGAGAATCATCCTGATCGAGATTTGCGCGAATATCTCCGGCGAAGAAGCCACGCGGGCCATAGCGAGCTGCCTCGATGACAGGCAGGAAAAGGTCGGGCTAACTGCCGCGCGCGCCCTCGGGCAGAAAGGGTCGCTCGATGCTATCGAGCCGCTCATCAAGCAAATGGAGAAAATGGCGAAGAAGAAGGAGTCCGGGACCAGGCTCTACAGCGATATCCGCAGGGCGCTCGAGCAGATTACCGGCCAGAAAGACCTCTACGAGGCGCAGGACTGGCGCAACTGGTACAATGCGCACAAGGACAAGATAGTTCCCGGCGGGTCGGGGGAGATTGAGACTGCAAGACCCGTAATCGGGGATATTAAGACCGTCTCCTTCTTCGGCCTCCAGATTGACTCGCGCAAGATTATTTTCGTCATCGACGTGTCGGGCTCGATGAACATACCCGACCCTCCGCCGGAGAACTGGGTGCCGGACGCGGACCTCGGCGACCAGGGGAAGGGCACGCAGCTCGAAAAGGAGAAAGACCCGACCCTCAAGAAGAAGCTCGAGAAGGAACGAGAGAAAATGAAGGACCCGAAGGTCTGGGGCGAGAAGCGCAAACGAATCGTGCGCACCAAGAATGAGCTGGTAAAGGTCCTTAAAGCGCTTCAGGGCACGGTGAAGTTCAACATTATCTCGTTCTCGGACCAGTTGAACTCATTCGGCAAGGGCCTCCAGAAAGCGACCCAAGGCACGAAATCGAAGGGCGTCAAGTGGGTCGAGAAACTCACCGCCGACGGGCTGACGCATACCGACAGTGCGCTTCAGGAAGCCTTCAAGGACAAGGAGATGGATACCATAGTGCTGCTTTCGGACGGCGCGCCGACTCACATCGGCGGCGATGCGAAAGCGGAATGGAACGGGCACCAGGATTCCCAGCAGATAATCGACTCGATTTACGCCTGGCTCCAGAAGGAGAACAAATTCCGCAAAATCACCATTCACACGCTCGGCTTCAGCGGCGCGAACTTCGAGTTCATGCAGAAGCTGTCACAAATGACGGGCGGGAAATTCAGGGAAATCAAGTAGGGGCTCACATATTGCGAGAGCTGGCCCGGAGATTATCCGGGCCAGCTTTTTGTCACGAGTTATTAGAAATAGACTCCGACCACCAGGTTCCACATCTGGTCGAGATTGCGCTCGCTGTCCAGCAGCCACTTGTAGACAAGCTCCACGTAGCTGTGGCGGCCCGAATCCCAGCCTATCTTGAGCTGGAAGACGGTGCTCTCGTTGAACGCGGAGTCGGAGCCGGGATAGCCCAGGCCACGGGCGGAATCGGTGTAGTTTGCCCTTGCGGTTTCCTTCGAGTAGCCGAATCCGACGCCCCAGTAAAGCGGTGTGTCAACGCCCGTGCGCGCCCCGAAACTGCTCAGGAACCACGCCGAGATGTCGTAATATTCCTCGTAGAAGTCATCCATGAGCCCTGGAGTCGGGTCAAGCTCCATCTGGTCGAACGTCATGTCGAAGCACAACTCAATCATCCGCAGCCCGTCCGGAGGCAGCAGGAATCTCGCGGAAAGCCCCACGGTCGGCACGCTCGTAGGCCTTTCGTCCTTGGCGTGGTTTACGCCCAGCCAGCCCAGCCTGATCGACCCCTGCCCGGGCATATCGGGGTCGTAGCGGCTGCCCGGCCCGACGCGGTGCTGCATTGGCGGAGGCGGCGGAGGTGGTTCCTCCACTTCTCTCACTCGCTGGGTGCGCTCGATGTACTCCTTGTCATCCTGCTGTTCTTCTCCTTCGACTTCGCGCCGCCTTTGGGTCTCCTCGTAGACCTGCTGCTGCGTGTAGAGCCGGTCGAGCACGGACCCGCCATCCGGCGATACCGGCGAAAAGAATACGCCACTGTCCAGCGAGTAATCCTGCGCCTCGGCCTCGGTGCTCAGCCCCAGCAGCACAAGCGCCGTAACCGCAAGCAGTCCCAGCAGTTTCTTTTTCAACTCAGTCTCCTCCTTCTCTGATTGTAAGCAATCCGTTCCTCTTCAATTAGAACTACGGAAACGCCAGACCTGCTATTCAAATATCCCGCTTACTGATTATCGCTTCTTTTCTCGTTGGAGTTGGCTATGACTTCCCTCACGTCTATGAGAAGCTTGATGCGGTCCGTCTTCGGGTCGTTGACGGCGTATGCCTTGTCGCCCTTGCAGTCGAATATCAGGATAAGCGGCGCGGCTTTCACCTTGTACTTCTTCTCGAGGTCTTTGGGAAGCTCCCTGACATCCACCTTCACGCAGAGCATCTCCTGGCAGACATCGGAGAACTGAGAATCCTTGAACAGCCCGCTTTCCATCGCCTCGCTCTGAGCCACCTGCGCGATTTCTTTCTTGCTCGGCTTCTTCGCGCTCGTCTTGACGAAGGCCAGCCCGTCCGTGAAGCTGTCGGCCACTTCGTAGAGGCCGTCCACGACGTGGGCGCCTTTCTTGTCTATGAAGCGCCACATCTTCGACTCCATGACCGCTGCCACGCCGTCTGAGAAGCTGTTCGCATCCTCGAATGCAGGATTCATGACGACCCGGTTGTTCTTGTCCACAAATCCCCATTTCCGGCCCTGCTTTACCGGCGCGAGCCCGTCCGCGAAGCTCTTGACCTCGTCGAATTTGGCATCTACGACCACCTTGCCCGAGGTGTCGGCGAATCCCCACTTGCCCTCGGACTTTACCGGCGCAAGCCCGTCGCCGAACGCACCTGCCTCTTCGAACTGCGCTTCGACGGCCATCTTGCCCGTCTTGTCCACGAATCCCCATTTATCGCCCGACTTCACGGGCGCGAAGCCGCCGGAGAATTGCTTCGCCTCGTCGAACGGCCCTTCAATCACGGTCTTGCCCTTGTTGTCTATGAACTGCCACTTGCCCTTGAGCTTGACCGGCGCCAGACCGTCGGCGAAGCTCCCCGCCTCGTCGTACTGAACCTCGATGGCCATCTGGCCTTTCTTGTCGATGAACCCCCATTTGGAGCCCTTTTTGACCGCAGCCAGCCCGTCCGAGAAACTCTTCACGTCGTAGTAATCGGCCTCGACAACCACCTTCCCTGTGTTGTCGATGAATCCCCACTTACGCTTCGTAAATACTGCCGCAAGCCCGTCGGAGAAGGCCTTCGCCTCGTCGAACTGGGCTTTTATCTTGACCTCGCCGTTCTTGTCGATAAAGCCATCCTTCGACGCCGACATGCTGAAGTAGATAAGGACGGGCTGCTTGTCGTTCTTGCCTGAAAGCACGGCGAAATCCTGGAAAATGGTCGAGTCCTTCCTCGACTTCTTGCTCAGGTCGGTCGCCTTTCCTTCATTCCACTTAATGGGCGTGCCGCCCCCCTGGCCTGCAAGCTCACCCGCAAGCAGCGCAAACGCCGCCGCAGCTATCAGACCCGCTGTAACGTATCGCCGGAACATTGTTTCCCTCCGTGATTAAACCTCAGTTTGTTATACTGAATTCACAGGCTCAAAGCAAGCGACCTTCCCCTTTTTTGCAACCGCTTCCGTGCTTATTCCGAGGGTTCCCATATATACTTGCCGGTCTTGTCGATATAGCCGTTCTTGCTGCTGTGATATTCCATTCCCGTCTCCGGGTCAACACGGGCGCTTATTGCCGTGGTCACTTCGGCGAGCCCATCTTTAAAAGAACAGGCCCAGGTAAATTTGGGCTTGATGACCACGTTTCCCTTTCCGTCGATGTAGCCCCATTTGGAATCCGCGAACTCGACGGGAGCCAGACCCTCCGAGAAACGCCCGGCACTCTGGTACGCGGGCTTAATCACGAAATCGCCTTTCTTGTCGATGTATCCCCACCTGTCTGCAAGTCTCACCGCGGCGAGGCTGTCGTGGAACTCGTTTGCATGGTCGAATTTCGGGGATATTACTTCTTTGCCCGTTTTGTCAATATAGCCCCATTTTCTGTCAATGCAGACTGCCGCGATGCCTTCGGAGAAGTCGTATGCAAACTTGAATCTTTTCCCGAAGACATCCCGGCCCAGCCTGTCGATATAGAAGTCCTTATCGTTGTCACGCACGACTGTAAGACCTTCGTGGAAATCGTCGGCACTGCCGAACTGGGGCCATATCACAATCCGGCCGTTCCTGTCGATATAGCCCCGGTAGCCTTTCCTGCGGGGAATGTGTACGCGCGCCATGCCTTCGTAGAAACTGTACCCGCCGAAGCGGCACCTCATTGCCACGCGGCCCGACCTGTCTATGTAACCAATTCCCCTTAAGGCGGGAGCAAGCCCTTCGCGAAAGTTATAGAATAAATGAAATGTACGGCGGGGTTCTATTGCGAACTTGCCTGTCCTGTCCACGAACCCTATATTTCCGTTCTTCAGTACGCCTGCGAGCCCTTCCCTGAAGCACCATCCTATTATGTACTCCGAAGCTTCGTACTGCGGCTTGATAACTACCTTGCCCTTGCGGTTGATAAAGCCGATTTTGCCATCCTTCTTCACGGAGAAGAGAGGCTCCGCCTTCTTCGGGTCTTCAAGCGGGGGGCCTACAGCTGATTCCCAGATGACCTTGCCCGCCTTGTCAATGTAACGCTCCCTGTGGCCGAGATGCACGCGGCTCAGGCCGTTCCTGAACTCGAATGCCCAGTCATACCCGGGTTTGATTACGGCTTTGCCTGTTTTGTCGATGTAGCCCCACTTCCCGTCCAGTTTGACTGCGGCAAGCCCCTCCGAGAAGTTGGAGCCGTAGTCATACTGAGGCGTTATAACAGTTTTGCCCTCTTTATCGATGAAGCCCCACTTTTTGCCGAAATGGACAAGCGCCAGGCCTTCCGAGAACTCCCTCGCAGCATCGAACTGCGGCTTCACGACTTCCTTGCCGGTCTTGTCTATGAACCCGTACTTGCCTTTGGCCCTGACGTATGCCAATCCTTCGCGGAAATCGCCCGCCTCTTCGTACTGGAGCGCGATGACGGTCTTTCTCTTCGCGTCGATAAACCCCCACTTGCCATCCATGCAGACGGCCGCAAGGCCCTCGCTGAAACTTCGCGCCCACTGGAACGCCGGTGTTACGACCGGCATCCCTTGCTTATCGATGAAGCCGTAGTCGTACTTTTTCCTGATGACTGCGAACCCTTCCGAGAAGTCATATGCGTCGTCGTACTTGATCTGCATCTTCAGCTTGCCGTTCCTGCCTATGTAGCCGGTCTTTTGCGACTTCTGTACGGCGGCCAGGCCTTCATGGAAATCGAAAACGCAGTCGTACTGCGGCTGGATGGCGATGTTGCCCGTCACATCAATGAAACCGAACTTGCCGTCAACCTCTACTGCCGCGAGACCTTCCGAAAACGGGAATGCGGAGTGGAACTGGGGCTTTATAACGACCTTGCCGGTCTTGTCGATGTACCCACATTTGCCATCCTTGACTATGGGAAACAGCGGGCCGGGAGTCTCTTCCTTCCCCTGCGCCGGTGCGACCGCCACAGAGGAGAGAGAGACGATGATGAAAACAAGTGCACATACCGCCGCGTGTCTCATCCCCGCCTCTGTCCTCACCTGGATGGTTTCCAGATGTGCTTGCCGGTCTTGTCAATGTAGCCAATCTTGAATCTGATAACTCTTTTTCCGTCAGCTTCTGTCACCGAGTCATCAACCAGCACACGGGCGACGCCCCCTTTGAAGGGATATACCCGGTCATACTGCGGTTCTATGACTACCTTGCCGCTTCTGTCGATGCATCCTTCCTTCTTGCCTACCCGCACGCCGGCCAGGCCCTCCGAGAAATGCCACACATGCTCGAACTTCAGTGGAATGACAGTATTCCCTGTCTTGTCTATGAAGCCTGACTTATCACCCATGTGCACTCGCGCAAGGCCTTCGTGGAAGTCGAAGGCGCTGCCGAATGCGGGTTGGATTGCGACCTTGCCCGTCTTGTCTACGTACCCCCACTTGTCGCCGATTGAGACGGCGGCCAGCCCTTCGGAGAAACTCATCGCGGAGCTGAACTGCTTATCGAATGCCTGTCTGCCGAGTCTGTTAATGTACAGGGACATGTCGCCCTGCTTCACAAGCGCTAGACCGTCCTGGAAAGAGTAGGCGATTTTAAACTGCGGCGCGATTACGAACCTGCCCGCCCTGTCAATGTAGCCGCATCTGCCGGCGAAGGGCCGGCCTCTCTCCGCAGCGGCCTTGCTGTCAACCCGGACCTCGCCCAGGCCTTCGCAGAAGGGTCTGGCCAAATCGAACCGGGGCCGGATTGTTATCCTGCCCGAGCGGTCAATGTAGCCGTACCTGCCTGCCATGACAATCACGGCGAGGCCCTGCGAGAAGTCCTTTGGCTCGCCCGCGAAGCGCGGCTCTATGGCGAGGCTGCCTGTCTTGTCAATGAATCCGTACTTGCCGCCTATCTTCACGCAGGCCAGGCCCTCGGAGAAACCCTCGAACCAGTAACTGTGGAAGCGCGTCTTGATGACGATATTTCCCCTGTTGTCGATGAAGCCCCAGTTCCAGTTCTCGACTATGGCGTAGAGGTGTTTTTCCCGGCCGGGTTTCTCCGGCTCCGGACCGATTGCCGACTCCCAGACGACTTTGCCCGTCCTGTCAATATAGCGCTCCATGTGACCCGTTTGTACACGGCCGAGACCATTGCCAAAGGGAAACGCCCAGTCGTATTGAGGCTTAACCGCCATCCTGCCTGTCCTGTCTACGTATCCCCACTTGCCGCCAGACTGGACCGCCGCCAGGCCTTCTGAGAAACCGGAGCCATATTCAAACTGTGGTGCAATGACAGTCTTTCCGCTCCTGTCGATAAAACCCCACTTCTCCTCGAAATGTACAAGCGCCAGACCCTCACTGAAGCTACTGGCGGCCGCGAATTCAGGGTCAACGACCCATTCGCCCTTCTTGTCGATATAGCCGTGCTTACCCTTTGTCTTCACGTGGGCGAGCCCTTCGGAAAACTCGTTGGCATCTTCAAACTTCGACTCTATGACTTTCCTGCGTTTCTTGTCTATGTAGCTCCATCTGCCGTTCTCGCAGACTGCTGCGAGCCCCTCGGAGAAGCTGCGCGCCTTCTCGAAGCAGGGGGTTACAACGAGGTTTCCCTTTGTGTTCACATAACCCCACCTGCCATCCTTCATCACCGCGGCTAGACCTCCGGAGAAATCGAGGCCATCCTCGTATTTCTGCGAACCCACGGCCTTCCCGGTTTTGTCGAAGTAGCTAGTACCCGAGCCGTCACTCACGCGTGCGAGTCCATCATGGAAGTCAAAGGCGATGCTCAGTAACGGCTCGATAACAGTCTTTCCCGTAATATCAATGAAACCGAAGAGGCCATCCTTCTCGACGCAGGCCGAGCCTTCATGGAACGGAAATGCGGAGTGGAACTGGGGCTTTATAACGACCTTGCCGGTCTTGTCGATGTACCCACATTTGCCATCCTTGACTATGGGAAACAGCGGGCCGGGGGACTTCTCCTGGCCGAAGAGGACGGGCAGGGCGCTGAGGCAGACAAGCAGGAATGCAAGCGTCTTTTTCATGCAGGCTCTCCGTACGCGAGACTGATAATTCAAACATACTGCAGCTTGGCGTGCGGTGTCAAGGAGTTGTCTGGGTGCCCTCGATTGAAAACGATTTCAGGCTCGGCTGGTCGGGGCCGAACGAGTTGAGCTGCGCCTTCACATGGATGAAGTGGTGCCCGTCGTACTTCCCGGCAGCGGCATTTGCCTTGATTTCCTTTATTCGCAGTGTCTTCTTGTCAATCCAGGTGACATCCGACGATTTGCCTGTATCGCTGCAGCCTATCTTGAACTTGATGACAGACCTGCCCGGCTCGCTCTTCTCGCAGGAGGCGCCCGAGAGCTTCCAGACCTTCCCATCGCCGGCGTCAAAGGCATATGCTGTGTCTTTGGCGGCTGCTACGAGTATCTCAGGCGATGTAAAGGCGTAGCGTTGCGCAGGCATGTCCTTCGTCCACTGCCTGTAGTAATCTACTGCGGGCGTGTATTTGTCCTGAGTCTGGGCGCAATACCATCCGATAACAGGCCACAGATTGGTCTTCTCATCAAAAGCTCCGACAGTTCTGACCTGACTTGAAGTGATTTTCACCCATTTCGCGGGGTCTTTGTACGGGTCTTCCAGTGCATAGAAGAAACTGAATGTATTGGGCGAATCTCCCGCTGTAGTTCTCTTAAGCCTCAACCATATGCAGGATTGCACGCCCACGTTGCCGGAGGCGGCAAGCGTGGTCCAGGTCGAGTTTATTCTCTTCCATGCCTGTACCGGGTGATTGTTTCTCGCTTTTCTTGCATCGTAGACTATTCCAACGGCATTGGACCCGTCAAGCCAGAGCATGAGGACGTTATTAGCGACGTAATTCCTGTCCTGCGAGTCGGTATTCGAGAATCTTACTACGAGGTCGCATTCCCTGTAATGCACGCAGCGGTGGGCCCCTATCGCCCACGTATTCTGACCTCCATCAGAACATGTCAGTAAACCTGTTGATTCTTTCAATTCTGCGGAGTTTTTCGGCGCCCATCCTCCTTTGAATATGCTGTTGCCTTCAAGCTCAGTCCAGCCGAAGAAGGTGCTGCCGAACTCGTCTCCTTCCGGCATCAAGATTGCCTTGCCATCCTTGATGGAGACATTCTTGTTGCCGTCCGAGTTGGCTGCGGTAAGGTCGAAGTGCTGCGCGGTTAAATTTCCTGTCAGCGGAGTTTTTTTTTCGCCTTCCTGCTGCTGCGGCTCTGCCATGACCCTGGACTGTGGGAAGTTCCCTCTGCCGGTGATACTCAGGAACACAAGGACAGCAAGCAGAAGCATTAGTAGTCGCGGTAGATGCATAACAGCTTACTCCGCCAGAATGAGGTCTGTACAAGCATAACATCATAGAGATATGGAAGTCAAATCAGGTGCAGTATCCAAGTATGTCCACTTTTTCAGAGCGCTGACACGATTGACCTGAGCGCTTCGAGGCCCTGTTCTTCGGCGCTGCGGGCGGCGCGGAGCGATTCGAGGCCCTGTGCTCGCGTTGCGTCGTCCGGCGGCTCCGGCTCTATGCCGGGGCCTTTGAACGGGAAAAGCTCCGCAACCTTCCTGAGATTCTGCGCAACAGCCTCGTAGCGGCTGATTGCCTCGTCAAACTGCGACGCCAGCGAGCCGTCCAGTCGTTCCTTCGCTTCCATGAGGAATCCGACCGCACACTGCCGACATTCATTCCAGCACTGCGCGTTGTATGCCATACCGAAGGGGTGCGCGCTGCCGTCTTCGAGCGCGCCGAGCCAGGAGTCGTAGCCGGCAAGACCCGCCTTGTACTTCGGAAATACCCACTTCTCCGGGCTTGCGGCGAATTCGAGCGCGAACTCGATGGCTTCCTTGACAGTCTTCGTGTCATCAGCGGGTTTACACGGACGCACGACGGACAGTTGAAGCGCGCTGATTCCCGAATTGCCGAGTTCCTGCCAGGGCTTCGGCCCCCCTCTTGTGTCGCCGGGCGCTCCAGAATAGTAATAACCGGTATCGTCGTAACCGTTGATGACGTAGTATTCCGGAATCTGCAGCTCCCAACCGTAGCATGGCAGGTTCTCATCAATGGCGGCGCGAACCTTGTCCCATGCGAGTTTCTGTTTCTCCTGGAAACCCGGCTGGCTTTTGTGCGCGAAAACGCTGTCGTGGAAGTAACCGATGTTCGGCGCGAGGTTGAAGAGCATTTCGGCCTTCCAGGCCGTTGGCCCGCTTGGTCAGACTACATCGTGGATGTTGATTATGAATGCATGCCCCGTCGCGCCGAAGAGCCACGGGGTGCTTACATCCACGTCGAAGTAGTCAAGACATCCTTCGATGCACCCGAGGTGAGATATCCACCATGGTTTATGTTTCAGATTTTCTATTACCTTCTTCATGGATTGTTCCTCTCTCAGTCCACTACAGTGTACGTGCCGTCGGGCAAGGCTTGGTAGATTCCTTCGAGCCGGACTTTCTTGTGGCTCAGGAGATCGCGGACCCGGTCAATATCGCCTGTGTCGAAGCAGATGGCGATACCGCAGTCGGAGCTTATCTTACGCGGGACCGGTACGGTCTCGACGCCGATTCCCTCCTTCTTGAGCAGCTTCTCCGCCTTGAGGACGAAGTGTATCGAGCTGAATATCCCGACGCAGTGTTCAGCCATTGTGCTTCTTCCCGGATGCTATCTCGCCCACAGCATCGACGAGGGCTTCGACGTCTTCGAGCGTATTGAGACAACCCGTGGCAGCGCGGACGGTGCCCGCCGGATATGTGCCCAGCGTCTGGTGCGCGACGGGTGCGCAGTGCAGGCCGACGCGGACAGCGATGTCATATTGTCTGTCGAGTATGTGCCCCACGTCGGAGGGCTCCATGCCCTCGATGTTGAACGAGACAGTTGCGACTTGTTTCCGGGAGTCCTGTGTGCCATAGACGATGACGCCCTCGATTGCGGCCAGTCCTTCGAGCATCTTGCCCGCGAGGCCGGCTTCGTGTTTCCGTATTTTTTCGACAGTCTCGCTCAGGATATATTCGACTCCGGCCTTGAGGCCGGCGAGGCCGACGGCGTTGTGGGTGCCTGATTCGAGCTTGTCGGGCATAAAGCCGGGCTGCTCGGTCAGGCCCGATTCGCTGCCTGTGCCGCCTCTAAGTATCGCCTTGACATCCAGGCCCTCGCGGACGTAGAGGACGCCCGTCCCATGTGGTCCCAGCAGCCCCTTGTGGCCCGAGCAGGCAAGCAGGTCCACATCAAGCTCTTCGACGCTCAGGGGATAAGTGCCTGCCGTCTGGGCTGCATCGAGCAGGAAAAGCGCGCCGGCGCCGCGGGCAATTTTCGCCGCCTCGGCGACCGGGAGAATTGTCCCGACGACGTTGGAGGCGTGCGTGAGCGCGACCATGCGAGTGCCCGGCGTCACGGCTTTGTCGAGTTCTGCGGGGTCGAGGCAGCCCCGGCTGTCGCACGGGACGATTTCGAGGTCGATGGCGCCTTGTGCCTGCAGGAATCGCAGCGGGCGCATGACGGAGTTGTGTTCCATGGAGGAGGTTACGATGCGGTCGCCGCTGCCGAGCAGGCCGAGGAAGGCAATGTTAAGGGCGTGGGTCGCATTGAGCGTAAAGACGATGCCGCTCGAATCCGGGGCGCCGAGCAATTCGGCCACGGCCTCCCGGCACTCGAATACAATCCTCCCGGATTCCACGGCGAGCCTGTGCGCCGAGCGCCCGGGACTTGCGCCTACATCATCGAGGAAACTGCTCATCGCCTCGCGCACGCAAAGAGGCTTGACAGCGCTCGTGGCCGCGTTGTCGAGGTATATCACAGCGCCTGTCCTTCCCTGAACCTGTCGGTCTGCTGTGCCCTTGCAATGAACGCCTGGCCGACCGATATGCCCTCATCGCCGGGCGGCACGGTTCCGTGTGTGAGGACTTCGAAACCTTCCCGTTCCAGGGCGTCCGCCGTTTTTTCCGCGAGGGCGGGGCTTTCGAAAACTTTTCCTGTCAGAACTATTTTACCCGTGTCCGCGCGCGGGGCAAGTTTTATGCAGGCCTCCACGGTGAACTCGACGATTGTCCCGAAGATGCGCGCCGCAACCATTTCGGCGGGCTTTCTGGCAAGCATGTTTTCAACGACTTCGTAAATCACTTCCGCAAGGTCAACGAGGAGAAGGTTGCCGTCATCGAGAATGTCGTAAGAATATGCCTTCGAGTCACTTCCGTCGAAGCGCCCGACGAGCGATTCCAGCAGCAGAGAGGCTTCTCCGTCGTAGGATTTTTCCAGGCAGGCTCCCGAGAGGGCGGCTATTGCATCCAGGAATGCGCCGGTGCTGGAGATAAACGGGGACCTCAGGCCCTTTTCGAGCATATTGTACGCGATTTCGAGTTTTGAAGGTGGTATCGAGGGAAACAGCTCGCGGCAGATGTCGCGGGTCTGGTATCCGTAGGAAAGATTAACATACGACAGGGCGATTCGCCACGGCTCCCGCATTGCCTGGGACCCGCCGGGCCATCGGACCTGCCGGAGATGTCCGAGGCGTCTGAACGTTCCAGGCGTAGCGGCGAGAAATTCCGCGCCCCAGTATGTGCCGTCTCCGCCGTAGCCGGGGTCGTCGTACACCACTCCGAGGACGGGCGCCGTCTCACCGTGCTCGGCCATGCAGCTTGCGACGTGGGCGAAGTGGTGATTCACGGGCAGGAACCCGACACTCTTGAGGGAGCGCGCGTGTCCTGCCGACCGGCTGCCCGGGTCCGCCTCATGGGCGACGAAGGGCAGTTGAATGCCGGCGAGCCGCCACAGCTCCACTATCGAATTCCTGAAAGCGTCGAAGGAGTTAGTGTCCTCGAGATTTCCGTGCCGCGGGGAAAGGTAGACGGCGGCATTCCGAAGGCAGCAGACGGTGTTGTCGGCATCGCCGCCGAGAGCAACAATCTCGGGCTCTTCGCCGAGTTCCGGCGGAAGCTGGAGGGCGTGCGGGTCGCTGCCCGCGCCCCTGCGCAATACGAGGGGCCGGCCTCTTACGGCGCGCATCAAGGAACCACCTGCCGGAGCCGGGCCGTGCGACTCTTCGACGAGGAAGAAATCCGCCATTCCGAGAAGCTTCCGAACCTGTGCGCCGGTATCCGGAGATTCCAGGTTCTTGAGAGAGATGAAGGCATCCGTGGCAAGGGCGGGCAGACCGGATTCTTCCAGAAGCCTCCGGAACGTGCCGTCCGCGAGCGCGACGGGCTGTTCATCCAGTCCGGGCGAGGCTTCATCCGGCAGGGCGTTGTCCTTCCCGCGTTTGAGCATCACTGCGGGCTTTTCTGGAGAGTCGAGGATTTTCTCTTCTGTGCCGTTCGCGATGTGGTATTTCCGGACGGTCTCGATGTCCGCGAAGAGCAGCGCGAGAGGCTCGCGCGGCCTGCCGGTGCGCTCCCGCAGCAGCATGAGCGCGTTCTCGTTTGTCGCGTCGCAGAGCATGGCGGGGTCAATATTGCCGCAGGCAGCGACGATTCGGCCATCTTTCAGATAACGGGCCGCCTCGGAAACAGGGTCCTTCGCGCGAGTGTCTTTCCCCTTGGAATCAAGCAGCTTGGCCCCGCGGTCTTGCCTGTCTTTTTCCTTCGCTGTTTCACGGGGAGGCCTGATTTGTTTCCCTGGATGCGCCTTGCGGTCGCCGATACCTGCTCCTCCTGTCGTCTTTCCGGTCGGCAAACGCACGACCTTTTACTCTCAATGACCGATTATCCATTGATTGCCCGCGAACTTCAACGGGAATCATCGAACCGCAGGGAACCTTCTGTAGAATAAACCTGCGCGGGGAAGGCGGTTTTCAGTTTGCCGAGGTCTTTCCGGCCGGTGTCACATGCCCTTCGGCGAACTCGCCTATGGCTTTGAGCTTTTCGTACCTTGTCTGGAGAAGCTCTTCCTCGGGTAGTTTCTGCAGCTCATTGAGGTTCTTGACCAGAGCCTCCCTCAGCGTTCGTGCCATCTCGTCGTGGTCGCGATGAGCGCCGCCGAGAGGCTCGGGAACGATTTCATCCACAATGCCGAGTCCATGAAGGTCCTTTGAAGTCAGCTTGAGTATGCTTGCGGCTTCTTCGAGGCGCTCTTTCTCTTCGCCTCTCCACAGGATGGCGGCGCAGCCCTCTGGTGATATGACGGAATAGTAGGCGTTTTCGAGCATGAGCAGGCGGTCCGCCACGCCGATACCGAGCGCGCCGCCACTGCCGCCTTCTCCAATAACCACCGAGACGACCGGCACTCTCAGGCTGGACATTTCTCTGAGGTTCTGAGCAATGGCGAAGGCGACGCCCCTCTCTTCCGAGGCGATGCCCGGGTACGCGCCCGGAGTGTCGATAAACGTCACGATGGGCAGGCCGATTTTCTCAGCCAGCCGCATGCGCAGGATTGCCTTGCGGTAGCCTTCCGGGTGAGCGCAGCCGAAGTTGCATTTCATCTTCTCGTTGAGGGTTCTTCCTTTCTGCTGGGCCACAAGCATGACCTTTATGGGCTTGCTGCCGTTCGAAATCTGGCCGAAGCCGGTAATGACAGCGGAGTCATCGGCGAAAACGCGGTCGCCGTGCAGCTCGAGAAAGTCGTTGAGAACAAGCTGCACGTAGTCGAGAGAAAGAGGACGGTTGGGGTGTCGAGCGACAAGCACCCTCTGCCAAGGCGACAGCTCCTCGTAGGTTCTGCGCTTGAGTTCTTCGCACTCCTTGCGCAACTTTTCCAGCTGACCGCTCAGGTCGATTTCAGTCGTCAGCTGGTAGTCCTCGAGCTCTTGGATTTTTGTTTCAAGAGTGATTATGGGCTTGTCGAATTCGTACTTCCCGTCAAGCACGCTGCGTTTCTTTGACACGGGCGTGCCTCCCTATTTATGCTTATCAGGACTATATATAGTGTACTGCTATGGCGAATAACGCCGCATATATTTTGCTTTATTATACGTTTCATCGCGGGCAAGTCAAGGCGTTTTTTGCACCGCAGTGCTTAAAAACCACGCCCCATGAACACCACTCATAAGCGCTAAACGAGGACCCGGCTGCCGAAGCCCGCGCCGGGATGCGGGAGCAAGCGACGTGCCAGGGGGTTGAAAAAGGCGTCGAAAAGGAGTAACATTACGACCGGGACGGAAATTGGGATTGGGATGCGTTAGATACCGGAGGCAATGTTGAAATACCTTATTACGGGCGGTGCTGGTTTCATAGGGAGCCACCTTGCGCAGGAGATTCTGTCGCGCGGGAGCCACGTGTCGGTGATTGACAACCTCTCTACCGGTTCCATCGACAATATTGCGCATCTGAAGTCGGACGAGAAGTTCAGTTATGTTATCGAGGATATAGCGAACGAACCGATTCTTGCCGAACTCATAGACGCGGCGGATGTTATATTTCATCTTGCGGCGGCGGTCGGCGTGAAGCTGATAGTCGAGAGCCCCGTTCACACGATTGAGACTAACATCTACGGCACGCAGCTTGTATTCAAGCACGCCGCCAAGAAAAAGCGCAAGGTGGTGCTTGCCTCGACCAGCGAGGTCTACGGCAAAAGCACTAAGGTCCCGTTCTCCGAGGATGACGACATGGTCTTGGGTCAGACGAAGAAGTCGAGATGGTCGTACGCCGCCTCGAAGCTCGTGGACGAATTCCTGGCCCTTTCGTATACCAAGGAGAAGAAGGTTCCCTCGGTGGTCGTGCGGCTGTTCAACACGGTGGGGCCGCGGCAGGTGGGCCGCTACGGCATGGTGATTCCGCGGTTCATCACGCAGGCGCTCGCCGGCGGGCCGATAACCGTCTACGGTGATGGCGGGCAGTCGAGGTGCTTCTGTTACGTCGGGGATGCCGTGAAAGGGCTCATCGGGCTGTCAGAGAGCGACGAGGCGGTGGGGGATGTCTTCAACCTCGGTTCGGATGCCGAGATAACGATAAACGAGCTTGCACAAAAAGTAAGGAAGCTTGTGAACGAAGATGCGAAGATAGTGCACATACCTTACGAGCAGGCTTACGAGGAAGGATTCGAGGACATGCGCCGCAGGATACCCGACACGGGCAAGATTGCGCGGCTCACGGGATTCAAGCCTTCCAAGAACATCGACGAGATTCTCGAACTGACCGCCGCCCATATCAGGGACGCCGGTTCTGCGCGATAGCGAGGGCGGCAAGCGGGCGGGCATTTCTCCTTTGAATAACGTCGGCAGTTGGGGTAGGATTGGTTCTAATGCGTACATTTCTGGTAAGCGGAGCATCCAAGTGAGCAGCAGGGTCTATTTCTGCAGGTTCGGCGGCGGCAGGGAATCGGAAGATGCGCCGGAGATAATGAGAGAATTGTTCGACAAGGCCGGGTTCCGGAAAGTCTTGCGCGAGGGCGGCCTTACGCTGGTCAAGCTTCATTTCGGCGAAGAAGGCAACACGGGCTACATCAAGCCGCCTCTCGTGCGCGCGGTGGTCGAGCGCTGCAGGGCCGCGGGCGCGAAACCGTTCCTCTGCGACACGAATACGCTCTACATCCGGCGGCGCCACAACGCGGTGGACCACCTCGCGCTCGCTGCGGAACACGGGTTCACCCATGAAAACGTGGGCTGCCCCGTGATAATCGGTGATGGCCTTCGAGGTTACGAGTCGGTGAAGGTGGCGGTGCAGGGCAAGCACTCGAAAGAGGTATGCATTGCGCCCGGCGCTGTTCACGCCGATGCCATTGTCGGGCTTGCGCACGTAACCGGCCATATCGGAACGGGCCTGGGAGCCGCCCTCAAAAATATAGGCATGGGACTTTCATCGCGCGCGGGCAAGCTCGTACAGCACGCCGGCGAGCCGCCCGAGGTGGATGAGGATAAGTGCATCGGATGCGGGCTGTGCGCCAAATGGTGCCCCGAAGGCGCCATCGAAGTGGAATCCGGCGTGGCGAGAATAGACCCGGACAGCTGCATAAGCTGCGGCTACTGCCTGTGCCTGTGCCGCGAGGGAGCGGTCAGGTTCTCTTGGTCAGGAGACAGCGTGTATCTCCAGGAGCGCGTAGCCGAGCACGCCGCCGGCGCCCTGGCAGGCAAGGAAAACAGGCGAGCCTTCATGAACGTCATCATAGGCTCGACCGAGAAGTGCGACTGCATGGGCGCCAGCACGGGCGAGGCGCTCTCGCAGGACCTCGGGATACTCGCTTCGACCGACCCGGTGGCTCTCGACTGCGCCACGGCGGGCGTGATAAACGAAACAGTGGGCCGTGACGTTTTCCGCGAATTGTACCCGGACATAGACTACCTTCGCCAGGCCAGGCACGCTGCGGAACTCGGCCTGGGCAGTTGCGAATACGAGCTTGTAGAGGTATGAAAGTGCGCGGGCCGAAGAAATATTTTTCGACCGGAAATGTTGCGAAGATATGCGGGGTTACGATAAACACCGTCGTGAAGTGGTACGAGACCGGTGTGCTGAAAGGAAGGCGCACATCCGAGACGGGAGCACGCCGGATTACAAGGAACAGCCTGTTTTCCTTTCTGAGGAGACGGGGCTATCCGGGCGACACCGCGGTTGCGGAAAGGTTCAGGTTTCTCATCGTTGACGACGACATTGACGTGATTAAGCTCATCACGACATCTTTCCGAACGGCTTACGGCTACATGGTCGGCGTGGCCGACTCCAACTTCGAGGCGGGGCTGCTCGCGGAGCGGCTCAAGCCGCACATCGTATTAATCAGCACCGGTCTCAAGGGAGTCGAGCCCCGGCATCTGGCCGAACTCCTGCGCGCCAGCAGGGGCGCCGGCAAGGCGGCAATGGTGGCGATAGGATGGAGACTCGGGGATAAGCGCAGAGAGGCGCTGTCCGGGCACTTCGATGCAATCCTGTCAAAACCGCTCGACACCTCTCGAATCCGGGAAATAATAGCCGGGCATTTCGGTTAGCCCGTGGCCGCGCACCTCCGCCAGTCGCGAAGCCTTTTTAGACTTAAGGATTGCAGGGTAAAGCGCGTCCGGTATAATAGGGGCCGCTTCGGCGGTATTCGCTTCCGCGGCGCCACTGTAGCTCAATAGGCAGAGCAGTGCTTTCGTAAAGCACAGGTTTTGGGTTCGAGTCCCAACAGTGGCTCATTTCCGGCAGGTTGCAAGGGAAAAGTCAGGTCAGCGGGACGGGGTCTACAGGCAGAAAGCTCGAAGCGGCACGCGCGGCTGAACGCTACCAGCTCGACTTCTTCATCCCGGGTATTTCGCCCCTGTGAGCCAGTTCGCGCAAGCAGATGCGGCAGATGTTGAACTTGCGGTAATAGCTTCGGGGGCGGCCGCAGAGCTGGCAGCGGTTGTACGAGCGGACCTTGAACTTCGGCTGCCGCTTCTGCTTCACTATGAGGCTTGTCTTGGCCATGTTCCTTCCGATTCAGAGCCGGAGCTTGCGGGCACAGCCTCTCAGTCTTTCCTGAAAGGCATACCGAATTCCTTCAGAAGCTCGAAGGATTCCTCTTCCGAGCCGTTTTCAATCACTATCGTAATGTTCATCCCCTGCGTCCACTCGACCTTGTCCACGTCGATTTCCGGAAACACGAACTGGTCGTTGAGGCCGAGGGAATAGTTGCCCTGCTTGTCGAACGCCTTCGCGGGAAGTCCGCGGAAGTCGCGGATACGCGGCACGGTTATGTTAATAAGCCTGTCGAGGAACTCGTACATGCGCAGCCTGCGCAGCGTGACCATGCAGCCTACGCGGTTGCCCGCGCGCAGCTTGAAGCCTGCCTCGGGTTTCTTCGCCTTGGTGTATTTCGGCTTCTGGCCGGTAATCGTCGAGAGGTCCCGCATGGCGTTTTCCAGACGGGTTCCGTCTTCGAGCGCCTTGCCCACGCCCATGGAGACCACTATCTTGCGGATACGGGGAACCTGGAGGCGGTTCTTATATCCGAACTTATCCATGAGCTTCGGGGTTATCTCGTTCCTGTATTTTTCAAGCAGTCTTGCCATCGGTTTTTGTGCTCCCGGCGTGAGAGCGTTTTAGCCTTTCCTTCTGGGGATTTCCCTGCCGCATTTTCTGCAGGCGCGCACCTGCTTGCCGTTCTCGACCCTGCGGATCGCCTTCACGCCCCTTGCGCACGAGTCGCACCAGAGCATGATGTTGGAAATGTGCACCGGCGCCTCTTTCTGGATACGCCCGCCCTGGGGGTGCTTCCTCGAGCGCCTGACGTGCTTCCAGACGTAGTTCGCCCCTTCGACGTATACGCGGTCCTTCTTGGGCTCTGTCTTGAGCACCCGCTTCGGGCGCGCTCCGGCCCAGTCGGCGGGCTTGTCAGTGCCGGCGATTACCACCACAAGGTCGTTTTTCCTGATAATCATCTCAGACCACCTCGCTCGCCAGCGAAATTATCTTCATGAAGTTCTTTGCCCTGAGTTCGCGTGCGACGGCGCCGAATATCCGCGTTCCCCGCGGGTTGTTCTGCTTGTCTATGAGCACTATCGCGTTGCGGTCGAACCGGACGTAGGAGCCGTCCGTGCGCCTCACGGGCTTCCTCGTGCGCACGATTACGCCCCTGACCACTTCCCCGGCCTTGATATTGCCGCCCGGCATGGCCTTCTTGACCGTGCCAACCACTATGTCGCCGAGCCTTGCGTAGTACCTGTTGCCTGCGCCCAGGACCCGAATCGCCATCACGATGCGAGCCCCCGTGTTGTCTGCAACGTCCAGCCTTGTCTGCATCTGTATCATATTCGCACCGCATTGCCGGGGCGGGCACCCCGGGCCTGGCTAAGCGCTGTTCTTCCCGGTATTTCCCTCTTCCGGCCCTTCGAGTATGGAGACCAGCCGCCACCGCTTGTTCTTGGAGAGAGGCCTGGTTTCCGCAATCAGGACCCTGTCGCCTATCTTGGCGAGATTGTCCTCGTCGTGGGCCCAGAACTTCGTCCAGCGCCTAACGTACTTGCCGTACCGCGGATGTTTCACGAGACGCTCGGTCTTGACGATGATGGTCTTGTTCATCCTGTCGCTCGTGACGATGCCTATCTTCGTCTTTCTTCGGCCGCGCGCTCTTTCTTCGGGTTTCGTGCTCACTTGGCCTTCTCGTTCTGTACTTTGCCGGCTTCGAGTTCCCGTTCCCTCATTATCGTCTTGATGCGGGCTATCTCGCGCTTGTAGTTGCCCGCGAGAGCAGGATTCTTGGCGTCTTCGTCGTACGATTCGAATCTGCTCTTGTGAAGCTGCTGGAAGAGTTCCTTCTCCCTTTCGAGGAGTTCGCCCTCTGAGAGCTGTCTGAGCTGGCTCAGTTTCACAGGCTGGTCCTCCTCTTCACGAACCTGCAGGGAAAGGGCATCTTGTGCGCCGTTCTGGCCAGGGCCTGCTTGGCGAGGTCCTCCGGCACGCCGGCAATCTCGTAGAGCACTTTTCCCGGCCTGACGGCGCCGACCCACTGGTCCGGCTCACCCTTGCCCTTGCCCTGGCGCGTTTCGAGCGGCTTTTTCGATATGGGCTTGGAGGGGAAGGTCCTTATCCACATCTTGCCCTCGCGTGCGAGGAAGTGGGTCGCGGCAATTCGGCCCGCCTCTATCTGGCGGGCTGTGAGCCACCCGCCCCCCAGAGCCTGGAGGCCGAACTCACCGAATGCGACGAAGTTGCCCCGTGTCGCGTTACCCTTGATTTTGCGCCGCTGTTCCTTCCGGTGCCGGACGCGCCTCGGCATCATGGCCATGCCGCAGCTTCTCCTCTTTTTTATACGGGTATTCGCCCGTGTATACCCACACTTTGATTCCCAGTTGTCCGTACGTGGTGAAGGCCTCGATGAAGCCGTAGTCGATTTTCGCGCGGATGGTTGCGAGGGGAATCTTGCCCCTCGTTATGCGCTCGCTGCGCGCCATCTCGGCGCCGCCGAGCCGCCCCGATATCTGTATCTTCACGCCCTGGGCGCCCGCCTGCATGACCTGTTCGGCGGCGCGCTTCATGACCCGGCGGAAGTTCGCGCGCTTCTCGAGCTGTTCCTTGATGTTCTCCGTCACGAGATGGGCGTGGAGTTCCGGCTTGTCAACCTCGATGATGCGCGGGGGATTGACGTGGCTGTCGGTGAACTGCTGTATCTCCTCGACGAGCCTGTCTATCTTGGCGCCCTTGCGACCGATGAGCACGCCGGGCCTGGCCGTGTGGATTATCGCGGTGAGCTGCTCGCCCGCCCGCTCAATCTCTATTCTCGGTATAGCGGCGAAGCCGTAGTTCTTGCGGATGAAGCGCTTTATCTTCTGGTCCTCCACAAGGAGCTTGCCGAACGCCTTCTTCCTGGCGTACCAGCACGAGCGCCAGTTCTCGACAATCCCTATCCTGATACCGAGTGGAGGAACCTTGTGACCCATATCTGCTCCTACGACTTCTCCTGCTCCGGCGCGGCCTCCTCGGCCGCCTCTGCCTGCGTTTCTTCCTCGGGAGAACCTATGACCACCGTAAGATGACTCGTCCGCTTGAGTATGGGCGCCGCCCTGCCGCGCGCACGCGGCCTCCAGCGCTTCAAACTCGGGCCCTCGTCCGCGTATGCTTCCTTGACCACGAGCGTGTCGGGGTCCATGTATTCCCGCTTGCGCTCGGCCTGGTAGGTCGCGTTGGCTATCGCGCTCTCGATAAGCTTGTGCAGCATGTCGGCGGCGCGGCGCGGCGTAAACTGGAGGATGTGCAGGGCCTCGCTGACGCTGCGGCCCCGCACAAGGTCTACGACCTGGCGCGCCTTGTGCGCGGATGTCTTGGCGTACTTGTGGACAGCCTTGTACTCCATCAGCCCGAAAAACTCCTTGCCAGACTTTCTTAGAGTTGGAAACTCACGAATTTACAGGTCAGCGTGTTACTTGTCAACCACCAATCGCGCCATTTAGCAAAATTTTCGCCGGAAAGAGCGCCCTCCTCGCCATGTGAGCGCCTAAGTATCCCCGTGGGGCAGCCTGGGGCGGAATGACGGCAGGCTCTCGAAATGGTAGAGATGCGACTTGCACCTGCAGTCGCTTGCGCCGAAGTTGGGAGCTACTATACTGGCGCCTTTGAGTTTTGCGACCTGGGCGCACAGCCTGCACTCGTCCGACGAGTCCCGGGTCTCGTAGAGGTCCACCCAGAGCAGGTCTGCCGCTTCGAGCAGGTAGTCTATGTGCCATTGCATGCGCTTCTTGCGCTTGAGATGCCGGTTAATCCGCCCGGCGAAACCGCCCAGGGCGCTTCCGACGTAGATATAGTACCCGTGCGGAAAAGTGAACCTGCCGAGGCGCCCCACCGTGATGACCCGTTCGCGTACAAGCTGCATGACCAGTATGTAGACGCCTTTTCTTGTCATCAGCCGGGTCGCTTCCTTTCGCAGGACAGTTCGGGGTTCCTGGAAAATTATTATTGGGCATGAAAGCCCGCTTGTCAAGCACAACAAGTGCGGGATTGCCCGGGCCGGGCTGGAAAGGGCGGACCCGGACGCCTTAGATTTCCAGCCGGAGGAGGTCTTCCGAAATGACGAGCCTGCCCGAGTAGCTTTTACGAACTTCCTTCTCCGTGTCGTAACGGTCGCATATCGGGTAGAGGTGGGCTATCACGAGGGTATCGACGCCGGCCTCTGTTGCGATTCTTCCCGCGACTTCCGGCTTGAGGTGCCCGTCGAGTTCATGACCCGGTGGCAGGGCCGATTCCGTGATGAGTATGTCTGCGCCCTTCGCCAGCTCGACCGCGCTCTCGCTGTAGCCCGTGTCGCCCGTGTATGCGACCGAAGCCCCCCCCTTGTCTTCGATGCGGTATCCGGTGCATGGAATCATGTGTTTCACGGCGCGCGTGACGAGCCTGTAGTCGTCCAGGTCCATCTCGCCATCGCTGACTTCCGTGATTTTCAGTTCGTATCTGTCCGACAGAATCTGGTCTCCGTAGAGGTTTACGAGGCGCTTGTAGAAATCCTCGAATCCCGGCGGCCCGGTCAGGAGCATGGGCGCGGTGCGGGGGTACTCGTCGTACTTCGATGCGAACAGGAGCACCGGAAGGTCGTTCACGTGGTCAACGTGCGTGTGGGTATAGTGAACGGCGGTGATTTCCGTGAAGGGCGCGTCCGCCTCGAGCATCTTGCGCAGCGACCCCGGCCCCGTATCCAGAACTGCGAGGCTTTTCCCGACCCGCACGGCCACGCACGGCGAGCTGCGCCGCAGCGAAGGCACACCTGTTCCCGAACCTATGATTGTTATCTCCATGCCGCCCTCACCTTTTCTTCTTCAGCCAGTCGAGCCCCTTTTCGACGCCCTCGCGCGATTCCTCTGTCTCTCCCTCTTCTTTTCTTATCCTGCTTCGTCGGGAAGGGACCTTAGCCATCGCCGCCTCCCACCAGCGAAGCCATCTCGCCGCCGCATCCAGGTAGTCGGCGAGCGCCGCGTCTCTGGGAAGCCTGAAATCCCTTAGCCCGAGCCTGCCGAGAAGCTCGACGAGCGCCATTTTCATCTTCGGCTCGCCGGCGCGCGACAGCCTCTCCATCACGGGCGAAAGCACCCGGACAAGCTCGAACTCCCTGAAAACCTCGCGCAGCTTTTCTCCGGTTTCTTCTTTCGCGAGAAGTCTCTGCAGTATGGCAAGCCCCTCGAACCTGCTCCTGGAAAGCAGTTCGAGTGACGCAGTAAGCGCCACCGAAATATCCTTGTCCTTCGCCGCGACCGCGATAAGGGCCGTTGCCTCATCGCCGGGTATCTGTCTCAGCGCTCTGGCCGCTCGCAGCCGGTCGTCCGGCGCAGATTTTCCGAGCAGCCTCTTGAGAGAGGCTAGTCCGGAGGAGTCGCCCAGAATCTGAAGGGCCTCCGCGGCCTCCGCGGCGTATTCGTCTTCCTTCAGGAAGCTCAGGGCCGCCGTCTTTGCATCCTCCTGCTTCCTGAAGTTCCCGAGAGCCTCGACCGCAGCGCGCCGAACCGCGACTGGCTTGTCTGCGTCCCGGGCTACGGCGATGATGATGGGCAGCGACTCCGGCTGCGCTATCTTCCCGAGCGCTGCGGCCATCGCGCACGCGAGCGTTTCGTCGGTCTCCTTCAGCAGGGCCATTAAAAGCACGGGCGCTGCATCCGTGGAGCGCGCTCTGCCCAGCGCTTCCGTGACCACCAGCTTGAACTGGCCCGCGCTCTTGCGGAACATGTCCTTGAGCACGGTCACTCCGAGATTGCTGCCTGTTCTGCCGAGCGCCTGCACGGCCGCAATTTTCAGCTCTTCTGGGTCGTTCTGCTTCAGCACCGCTATGAGCTTCTGCGAAGCCGTCTGGTCCGTGAAGCAGCCCAGTGCTTCCACTGCCGCGATTTTCACCCGCGGGTCTTTCGCGTCGGCCCTGTTGAGTATCACTGCGAGGGCGTTGTCTGTCCCGATTTGCCCGAGAAGTTTGATAAGCATGGCTTTTGCCTCGGAGTCTTTCTCCTTCTTCAGAAGCGAGATAAATATCGGCTCGCTGAACGAGGGAGGGTACATGTCCAGCGCCTTGAACGCCGCTATCCTCACGTCCGGCTTGCCATCCTCGGACATGCGCTTGAAGATGGGCGAGAGGTCCCTTATATCGAGCTTCGCCAGCGCGGTCGCCGCTGCAGCCCGTACTTCGGGGTCGGGGTCGTAGGATAATTCCCGGAGCGGGGCCACGGCTTCCCTGACCGCAATCCTGCCCAGCGCCGTCGCCGCGGCAAGTCTCACGCCCCTGTCGCCGTCACCGGACGCACCGGCAAGGGCCGCAAGCGCAAGGTCGCTCCCTATGCCGCCCAGGGCGGACGCAGCCGCGGCACGGGTTCCGGCGTTTTCGGATGTGCGCAGTTCCGCAATAAGCCCGGGCACCGGCGGAATAAGGCCGTATTTCCCGAGGTCGCCGAAAAGTTTCGCCCTGTCGGCACGTGCGGCCTTACGGTATGCCGAGAGCAACGATACGACCTTTTTCGTAACGGATTCGATATTTTCCGCTGACTGGCCGCGCATCTTGAGCGCTTCTTCGAGCAGCGAGAATGCCTCGTCCTGGCGCATCAGGGCGAGCGCAACGGCCGCGCTGACGGCGACGTCCGGGTCCTTGTCGCGCGCGGCCTTGTGGAGCGCGTCGAGCGAGTCGGTGTCGCCTATCAAGCCGAGCGCGAAACACGCCAGACGCCTGACGGCGGGGTCCTTCGAGCCCGCGTGCTTTCGAAGCCCGGGACACGCGCTCTTGCCGTGGCTTATAAGCGAGATGGCGCTGAACCTGTTCCTGTGAAGTTCGAGGGACTTGAGCAGCGACTTCGTCACGGCCGGGTCGCTGTGTCCCGCAAGCACCGTCGCGGCGCAGCCTCTTACCAGCTCGTCCGGGTCTGCGGCCAGTCGTTCGAGTAACGGTGTAGTCTCCCGGGGAGAGAGCGCGTCCACTGCGAAGACAGCTCGCATCCTCACGAGCGGGTCGGTATCCGAAAGCAGTTTCGCCGCGCCCGTCGCCGCCGACTTGTCGCCGATGAGGGTAAGCGCCCAGAGCGCGTGGTATCGCACGCACGGGTCCTTGCTCGACAATGCGCCCCTGAGCGCGCTCGTCGCTTCTTCACCCATGGCAGCCAGCTTGAACGTGGCGTCCGGCGCGGTCTTCATCTCGGAGAGCCTGCCGAGCAGTTCTTCCACTGACTCGGCGCGCGCCGGCAGCGTTGTGAGCATTGCCGCCGCGAAAATCGCCGTGAAGAGGAACTTCATGCTTCGGAATCTCCTTCCTGTGGCCGGGAAGCGGGGTCCTTCCCGCCGGCTGTCAATATTTGCGCCTCTGTCTCGAGGAGGGAATTCTCATGGCCTTGCGGTACTTCGTGACGGTACGGCGCGCGATGTCGAGTCCCCTGTCTTTGAACTCTTTCATTATATCGGCGTCGCTGAGCGGCGACTGGGGGTCTTCCTTGGCGATGAGTTCGGCAAGCTGCTGTTTGATGACCCGGGTGGAGTGCTCTTCTGCGCCGTCGGTGGTCTTGGTGCCTCCGGTGAAGAAGAACTTCATGGGGAAGACGCCCCGGGGCGTCTGGATGAACTTGTCCGAAATCGCGCGGCTTACGGTGGAGACGTGCACGCCGACTTCGTCCGCGACCTCCTGCATCTTGAGCGGCTTGAGATGAGTGAGGCCGTTCTCGAGGAAATCCTTCTGCATTTCCACGAGCTTGCCGGATATTTTCTGGAGCGTGCTCTTGCGCTGCTCGATTGCCTCGCTGAGCCTTCGTGCCGATTCGAGCTTCTTGCGGACGTACTCGCGCACCTTCGCGTCCGTTCCCTTCTCCTTGAGTAGCTTGCGATATCCTGGGTTTATGTATATCTGCGGGATGTAGGTGTCTTCGAGCCTGATTTCGTAGTCGCCGTCGATATTCTCGATTACGACGTCGGGCGCGACGAATGGCGCGGGCTGGCCGCTTATGACTGCGCCGGGATGCGGGTTGAGGTCCTTTATGAAGTCCACGGCCCGGTTGACGCGTTTGATTGTGACGCCGGCCTTCTTCGCAATCCTCGGGATTCGGTTGTTCACGATGTCGTCGAGGTGTTCACCGACGAGAAGGCGTTCGAGCCTGTACTTGCGGCTGGGTCCGATTTGCAGCAGCAGGCACTCGCTCATGTCGCGGGCGCCCACGCCGGGCGGGTCCACGCTCTGGACCAGCTTCAGCGCCTCTTCGGCCTCGGCGAGGGCCTCCTCGTCATTCGAGCCGATAATCTCGTTGAGCGGGTACATGAGATAGCCGTTGTCGTCAATGTTGTAGATGATGCTGTGCCCGATGGCAGCGAGGTGCTCGGGCGGCTCGAGGTTGTTGAACTGCTCGACCAAATACTCCTGGAGCGAAGCGGGCCTGGCCGCGGTATTCTGCAGCGCTTCCTGTTTCTTGTCCTCGCCCTGGAAGGAATACGACCGGCGGACTTTCTGCTGCTCCTCGAAGTAATCCTGCATCTCGTCGAGTTTGGAGAACTCGGCGTCGAGCCTCCCCTCGTTTTCCGCCAGCTTCTCGAGGTTCTCGTGGAGCTTCTCATCAGGCAGCGCGGCCACCTGCTCATCATCGGAGATTTCTTTCACCTCGACGAGCGGATTCTCGACGAGTTCCTTTTGAACAAGTTCTCTCAGGTCGATTGCCGGAAGCTGGAGTATCTGGATGGATTGAATAATCTGCGGCGCCAGCTTGAGCCTCTGCTCGAGCCTCTGCCTCAGGCTCAGGTCCATTCTTGGGCCTTCCATGGTTTCCCCGGCTTCCTGTCTCGTTTGGCAGACCGCGTACGTCAGCTACCGCTTCCCAGTTCGCGCGGCCAGAACGCGTTCTTGACCAGCTCTACGCTGGCTTCGCCCTCTTCGGACATCTCGACGGCCGCGAAATCGAAGCGCACCTTCATCCCGTCGAGGCGCCTGGCCTTCATGTACGCCATTGCGGCCCTGGTCACCTGCCTCTGCTTGCTTCTCGGGAGGGCCTCGAGCGCGCCGCCGAAGCCGCCGCCCGAGCGCGACCTCACCTCGACGAAGCACACTACATCCCCATCGAGGGCCACGATGTCGATTTCGCCCAGAGGCGTGGAGTAGTTCCGCTCGAGGATTCTATAACCGCCCGAGCGAAGATACCCGGCGGCCGCATCTTCGGCTGTCTTCCCAGCGCCCCTGCGGCTCAAAACACACCTCCGGCTTAAGCGCTGTTCCCTAACTACATATTAGCCAAAAGACAGTGACTGTCAACCGCAAAAGCCTCAGCGCAGATGCGTCACGAGGTAGATAAGGTCGGAAGTGCGGAGCACCAGCGTCAGGATTATGGATGACAGGGATGTAAATACGATTATTGCGGCTATTATAGCCAGCAGTCCGAAGCTGAAGAGCCTCAGCAGGCGGAAGTAGATTCGGATGTTGCCGGGCAGCAGGCTTTCGAGGACGAAGGAGCCGTCGAAAGGAGGCACCGGAATCAAATTCAGTATGCCCAGCACGAGGTTGACCACGAAGAACGATTTGAGCACCTGCACGACGACGCTCCACGCCCACGGCGCCGGCACGCCTTCCATCACGGGGGCCCACAGGAACTCGGAGAAGCACGAGAGCCGGGCGTCCGGCCAGGTCCGCGTGATAATGAAAACTATCGCCACGAGCAGGGCGAGCGCGCCGCCGCAGAGCATGAAGTTGGCGCTGGCGCCCGCCGTGGCGGTTATGATGCTGTCCCGGCGGCGGCGCACGAAGCGGCCCGGGTTTATCGGGACCGGTTTGGCGTAGCCGAATGTGAAGTTGAAGTTGGTGGCGAAAAGCAGCAGCGCCGGCAGGAAGAACGAGCCGAAGGGGTCGAAGTGCCTGACCGGGTTCAGCGTGAGCCTGCCGAGCTTCTTCGCGGTCATGTCGCCGCACCAGTAGGCCGAGAGGCCGTGCGCGACCTCGTGCATGACGACCGACACAATCAGCGCTCCCAGGAGCGCAAGCGGGACATACATCGGCACGTCCGGCGGCGCCGGCAGGCTGCGGGAAGCGCACTCGGCGCCTGGAGGCGAACTCAGTGCGACTGACGCTGACAGGAGCGACGCGAGCGCGCCAACGCCCGAGGCCGCGACTGAGATGAGAAGAAGCTTCATCCCCACGACCCGTTCGAGCGAGGGCGTGAACCTGCGCGCCGCCAGTGGAGCGAGCAGCGCCACCGCCACGCCTGCAGGAAGACCGTACACCGGCAGCATCGACACGAACCCGGCTATCAGCAGAACGTAGGCGAAAGTGCCCACTTCCGTGCGCGAGCTGGAGACGGGGTGCATGTCATAGGTGACTTTGCCGGTATCGGGGTCCACGCTCTTAACGGCGGAGAAATCCTGGCTGTTGGACGGCGAATCCGCCGCGGCATGGGGTCCCGGCGGGCTTTCCTCGAACATCTTCTCGTGCTGCAGCGCGGTCTTGATGCGACGGGCCTTTTTCCTGCGCAGGTGGAGCGTGTAGTTGAAGGAAATAACGCAGAGCGCGAACAGGGCGATGCCGGCATAATAAACCGCGGACCAGAAGCCGCCGCTCGCTGACTGGGCGGCCGGCGCATCCGCGCCGCGTGCGATGCCAGTGAAGAGCAGGCAGGCGGGCAGCACCAGCCATGAAATTGCGGTCGGCGCGCTCCTCAACAGCTTGCTTGGCCCTGTCAAGTTATCAGCTCTTCCGTTTGAGCACAACTACTTCGGTCTGTCCGGGCAGGCTGTCTGTTGCTGCCTCCAGAGACTCGGCTTCCCTGACGTTTTCGAAAAGTCCGGTGAATTCGGACACCTCCGCTATGGGGAGAGACAGGCCGGGAACGCTGTAGTGCATCGGGAGCACGACCGAAGGTTTCAGAGCGGCCGTGACTTCAGCGGCGGCTGCGGCGTCAATCGTGTAGGTTCCGCCCACCGGTATCATCAGGATGTCGATTCTGCCCAGCGCGGACGCCTGTTCCGCCGAAAGCACGTGGCCCAGGTCGCCGAGATGGCACACCCTGAGCCCTTCGGCCTCTATCACGTAGACGGTGTTGTCGCCGCGCTCGCTTCCGCCCGATTCGTCGTGGTGCGTCGGGAAGCCCGTTATCCTGAACGGCCCCTCTTCGAACCCGCCCGTACCTGAGATGGCCTCCGGACCGCCGCCGACCAGGTCCACCGCGTTGTGGTCGAAATGAGAATGGCTGCTCGTAACTACGTCCGCCTTAACGGACGGAAACGGCAGGCCTATCCTGTCGAACGGGTCGGTGACAAGGCTGCTCCCGCCGCTCTCGACCAGGAACGAGGCATGGCCAAGCCATGTTATGCGCACGGTTCTCCCCCTTTCCAGAGCCGGGCATGCCTGCCCGAAACCCCTCTTGAATATTATCAGACGCCGCTTGAGGCGCGCAACATAAAACCAGATGACCCCGGGCGGGGCAGTTCGGCATCGAGGCCGGCATGCAAGAGTGGTCGCAGACCTGCGCTTCCTACGGGAGCAGTTCCAGGCTCTTCCTGAGCTTTTCCAGTTCCGCGCCTTCGGTGTCGCAGTAGTACAGCACGAAATAAAACGTGCCGCCGATTGTCGCGGCATAGAACTCGAGCTGCCTGCGCTTCCCTCTTTCGTTCCCCTCGAGCTTCAGAAGCCTTGCCGGGCTGCCGAGCCACGTCACGGCTTCCTCTGAGCTGATTTTCAGATTGGACTTCCCAACGACCGGAGAGTTTCCGAGTATCTCTGTAACGAACCCAGTGATATCCGATATGTCGGTGTGCAGCGCGCCCGCAATGAGGGCCGGAGGGAGAACCGACTTCTTCCCCGTCATCATGACGAACGTCCCGAATTCGGTAATTTCGGGCTTTTTCCAGGTCATGTCAACCACCTTGAATCCCGCCTCCGGGGGAGTCAGCTTGAAACCGAGGCGGTGGTCCATGTAGGTGCCATCGGCGAGCCTGACCGCCTTCTCGGCGGGTTTGGCCGCGAGCTTGATGCTCTTGAGGATTTCGAGTTCCAGCTTCTCCGTGTTGTCGAGGTTGCCCTTGAGCCCGCTGAACAGCACCGTGGCGTGCATTTTTCCCACGGTTACCGTGGCAAGGTGATAAGTGGCTTCGCTGTCGCCTTCCTTCTCGGAGAACCGGGTGGACAGTATGTCGAGCCCGCCCGATTTGATAGTTCTTGTCTGAATTCTCGCTTCTGCTTCCTTGATGGTTGCGCGGCCCGTGCGTACCGTCCTCTCCAGGTGCGCGAGAGCCTTATCCTTGTCCTTCTTGAGGGAATACAGGCACGCGGACCAGTAGTTGGCTTCGAGGTCATCGGGACGGGCCTGAATAATCTTCCCGTACAGTTCGAGTGCCTTGTCCATCTCGCCTTCTTCGACGTGTTCGTACGCTTTCTCGTGCGCTTCCTCGTACTCGGCGTCCGTCATCTTGGCCGCGGGCTTCGTCTCCTTGGGCTGTTTCTCCGGTTCTTCCTTCGGGAGGTCCTTCTCGCCTTTGGCGGCTTTCGCAATCTCCTTGAACCTGTCCTCTTTGCGGATGTTGTCGAGGTCCGTATCGGTCTCGATGAGTTCGAGGATAGCCTCGGCTTCACGCTTCCCGCTTATGGAAACGGTATCGAGCATGTCGAGCATTACATCGTGGAACTCGGACGGGCCGGCATCTTGCATCTCTTCCAAGAGCACCGTTCCGTTCAGCTCGTGGTCGAGGTTTGTAAAGAGAAGCGATGCATCCTCGTTCTCGGCCCAGGCAGTGGTTCCGATAAGGTGATTCCAGAACCCCTGCGGAAGCGAGAGAGAGAATCCGTGCTCGAAATTGACGTACGTCCTGTTCCTGAAGCATTCGTTCGCGGCTACGGAGCGCTCGCAGTCGGCGAGCTTGAGCAGGTCTGCCCTGAGCTTCTCTCTTTCTGCGGCTTCGAGCCACGAGAACCCCGCGTAGAAGTTCCCGAGTTCCTTTGCCGCAGCCGGGCTCTTGCCGTGCAGGCACCACGACATTACCTGGTAGCCGACCTGTCCCCGGACCATTGTGACCAGGAAGAAGTCCGCGAGCACCTTCCCGAGGGCGACTTCCCGGAACACGTGCTCCACGACATCTTTGCCGCCCAGCTTGACATCGGATTCCTTGTGCTCTTTGGCCGGATTCTCCGCCTTGAAGCTGTCGAGGACGAGCTTCTCGTATTCCTGCGCCTTCATGCCGCCGAGGTTCTCTGCGATTACGACCACGTAGGCGCCGCTTTGCTCGTGTTCCGCCCCGAGGGATGCCTCCGGGTTGGAATCCTTGAGTTCTTCCCTCGACATGAATCTCCAGCCGTTCGAGGGCAGCTTGACGGCGAATCCGTAGACTCCGTTCTGGTATATATCCTTCTCTACCCGCCAGCCCACGCCGTGCATCTTCTCGGGCCGCTGCGGCACTCTCACACGCGGTTTTACGCCGGGTGTTGTGGTAAACGAGGAAAACACGGTTTCTATCCCCTTCGGCTCGGAGCCTCCGGCGTTGGAGGTCCAGAAGCAGACCACCTGGAAATAGAAATCGTCCTTCTTGTATATCGTGCTGTAATAGACGAGCTTCACGCCTTCCGACTTGCAGTTGACCTTGTACTGGTATGCACTGAGACCGTTGATTGTCAGTGCCTTCTTGACGACGACTTCCTGCGCCTCGACATCCATCGTCTCAATCAGAAGGTCCGCGTAGTCTTCGAGGCTCGTATCGGGCGCCTCTTCGGCCACGACAAGGACGAACGCCTTGGACGCCGAGTTATAGAGGCCGGCCGCAGCGTCGGGATTGACCTTCGCGATGCTCTTTTCCTTCATGAAAGTCCAGTCGGAGGACGGCCTTTTCAGCTCGAAGCCGTAATCGAGGTCTTTGAGCACGTCGCCCTCGATTACCTGCCGGTCCTTGCCGTCCGCGAGCGTCACCGCCGCAAAAACCAGGAGCAGTACGGCCCCAGTGAGTATTCTCATTCCCTGTCCCTTTCATGATATCGAAAAGAAGCTTTCTCTCGTATTGCCTGCGCCATAGAGTATTCGCTCGGTTCCGGAAATTCCAGCCTAAACCGCAAATTCGCCCTGTGCCTGCAGGCTCGCGTGGTGCAGTCCCGCCGGAATATTTCCTTGCATGGAGGGTGGTTCGGGCGTATATAAGAGAGCATCGCATGGATTGAAATGCTTCCTGAAAGGAGCACGAGATGAGACTGGTGGCGGTTATTGCAGGGGCGCTTGTCCTGCTTGCCTGCGCGGCTGCGCTGGCGGACGAAATCAAGCTGAAAAACGGTGACAAGATAAACGGCAAAATAATCGAAGAGGCGGAAGATTCGGTCGTTATAGAGACGGCTTATGGCAAGCTGAGAATTCCGAACGATAGAATTGAGTCCATAAAGAGGGAAGAATCCAAGCCTGCCGAGAAGCCGCAGGAAAAGGAAAAACCCGAGAAGAAGGAGGTGAAAAAAGGCTCGAATATAGTCATTCACCTCAAGAACGGCGATACAATCGAAGGCGAGCTTCTGGAAGAGACCGACGATGCCGTCAAGGTTAAAACTTCTTTCGGGCCTCTGCGCATACCGAGAAACCAGATAGAGAGAATCGCGGGCGGCGCCGCAGCCGCCGGCGGCGATGTCGCGGAGAAAAAGAAGCAGCTCGCAGACAAGCACTACGAGCTTGCCATGTGGGCGAAGGAAAAGGGCCTGGCAGACAAGATGAAGGCCAATCTCGAAGCCGCCATCGAACTCTATCCCGACCACGAAAAAGCGCGCGAGGCGCTCGGCTACGTCAAGAAGGAAGGCAAGTGGGTAAAAGGCGAGAAGGCGGTAGAGAAAAAGCCCGACGAGCCGGAGAAGATGACCGTCGAGCAGCTCATAGAGGCCCACCAGATAGCCCAGACGCACCTTCAGGCGAAGGAATACGACAAGGCAATCGCCGTTTACGGGAAGATTCTGAAATCCTACCCGGATGACCTGACGGCAAACTACAACACGGCGTGCATGTATTCTCTTCAGAAGAAGGCCGAGGAGGCGCTCAAGCACTTGGAGCACGCCGTCGTCAAGTGCCGCGAGGCGCTCGACACAGGGACGTTCGAGAAGAAGCAGGAAGCGGAGCAGATTCTCGGGCTGCTCGACAACGACAGCGACCTGGACTGCCTAAGAAAGACCGATAAGTTCAAGGAAATCCTGAAGCTCGCCAGCGGCGAAAAAGAGGACGAGGATAAGGACAAGGAAAAAGAGCCCGAGAAGAAGCCAGACGGCAAGAAAAAATCGGGTGACTTTTAGAAAATTCGCGCTAAAAAATCCCCTATAAACACGCAAGATTCTCTCTCCGTATGCCGATACTTGTATTGAGAGGGGGCACCCACCGAGTGCTCTTCACACTGCATAAAGGCGACGAAATATGTTTTTGCAGAGAGGGGGAATCTCATGCGCGACTTTGTAGTCATAGTCTTTGTTTTCGCACTCGTCGTAGGTGGCTACTTCGGGTACAAGGAATTTTTCGGGGAAGAGGTTGACATTCCCAGCGTAGAAGCGGGAGAGAAAGGCGGAAACCCGGCACCAGCACAGAAGGTGACACAGACGGTCGAACCCGGGAATGCGAAGGAAGCCCCGCCCGCCGACCCGTTCGCGGAAATCCGCAGGCGCGTCGAATCCGGCATAAGCGATGATATGCCTGCCGACCTCTACGCGCTGGCCCGCGAGGCCGTGTCCGGCGGCCACGAAGATGTGTCAATGGACTACATGCGCCGGATATTCACCGACTATCCCGACAGCCCCTACGCGCATCACGCGGCCGTCGCGCTCGCGCAGGAGAAGCTCGCCGGGGGCGAAAAATGGCACGCACGCAACCTGCTCTCGTTCGCCTATGACCGCTGCACCAATCCGGACACCCGCAAGAAATACGCCGAGAGGATGGACGAGCTGAACGCCGACCTCGTGTTCGGCCCTGCCGGCTCGCCGGACGCCGTTATCTACCAGGTGCAGCCGGGTGACTACCTCTCCAAGCTCGCGGCCAAATACAACTGCCCCTACCGCCTGATTATGAAAATCAACAACATAACCGACCCGCGGAAAGTCCGCGTCGGCCAGAGGCTCAAGATACTCTGCGGCCCCAACGGCAGCCCCATGAGCATGTCCATTCTCGTGGACAAGGACGAGTTCCGCATGACCGTATACCTCAACGGGTTCTACCTGAAGGAGTATCACGTCGGCATCGGCCAGCACGATTTTACGCCCGCGGGCGATTTCACCGTCGGGGAGAGAATCGAAAAGCCGAAGTGGGGCCCGTACGAGTACGGCCATCCCAAGAACATACTCGGCGACTACTGGCTGACGCTCGACAACAGCAAGTATCCCGGGCTGGGAATCCACGGGACGACCGAGCCCAACAGCATAGGCACCAAGAGCTCGCTTGGATGCATCAGGATGTACAACAAGGATGTCAGCGATGTCTACATTATGATTCCCAAAGGCTCAAAAGTAACCATCAGGGAGTAAAATCCCGATGCACGTCACAGGCCGCCCTGGTCTCCAGGGCGGCCCCGCTGTTTTTAGAGAATCTGATATTGCTGCGAATCAGGTTGTCTTAATGCCCGCGAGCTTAAGGGCGAGGGATTCAATGTAGGTGACGTTCTCCAGCTTCTCGCGCCACTTGGCCGGGATGGCGTCGATTCCGAGATACGCCCCCGAGATGCCGCATGCCATCGCACCCATCGTATCCCTGTCTCCGCCTGAAAGCACGGCGTTGAACAGACATTCTTCGAAAGACTTCGGGCTGCGAAGAAACGAATATATAGCGAACGGGACCGAGTTCTGGGCTGTCACGTCCGCTCCGAGCCGGTGGGCGACTTCGATATTATTGACTTCCCCTGCGGCCAGCTCTTCCGCGAGCCTCATCTTCTCCCGGAACTCGGAAGTCCGCGCGAAAACCTGCAGCTCGCGGCAGAAGTCGGCAAAAGGGAAGTCCTTCTGCGCGTCAAGCTTAACAGCTATTGCCACAGCCTTCGCCAGCACAGCCGCACCATCAACTCCGAGCGCGTGGGTGTGCGTGACTCGGGCCGACTTCTCGGCTTGAGCATAAAGGTCGGAATCGTCGTGGAAGTACAGCCCGACGGGGGTTACACGCATCGCGGCGCCGTTTCCGAAGGAGCCGCGCCCTCCGAACAGGCTTTCTGCAGCCTCGGTATAGCTTGCGCTCCCACGAACGAGTCCGAAGATGGTCGGCGGACCTGCAGCATATCCGCGCCACGGCTCGCGCTCGTAGTTCTTCCTGAACATCTCGCCGAGGTGATTGATCTCGATTTTACCGGTATCGGTCAGGCTCTCGGCAATTCCAATTGCCATGGCCGTGTCGTCGGTGTATTCGAGGAATTCCGCTTTCTCGACGGCTTCGAGCATCTTGCGCTTCGGCCTGTACCGGAACGCCAGCTCGCCGATGGCATCCCCTAGCGCGCTGCCCACCATCCCGCCGAGAAACTTAGCCTCAAGCATCGTCGCGAACCTGCCTTTCTGAAGGGGATGCCTTAGTATTACATAAATAGCCGGGAATTGTAATAGCCAACCCCCCATTCCTGAGCTAAGTGTTTAGCAGAAGACTGGCACAAACACTGTGGTGCGTTTGTGGAGGTGAAACGATGAAATCATCGAAAGCAATAGGAGTAGTCCTCCTCGTGCAGTCGGTAGCAGTGGCAGCGGCAGTTCTGCTGGTTTCCTTCATCACTGCGAATACAGGTGAGGAGTCATGGCCGTCCGTGACTGTTGGCCTCAGCGAATACAAAATCCTGCCGCTGCGCGAGGAGGGCGAGACGGAGATAAACCATCTCAGAAGATGCCTCAGAACCGGCGATGAGAAGATTGTGGTCGCCACATGCGAAAAGCTCGGGACGGCGGAAGATGATGACCGGAGGGCGACGCTTCCCGAGCTGGAAGCCATTCTTGATGAAAATCCTTCGGAAAGAACCGATGCTGCTGCCAGATTAATCCTTTTTATCGAGGATTTCGACTGGGAGGAAGCTTACAGGGACAAGCCGACCCGCAGGCTCAATATCGCGCTGCACCTGTTGAAGTCCCCCTTCAACTATGACAAGCGCCTTGCCGCGGCCAAAGCGTTGGGTGGCTTAAGGGAAACAGAAACTCTCTACTACGCACTCAGGGCGGACACGGTGGAACTGCCGCGCCAGCCGTTTGAGCCGGATTCCGACGATTTCAAGTACGATGTTGTCGATGTCAGGGCAGTTCCATATCTGCTTAAGGCGGTGCGTGAAGATGATTTCGACGATGTACGGGCGTGGTCGCTCCTTGCCGCGGCGAAGATGGAGCCGGAGTCTGCTGTCAAGGGAGCCGTAGACGCGATACTCAAGGATGACAGTGCCCGCGTCAGGAAGGTTGCTGCGAAGCTCCTCGGTGACTCAGGGAATGAGGAAATGGTCAACCTGCTTGTGAAATGCATAAACGAAGACAAGGATGACACGGTAAGAGCTTACGCGGCGCGTTCTCTCGTCAGGGTCGGGGGAGGGCAGGTTGCCGATGTGCTCATTTCGCTGCTGGATGACCCGATGGAGCCGGTTTCCGAGGCCTGCCACATTGTGGTTGCGTACCGCGGGGTCGGCTTTGGATACGATACCCTCGTGAGCCGTCTTGGGATTGAGGACAGAACGAGTGTCGCTGTTGAGGCCGCGCGGGGGCTTGCGGAGATAGGCACTGAGCACGCCCTGGAAGCGCTTGAGCAGGCTTTCGAGAGCGATGCGCACCCCATGACGCGGCTCACTGCAGCCTATCTTCTGGACCAAAAGGGCAGGCAACTGCCTGCCGGGCATCTTCGCCGGATGGTAATCGAGGACTCGTCGGAAAAGGTGAGGCAATACTGCGCCTGGTGGCTCGGGGAACTTCACGAAGAGAGTTCCGACGCTGACCTGCTGGTCAGGGCCATGCGTGTCGATGAGAACGCCGATGTCAGGTGCATTGCAGCCGAAGCGCTGGCGAAGTTCTCCGACGCGCGCGTCCTCGGGCCGCTGCACACGACGCTTGCGGACGACCCCAACGTAAAGGTACGCAGGTCTGCCGCTCTGGCGCTCGGCGCGATAAGGGATGCGAGTTCCGTGGGGTCGCTCGTCGAGGCGCTGAAGCCCCGGCCGGAGGAAGGCCGGGACAATGCGTTTCTGAGGCAGGATGTCGTCGAATCCCTCGCCCTGATTGGCGACAAAGCGGTATCCGAAGCCCTTGTCCGGGCGCTGGCGGTAGAGACGGACAGCCAAACCCGCGCCTGCATAATCTACGCCCTCGGCGTGCTCGGCGGCGAGCGCAACGTGGAGATGCTCAAAGGCATGCTCAAGGATGACTGGTGGCGCCGGGAATGGGGCTACGCGGCACTCGCTCTCGCGACATGCGAGGATGACGAGATTGATGGCCTGCTCGAAGCGGTTCTGGACAAGGGGCACAACAGCAAGGCGCTCGTGGCGCTGGCATGGCGAAAGGGCGGGTCATATATCGAAGAGGCGGACCAGAAAGCGTACTGCCATTCCTATCTTGTCAATCTCGTCAGCGCTCACTGGGGTCAGCTGAAGTACCTGGAAGGCTCGTACATCCCGGAAACGCGAACTCTCGAGTGC
The DNA here is from genome assembly GCA_964641955.1 of uncultured Planctomycetota bacterium. Taxonomy (GTDB): domain Bacteria; phylum Planctomycetota; class SKW154; order SKW154; family DAOVDS01; genus CAZXNM01. The sequence continues at coordinate 62,567 of CAZXNM010000015.1, forward strand.
CTGCCGATGCTGCGTGCGATTCACCGGCAGATGCCGGCGGGATTCCCGGATTACGACAGCAGTGCCTCCTACAGCGTGCGCAAGGGGCGGATTGAGGCTATGAAGGAATGGTTCAAGGCGAAGCGTAGCAGGCTTGCCTGGGATGCCGCAAGCGGGAAGTACCGCCTCGGAGAGCACGAAAACAAGACTCAGTGAAAAAGTGATGAGTCATCATTTTCGTGTCAGTTTCAATGTTTTATGCCTGGGCAGCGGGTGTTTTGGCGTCTTACATAGCGGAGGTAATGATGGCCGGACATTGCAGCAATAATAATCGCGCCGGACCCCGATAAGCCTGTGCACTGTACAGGCCTCGGGGTCATCATGCTCCGGGGCGTTTTTGTTTTAGCTGAAGTTGCATTGAGATTAATTCTGCATGAGCAGTAGAGCAGGAGACCGCAGGCGAGCGCATATTTTTACCTGTTCGACTGCTCGCCTGCTCTGTTCGCGGAACGCGAACTGGAGGGTAGTGAAACTGGTATCACGGCTGACTGTTAATCAGTTGTTGGAGGTTCGAATCCTCCCCCTCCAGCCATTTATCAGCTATTTCATGCCGATTTCGTGTACGCCGTCCCAGTCGTCCGGCGGGGGAGATTCAATGTGCTGCTCGCAGCGCTTGACGTAAAGCCTGCCCGGGCCGTCGTCTGGCAGCAGGCCGAGCACTTCCTCGAACTTCTCCTTCGCCTCGGCGAATGAGCGGCTGCGGTAGAGTGCGAGCGCTTCCGCGAACACGCCGAAGCCTCGGACTTTCTCTTCAGGCAGTTCGCCCTTCTTCGCCGCAAGTTCGTAGAGTTTGACGGGCTTGGCGCGGCCCGGCACGCGCGCAAGGTCGAGTTCGCGGACCTCGATGAAATCCCGCGCCATGGCGAACGTGGCTTCGCTAATAATAATGCTGGTGCCGTAGAGCTTGCTTGCTCCTTCGAGCCGCTGTCCGAGGTTGACGGCATCGCCCAGCACGGTGTAGTCGTGCCGCTGGGGCGAACCCACGTACCCGACGACCATCTCGCCTGTGCTCAAGCCTATGCGCTGGCGGATTTCGGGCTTTCCCTGCGCTGAGAGCTTTTTGCGCAGCCCGGCGAGGGCTTTTTGGTTCTCGATTGCGGCATAGCAGGCGTCGCGCGCGTGGTTTTCGCCTTCGAGCGGGATGCCGAAGACGGCGAGGATTGCGTCGCCTTCGAACTTGTCGAGATAACCGCCATAAATCTCGACCACTGGCTCGCACATGACGGTGTAGTATTCGTTGAGAAGCTCGACAAGCTCCGGCGGTGTGAGTTTCTCGGAAATTGCCGAGAAGCCTGCCACGTCCGAAAAATAGACCGTGGCGCTTCTCATCTCGCCGCCGAGCTTGACCTCCTCGCCGTGGCTGAGAAGCTGCTCGGCCATTGCCTCGCCGACTTGCCTCTGGAAGATGCTGCGAATCTTGCGCTTTGCGCTCTCCTCGGCGAATCGTCGGTAGGCGGCAGTACCGGCGAACGCGACCACGATTCCGCTGAACGGGCCGGCTACCCCGAGGTAAATGCCGGTCAAGGCGAAGAGCACGAACATGAACACGACCATCCCGCCGAGAGCGAGCACGGTTATTATGACGCTGCGCAGGGCTGATAGCCGCGAGGATACGAACGTAATCAACAGTCCGCCCGCCAAGAGCAGCACGAGCGAGGAGCTGCCCCAGGGGATGCGCGGGAAGGATTCGGACGAGAACATCGACATGATGCTGGAATGGGCCATGCATCCGGGGACTTCAGCCGCAATGGGCGTGGGGTGCAGGTCGGTGGAGCCTGTGTGAGTCGAGCCGACTATGCATATCTTGCCCTCGACCTTCTCGCGGATGCGGCCGAGGAGTTCGTCGGCCCTGCCGAGGAGCTTTCTCGAAGCTGTTGCAAGCCGGTCGAACTCGGCGACCTGTTTGCGGGCTTCGTCGCCGAGGTTTCTGCCCTTCGCCCTGGAGACGAGGGTCTCGATGTGCGAAATGAGGATACCGGTCTCTTTGCTGCAGGCGTCGCGCTGCTTGAGTATGTCTTCCCTGAGGCTGCACGGGTCTTCCGACGAGGCGCACGCGCCCGACAGCCCGGCCAGCTTGCGCCGCGCTTCGAGAAGCGAAGAGCTGAAGCCCCTCGATGAGAGCGCTTCCTGGCAGAGGTTCTCGCGGGCGGCTTCGCGCATGTCCGCGACCTGGACGACCGCGGCGAACGGTATGCGCTCGAAGTCCTCCACGTTCAGCCAGTCCAGCAGCACCTCGCCGTCCTCGTTCATGGGAACCGCGAACTCGCGGGAGTCCGACCTGACGGTCATTTCGCCTTCGGACAGCGAGATTTCCATATCCTCCACGCTGCGCATTACTACGAGCGAGAGGTAGCCGTAGCATTTGCCGCGGTAATGGCGCAGCAGGGGCGTGTGCCGCAGGACGCCATCCCTCTCGTCCGGTTCGACCGAGACGAATCCGCAGCCTCTGGCTGTACGCGCGAGAGACAGCAGCGGCGGCGTTATCACGGTTTCGCGCTTGAGATACTCCGGCACGGTCTCGCTGAAGGCGGAGCGGGCGAGAACGGCTTCGGAACGCAGCCTGTCGGTGATTCTGCGGACAGCCCTCTCCTCGAAACTGCCGGAACCCAGCCTCGCGGGCGGGATGACTTCCGCGAGGAAGCCGTCGATGTTCAAATTTCCGCCGGAATCGAGGCGCCTTGACAGCTCTTCCTCGATGATGGCTTCCTTGAGTCTTGTCTCGCAATGTTCTATGTCGGCCGCATCGACGTTCAGGCGCTGTGCAAGCTCCCCGGAGTCGAGAGTCATGTCCTTCAGCAGCGCCTTCGCGGCTTCGTCGTACCAGGGCAGGGAACCGACCTGGAAGTCGGTCTCCCGCAGGATTCTCAGGTTGTAGCCGATGAAGACCCTGCCGGAAGCGGCGCACGCGGCGGCGAAGGCGCCGTCGCTTTCGGCTGACTGGAGGTCGGGGAAAGTGACGTCAAATACGATGGCCCGCGCGCCCGCCTCGGTAAGCACGTCAACGAGCTGCGCATGGCGGCGCCTATCCCACGGCCAGCGCCCGATTTTCTCTATCGAGGAGTCGTCGATGTCCACGTGGATGAGTTGCGGGTGCGGCTCAGGCGAGCCCTTGAGCCTGAAGAAGAGGTCGAGCGTCTTGAGTTCGAAAGACTGAGCGGACGGCAGCAGCCAGACGAGCGCCATGGCTACGGTAAGGATGACGCCGACGAGCAGGGCCTTTCTTTCAAACCCGGCGGCGAACCTGAGAGCTGCACGGGTCCTCATGTGAGTTTCGCCTAACCCGAGTGCGAGTAAACTGCCTGTCGCACCTTGTCGGGATTCGTCGAGCTGGCCTGTTCCACCGGGCTCTCGTCCGAACTCGCCGGTTCGACGGTCGATGCTTCGGCTTCTTCCTCCGTGTTGCCCGGCGGCACGGCGGGCGGGATGTCCTCCTCGCGCTTTATCTGCGCGGTCGTCTTGAGGTCCTCGTCGGTCTCGTTTTCCTCATCGATGTCGGCGGTCCGGTCGAGCTTGTTCTTTGCCTTGACCTTGTTCTCGTGGACTTTAATCTTGTCGCCGTAATAGGATGTGACAACCTCCCAGTTGGTTCCTTTCACGGAGGTCGTGGTGTGCGGGGTGGACACCTGGAAGTCGGACCTGACGCCTGCCTCCTTAACGTGGACCCTCACGGAACCGACGGTGACCTTGAGCCGGGCCACGAGTTCCTTCTTCGCGCCCCGCGAGGTCGATATCTGTACTTCCGTCAGCGAGCCTATCTCGACCGTGCTGTCGTCGGGGAACCTTACTGTAACCTTCGACTCGAAGCCGGTGCACAGGGAGCCGTCGTTCGCCACGAGCAGGCCCGCCTTCGCGGCGGTCCAGCCTTTCTGCGCCGAAGCCCTGTACTCGCAGTCGCCCTCGATTTTCGAGACCGCGGGACCGGCGGCTGCTGGTTTTGGAGCCGGTGCAGGCTGGTTTTCTTGTGCCAGGGCGGTTGCAGGGGCCAGCAGGAGTACACAGACAAGTGCGAGAGTCAGTCTTTTCATTTCACATTCCCCGCCAAAGACGTTTTCGCGTATTCACCGGCCTTGCGCAGTATGCTCAGGAACTCCCGTCCCGAAACGGGCGAGTACTGCGAGCCTTTCTCGATAATGCCCAGCTTATTGCACTCGCGCAGCGCGTATCGCTGGCTCGCGCCGAAAACCTGCATGGTGACGCCGCCTTCGATGCCCAGGGAGCGCACCAGCATGAACGCGAGCATGCCCCGTGTGAGAGGTGAGTTATGGGCGTACCTGGTGCCCCAGTCCCGCTGGATGGCCTGCTTTTCGCTCATGAATTTCAGGCAGGCGTTATAGGACATGTCGGGGCGCCTGCCGACGCAGAGGAGAATCACCCCCTGGAGGCCGTCGTGCAGGCTGACTTCCTGCTTTTCGAGGACTGCGCGCGCGAGCGCGGCGCTGCCGGAACTCGGCGCCTTCGGATTGTAGATTCTCGGCGGCGCGGAGGCGCAGCCGGCCGCGAGGAGCACCGTTACAAGGAAGATTTTGAACTTCATGTTTATCCCATCCTAAAAGCTGTAAGTCACGCCGATATAAATGTAATCAAGATTTCTGCGCATGCCCTGCTGGCTGTCAAAGGCATTGCCCGGGTCGTAATGCCCGTACTTGAACGTGACGAGCAGGTCGCTGTAAACTTCCCACTGCGCGTAGAGGTCCAGCTCCCAGCCCACATCCTTGTTGTTGAAAATCTGCTGCTTTCGCGTGCTGATTCCCCCGCCGCGCTTGTGCTTCGACATGGTGATGTAGGAGGCGCCGATGCGCATTTTTTTGAAGGTTTCGTGGTGCTGGAACGGCATGCACGAGTAGTTGAGCCTGAACACGTGGAGGTTGCTGACCATGGGGTAGAGCGCGTAGCCGGTCTCGGAGTGGCCGAAACCGACGAACGTGGCGTCGCTGGTGAAGGGCTCGTTGCCGCCGATCGTGTCTGTCGGCGAGAGCCTGTCGCTGTCGCCGGAGCCGAACATGTACTGGAACGACAGGAGCGATTTCCATGTGTCGCCGAGAACGTACTCCACCTTGCTGTTGAACGCGTAGGCGTTTATGCTTTCCTTGGGCAGGGGGAAGAAGAACAGCAACCCGTCGGGGTGTCGCTTTCCCTGCTCGATTATATATTCCGCGAGGTAGTTTACCTTCTTGCCGACCGAGCCTTTCGCGCCGAAGCCATAGTAGTTCGAGTGGAATATGTAGTTCTGGGTATAATCGCGGAATTTTTCGCCCTGCCTGTCGCGCTGGGCCAGAACGTACATGTAGGGCGTGTGGTTCTGCAGCGTCTTGAGACTGGCCTGCAGGCCGTAGAAGTTTCGCCGCTGGCGATTGTTACCCGGCTTGGTCTGGTCGATGTTGTCCTCGCTCGGAATTGACTGCGCGAAGAAAGCCTCGATATCGACCGGCTTCAGCGAGACGGCGGCCCCGAGGCCGTCGTGCGCCCTGCTGTATGTAAAGCCCGAGCCGACCTGCAGGAGCTGCCTGCCCAGCCTGAATCTAAACCTCTTAATCGGCTCGTCGGACCCCTTCTTCGCCTCGGTGCGGTACTCATAGAATCCCAGGTCGAGCCTCGGCTTGTAAATCTTGTGGTCCCAAAGGCCGCCGTCGCCCTTGCTGTAGTCGAGGCTGACGGTGTTTATCCTGGCGAAGACGCGATGCGTCTTTTCGAGGATGACTTCGGACCACGCGTACAGGCTGTGGATGCGCAGGTTGCGCCTGTGCTCGCTGGTCCAGCTTCCCAGTTCCTCGAAGTGATAGACGCCGAACTTGTGCCAGAAACCGAAATCGAAGTAAAGGGGCTCCTTAATCTCGGGGAAATCGTTCGGCCCGTCTGATTTTTCATCCTGAAGCATCCTGCGGGCGACATCCTGCGCGAGGCCCGGCGCGCTGAACAGAAACAGGCAGAACAATAGCACGCACATGGTCAAACAGATTCGTTTCATTTTCACCCCCGGGAATAGTAAGCAGGCGAAATTTTAAGCGCAGGTGCGGGCGAGGTCAAGGCGAAATCCGGATAAACCAGACAGCTGGTCCGGAACATGTCCCGACCGGACTGACTATTCTTGCATCATATGCGCTCCGGATATAAAATATGATGACAGACGGGCGGAAGAAACCGGTAATTCGTTATATGCCCGGGAGGTGCGGTGGGCGTCGGGAAAACAAACAGGTCGGAACTCGAGAAAAAAATCGAGGAGATGCACAGGCGCATCATGGAACTCGAAACGACCGAAGCGAAACACGAACGGACTGAGGCCGAACTCAGGAAAAGCCGGCAGCTTTACGAGCTGCTGGCCGAGAACGTCAACGACGTCATCTGGACCACCGACAAGGACCTGCAGTATACATACATAAGCCCTTCGGTGGAGCATATCCGCGGCTACTCCGCCGAAGAAGCCATAAAGCAGAAAATAGAGGATATATTTACAGTGGGTTCGTGCGAGGTTATCAGAAAGATATGCAGCGAAGAGCTTGCGCTGTACGACGGCAAGAAGCTGGAGCAATACAGGTCGCGAACGTTCGAGGTCCAGCTTCGGTGCAAGGACGGCTCGACGCTGTGGGCGGAAGTCAGGCTGGCCTTCCTGCCCGACGAGACGGGCCGCCCGGCCGGTTTTCTCGGGATTACGCGCAACATAGACAAGCGCAAGAAGGTCGAGGAGGAGAGGACCAGGCTGCTTCGCAGGCAGCAGGCGCTGCTCGAGAACGTGCCGGCGTACATATTCCTCAAGGATGCCGAGATGAGGTACACGGCGGTAAACCGCGCATATCTCGACCTGATGCCCAGGGATGTAGATGACCCTATCGGCAAAAAGGACCGGGATTTTTTTTCCGAGACGGTAGCAAGGCAATTCGAAGAGGAAGACCGCGAAGTGCTTGAGAAGGGAACGACATTCACGAAGGAAGAGGCGATGCGGCTCCGGGACGGGCGCGTGATTGACGTGGCGGTTTCGTTGAGCCCGGTCCGTGCGAAAACGGGAGAGATAACCGGGATAGTCGGAATCGCCTTCGATATTACGGAACGAAAGCAGGCCGAGGAGAAGCTCCGGCACTACGCCGACGAACTCGAAAACGCCAACCGGGAACTCGAACGGCTGGTGAAGGAGGTGCGGGAGCTTTCGCTTACGGACGAGCTGACGCAGCTTTACAACCGCAGGGGATTCCTCACGCTGGCCGAGCAGCAGCTAAAAATCGCCAACCGCACCGGCAGAGGGCTTTCGCTTTTCTTCTTCGACATGGACAACATGAAGCGGATAAACGACACGTTCGGACACAAGGCAGGGGACAGGGCGCTGAAGGCATCGGCGCGAATTCTTAAGAAGACTTTCCGCGACTCGGACATTGCGGCCCGGATTGGAGGCGATGAGTTCGCGGTCATGGCGATTGAAAGCCCCGGGGGCGATGCCGATAACTTTTATTCGCGCCTTCAGAAGAATCTGGAGCAGCACAACAGGCGCTCGAAGGCATCTTTCGAGGTTTCGTTAAGCACCGGCATAGCCCATTACGACCCGGCGAAACCGTGTTCCATTGACGAACTCCTGAACCGCGCCGACCGCCTCATGTACATGAGCAAGAAAGCTACGCGCAAGCTGTAGGTGTCAGGCGCGCCTCGGAATTTTTTTCCGCCGGAAAACTAACACCAAAAGTAACATCACCACTGCTGCAAGAGTGCCTGCGGTCTCCAGGGGCGGGGGCGGTGTCAAGGGCGCATCCGCGGCTCTTTTTTACGGGGAAGACGCGATACGGATTCGGAGCCTTAAAAGCCGCCTGCCACACGGCCCAGGCCTCTTTCGGCGTGCCATCTTGGCAGTGCAGGCCCAGCTGCAGGGATATTCCACCAGATCGCGGAAAGCGGGGCGGTAAAAAAAAGACGCGCCGCGAACGGCGCGTCTAAGAAGCTCTTCGACAAGTAGGCGGTCCTCTGCTGGTCCGGTGTGCCGACTTCAGCACTCGCTACACGGCGAGCACTGTCCAAGGTAATCCCCTTAGAAAGGAGGTGATCCAGCCGCAGGTTCTCCTACGGCTACCTTGTTACGACTTAGTCCCCATCATCGGTTTCACCTTCGGCGCCTCCCTCCCTTGCGGGTTGGGTCAGCGACTTCGGGTGCCCCCAACTTTGGTGGCTTGACGGGCGGTGTGTACAAGGCTCAGGAACATATTCACCGTGGCAAGCTGATCCACGATTACTAGCGATTCCGGCTTCATGAGGGCGAATTGCAGCCCTCAATCCGAACTGGGGCCGGCTTTATGGGATTTGCTCCACCTTGCGGTCTTGCTTCCCTTTGTACCGGCCATTGTAGGACGTTTGCAGCCCTGGGCGTAAGGGCCATGATGACTTGACGTCGTCCCCGCCTTCCTCCGGTTTAACACCGGCGGTCTCCTTAGAGTCCCCGGCCGAACCGCTGGCAACTAAGGATAAGGGTTTCGCTCGTTAAGGGACTTAACCCGACATCTCACGACACGAGCTGACGACAGCCATGCAGCACCTGTGCACGTTCCACCCAAAGGGCGTGGCCCCGCTTTCACGGGGTTAATCCGCGCATGTCAAATCCAGGATAAGGTTCTTCGCGTAGCCTCGAATTAAGCCACATCCTCCACCGCTTGTGTGAGCCCCCGTCAATTCCTTTGAGTTTCAGCCTTGCGACCGTACTCCCCAGGCGGGGCACTTAACACTTTTGCTACAGCAGGGAAATCATCGGTACTCCCCCACCAAGTGCCCATCGTTTACAGCTGGGACTACCAGGGTATCTAATCCTGTTTGCTCCCCCAGCTTTCGCACCTCAGCGTCAGTAGCAGACCAGAGAGCCGCTTTCGCCACTGGCGTTCCTCCTGATATCTACGCATTTCACCGCTCCACCAGGAATTCCACTCTCCCCTTCTGCACTCAAGCAATGCAGTTCGGAAGCCAGTTCCTCGGTTGAGCCGAGGGCTTTCAACTTCCGCTTGCAAAGCCGCCTACGCGCGCTTTAAGCCCAGTGATTCCGAACAACGCTCGCCACCTTCGTCTTACCGCGGCTGCTGGCACGAAGTTAGCCGTGACTTCCTCAGGGGTTGACGTCAAGCGCACAGGCTATTAACCCTGCGCGTTTCATACCCCCCAACAGTAGTTTACAACCCGAAGGCCTTCATCCTACACGCGGCGTCGCTGCATCACGCTTTCGCGCATTGTGCAAGATCCTCGACTGCAGCCTCCCGTAGGAGTCTGGGCAGTGTCTCAGTCCCAGTGTGCCCGACCACCCGCTAAGGCCGGGTACCCGTAATAGCCTTGGTGAGCTGTTACCTCACCAACAAGCTGATAGGAAATAGACCCCTCCACGAGCAAAGGCATGAAACAGAGGCTATTCTTTACTGTAGAAACCATGCGGCCTCCACAGACCATCCGGTATTAGTAGCAGTTTCCCGCTGTTATCCCGGTCTCGTGGGCAGGTTGTCTATTTATTACTCACCCTTTCGCCGCTCCATCAGGCAAACCGAAGCCCGCCTGTGTCGCTCGACTTGCATGCCTAATCCACGCCGCCAGCGTTCGTTCTGAGCCAGGATCAAACCCTTCAGTTTATGACTCTATCTCCAATCCGCTGCCCGCAAGGGGCCGCGGATGGGATTTCGTCGAAAAGGTTGATCGTGTTGGTCGCCTGTCCGCCCGGCATTCGCCCGGCGGAAGGCTTGTATTGACTTACCAGCCTTTCCCGGTCTGTTTCGATAAAAAACCCAACCTGAGATTTCTCTCCGGTGGGATGTCGAAAAGACCAAAAAAATTGAAGCTGGCAAGCCCACACCAAACTCAAGGCAAAGGGCCGCCAACTTGTCAAAGAACTGTTGTTCTCCTTTCTCCTTTTCTCAGGAGCACGGCTAATATAGCTTCGCTAAAGGGGCTTGTCAAGCCTGATGGAAGGGAAATCGACGAAATTTTTAAAATTCCGCGGAAGTCTTTTTGCGCTTTGTTCCGGGAGGCGCATCCCGATGACTAAAAGAACGGCGCCACCCCGGGGGGCGGCGCCGGTATCGTTTCGTCCGCCGAAGCGCGGGCTACTTGTACTTGTTCCTCAGGTCACGCACCTTCCTGTACATCTTGAGCGCGACGCCCGCGTAGGTGCTTTCGAGGGCTTCCAGTTCCTCGAATACCGCCATGAAGTCCCTGCGGAACTGCTTTTCGGCCTCGATTTCGGTCCTTGCCTGGTCAACCTTTTTCTTCGCGGTTTCGGCATCGTTCTCGGCTATGCCGAGCCGGGCCGAAATGTCCCGAACCTCGTCCTGCTTATCTTTCAATCTCTTGAGCACGGAATCCAGCTCCTGCTTTTTCCTGTCCACTTCCGCGCTCGCGTCGGCCTCGGTGCTCTCTTTTGCCGCGAGCTGCTGGGCAAGTTTTTCAACTTCCTTCGCACTGGCGTCCGCGGCATTTTTCTGCTTTTTCGCATCGTCCTCGAGCTTGCCTATCGTGGTTCTGGCACCCTCCAGGTTTTTCTGGCTCGTGGAGAGTTCGCCCTTTGTAGCCTGGAGCTGCTGGTCGAGGTTGGACACGCTCGAGGACAGGCCCAGGTACATTATCAGGCCGCAGACGATTACCACGACGCCGATGACTATGCCGCCGATGGCAGGTCCGGACGCGGCAAGCGTTATGCCCATGAAAGCGCTGCCCTTGCGCGAGTCCACGAACAGCTTGGCGCTCAGGCCTGCAAGCGCGATTCCCGCCAGGAGCACGAGCAAGAAGAAAAGAACCATTGCAATCCTCCGCCTAAAAAATTATCGGTCGAATTACCTTACCTCAACGGGTACGTGAATTTTTACTCAGTTAGCGGGCTCAAGTCAACTCCAAATCCCGCTTGTTCGCTCAACTGGCTTTTCGGAAATGGTCGGCACAATCCGGTCCTTCAGCTCGACTTGCGCTTCTTGAGCAGGCGATAGCCGTTGCGCTTGCTCCGGCATACAACGCCCCGGCGCTCGAGAATGTGCAGGAGAAATTCGGCGCGGCCGTAGCCCACCCCGAGTTCCTTCATTATTACCTGCCGGTTCGCCTTGCCCGCTTTCATTACCACGCGGGCGGCATCCTCGCTGGCCGGGTCCCACCAAGTCATTACTCTCGATTGTGACATTGCGCTATCCCCTCCGCTGGAACTGGAAAAGTCGGCTCCTGTTTTTACTTCGGCACCTGCGGCGGGCGGCGTTAGCACGGTATAAAGAAAAAAGCCCGGGATCACCGGGCTTGCTCCCTCATTCCCTTTCGGGAGGAGCCTTTATTGTATCTGTATCCTTCATCGTCCCGGAAGCGCCGGCCCTTTAGGGAAATCCCCTTATCCCGCGAATCTCTGCCATGAAAAACGAAAAAGAACCGGCGTTTCTTGATTATCATTGCGGGAGTTTCTGCTTGACTGGGCCGCATGTATTTTATAGCATTCCGACGCGTGATTTCCCGTTCACTATGTTTGCATGGGAGGGAATATGCAGGAAGAAGAAAAACCTCAGGATAACGAGGCACAGGAAACCGAAGAGGCGCCCGCGCCCGCCACCGGGGGCGGCGAGGCCAAGGCGGAGCCCGCCAAGCCGAAAAAGGCTATCCCGAAAGTGGCCAAGGGCGCTTTCAAGAAGCCCGAAAAGGCCGAGCTGGGCTCGCTCAAGGGCAAGTTCGCGGCTCCCAAGGAAGGCCCCGTCAAGAAGCAGTCCGTGGACCGCTTCAGGCAAAAATCCAAAATCAACCCCAAGATAATCTATGCGATTATCGGGGTGGCGGTCGTCCTGTTCGTACTCTATTTCTTCCTCGGGAGGGCGAGTTCCCTGAAGAACGACCCCGCCTATATGGAAGCGCGCTACACCGTGGTCAATAACCCCGACATGAAAAAGCTGCTCGGGGTACCGCCGGTGAAGGACGGGAACCCCAAGATTGAGAACTCGACAAAGCTCGGATATCCTATCCGTAACGTGCAAAACACGATTAGCGGCAGCAAGGGCAGCGCCACGCTCAAGGGCATGGTCGCCTTTTACAACAGCAAGTGGCGCGTGGTGGAGCTTACCGTCAAGACCAAAGACGGCAAGGAGCACGTGCTGCTTGACAAGGAACTCACTGCAGACGGAATCATCTCGAAGAAGTAGCCGACACTTAAGGATTGACGGCCTAAGCCTGCGCCTTTGGGCGCAGGCTTTCTATTTCGCGGCGCAGGTCCTCTTCGGTCGCTATCCTGGGTGATATTTCGCCGAGGAGGTCGGACGTCTCCTGCGCGCCACGGCGCAGCCTGAGCACCTCCATGTCGGTTTTCAGGACAATGACGGATGCGTCGTCCGAGAGGTCCCTGTGTACTTTTTCCAGCGCGGCGAAGTTCGCGAATGCGGGATTGAAAAACGCGCCGAGTGCCAGCTTCTGCCCGCGCAGCTTCCTGTTGAGCGCTTCGAGTGCCTTGTCGCGAAGCGCCTCCCACGAGTCGGGCGCCGTGCGCGGCTCTTCGGGTTCGGGAGCCTCTTCTTGTGCTGCCGCCTTCTTCGCCTTCCTGGCCCGCGCGGTCAGCCTGACGGCTATGTAAAAGATGTAACCGGCAATCACAAGCCCCACGCCGGCGGTACTGTACCCGTTCAGCCAGAGCAGTATGCCCGCAATGGCGCACCCGAGAATCGCCGCCTGCATTAGCGTCTTTGTCACGTTAGCCTCCTCTGCCCCTCTGACATTAATAATAACATCATCGAGCCTCCGTGTGCAAGAACGCGTGTCATCGAGACGGGGGCGTTTTTTGCAGCGGCGGGTTGAAAATGCGGGCAGCGCCGCCATAATAGCTACGCAGTGGCTGACAAGGAAAAAAATGGACCGATAGGGCGGCGAAAGCCCATCCTGACGCACGTTATCGACCCCAAGCTGCGCAGGGACTTCAAACACTATCTCCTGCAGAGCCTCGCGGCGACCGCGTTCTGCTTCGTCATGCTCGCCTCTCTCGACGTGATTATTCCGGGCGCAATCGTGGCTTCCCTGGGCGCCTCCACCTTCGTCGTCTTCGTCGGCCCACACAGCCGGGCAGCCAGGCCGCGCAACCTGCTTGGCGGCCAGCTTATCGGCACGGGCGCCGGCATGGTCTGCTCGAAGATAGTCCACGTGGGCCTGCTTTCCGGTATTACGGGCCAGCAAATGGAAACCGCCATATTCGGCTCGGTGGCGGTCGGGCTGGCGATATTCCTCATGGTCGTTATTGACATGGAACACCCGCCCGCCGCCGGTACGGCACTCTCGCTCGTCGTGTCGCAGTGGACGATATACTCCATCGCCTTCATTGGCGGGGCGACAATCCTCCTGGCTGTCGTGAGAATAACTCTCGGACAGAGGCTGCGAGACCTGTACTGAAAAAGTTGCGACCGCCCGCCAAAAACCCTTGACACATCCGGCCTCGCGCCGTAACATCCAAAATTCGCCGGAACGGCGGAGAGGTAAGTAAAGCAGTCGAAGGGGTTGTATATGCCGAGATTAGCAGGAGTTGACATTCCCGCGAACAAGAAGGTGAAAGTGTCTCTCACCTACATCTACGGGATAGGCCAGACGAGCGCAGGCAAGATTCTCACGGCGACCGGGGTGGACCCCGAGAGGCGCGCAAAGGACCTCTCGGAAGACGAACTCTCGCGCCTCGCCACCGAGATTGACAAGAATTACATGATAGAAGGCCAGCTCAGGCGGCAGGTCGGCCAGAATGTGGGCCGGCTCAAGGAAATCCGCTGCTATAGGGGCCAGCGTCACATCAAGGGCCTGCCGGCGCGCGGGCAGCGCACAAAGACCAATGCCCGGACGCGAAAGGGCCCGAGGCGCACCGTGGCCGTCAAGCGTTCGGTCAAGGCAATGAAATAATGAGGTAACACGCGGATGGCGAAGGCGAAGAAACGTATCAAGCAGACGGTCATCAAGGGAATCGCCCACATCATGGCGTCCTTCAACAACACTATTATCACCATTGCGGACAAGAACGGCCAGACGCTCTGCTGGGACAGCGCCGGCACCATCGGCTACAAGGGCTCGCGCAAGTCCACGCCGTTCGCCGCGCAGCGGGCCGCAGAGTCCGTCGCGCAGAAGGCCAAGAAAATGGGCATGAAGGAAGTCGATGTCCGCGTGAAGGGTCCCGGCGCCGGGCGCGAGCCCGCCATAAGGGCGCTCGCAGCCGCCGGCCTCACCATAAGGGCCATTCAGGACGTCACCCCGCTGCCCCATAACGGCTGCAGACCACGCAAGAAGAGAAGGGTGTAAGAAGCCACGAAAAGAATGATGCCGGGCTTAAATGCCCGGCTTTTATTTTTTCTTGCCCGCGTTCATTTGCAGGTATGCATCGATGAAGTCGTCGAGCGCGCCGTCCAGCACGGCGTTGACGTTCGACGTCTCCTCCTCGGTCCGGTGGTCCTTGACGAGCTGGTAGGGATGCAGGACGTAGGAGCGAATCTGGTTGCCCCAGGCTATCTCGCCCTTCTCGCTGTACAGGCTGGCAATCTCGGCCCGGCGCTTCGCCTCCTCCAGACGGTAAAGCTTCGACCTCAGCATGCTCATCGCCTCGCGCCTGTTGGCGAACTGCGAGCGCTGCGCCTGCGACTGCACCACGATGCCCGAGGGAAGGTGCGTGATTCTCACCGCCGAGTCGGTGACGTTCACGTGCTGCCCACCCGGCCCGCTGGAGCGGAAAGTATCTATCTTGAGGTCTCTCTCGTCTATCTCGACCTCTCCCTGCTCCTCGAACTCCGGGATGACTTCGACCGCGGCGAACGAAGTGTGCCTGCGCTTGTTGAAATCAAAGGGCGACATCCTCACCAGCCTGTGGACCCCCGTCTCGCCCTTGAGGTAGCCGTAGGCGTTCTCGCCCTTCACGTGCAGGGCGGCGTTCTTGATGCCCGCCTCCTCCTGGTGGAGGGCGTCCACTATGTCGGCATCGTAGCCCTTCTGCTCGCAGTATCTCAGGTACATGCGCATGAGCATCTCGGCCCAGTCGCACGAGTCTATCCCGCCTGCGCCCGCGTGAACGTAGACGTAGCAGTTCTTCGAGTCGTGCTGCTCGCCGAGCAGCGCCGCCGTCTCAATCCGCTTGACCGCCTTGCGCAGCCTGGCGTGCTCCTTCCGGGCTTCCTCGTACGTCTCCTCGTCTTCCTCCGAGAGCGCCAGCTCCGCAAGCACCACGGCGTCTTCGAGCTGCTTCTCAGTCTCGATAATAGGCTCGACGGCGTTCTTGAGCGCCTTGAGCCGCTTGATTACCTCGTCCTGCTGGCCCGACTCCCAGAACCCGGGCTTCGACATCTTCTCTTCTACTTCGACTATCTCGGCGCACTTGGCCTCGACGTCAAGCGCGCCCTTCAGCTCCAGAAGCTGCTCGAGCAGACCTTTCAAATTGTCCAGTAACTCTTCATCCATCACGGTAGTTCCATAAGACCATTTCCACGGGGACGGGGACAGAGTGTGTCAGGCTGCGTCAGGCGCAGTCGGATGCGGCGAAGCGGAATATGCTGTTGCTGCCGGTGCTCATATTTCTCCTTGAAGCGCTCAGGCTGCGCAAATATACACTCCGCTTCGGCCCGAGTCAAGCAATATGCACCGCATCTCAGGAAGAATATGGGGATGTGTACTCCTTATATTCGTTGGTGACAATTCTGTTCCGACGGTTGGGGCATAACCATAGTTCCGCGAGGAATTATGGATTGTGTCCCACGACAGGCGAACATCCTTGACTGGGGGGCCTGCTGCTGTTATTAATCTTATCCTGCATCCCTTCCCGAAAGTGAGCTTTGCCGGTGATGGAGAACGTGTTCTACAGCAGTGCGAAGCCGTACGTCCGGTGGTGGTGGTTCTCGGGCGAGATTCGCGAAGAGGACATCCACAGCCAGCTCGACTGGATGAAGGCCAACAATTTCGGCGGCGTCGAGATAGCGTGGCTTTACAGCCTGCCCGACTCGCGGCCTGGACCTGAATGGCTGTCGCCGGAGCTGGGCCGCATGGTGGCTTTTACAAAGAAGTGCGCGAACGGCCTCGGACTCGGGTGCGACTTCACTTTCGGCACTCTCTGGCCCTTCGGCGGCACGTTCGTCGAGGAGCGCGACGCATCCATGACGTACGAAGGCCCCTCCGACCAGCGCCTGCAGAAATCGTGGGAATCGCCGTACTCGCCGCCCGGGCGCATACTCAACCATCTTGACCGCGGCGCCCTCGGGCACTACTCGGAAAAGATGCTCGAATTCCTCAGGGATTCACTTGTCGGAACGCCTTCCGCGCTCTTCTGCGACTCCTGGGAGGTCGATACACGCGGGCTCTGGACGGACGGTTTCGGCGAAGCGTTTCGCGAGAAATACGGCTATCGCATAGAAGAGTACATGCCGGAACTCGACTCGCATCCCGATGTGCGATACGACTACCGCAGGCTCCTTTCCGAATACGTGCTTAACGAGTTCTTTGCGCCGTTCACCGAAATTTGTCAGGGCGCGGGCGCGTTCTCGCGGGTGCAGTGCCACGGCGCGCCGACCGACCTTATTGCAGCCTACGCGGCATGCGACGTGCCCGAAAGCGAGGCAGTCCTCTTCGACCCGCACTTCTCTCGGTTCGCAGCCTCGGCTGCAGCGCTTTCCGGCAGAAGCATCGTATCTGCCGAATCGTTCACATGCCTCTACGGCTGGGTGCCCTGGCCCGGTCCGCCGCCATTCATCAAGAAGGAGCAGACAGCCGACCTGAAGCTGCTCGCAGACGCCCTGTTCGCAAACGGCGTCAACCTCGTCGTCTGGCATGGAATGCCGTACAACCCGCCCGGCGGCAAAAACCAGTTCTACGCCACCGTCCACGTCGGCCCGGACGGCGCGCTGGCCGAAGAGCTGCCCGCATTCAACGCATACATGGAGAAAGTCAGCGGATTCATGCGAAAGGGCAGGGCATATTCCGATGTCGCCGTCTATCTGCCGCTCGAGGACAACTGGATGAAGGGCACGCTGCCGCAGGAATTGCGCCGGCCCAGTGCGCGCTACCACTGGGAATTGCAGTACCAGTGCATGCCGCAGGAGCTGCGGGGCTTTCACCCGCTGTGGGTCTCGCTGCCGTTCCTGCTCGAAGGCGGCGTCGAGGACGGGCGTCTGACGTGCGGCTCCGCTTCGTTTTCATCGCTCTACATCGATGTCGAGTGGCTGGATGCGCAGGCGCTGCGCCGGGTCGTCGAGCTTGCGCAGGCGGGCCTGCCTGTCTGCCTGAAACGCAATCCCTCACAGCCGGGCCACGCGAAGGATAATGAATACGGAAAGATTTTGTCCGAACTGCTCTCGCTCGACAATGTTTCAGGAGAATTCGGCGATATTGCGGTGAATCCGCCGCTCGTGGAGGGCGGGGAGATTCCGGAATTCTTCTGCCGCTGCGACGGCGATGAGATGTTCGTGTTCTTCGCGCACCCGCTGTCGAAGGGAATTGAATACCCGATGAGTTACGGGCAATCGTTTATAGACAGGCAGCTCGAGGTTCCGGTGAGGTTGAATGCATTCGGCGGGTCGGTCGATGTGACTCTCGAATTCGAGCCTTACCAGTCGCTCCTCCTTCGCCTCGACTCGAACCTGTCCCCGCGATTCGAAGACATCCGCTTCCAGCCGCAGACCCCCACCACAGCTTAGAAACTGGCTGCTGGTTGCTATATGACAAGTACTTTGGATTAGCCAGAGGGCGCGAGAATCATTATACTTGGGAATTGATGGACAGATTCAAGCTCAGGGCGAAGTTCAGGCCGGCGGGCGACCAGCCGGCGGCAATCGAGAAGCTCACCGAGGGGCTTCAAAAGGGGCGCTCTTTCCAGACACTGCTCGGCGTGACAGGCTCGGGCAAGACTTTCACCGTCGCCAACGTAATAGAGCGCGTGCAGATGCCCGCGCTGGTAATATCGCACAACAAGACGCTGGCCGCGCAGCTCTACTCGGAGTTCCGGCAGTTCTTCCCCGACAACTGCGTCGAGTACTTCGTCTCGTACTACGACTACTACCAGCCCGAAGCCTACATCCCCCAGAGAGACATCTACATAGAAAAGGATGCCTCGATAAACGAGAACCTCGACCGGCTGCGCCTCTCGGCCACGAATTCGGTGCTGACGCGCAGAGACACCGTAATCGTGGCGTCCGTCTCGTGTATATACAACATAGGCTCGCCGGATGAGTATTCTCACATGATAGTGCCGGTGGAGCGCGGGCAGAAAATCGAGCGCGACGAGTTCCTGCGCAGCCTCGTCACCCTGCAGTACGAGCGCAACGACATTGACCTTCGCCGCTCGACCTTCCGCGTGCGGGGCGACACGGTCGAGCTTTTCCCCGCCTACGAGCAGTCCGCGCTGCGGATACAGTTTTTCGGCGAGTTCGTGGACAACATCGAGCAGGTTCACCCAGTCACGCTCCAGCCCACGGCGGAACAGAACCGCGTGGATATCTACCCCTCGAAGCACTTCATGATGCCCGAGGACCGCATCCAGCGCGCGGCAGTCACCATAAAGGAGGAGCTTGACGAGCGGCTGAAGGAACTGGAGAGCCAGGGCAAGCTGCTCGAAGCGCACAGGCTCAAGACGCGCACGCTCTACGACATCGAAATGATGCAGGAAATCGGCTACTGCAAGGGAATCGAGAACTACTCGCGCCACCTTTCGGGCAGGCCGCCCGGCTCGCGGCCTTACTGCCTGCTCGACTATTTCCAGGGCGACTACCTCGTCGTTGTGGACGAGTCGCACGTCACCATCCCGCAGGTCCGGGGCATGTACAACGGCGACCACTCGCGAAAGCTCACGCTCGTGGAGCATGGATTCAGGCTGCCCTCGGCGCTCGACAACAGGCCGCTCAAGTTCGATGAATGGGAGCATCTCGTGAAACGCGCGTTGTTCATCTCCGCGACACCAGCAGAGTACGAAGTGGAAAAATCCGGCGGTGAGGTGGTCGAGCAGATTAACCGACCCACGGGCCTCGTGGACCCGAAGGTGAGCGTGCGGCCCGCCGCGACGCAGGTCAAGGACCTGATAAAAGAGATAAAGAAGCGCATCGAGAAAAAAGAGCGCGTGCTCGTAACGACGCTCACCAAGCGGCTTGCGGAGGATTTGTCGCAGTACTTCGAGGACGAGAAGATACCGGCGACCTACCTGCACTCGGAAATCGACACCATCGAGCGCGTGCAGATTCTGCGCTCGTTGCGCAGGGGCGATTTCGACGTGCTCGTGGGCGTGAACCTGCTGCGCGAAGGACTGGATTTGCCGGAAGTCTCGCTCGTGGCGATACTTGACGCGGACAAGGAGGGCTTCCTGCGCTCGGAGACATCGCTCATCCAGACAATCGGCCGCACCGCCCGGCACATAAACGGCGAGGTCATCCTCTACGCCGACGAGGTCACGAAGTCGATGGAGCGCGCCCTCGCCGAGACGGAGCGCCGCCGCACCGCGCAGCTCGAATTCAACAAAGAGCACGACATCACGCCAGTCTCGATCCAGAAGGAGATAGTCGCCGGAATCGAGGAAGTCCTGCAGGCGGAAGAGGTCGAGAAGTCGGTCGTCCATATTCCCGGCGGCGAGTACGACAGGATAGAGGTGATGCGCATGCTCGAAACGCAGATGTACGAAGCTTCGGAGCGGCTCGAATTCGAGGAGGCGGCCGCAATCCGCGACGAGATTCTCAGGCTGCGGGGCATATCGAAGCTCAAGGGCCCGAGGTTCGGGCGCGGCCGCAGGCCGCGCAAGCGCACCTCGCGCACTGACCGGAATCGCTAATATTTCTGGAAGAGCCGGCCCCAGGGCGTGTTGAGCGCATCCTTCACGCGCGAGCGGCCCTTGTACGCCATGTAGTAGAAGTCGTGATACAGCACCGACGCCAGGTACGACCAAGGCGTGAGGAACGAGCGCAGAAGAATTTTTTCGAAGGGCTTGAGCGGCCCCCAGTAAATCAGCTTTTGCCCCCGCGAGGCGAAAGTGTTCTTCGTCCCCGTGAAGTGCCAGTTGACGCCCGAGATATCCTCGCCGACGACCTCGATTTCGCGCGGGTCGCCGCAGCCCAGCCCTTTTTCGTGCGCCAGCCTGATGAAATCCAGCGACAGCGGGTCGAATCCCATCATCTTCGCCGCAATCGCGTCAATCGCGACGAAATCCGCCGAGGCGAGAATGCGGTTCTTCTCGTACACCTCCATGCATCGCGGACCCGGCCCGTCGCCCGCAAACGTCCCGTCCATCACGGCGAAAAGCCCGGGATTCAGCTCCTTCTGGATGGTCAGCAGGTCCACCAGGACCTCGTGGATGCGTCCGTGCACGTGGTGGCGCTTCTCGTTGATGAGTCCCCCGAAGGCATTTTTCATGGCGCCGGTCATGGTCGTGAACACGTGCGTTTTCATGGTGGGAAGCTGGATTACGTTACACCCCATGAGCCGCTTCGGTATGTAGAGGCCTTCGGGGTAGTAGTCGTTGAGAGCCAGGATTTCGCCTTTCGGGCGGTAGCGCACCCACTCTTCCTGAGGCTCGTAGAGGTGGACATTCTCGATGTCGTACTTTTCGAGGACGGGTTTGTGCTTGTTTGCGAGTTCGCCCTTGTAGGCAGAAACAACTACCGTCCGGTTGTGAGCGCCGAAGAGCTTCTTCCTGTCATATCCGCCGTCGAGCAGTGCTTTAATCACACCCTCGAGCTGCCACGGAGTCGTGGAGCATGCCGGATACCAGTAGTGCCACGAGATGTTGATTTTGAGCGCCGTGCTGTGCTCTTTGCCGAGATGCTTGTCGCAGTCGGCAAGGCGCATCAGCCGCCCGTAGTCCTCGACCACGGTTTCGGGCGTGGTCCTGAGTACTGCAACTTTCGATTTCGCCAAGCTACTTCCCCTTGCCTTCATTCTTCTTGGTCTTTTCTGGCTTCTCAGGCTCCTGCTTCTTTTCCTCCTTCTTCTTAGGAGGCTCGTAGGGCTTGCACAGGGCGATAATGTCGCCGAGGCGCGTCAGGTCACGCCCTGGCAGGTCGAGGACGAGGCTGTCCTCCGGCTCGTACGAGACGGAGTCGTTCTCGCCGCGCTTCACGTAGGAGTCCTTCTGCCCGCCGAGGTCCAGGAAAAATGACAGGCTCGTGCCGCCGTGGTAGTCGTTTCCGCCCGCCCGGCCCGGCCCGGCGCCGCTTGCGTACCTGTCGGTCCCGTCGAGGTCCATGAAGATGCAGATTGCGTTGTGCGCCGAAGCGCCCTGCGAGAATCCGCGCGGGCACGAGTAGTTGTCGTCGCCCGAACGGTCGAGGAACAGCGTCACGCACTCGTCCCACGCAAGTCCCGCGTGTACGGCATTCCGGGAGGCATAAGTCTCGTTCCCGTCTTCTTCGATAAAGGTGCCAAGCGCCTGGTGCGCGCAGAAGCCCTGCGCGTAGCGGCTGCCGATGTAAGTGTCGTCCTCTTTACCACGGTCGCCCAGAATGCCCCATCCGTAGTAGTAGCCGCCGCCCTGGGAGAAGTTGCCCGCCTCGTAGTGGTCGGCGCCCTGCAGGTCGAGGATAATGCCTATTCCGCCCGAGCCGTACTGCCGGAACCCCACGCCGCAGCCCTGCGACCACCCCTCGTAGACGCCCGGCGTGCCGTAGCCGGTCGGGTGCGTGCCCTTGGCGTAATAGCTGTCGCTGCCCTCCGAGTCGCAGAGCACGGCCACGCCCCCGCACATGCCGAGGCCCTGGGAGAAGGTATGAGATTCGTACCTGTCGTTTCCGCCGGTGTCGCAGAGGACGGAGATGCCCCAGAGTGCCGCCGACTGCGCGAACCCGTGCGAGCGATAAGTATCGCTGCCGCTGCCATCGAAAAGCAAGCCTATGCCGCAGGCGCACGTACCCTGGCACCAGCGGATACCGACATAGGAGTCGTCGCCGGACAGGTCGGCGAGGATTCCGACGCCGAGAAGGCCCGTGCCCTGGGCGAAGGAACGGGTGGACTCGTAGGCGTCGTTTCCTTTCACATCCGCGACGACCGCGCATGGAATCTCGGCCGTGGAGGAGCCGGAGTTGTTGGTGTAGAAGTCGTTGCCGCCGAGGTCGATAATTACCGCGGCATCCTTGTCCTTGTACCAGTTATCGCCTGTACCGCCTATTACTATCCTGCCGAAAGGAGTTTCCTTCTCGGCAACGAATTTCTTCGCGAGTTTCACGCCTGCATCCCGCAGGTCCTTTTCGAGGCCGGCGAGGTAATCGGCGTCGGTGACTTCCCGAACCTGCAGGAAAGCAGCGAAGAGCTGAGTCAGGTCGATTTTCTTCGCAAGCTCAATCATGCGAAGGTGTTTATCGAACTCCTCCCTGTTCTCGTTGGTGTGGATGTAGAACATCTCCTCGAAGACCTCGCCGAGCCTTTCCATGTTGTCGAGGAGGAATTTTCTGTCCTCTGTGGTGAGCGCGGCGAACGCCTTTTTATGGCATGCAGCCGCCGATTCGAGCACCTTCTCGAGCTGCGCCAGATGCTCTTCCAGCGTGAGGCCTGTCTTGAGAGGAGCAGCCTTTGACTCACCAGGCACTTTGCCGGAAAGCTTAATGGCGGTTTGCGCAAGCCGTCGGGTCGCGTTCGCTTTGTCTTTAACACCTTCGGAGAGGGTATCGAGGATTTCCTGTGCGAGATGCTCCATGCGGAACGGATTGCGGTGCAGGTAGGCGACGTACGGTATGCGGAAACCTTCGTGAGACGTTTCCAGCTTGCGCAGGCGCTCGCGCAGGTCCTGGTAGTTGCTCGATATGGCGTAGTGCTCGACAAGCTCCTCGGCGAGTTTCTCAGCCGGGCACGAGAAGCCGGGCGGCAGGATGTAAATCTCCTCATCGGGCGGGACGGTGTATTTTCCCGCGCCCGAGGCAGGCTTTTCGGTGAGCTTCACGTCGAACGCGAGCACGTGCCGGACGTTTTTCGCCTTGAGGCTCAGTTCCACATCCTTGTCCTTGCCCTGCATGTGCTTCTTCAGGTCGGACGCGACGCGCTCCGGATTCTCGACCTTCTTGCCGCCCTCGATGACCTCGAAGAGCGTTTCTTCCCGGACGACCTTGATTCGGGCCGTGTCGCCTGCAAAGTACTGCGCCAGCCGGTCGCGGAACTGCTGCAGCACATCCTTGGCCTCCGCGTCGAAATCCGCGCTCCCGACGGCTACGATTATGTCGCCGGACTTGATGCCCGCCTTATCCGCGGGCGAGTCGGGCACGGCAAAGTGCACGCGCACGCCGTGCTTTGCGGTAACTCCCTCGATGGGCTTGAGGTCGGGCGCGGCCGTCATCGAGACGCCGAGAAAGGCCGGGGGGCCCGATTCGCGCTTCTTAGGCTCCGGCGGCTTATCGGCGCGAACCGCACCGCTGCCCGCGCAGCCGGCGATAAACACCGCGAGAACCAGAAGGATGACAACCGTTTTCTTCACGTCGGTACCTCCCGCATTTGCACATCTCCGATGTTCTATGTTAGCCGGGCAAGAATCCCTGTCAAGACATTCGTTCGGAATCGCAGGCAGAGCGAGTGAAAAAAGCACGGCGGCTGTCATGCGGCGGTGGTTTTGTGGAAGTACTTTATCTGGTTGCGGCCGCCCTGCTTGGCCTCGTAGAGTGCGCTGTCGGCCTCCGAGATAAGGTCGTCGGACGTCTTCATGTGCTTCTTGAACATGGAGGCTCCGCCGCTTATCGTTACGGTCACCTTCTGGTTGCGGTCGCCGCGGAAGGGGTGGCTCTCGACCGACTTGCGTATGCGCTCCGCGACCGCCACGGCGCCGTGCGCGTCAATGTCGGGCAGCAGCACGCACATCTCCTCGCCGCCGTAGCGGTAGGCCGAATCGTATTCCCGTATCTGCTGCTTCACGATGCTGGCGACCTCGCGCAGGATTATGTCGCCTGAGAGGTGGCCGTGGGCGTCGTTTATCTTCTTGAAGAAGTCTATGTCGAACATGATGACCGCCAGCGACTTGGACAGGCGCTTGCAGCCGGCGAAGAGCTTGGCAATCTCGGCGTTGAGGTGGCGCTTGGTGTAGAGGCCGGTCAGGCCGTCTATGACGGCGCGGTCGTAGAGCGTGGGAGTCTTTATGGCGAGGCTTATATGGTTAATCATGTGGCGCAGGTTGAGTTCCGCCTGCTGGAAGTCCTCCGCGACGATGTCCTCCTTGCGTATCTTGACCTTCACCGCGCCGAGGACCTCGCGGTCCACCATGACCGGCACCGTCAGGTCGAGCATCTCGTCGGTCTCCTCGCGCTTGATGTTGCCGTAGCGGGCGACCTCGGTCACGTGGTCCGAGTCCACCGCGAGCGGGTCTATCTCGTCGCCGAACATCGTGTGCCCTCCGGCGCGGCGAGCGCGAACCTTGAGAATCTTCGTGTCATCCTGCGAGCGCAGGAAAAGCGTTATCTCGCGCGTTCCTACGAGTTGCTCGACCAGGAGCAGCGCGTGCTCCACCAGTCGCTCGAAATCGACGTCCTGGCTCGCCAGCAGGCTTATCTCGCGCATGGCGGAGAGCACTTCGACCTGGCTGGAGAGGGCCTTGAGCTTGCGCAGGTCTTCGGCCTTGGACGGAGAGACGGGGTTTCCGATTACGGCGCTGTCCACGTTGCCGGTCACCCGGGGGGCCGGCAGGCTCCCGGTCCGCCTGTAGAAGCGGCGGATTTGCAGCAGCAGAAGCATGCAGAATACAGACACTCCGGCTGTGGCAGCCGCGAAAATAACCGCCATTGTGAGATAGTGGCTTTTTTCAATTTTGGGGAGCATGTATCCGAAGCAGGCGACGGATATTACCAGCGCAATGCAGAATAGAAAAGGCAGGAGGACTGACTGTCTTTTCTTCACGTCATTTCGCGCCATTGATGGTCACGTAGGGTTGAATTCGCTCTGTCTTTTTCGGTCCGATTCCCGGTACGCGCTCGAGTTCGCTCAGGCTGCCGAATGGCCCGTGTTCCCGCCTGTACCTGACGATTGCCTCGCCCGTGACAGATCCGATTCCCGGCAGCAGGGCCAGCCTGTCGGCGTCCGCGCTGTTCAGATCGATGCGGGCCTGCGCCTCGGCTGCGGGCCGGCCTGAAACCCGTGTCGCCGCCGGAGCGCCGTCGAAGTACCGCCACAGTGACATCGCGCACGCCGCGGCCAGCAGCAGGAAACACAGGGGCAGAAGAAAGCGCTGCGCGCGGTTCTCTACTTGCCCTCTTCCGGAGATTCCGGCTTTTTCTCGCCTTCTTTCTCCTCGCCGAAAAGGTCCTTCTTGGGCTTCTCCGCGTCTTCCTTCTCCCCGCCCAGGAGCCCTTTCTCCTTCTCCTCCGGCTCCTTCTTCTCCTCTTCCTTCTTCTGCGATTTTTCCCATTCGTTGTACTGCTTTATCGCCTTGGTCAATTCGGATTCGACCTGCTTGTAATCCTCGGGGAGTTTGAACTTCTCCTCGGGAATCTCGTCCGTCTTGATTTCAGTGGTCTCGGACGAGTTGGTTATTTTCTGCACGACGATATCGAAGACGTAGGTCGTATTGAGGCTGTAGCCCTTTAGTTCCTTGACCTTCTTCTTCACCGAGGGCGAGAAGAGCGCGAGCGAGGACAATACTTCGGCCAGGTTTACCTCGACCTTGACCGCGTCGGTCATCCACAGGTCGAGCACTTTTGCGCCGTTTTCCTCGATTACGACGTGCTTGCAGGTATGACCCGCTATGTCCTTGGTCTCGTCGGGCTTCTTGACTTCGACCTTCGTTTCCTTGTCCTTGTTCGTGAGCGCGTCGCGCAGTTTCTTGATGGTGGGGCCGTACATCATCTCGGCCATGGCTTTCTGCTCCGGCTCGAGCTTGTCGAACTGGTCGAGCTGGCCCTTAATCTGGAAGAAGGCGACGTCGCGCAGCTTGCCGAGGTCCTTGAACGTGAGCTTGGAATAGTTCTTCTTCTCGGGGTTGACGATGAAGACTTCGCCCTTCTCGAAGTCGGCCATCTTGTATTCCTTGTCGTTGTCCGCGTCGATTCGGACCTTCTTGCCCTTGAACCAGACAGTCTCGGTGTGCTCCGAGGTGTCGTTGGCCATGGGGTTGATGTCGCTTTCCGTCTTGGCCTTGACTTTCTGAACGATTTTCACATCCGCAAACGCGACCGCGGATGCGAAAAGAAGCACCAGGGCTATCGTCATGCATCTCGCCATTGTCAATCCTCCAATAAGCTGCCTGATTCCGGAATTATAGGGGTCTAATGCGTTCGGTGTCAAGAACGAAGCATCATCGGCAGGTCGGTCCGGAGTCCTAAAACAGAATACTGAATGCGGCGCACCACATTCAGCACTCAGTTTTTATTGTCCCTTTTCTCTATATGTTACTTCGGCGTTCGGGGCGTGGGTCTTTAGCATTTCCGTGAAAGGTCCGGAGCAAGAGAGGCCGCGCCGAGTATGCCGGCGTCGCCCCAAAGTTGCGAACGCACGACCGAGGTTTTCGTTCTCCACATGCCTTTCAGATAACCGGCCAGCTCCCGCTTCACTTCCTCGAACAGACCCCTGACATATCTGATAACCCCGCCGCCGAGCACGATTCTCTCCGCGTCGAAGAGGGTCTGCAGGTTCACGAGCAGCGCAGTCAGCGCCTGCACGGCATCGGTCCTTGCGACGAGTGCGAACGGGTCGCCTTCCTGAGCGCGCCGCCAGATATCGCTGGCGGTCAGGCCCGGCTCGCCGCCGAGTTCTTCGTAGTAAGACGGAATGTGGGCGCCTCCCGCATACGCCTCGATGCACCCGGCGCGCCCGCAACTGCACGCGCGCCCGCCGGGCCGGAAGAGCAGGTGGCCGACTTCCGCCGCGTTTCCGGTTGCGCCCCGCAGCAGCCGGCCTCCCGATATAATCCCGCCGCCGACCCCGGTCCCGACGAACACGCAGATTACATTGTTCGCGCCCCTGCCCGCGCCGTATCGGTGCTCGCCGAGGGCTGCGGCGTTGACGTCGTTCTCCAGCACTACCGGCACCTGCAGCGAATCTTCGAGCAACTCCGCGAAATCGACTTCCCGCCATTTCAGATTGGGTGCGTAAAGCAGCGTGCGCCTGTCGTTCGCCACGTGGCCCGGACAGCCCGCGCCGGCGGAAACGAGCGTTACTTCTTTCAGTTCCGCTGCATGCTGTGCGACAAGTTCTGCAAGCTTCCGGGGCTTGACGCCCGGAGTCGCCAGGAATTCGATGATTTCTCCCAGTGAGGCGTCTTTGAAGACGGGGGCCAGCCTGACCTTCGTGCCGCCTATGTCTATGCCCAGTATGGCCTTGCGTTTCACGAACGGTCTCCTTTGTAAAGATGGAGGCCGGTGTCCTTAAAGCGCTCGTACTCGCTGAAAATGCAGCCGCAGTACTGCTGGCTGTAGAGCTTCATGGCCTTCGCCTTTTCATGTGCTTTCTCGCTCTGCAGGCGGAAGTCGCGGACAAGAAACTCGACCCCGTGCTTGGCCGCCTCCTGAGTGCCAACGCAGGCGATTAATTCGTGGTCCTGGTGCGGGCTGCTGAAAAGCGTCGTTGTCACAAGGTCGAATCCTTCCTTCGCGGCTTTTTCACACGCCGCCTCGAAACGCAGAGAATAGCACACAGGGCAGCGCGCATCTTCCTTCCCGGCCACCGCCTTCAGGAATCTGCGCAGCCCGTACTCCTCGTCGCAGTCGATTTCGAGCTTCAGCCTGTCGCGTGCCACCTTGACGGCCTTGAGCCTGCGCCGGAACTCGATAAGCGGGTGGATATTCGGGTTCGAGAAATACCCTTTGACCTCGAAACCCTCGCTGTTGAGCGCTTCGAAAGCTCCGATGGCGCAATGCGCGCAGCAGACGTGAAGCAGCAATCTCTCGCCCATACCGCGAAGGTTACATGTTTTTGCTTGACTGTGCAAGTGAAGAAACAGGGATACAGCTAAGGCAGGATTATGACGAGCGTGCCGACCGGGACGGCCTCGAAGATTTCGCGCATGTCGCCGTCGTCGAGTGCAATGCACCCGTGGGTCCAATCCCTGTGCGACCCGCGCCCGTGAATGAAAATCTCGCCTCCAAGCGGCGTGTTCCACGGCGGCGTGGATTTCCGGCGTATGGCGCGTGCAATCTTTCCGCACTGCGTTTGCGTGATTCGCCCGTCCTGCAGGCCTTTTGCGGCATCCTGTTCGTTCGGGTAGCTCAGGCCGAGCGAGAGGTAGTAGCGGCTGTTGGGATTCTTGCAACAGATGTAGTAACTGCCTTCCGGGGTGCGTCCGTCGCCTTCCTTGCGCTTGTGTCCCTTCGGGCTGAACCCGAGCCCTGTCCTGTAGGTGCGGACGACTTCGCCTCCGGAATACAGGAGCAGGCGACGGTTGCTTTTATGAATGACAATCTCGGGGTTCCGAATGTCTGAGAGCGCGGTTGCGTACTGCCGGGTTTCCTGTGCCTCTTCACGTTGGCTGCTGCAGGAGGCTGCAACAACAAGGGCGGAGACGGTGCAGAACGCTAATAGTGTCTTCATATCGAGCATGACTGTCTCAGTTGCGGTTCATTGCCCTGATTTCCGGCCAGTAAGTGCTGTCTTCGAGAGTTGACCGGAAGCAGTGCAGGAATCTCTCCTTGCCGGGCGCGTCCTTCGGCCAGCCCATATCGAGGAATTCCCACGCCGACTTGGCATTGCCGCTGTAAATCAGGTCAAGCATGTAGCACATAACGGTGCATGATGGTAAGTGCCTATTGTTCCAGTAGGGCCAGGAGTTGCTGGCCTGCAGTTCCGCGGTTTTCGTCTTGAGTTCGGCGGGTGCCGGTGCCGGCTTTCTCATCAGGCGGCGTGCCATTTGATACGAGCCGTTGCGGAACTCCAGTACTATCCTGGTAGTGGGAGAGTCGGCGAGGCTGTACCAGTAGTCGAATGCCCAGTCGTCAACCAGTATCTCCATGCTGCCGTCGCAGTTCACGTCCCTGAAGACGGGTTCGGTGTGTACTCCGTTGAATGTGCCAATCTTGCGGAAGTTGCCGCCAATCTCGAAAACGCTGGAAACCATGCAGGAGTTTATGCCGCCGGTCCATTCGGATACGATAAGATTGGGCTGTCCATCTCCTGTTATGTCCCGACCAACTGGAGGATTCTCGTCCTCTGGGGATTCGTGGAAAGGGCCGATGTAGAATTTCCAGCCTTCTTGCGCATAGACCCACTTTCCTTCCTTCAGTATCTCGAACGCCCCTTCGCCTGATTCCATGTCACGGTACGTCCTGATGGTGTAGTCGCTGAAGTACTGTTCTTCTTCGAGCGTGCCAACGGGCGCAATAGGTTCATGGGATTGTACGGTGGGAGATTCCCACAGTGGCAGAAAGGCTTCCTGTCCTTCGACTGCGTTGCAGCCTCAGGCTGTCAGCGCGAAGTAGGCAAACATGAAAGCTGCGGACGCGATTCTGACGAGATTGAAGAAAGCTCTGGGCCTGTTCATAACGCCGCTCCTCACGCGATGTATTCCAGTATTTACTTCGGCAGAATCGGCGCGGAAATCCAGCACATTATGTAAGTGCCGTAGCGGCGTTAAAAGAGGTTGTCCTTACCGTTCGGCTGCTCGCGCTTGAAGTGCTTGTACGCCCTGTCGGAGACCATGCGCCCGCGGTGCGTCTTTTTGAGGAATCCCTGCTGTATGAGGTAAGGCTCGTAGACCTCTTCGATGGTTCCGTCCTCTTCGCCGACCGCGACCGCGATGGTCTTGAGGCCGACCGGTCCGCCGCCGTGGTCCATTATTATCTTGAGTATCCTGCGGTCGATGGCTTCGAGACCGGCCTCGTCGATTCCGAGCATCTGCAGGCCCTGCTCGGCGATGGCGGTCGAAATGGTGCCGTCGCCCTTGACCTGCGCGACGTCGCGGATGCGCCGCAGGAAGCGGTTGGCGATTCTGGGGGTGCCGCGCGAGCGCTGCGCAAGCAGCACCGCCGATTCCGAATCGATGGGGACTTCGAGTATGCCCGCCGAGCGCTTGATTATGCTCGTCAGGTCTTCCGGCGGGTAGTAGCCGAGTTTCTCCAGCACGCCGAAGCGCGCCCTGAACGGCGCCGTGAGCAGGCCTTCGCGCGTCGTGGCGCCTATGAGCGTAAAGCGCGGGAGGTCTATCCGGAGGCTGCGGGCGCTCGGACCCTGGTCGAGCACTATGTTTATCGTGAAGTCTTCCATGGCGGAGTAGAGGTATTCCTCGACGATTCGGGGCATGCGGTGGATTTCATCGATGAAGAGGACGTCGCCCTCTTCGAGGTTGGTGAGGATTCCGGCGAGGTCGCCGGCCTTCTCGAGGACGGGCCCGCTGGTCGCCTTGAAGCTGGTGCCGATTTCGCGGGCGATAATGGTGGCGAGGGTGGTCTTTCCGAGGCCCGGCAGGCCGGAGAAGAGTATGTGGTCGAGCGCCTCGCCGCGCTGCTTCGCCGCAGTCACGTAAATCTTGAGGTTCTCGACCGTCCGGTCCTGGCCGACGAATTCGCCGAACGACCTCGGGCGCAGCGCCGACTCGAAACCGGCCTCCTCCTTCTGCGCGCCGGGGTCGTAAAACCGCGGCGTCTCGCTCTTATCCGTTGAATCGCTTTCAACCATAATCACATCTCTTCTTTATCGCAGAGACGCGGAAAAATCGCCGAGAACCGGAGAGGAAGAATACAATAAACAAAAGGAAAAGAAAAATAAAATAACTCCGCGTTCCTCTGCGACTCTGCGGTGAAAGCCGGCCGTTGTCTCAACATCAGGGTTTGAGCCACCTGCGCTGGCGCTTGGCGAAATCGTCGAGGTAGCGGTATTCCTGGTCCTCGTACTTGCCTTTCGAGCGCTTCGAGCGCAGAATCACGAGGCCCTTCACCGCGATATCGCGGCCCATCCGCCTGAGGTCGTCGCCTGCGCCGAAAGCGGCGATGTACTCTTTCAGAAAGACGTGCCTGTCGGTCACGTTGGCGAGCGGCACGAGCGACGTGAAAAGGCGGGCGAGGTCGCGCACGCGCTGCCTGTAGCCGACTGACGAGCGCAGCCTTGCGCCATCGAGGTCGGCAATGATGGGACTGCCGTCGGTTTGCACGAGTATGTTGGATGATTTCAGGTCCCTGTGGAAGACGCCTGCCGCGTGCATCTTCGCGACGAGCCGGGCCACGTCGGCCATGAGCTTCCTGCGCCGGTCGGGCGGGTTGCCGGAAGGATGGATTTCCTTCTCCCACAGCTCGAAGAGGGGCTTCGCATCTATCTGCTCCGTTATCAGGAAGCTCCTGCGCAGGAACGGTCCGGAGCGCTCTGAGATGGCGGCTATCGGCTGCAGCGTGGGCACGCCCCGCTCGATAAGCGCGACGTGGTTGTGGAACAGCCGCCGCGCGCGCGAGCACTGGAAAACGTACTTGACCGTAAACACCATGCCCCGCCTGTTCAGGCGTTTGACGTGCAGCGCGTGCCCGGTCCCGCCGACTTCGACCGTTACGACGGCGGCCCGGGTCGTCGGGGAGTCCTTCAAAATACGCACTCCGGGCAGTTCGAAGAGGGCGTCGGGCCTGCTCAGTACTTCGAGCCAGCCGGGGGTGGTATAGCCCGAAGCAACAAGACCGCGCATGTTCTCCAGCTTGATTTTTTCTACCTGAACCTTCAATGCTTCAACTCTTCTCCCGTTCCAGCAGTTCCCCGAGCCTGTCCAGCACCTTCCCGAGCTGGTATTCCCACGTGAAAAAGGTGTATACGTGCTTCTGTCCCTCGATTGCGATTCTCCGGCGCTCCTCCGGCTTGTCCAGCCAGCTCTTAATAACGTGCACGCAGTCGGAGAAGTCCGCCTTCCACGGCAGAAATCTGTTTCTCTTCACCCGGAACCAGGCGAGGTGGGTGCCGTTAACGAACCAGTTCTCGATTCCCGGGACGTATGATGTTACGTGAAATCCGCGCGAGGCCAGCGTCAGGGCCGTTCGCAGCGAGAAGTAGTCGGGAATCGCGTTGTTGTCGTTGAGACCCAGCACGACGTCCGCGTTGTAGCACGCGCGGGCGAAATCGTCCTCCCCGATGAACTCGGCGACGACCGGCATGCCGGAAGGCCAGCGGGTGCCCCATATCTTCACATCGAGCCCGGCATCTATCACGGTCCGCAGGAGCCGCTCGCGGCCCGCCTTGTTCGTGCCCATGAAAGCGACCTGGCACCTGTACTCGGGCACTTCCTCCTCGATGTGGCGGTGCAGGGCGGGGTCAACGCCTTCCCACATGTGGTGGGGATTGCGGAACCCGAGCCTGCGGTACTTGTCCACCAGACCACCCGCCGTTACCCAGAAAGAATCGCACTCGCGG
Organism: uncultured Planctomycetota bacterium; assembly: GCA_964641955.1. Taxonomy (GTDB): domain Bacteria; phylum Planctomycetota; class SKW154; order SKW154; family DAOVDS01; genus CAZXNM01. The sequence goes on from CAZXNM010000015.1 coordinate 94,757, forward strand.
CCCAGCTTCTTGAGCCAGCCGTGTATGGGTGAGTCCATGTAGTGAAGGGCAATGTGGGTCTTTTTCGCGATTTCGCGTATGACGAGCGGGCTGATGCTCTCGCCCTTGACGAGAAACAGGACATCCGGCCCGAAGGAGTCCACAGCCTTGCGCAGCTTCGCGTGCATGGAGTCTGAGCCTTCGCTTTTGGCGATGGCGCGGTAGTCGAATTTCTCGATTTCCTGGCCAAGCTTCTCGAACGTTTGGCAGATGAAGTGGACGTTCGACACAGGATTCTCGAGCGGGCCCGCGACGAGGATTTTCACGGCAGCACCTCCGCGAGCCTGCCGGTGTATCGGAGCTGGGAGCTGCGGCCGAGCAGCTTGTACCAGAACTTGACTATTTTCAGGCGGGCGGGCCGGTAGCGCAGCGACTCGCAGTAGCACCGCGAGGCCTGGCTGAGATAGCCGTGCGCTTCGAGGTCCTGCGCCACGCGGAAGTAAATCTCCGAGAACACGCGGCTGCGCAGGAACCAGCCGATCTGGCCCGCTTCCCTGCCCATGTAGTACGCCTTCTGCACGACGTAGAGCTTTTCGAGCGTGTTATGGAGGGCACCTTCGCGAGCGAGGTTGGCCGGGTGCAAGCGGTATCTGGCGTAGACCCCGCCCGTCGAGCTGAACGGGTGGTGCAGGGCGATTCGCAGCCACATGTCGTAGTCCTGGCAGTAGCGCAGCGACTCGTCGAACAGCCCCGCATCCTCGAACACTTCCTTCCGGCAGATTACAGTGAGCGTCTGGACAAAGCGCTTCTGCCACAGCTTCTGGAAAACCCATCCGGAATGCTGCACGCGCGGCCTCTTGTCCGTCCTGTCGCCGAAGTGGGCGTAGTCGCAGTAGTAGACGCCGGCGTCAGGATGGGAGTCGATGTGGGCAATCTGCTTTTCGAGCTTTTCCGGCATCCACAGGTCATCGTGGTCGCAGAAGGCGATAAGCTCGCCGGTCGCCCGCTTGATGCCCGTGTTGCGAGCGGCCGAGGGGCCGGCGTTTCGCCGCCAGATATACCTGATGTACTTGATGTATGGTTCCAGCGCCTCGCGGGTCGAAGGCCCGGAGCCGTCGTCAACGACGATAAGTTCGTAGTCATCGTAGGTCTGCGCGAGTATGGACTCGACCGTCTCCGTCAGGAAGTGGGGAGCGTTGTAAGTCGGTACTATTACGCTGACTCTCGGCACCGTTCCTGGCTAACCTTTCTTCAGAACCCTGTCATAAACCCGCGCCGTCTGCGCGGCGCATTTTTCCCATGTGAACTCCCCGGCGCGCTCGAGGCCCCGCCGCCTCAGGTCGGCGCTGATGGCCTCGCTTTCGAGCACCTGCCCGATGGCCGCAGCGGTCTCTTCCGCGTTCCTCGGGTCAACGAGCATGCAGGCATCTCCGACAATCTCCGGTATCGCCTCGACGCCGGAGGTGACGACGGGACAGCCGCTCGCCATTGCTTCGAGATTCGGCATGCCGAACGACGCGTGCAGGTCCATGCACAGGTAGAGGTCCGCGGCGTTGTAGTACTGCGAGGGATTCATGACGCGCCCGGGCCTGAACACCCGGTCGGCGAGGCCGAGTTCGGAGAGCATGTCTGTGAAAAACTCGTCCTTGTCGCCGACGCGGACGAGGTAAAGGTCGTCGAATCGTGCCGCCAGCGACGAGAAAACGGACAGCAGCCTGTCTATGTTCTTGTTCTTGCGCTCGGTTCCAACGTTCAGAATTACGGTCGCGCCGGGCGGCAGCCCGAGCGAGGCGCGGGCTTCGGCCCTGTCGCGCGGCTTGAATATTTCATGGTTTACGCCGAAATAGACCACCTCGATTTTCTCCGGCGGGACATCGAGAAGTCTCGTGAGGTCGCGCGCCGTGTCCTGCGAGTTGGCTATCACGACGTCTATCTCGTCGAGGTGCTTGAATTGCTCGCGGAAGCGTTGCCGCGTGCCGCGCGAGTAGACGTCGTCCGCCTTGAGGGGCGCGAGGCCGTGGCACGTCAGAACGCCGGGCGTGCGGCCGTGGCGCACGAGCCCGAGGTTGCGCTGGCTCTGGTAGTGGTAGAGGTCGAACTCCGGCATCTTGCGGTGCGCCTGCCAGTGCCGCACCCTCTTTATGGTGAACGGCACGGGCCGCACCGGTTCTCCGCGCCAGTCCGAGCCGTCGCAGAGGCTCTTTTCCTCGACGAAAACGTGCTCGACATCGTAGTATCCGGCGAGCCTGTTTCGCAGCTCGACGGCGATGACGCCGCCGCACGTTCCGGGCGGGCCGGGGTTCACCAGGGCAATCTTCTCACTGCTTCGCGGGCTCACCGCTCGGTTCCCTCCCGGCTTCGCTTCCCTCGCGGGCGCCCAGCCGCACCTCGACGAAATAGTTGCGTTTGAAGGAGTCGGATTTCGTGCTCAGAAGCCAGAGCAGCTTGTCGATTGTGCTAAGCAGGAAACGGGGTATGCCGACGCGCTTGTAAAGCAGGGCGGGCCGCACGCGGTCGAATCGCTCGACCGTGAAGTCCCGCTGGCCGCATAATTGCAGCAGGCTCTTCATGCGCTGGTCGTTGTAATATCTCCTGTGGGAGAGGTCGGTGTAGGTTCTGAACGTGACCCCGGCGGAGTGGTCGGGATGGAAGTCTTCCGCCGGCACGGAGAAGAGGACGTTTTTTCTGGCGACCCTGATGGCTTCTCGGAGCGCTGCGCAGTCGTCGGGCACGTGCTCGAGAACGTCCCATAGCGTGACGGTGTCGAAGCTGTCGTCGGGGAAGGGCAGCGCCGAGGCGTCCGCGACGGCGGCGCGCCCGCCGCTTCTTCCCGATGCCTCGGCGGCGTACTCGGCGGAGATGTCCACCCCGAAAGCCTGCCGTCCCGAGGAACTGCAGAATTCGAGGTACTTCCCTCTGCCGCAGCCGACCATGAGTACCGCGGGGCCGGCCAGCTCGAGTATTTTTTCCTTCTTGAACCTGCCCGCTCCCCGGGCCCTGGCCATGTCTGCGCTCCTTGCGGCCGCTTCTGCGCCTGCCGCAGGGGCAACTATATCAGCGGCGGGGGCATGTGTCAAGAAATGCGGCATGCGCGTCTTCACTGCGGGCTACTTGACGTCCTTGACGCACCGGAATCCGGTGAAGTCGGAAGTATTGTCCGAGGGGACGAGCAGCCTGCGCGTGGTTCTCGCCATTACGGGGTCTGCGGACTTGTCCGCGGAGCAGCCCCTGACGACGTGTACGACGCCGGCCTTGCCCGGCGTGGCGGTCCACTCGGCTACGTTGCCTGCCATGTCGCAGGCGCCGATGGGCGAGATATCCCTGGACTGCGTGCCGACCTTCCAAGCGGAGCCGGTGCCTATGTTGGCGTTGCCCTTGACGTACTTGTCGCCCCAGGGATACAGCGTCTTCTTCTCGCCGTTCCACGATGCGGCGATTTCCCATTCCGCCTCGGTGGGAAGCCTCTTCTTGGCCCACGCGGCGTATTCGGCCGCGTCCTTTTGCGTCACGCCGGTTGCGGGTTTGAGGTGCCACTGGCGCGGCAGTTTCCCGCCGGGCCAGTTGGCCGGGGGCGAGTGGCCGGTGCCGAGAACGAACTTTTCGTATTCCCGGCAGCTTACCTCGTAGCGGTCCACGTAGAAGTTGTGGTAGGCTTCGTGTCGCCTCGGGTTGCCGTCGTCGTCGCCGGCAGTGACGACCCCGTCGCCGTCCTTGTCCATGGCGTCGAACAGGGCCGCGGGTAGAACGAACTCTTCCCTGGTGATTTTGCCATCCCCGTTCGCGTCGAGCTTCCCGACGACGGCCTCATCCTTCGTGACAATCTCGTCGCCGCTGACGTCGAACTTGCCGAAGATGTCGGGATACCCCGCGAATTCGACCACGGTAAGGGCGCCGTCTTCGTTGCCGTCGAACTGCTTCAGAAGCATCTCTTCCACGGAGATGAAGCCGTCCCTGCTGGTGTCCAGCTTCGTGAATATATAGTCGGGAGCAGGAAATTCCTTTTTGCTGAGCCTGCCGTCAACGTCGGTGTCGAACCTGGTTATCACGAACTCGTCCTTGTCGAGGAGCTTGTTGAGGTTGGCATCCATTTCGGCGAAGAGCCTGTGCGGCCCCGAGAATTCCTCCTTGCTGACCTTGCCGTCGCTGTCGTAGTCGAACCGCGCAATGATTATCTCGGCGCTGTCGTCCCAGCCTACAATGGCGGTGCCGCCCTCGATGTAGACCATTCCAGGCTCCATTGCGCCCATGATTTCGGCGTATTTTTTGTTAGCAAGGACGCGCAGCCTCATGTCCTGGTCCAGCCGCCAGCGTGCGCAGCGCATGCGCGCTATCTTGAGCTTGTTCTGCGTAACGAGCTTGTCAATCGCCTCGAAATCCGCGACGAATTCCAGGTTGTGGTCCGCCTCGGCCTTCAGGATGACAAGGGCCGTCTTCTGCTCTTCGGAAAGGTCGGAGATGGCTTCTATCTGCTTCTGCGTGACCCCGGCAATGGCTTCTCTCTGGTCTCCGGTCAGCTCGGAGATGGCCTTCTTCTGCTCCTCGGTAAGATTGTCGAGGCTTTCTATCTCCGCCGCGGTCAGTGCGGCGATGTTCTCCTTCTGTTCCTCGGTGAGGCTGGCAAACGCCGACTTCTGGGCATCTGTGAGGAGCATGCCGTTTTCGTATTTTCTGGCGATTACGAGGATGTCCTTGTATTTGCCTTCCTTCAGGAGCTGCTTGCCCCTGTTCAGGTCCGCCATGAAGGCTTTCAGCAGGGTCTCTTCGGCTCTCCTGAGCAGGTATTCCTCGCGCTTCTTCTTGATTTCGAGTTCGGCCTCAATGGCATCGAGCACGATGGCCTGTTCGTCCGAGTTCCTGAAAGGCTTGATTCGGGACAGGGCGAGGTCGAAATCTCCGCGGGACATGTCGTTCCTGGCGGCCTTGAGAGCGTTCTGGAAGCTCTCCATCTCCTTGTCCTTCGCGGCCAGGATGTCGAGTTCCTTTTTCCTCTCGGCGATGCGCGCCCTGAGTGCCTCGGCTTCCTCGCGGTGCTTGGTGATAGGGCTTTCGAGGTATGGCGTAATCTTGGAGAGGGCTTCTTTCACCTTATCCGACTGCAGGAGTTCTTCCGCCTTTTTCATGTCCTGCTCGAAGTTCTTCAGGTGTTCGAGCCTCTTGGCTATCTTTTCGCCGGTCGTTTCGTAGAAGCTGATATACTTCTTCAGCACATCGGACTGGGGCGAAGTCTTGGCGTATGCGGCCAGGAGCTGGTCCAATTCCGTCTTGAGCGCGCTGTTTTTGCGCAGGGCTTCCTCGACGCGCCCGTTCTCGAGGAACTCGTTAATCCTGTTATTCTCGCCTTCGAAAAACTTGTCGGCTTCCTCGAAAATGCCGTCCCTGTACTTCTCTATCTCCAGGCCCGCGTTGGTCGTGGCGTACTCGGCGGGGAAGGCGTCGAGCGCTTGGAGCGTGTCGAGGAATTTCTGCTGCGCGAGAAGGATATCCGCCTTGCGCTTGATATCCTTGAAAGCCATGTCCGCCTTCTCTTCATCGTTGAGCTGCTCATCGGAAATGTATTTCTTGACCCGCTCCCTGAAGCTGGGCACGAAATGGTAAAGCCCTGCGCCTGCGGCTGCGAGAAGCAGCAGAATCATGAAGAAGATCTTAAAGTAAGGCTTGCGCTTCTTCGCCGACTCGGGAGTCAGCGAAACCGTCTTGTACCTCTGCGCGCGGGCGCGGACCTCGGCGTCGAAATGCGCCGTTCCCGGCGCCGCCGGTACGGCTATCTGCGGCTCCATACCGCCCGAAGAGAGATACTGCTTCAGGTCGAGCATGTCGTTGACGAGTTCGGTGATGTCCTGGTAGCGGTCGTCCGGGCTCTTGGAAATCATTTTCGAGACGAGCTTGGCGAGGGTGACGTTCACCTCCGGATTGATTTCGGTTAACGGTTTCGGGTTCCCTGCGAAGTGGGCGTCGCGCACTGCGAACACGGTGGGGCCGCCGAAAGGCACCTTGCCGCACAGCATTTCGTAGAGCAGCACGCCGAGAAGGTAGATGTCCGTCCTGGCATCCGGGAGCCTGGCCTCGAACTGCTCGGGCGCCATGTACCTGGGGGAGCCCATGAGCTGCAGCTCTCTCGAAGTGCCCTCGCCGATAATCTCGGCGCTCTTGTACAGGCCGAAGTCGATGATTATCGGCAGCCCCTCTTCATCGAAGATGACGTTTTCGGGCCTGATGTCGCCGTTGAAGATGCCGTCTGAGTGGCCTGCGCGCAGCGCCCTTGCGAGCTGCAAGGCGATTTCGAGCGCCTCTTCCTGCGGCAGGTCCCTGACTTTCTCTAGCTTCGAGCGCAGCGATTCGCCCTCGACGAACTTGGATATCAGGTAGATATAGTCTTCTTCCTGGCCGACGGTAATAATGGTGGCCACGTTGCGGTGCTCGATTTTCGATGCGGCGTTCGCCCTTTCGATGAACTTCTTGCGATGCGATTCCTTAATGAGGTCCAGTCCGATGATTCGTATCGCCACGGATTTCCCGAGTGATTCCACGACGCCCTTGTAGACCTTTCCCATGCCGCTTTCGCCCAGCTTGGAGAGTATCGTGGCGCCCCCGACCTTGCGTCCGACCATCGGGTCGTCGGGCGCTTCCGCCTTTTCTTCGGCGGGTTTGGTTCCCTCGTGGGTGTAGTCCCTGACGGGCGCATCATCCATGAGTTCTTCGAGAGCTTCCTGGAGCGTTCCCCTGTGAACCCTCTCCGTAAGCGGTTTCTTCTTCAGCTCCTCCGGCGGCTCCGGCTTGGCCGGCTTGCCGGAAGGCTTCTTCTCTTCGATGACGGCGTCTGAGGGCATGGTCTCCGGGGCTTTGTCGCCGATGGATTCGGGCTTCTCGATGCCGATTCCCTTCTCCGTGTCGCGCTCCTCCATCTCCTTCCAGCGTTCCCAGTTGGCCGGGAACTCGTTCATCAGGAGGTTAAGCTCGGGCTCGCTAATGTGCCCGTCGTTCTTGAACTTGTCGAGAAGGCGCCCGAGCTGCTGGTCGGTCACGATTCCCTCGCTGACCAGGACCTCGGCAAGCGTCTGGTTGTTCATTTTCCTGAGCTTATCGCACTCGTCTAGGGTCTGCCTGTCGATGGAACGGTCCGCCGTCAGTTCTTCGGACAGGTATCTTCTTGCGCCAAACGTGTCGTACGCCAACGCCGCCTCCACAATACGGCCCGGTGGAACAATGCCTTTGTTCGTAAAATTATAGGGCTGCGTGGGGCAAATTCAAGCACATCAAGGAGCAAAGGTCAAGCCCAAACGCCGGCGGAATTCGGACAATTCTGGCTTAAAACAAGCCGTTTATATTGTTGTTCAATCCTGCTGGAAACGGCTTCAGGAATTTTACCTACAACTGTCAAAGTTCTATCAAACTTCTCGGTTCGAGCTTCGTACACTACCATAAAGAGGACTAGAACTATGAGTAATTCCGAATCAGTTATTACCGGAGGTTAAAGCCATGAGGTACACTGTACTTGTCATAGCTGCAGTAGCGGTTCTCGGTCTGTTATCCCCCGCCTACGGGCAGGTCGTGGGCGGCGGCAAGAAGGGCGTGTTTGCTAAGCACCAGGGCTTCGCGAAGAACCCGCAGGAGGCGTTCCAGCAGGCAAAGGAGCGCCAGTGCCCCGTGGTGCTGTGCCTCTGCGCGATACGCGCCGGCATCTACGCGGAACCGGGCGAGTTCTGCAAGACATCCGTCAAGAAAATGTCGCAATATTACGTGATTCTGGTCGCGCACCCGGCCTACCCGGAGGTCTTCAAGTGGGCCGGTCGGTTCGCCAACGCCGCGGGAAGCTGGCCGACAGCCAACAATATGTACGTCTTCTTCGACTCCGGCGGAACTGAGCTGCCCGAGCACGGGCAGAAGTACGGCTGCAGCCACGAGCATCTCGCAAACACCATGGCGACCATCCTCAAGCAGAAGGGCAGGGGCATCCCGCTGAAGGATTACGCCGGGGTGAAGAGCGATTTCGCAACTGCGAACCACCTGTACGAGGTAGGCGCGTGGTACGAGGCCCACAAGGCGTACGGCAAGCTCGCGAAGAAAAAATACAAGCCCGAGCCCGAAATGGTCAGGACTTCCAGGGAGAGAGTGCGGGAAATCGAGGAGAAAGTCGAAAAACTCCTGAAGGAAATACAGGCGAAAATCGGGAACGGGGACAAGCCCGGAGCGCTCATCGAGCTTCATATCCTGCGCGCCCGCTGCAAAGGCCTGAGAATAGTGGCCGACATCACGAAGGCTGTTTCGGACCTCGAAAACGACGAGTCCATCACGAGCGAACAGCAGAAGAAAGCCGCTTATGAGGCCAAGGCCTGCGAGAAGTTCCTCAGGGCCGAGCAGTTTGCCGCCGAAGGCAACGAGAAGAGCGCCAGGGGCATGTTCGAGCAGGTAACGAAGGTCTACAGGGAATCTTCGTTCGCCGGGAAGGCTGAAGAACGGCTTGCGTCATTTTAATGGCGGGCGGTTCTCGACAGGCTCACGGTCGCGCACCTGCTGCGCGCGCCTTCGGGGCACCGGGGCGCACATTCCAACTCTCAATTGACCGCCGCCGGTCCTGCTGCTACCATTACGGCCGGATTGTTTCGGCTTGATGGGGCTCGCGCATGGACAAACCGGTCGTCGCGGTCGTAAAAGCGCCGGATTACGAGGAAGGCACCGTATCCCGCGCCGTGTCGAGGCTGTTCGAGCTTCTCGGCGGCGTCTCGCGGTTCGCCTCCAGCGACCAGACCATCGTCCTGAAACCCAACCTCCTCATGGCGGCCGCGCCTGAACGCGCCGTAACCACGCACCCGCAGGTTATGAAGCAGCTTGCCGGCTCTTTCAGGGCGGCGGGCGCAGCCGTGCGAATCGTCGATTCGCCCGGCTCCGGCACCCCGTGGAACGAAGGCTCGCTTCGCAGGCTCTATCAGAAGTGCGAAATGGAGCAGCTCGCGGGCGACGGCGTCGAACTGAACTTCGACACCGCAGTGAAAAAGGTTGCCTTCCCCGAGGGAAAGCTCGTCAGGAGCTTCGAGCTTATCGAAGCGGCGCTCGACTGCGATGCGCTCGTGTCCGTGGCGAAGGCCAAGACTCACACCTTCCAGATTATGACGGGCGCGGTGAAAAATCTCTTCGGGCTGATACCCGGCTTCGACAAGCCGGGCTACCACGCGCGCCTGAAGAACGCGCGAAACTTCGCCGAGATGATAGTAGACCTCGCGCAGCTTGCAGCGCCGGCGCTGACCGTCGTTGATGCGGTCGTGGGCATGGAGGGCGACGGCCCGACCTCCGGGAATGCACGCAGTCTCGGGTTTCTCATGTCCTCCACCGACGTTCACGCGCTCGACGTCGTGATGGCGCGCGTCATGGGCCTCGACCCCCTCGGCGTGCCGACCATTGCTGCGGCGAAGGAGCGCGGGCTGACTTCTGGCTCTTTCGACGATATCGAGATTATAGGCGATGTAGAGGCTGTAGCACCTGTGCCTGATTTCACGCCGCCTCGGACGGTTGGAGGCGTCGGTTTCGGCGGGGCGGGCTTCCTCGTTCGGCTCCTGCAGCCGCTGCTCAAGAAGATGTTCGTCCTGAATCCAGTGCCGGTAAAGAGCCTCTGCGTCGGCTGCGGGGCGTGCGAGGATGCGTGCCCGAACGTCGCAATTACGATTGTGGATGGCAAGGCGAAGATTGCGCGCGACCAGTGCATCCGGTGCTACTGCTGCCACGAGGTCTGCCCGCACGGCGCGATGAAGCTCAAGGGCTCGATTCTTTACAGGCTTTTTCACAAGGTCTTCAGGTGAAATCGCTCGGATATCGTTTCAAAAAATGGTTTGTGACGCGGCCGGCGCTGCGGTTCGGCCTCGCGGTCGCGGGCCCGCTTTTCGGCAGGTATCTGCCCGAATATTTCTGGCCCGGCGTCGGCCTTCTCGCAACGGGTGCGCTGCTGCACCTCTGGGCGAAAGGGTGCCTGCGCCAGGACGAGGAACTCATCGTCTGCGGCCCATACCGCTTCTCGCGCCACCCGTTCTACCTGTCATACCTCCTGATAGATATCGGCCTGTGCCTCATGATTGCGAATATCTGGGTCGCGGCGGTCTATTTCCCCGTCTGGGTAGTCGTCTACTGGTTCCAGGTGCGCCGCGAGGAGCACAAGCTCGCCGGGCTCTTCGGCGACAGGTACGTTGACTATCGCCGCCGCGTGCCTGTTCTCGTGCCGTACGGCCCGCACGCGCAGCGCGCCGAGGGGCAGTTCTTCTCGTGGTCCAACCCCAACCTCACGCGCAGGAGCGAAATTGCCCGGCTTCTGCGCCTTGGTGCCTTTCCCATGTTTTTCTATCTTGCCTACCAGGTTCGCGACACCGTGATTCACGAAGAGCGGAAATTCCTCCATATCGGCAGCCTCTGGAACGCGTTTGTTATCTCACTGGTGCTTTCGCTCTTCTTCTTCTCGAAGCTTCTGACGCCCGCCGTGCGCAGGAAGCGCCGCATGCTGCCGGCCTCGATTGAGACGGCACCGTTCCTTGCAGGAGTGCAGCTTGCCGTCATTGCCGTGTGCCTGGTTCTTGGTGTGCCTGAAACCTGGAATACTGCGCTTCTGGCGACGGCGCTGGTTCTCGCCGTTCTCGCGGCTTTATCGTCGTTTGTGGCGCCGCTGCGGCGGGCGTACCTGCCGCTCATGCTTGGCCCCTCGGCACTCGCCGTCGCGTGGCAGATGTACTGGCTCGTGCCGATTGTGGTGTTCTACTACGCCTGCTGCGCAATCGACGAAAGGCTTTTCAGAAGGCTTGGGCTTGAAATCTGAGGCGGGGACATAACCATAATTCCACGAGGAATTATGGATTGTGTCCCAAGCCGAAGTCGAGAATTGGTGAATTTTCCTGGCCGGAATTTGGGTACACGTAACGAGTACATGTCCCCAAATTCCTGCACATTTCCAGATTTCAGGATTCTGCCTCACGCCTCAAGCCTTCTTCCGCATTTCGTGCAGCTTCGCGTACTTCGTGAAGACGCTGAACGCCGACAGCATGCACAGAATCAGGCCTGTCCTGCCGTCGAGGAACCCGGCGTGCCAGATATACTGCTTGTAGAACCGCAGCATTGGCCGCAGGAACAGGTTGAAAAAGCCCGCTTTCTTGCCAGCCTCGAACAGGTCTTTTGCAGCCCAGGTGGTGTATCGCCTGAAGCGCTCGAAATACTCGTCCCAGTCGCGGTAAGTATAGTGGGTCAGAACCTGCTCGATTCGGCCCGGCTCGCCGTCGAGGGCGACATCCGCATGAACCCATTTTTCCTCGTACTTGCCTTTTCGCCGGTCGAACAACCGCAGGACGTAGTCTCTCTGCCAACCGCAGTGGCGGACTTTTTTTCCGAAGAAGTAGTTCTCGCGCTTGATGTAGTAGCCGGGGTGTTCCGGCCCCTGCAGTAGAATGCGCTCGATTTCGAGCCGGAGTTCCGGGCTGACGCGCTCGTCGGCATCGACGATTAGGACCCAGTCATGTTTCGCCTGCGGGATGGCCCAGTTTTTCTGCGCGGCTGCGTTGAGGTATTCGTGTTCGAGCACGCGCGGCTCGAACTGTGCCGCGATTTTGAGTGTTTCGTCGGTCGAGCCGGAATCGACGAGCAGGATTTCGTCTGCCCATGCGACGCTTGCGAGGCAGTCGCGGATGTTCCGCTCCTCGTTGAATGTAGTCACCAGCGCTGTCACCGGCTCTTGCATTGCCCTGCCATTCTAACTCCCCGTCCAGTCCTGTCAATCGGATAGTACATTACAGCCGAATCAGAGATTCCGGGTTTGACAGGGGCGGGGGCGGGGGGTAAGCTGGCGGGGAAATGGCGAAGAAAGGGCGAAAGAAAAAGCGCGTGACTGCCGAGACCGACCTGCACGGGCCGGTGGCGACATACCTCCGGGCCAACGGCTACAAGGTCAGGAGCGAGGTCGAGGGCTGCGACATTACCGCCGTCAAGGACGAAGACCTCATAATCATCGAACTCAAGCGCAGATTCGACACGAAGCTCCTCGTGCAGGCCGCGCAGCGCCAGAGAATCACCGACTCGGTCTACGTCGCGCTCCCGAGGCCGGACGAAAGCCTCTGGTCGAAACGCTGGCGCGAAATTCAGCACCTCCTCAAAAGGCTCGAACTCGGCCTGATATTCGTCTCGTTTCGCGGTAAAAAATCGTCGGTCGAAATCGCTTTCCACCCCGTGACATACGTGAGAAGAAAGCGAAAAAGCACGAGGCGGGCAGTTCTGCGCGAAATCGAGGCCCGCAGCGGCGACTACAACGTCGGCGGCAGCGTCGGCAGGAAGCTCGTCACTGCCTACCGCGAGAAAGCAATCCACGTGGCATGCGCGCTGGAGAAGTTCGGTCCGCTCTCGCCGAAGCAGTTGAGGAAGCTGGGAACGGGGCCGAAGACCTACTCGATTCTGTACGACAACCATTACGGATGGTTCGACAGGATTGACAGGGGCCTCTACGAACTCAAGCCGCTGGGCAAAGCGGAACTAAAGCGCTACGCGAAGCTCGCATCGCACTACCGCCGGATTCTCAAGAAACGAAAGCCCGAATAAGGAATTCAGGGACACGTAACAAGTACATGTCCCCATATTCCTTACATGTCCCCGAATTCCCGCGTTCCCCGAATTCGCTTGCGGTAGGAGACGTGTCGCGAAGCCAGTTACATCATTGACTTAGCATCGAAAATTCGTTTAAATGACTTCCCGGCGCGTAATCGTTTCGACACATCTTCTTACCGGAAGGGAGGGCAGTTATGCCGGACAGTGTGTACAAGGTCATCGAGCTTGTCGGTACAAGCGAAAAGTCATGGGAAGAGGCGGCGAAGAACGCGGTTGACATGGCGGGCAAGAGCCTGAAGGAACTCAGGGTAGCCGAAATCAGCGAACTCGACATGAAAATCGAGGATGGCAAGGTTGCCGCGTACCGCGCGAAGGTCAAAATCTCTTTCAAGTACGTCGGCGACTAAAAAGAATAAGCCTTTACAGTAATCAGCAGCCCCGGCCCGGGCGATAACCCGGCGCCGGGGTTGTTTCTTGCGCGTAGTCAGGAAGTCCACGGCATGCCGGACTCCTGCTTCAGGTACGGCGGGAGAGAGTCGTTTCCGAGCAACTCCTCCCTCAGCCAGGGCTTGCGGCGGAACTTTGGGAGCTTCTCGCGCAGGTCGGGGAGCGTGAGAATCTCGTCAGTCAGGTCCTCGCCCTGCAACTTGCCTCTTGCGACCGCCAGCCTCGCGCCGAACATGGCAAGCGCGTACTTCTTTTCCTGCAGCGCCTTGCGTGCACCATCGACTACATCTGATATGCCGAACAGCTCGGAAGCAGGCCTGATGTAGTTGAGAGTGTTCTCCATCCAAGTAGCAGGGTCGCTTGAGCCGAGCTGGTGAGGCCCGAGGATAAGGCGAATGTCCCTGTCGCGCCTGTTGCCGGGCATGGCAAATAGCAGCCCGAAAAAGCATATCAGAAAGACCACAGAGGACCCGCAAAGCCAGAGGAACATCTCGCCACTACCGACGAGGCTACCGTATCTTATCAGGTCCACGATAACAGGGAGCCCAAGGATAATCGTCAAGGGAAGACTCAACCCCAACCATACTCTCACCATGGCACGGACTGTCAGGTGTCCCGGCGGCCGTATCTGCAGTTCTTTATGTTCGGAGCCGACCGTCGGCCAGTCCCAGGTATGAAATCCTCGGAGCGGGAAAAGCGGCAGGTATAAAAAGACAGCGCACTCGACGGTATCGTGGTCTGCTTTTCCGACCGGCTTCAGCAATCCGCGTTTTTGCCACCGAACCGCAGCACCGTAGCCATAAAGAACTGTGCCAATCCCGTTGATAGTGCCTGTCAAGAACAGCCTCCCCGGTGACTCTCCCCAGTTCCAAGAGAATAGCATTTGGCCGGGCGGCTGTCAATTAGCGGGAGGACTCGTCTGGATGTTCTTTCAGGGAGCGTTAGAGTAGCTGCCGCCGTTCTGCTGCGCGAGCTTTTGCAGGAAATTCGGGTCGCATCCGGCCATGCCGACCGTGTTTATCTTGATTTTCTTGTACTTGTTCCACTTCCTGACATCCTGGAGCAGCGCATTCGTGTCGGTTATGCCGACCGTCGGCTTGCCGTCCGAGAGCAGGATAATGGTGTCGGTGTCGGGGTCTTCTGCGGCCTTGCGAAGCGCGTAGCTTATGTTGGTCATCTTCATGGGTCCGAGGCCGCGGACGTAGTTCATGGCCGCCGTCTTGTTCTTCTCGATGGCTTTCTGGAGCTTGTCCTTCCAGCGCGAGCAGAAGTCGGAGTAGAAATACATGTTGAACCAGTAGCGCTTGTCGAACGCCTTGATGGTCTTTATCATCTCGTCCTTGACCACCTCGAGCTTGGTCTTGCCCGCGCCGGCCGCCTCGCCCATGGAGCCGGACACGTCGATTACGAACGTGACGCGCGCGTTCTTGAGTTCGTGCCCGAAGAACTTCGGCCTCGACTTCGACGCGTCCTCCTTCGCGACGGGGTCGCGCCACGGGGGCGGCTTTTCCAATCCGGTCGTCATGTCCGGCTTGCCATCCTTGTCCTTATCTTCGGGGCCGGTCTCTTCCTTTGCCTTGGGCTTGCCGAAAATGGGCTTCTCGTGGTCCCACCACTTCTTCCAGGCATCCTTGTCCAGGCCGTAGTCCTTGCCCGTGATGTAGTAAAGGGCGGCCCGGATATGGTTCTGTGTGCGCCCGTCCGGCTCTTTGAAGAGCCACGGGAGCATCTTGTCTATGACGATTACGGCTTTCTTGTCGCCTTTCTTTTTCCTGGTCTCGCCGAGGCAGTCCGCAAGCGTCATCCGCACTTCCCAGGCGGAATCCTTGATGAACTTGAGCAGCGCGTCGAAGGCTTTCTCGCTGTCGTAATCCCAGAGCGTTTTGACGTAGCCGACGCGCTGGTCAACTATCTTGACCTTCGGCGCCAGCTTGCACACGGCCTCGATGACCTTCGGGTCCTTGAAGCCCTTCATGACTGCGAACGCGGCCTCCAGCACCTTTTCGTCCTGGTCGCGGTTGAGATAGTCGGCGAGGAACTTGAAGGCCTTCGTCTCGTCGGCCTGTGACAGCAGCGATATTGCCTGCGCGCGCTCCTCGGGCTTGCTGCTCGCTATCAGGCGGTTGAACTCCTTCTTCACTTCCGGCGGCGTGTCGCCGCAGAAAGCTGGCGTCGTGAACGCCAGCATCGCCGCGAAGATACAGACGACGAGAAGTCCCGTCCTGACCATGGCTGCCTCTCCTGTCGCGAGTCTTGTCTAAGGAGCCTGGGTAAATGCGCCGCCGTTCTGCTGTGCTATCTGCTGCAGCATGTTAGGGTCGCAGCCCACCATGCCGACGGTGTTTATCTTAATCTTCTTGAACTTGTTCCACTTCCGGATGTCCTTGAGCAACTCGGTGGTATCGGTTATGCCGGCTGTAGGCTTCCCGTCCGAAAGGAGGATTATCGTATCCGCGTCCGCGTCCTGCGAGGCACGGCGCAGCGCGCCCGCAATGTCCGTCATACCCGCGCCCGCGAGGTTCTTGACGAACGTTATGGCTTCCTTCTTCACGTCATCGGTGGCTTTCTGCAGCTTGGGCTTCCAGACCATGCACCCGGTTGAATAGAAGAACATGTTGAACCAGTATCGCTTGTCGAAGGCGCCTATGGTCTTGACAAGCTCGTCCTTGAGCACCTGCAGCTTGGTCTTGCCGCCGGACGAAGGCTCGTTCATGGAGCCGGTGCGGTCGATTACGAAGATGACGCGCGCGTTCTTCAGCTCGTGCCCGAAGAACTTCGGCCTGTTGCCTTCCTTGACTTCCGGCGCGCGCCACTTCTCCTTGGGTACCTCTGTAGTCATGTCCGGCTTGCCATCACCGTCACTGTCCACCGGTTTGCCGTCTTCATCTACCTTGGGCTTGCCGTAGCCGGGTTTCTCGTGGTCCCACCACTTCTTCCAGGCGTCCTTGTCGAGGCCGTAGTCCTTGCCCGTGAGGTAGTAGAGCGCCGCCAGGACCCGGTTCTGCGTGCGCCCGTCAGGCTCGGCGAAAACCCATTTGAAAAGCATGTCGATGACGTGCTTGGCCTTCTCGAAACCTTTCTTCTTCGCGGTTTCGCCGAGGCAGTCCGCGACCGTCATGCGCACGGCCCATTCGGGGTCCTTCATGAACTTGAGGACCGTGTTGAATGCCTCCTCGCTGTCGTATCCCCAGAGCGTCTTCACGTACTCTACACGCTGCTCCATTACCTTGCACTTCTTCGCCAGCTTGCAGACTGCGGTGATTGCCCCGGCATCCTTGAACTGCTTCAGCACCTCGAAACACGCGGCGATTACTTTCTCATCCTGCTCCAGGGAAAGGATTTTCGTGAGGTACTTGAGGGCTTTCTGGTTGTCGGCCTGCGTGAGAAGCGAGACTGCCTGCACGCGGTCGTCCGCGCTCGAGCTTCCAATGAGGCGGGTGAATTCTTTCCTGACCTCGTCCGGCAGGTCGCCGGCGAGGACGCCCGATGTGACGATGGAAAACATAAGTGCTGCAAATAAAAAATACCGGAAGCGCTTGAGCATGCCTTTACCCCCTTTTCGCTGCCTTTACATAATATTACACGCATTTCCGGGGTCATCTTGCAGAAAATCCGGATTTTACGCAACGATGACATGTCGCCGCGGACTGCCGGGGTAACTTGCGGAGTCTCGGGGAGGCGTCGGGACATGATCAACTTATCGCCTTACGTAATTCTGCTGCGCAGAATGACTCCCGGCGATGTGGCGCTGAACTTGTACTGCGCCACGGAACTGCGCCAGTGCTCAAGCCTCAAGTTCACCCTTCGCAGTAATTCTGCTACGGAGAACGGGTCTCACGCCTCAAGCCTCAAGCCTGTTATTCCTGTATCCGTCCCAGGATGAACTTTATCGCCCTTGCGGCTTCGGGCGGGAGCTTGCCGCCCTTCACCTCCGCCTGCAGCTCCTTGACGGTGACTTTGCCGGCGAGAAGGCCGTTAATACGCGCCGCCGTGGTCGAGTTCAGCAGGTCCCGCTGCCCGCCCTGGAGATGCTTGAAGAGCTTCATGAAGCCGACGCTGTTCTGAAGGTGGTATTTCTGGTGGTAGTTTTCGGCTACGTAGAACTTTTTCGCGGGCAGGATTTCAGTGTGTATTTTATCTCCAAGTCTTTTTGCCGTGGCATCCCTCGTGGACAGCGCCAGCTTTTTCTGCTCCTCGCCGTGGTAGAACACGGCCGCCTTGTACTGCGTGCGCCACGGCTTTGCAGCGGGGTCGTGGCTGCGCCAGAAAATGTCGAGAAGCTGCTCGTAGGTTATCTGCGAGGGGTCGTAGTCGATTTCGACAGTCTCGGTATGGTCGCCGAGGCTGCGGTATGTCGGGCTGGCTTTCGTGCCGCCCGAGTAGCCCACGCGGGTCCTCACGACGCCGGGGATGCTCCCGAACCGGGCATCCGGACCCCAGAATCAGCCGAGCGCAAACGTCGCTGTTTTGAGCTTAACTACCGCCGCTGCCTGAGCTTGCGTATCCCCACCGTCCGCGATTTGCTGCGCGTTGTCCGGCATTGCTGTATTCCTCTCCTGTGGCGGCTGAACCGGCTCGTTTCCGGGGGTGATGTTGGCGCATGAAAGATTCTCCGCCGCCATCCCGCCGTCCGTACACCCCTGAACGCCGAGAAACATCCAGAACGCCGCAATTACATAAAACATGACCAATTTCATGATATTTCCCCTTTCACAAATTATTGGACACCGGGCGGGAACTCATCCCTTGAATAATCCCGCCCCGCATTGCTCCGATTTGACCCGGGGTAACCCGCGGTGTTAATATTGACATGGAGAGCCTGCACAGGGGATTGTCATGCGCACAGCGGTCTTTGTCCTTTTCGTCTGCGCAAGCGTATTAGCCTTCGTGTTAATTGCCCTGCGGGGAACGGAGAAAGTCGCCCCGCAGCCGGCACCAGCCACGGTTGTTGAAGAGAGGGAACCGGCACGGCAGGAACAGGAGGAGAAACGATACGAGCCGCCGCCCGACCGGGTGCTCATTCCCCTGCGAGTGAGCGACAGGTACGGCTATGTTGATATAAACGGTAAATATGTCATAGAGCCCATCTTCAAGTCCACCTCGCGTTTCCGCGAAGGACTGGCCCCCGTGCAGGTATATCCACATTACGCCTGTATAGACAGGACAGGAAGGATTCTCTTTGAAATAGAATCCGACGGGGTCTGGGGCTTCTCTGATGGCGTCATACTGTTTTCGAAAAACCACAAACGGGGATTTATCGACAAGAAAGGCAAGGTGATTGCACAACCGCAGTACACTATGGCCGAACTTTTTTCTGACGGACTCGCGGCAGTGCATACCGGGAGCGGCTGGGGCTATATGGACAAGATGGGCAAAATGGTCATCGAACCGCGGTACGGCAGCAGCAATCCGTTCCGTGAAGGCCTGATGAGGTTTGAGGCCTTCGCGCCACACGCACAGCCTTTCCCCAAGACTTACTATGGCTACATAAACAAAAAAGGCGAAGTCGTCATAGCGCCGAAATTCATGCGGGCTGACGATTTCTCCGAAGGACTGGCGTGCGTGGAGATTGATGGCAGGAGAGCATACATAGACAAGAAGGGCAGGATCGTAATAGAAGGCCCCAAAGGCCCGGATGATATGTTCTTCCCTTTTTCCGAGGGACTGGCGCTCGTGGGCGAGGGCGGTTACCGCGATGACCACAACATCATCAGGGACCGCACCTGGAGCTTTATTGACAAGAAGGGCAGGCGTGTTTTCGAGTTCAAGGCTGACTGGGCTTACGGTTTTTCCAGTGGCCTCGCCCGCATCCGCCGCAAAGGTAAATACGGATACGTGGACAAGACCGGGAGAACGGTCGTCGAGCCCGTATACGAAAAAGCGGAAGATTTCTCTGAAGGCCTGGCCCGCGTGAGAACCGCCCCTGAGTACAGATGGGGTTATATAGACACCTCCGGCAGGATGGTTATTGATTTGCAGTTCAGAGGTGCCATGGATTTCTCCGATGGTCTGGCGGCGGTGTCTGACGAGGACGGGAAATGGGGCTACATGGACAAATCCGGCAAAATAGTCATCAAGCCCCGGTATCTGACGGCTCGTCCGTTCCACGACGGGGTTGCTGTTGTCAGGATAGATGGCAAATGCGGATACATGGACACTGCCTGCAGGTTCGTTATAGAGCCGCAGTTCGACGGCGCATACGGTTTCTCCGAGGGCCTTGCCGCTGTCCGAGTCGGTGCCGAATACGGGTATATTGACAAGACGGGAAGAATCGTTATTCAGCCCAAATTCGACTTCGCCGTGGAGTTCTCGGGAAGCAGGGCAAGAGTGAGAGTCAACGGGAAGTACGGTTTCATCGACAGGAAAGGCCGGTATATCGCAGAGCCTGGATTCGACTGGGTGAACGACTTCCGCGAGGACCGGGCGCTTGTAACGGTCGGAGGGAAAAGGGGATACATTGATACCGACGGCAGAATGGCCATACAGCCGCTCTACAGGGATGCTTACGATTTCTCGGACGGACTCGCCGCCGTGAACATTCCGACGGAGTACGGGACAGTGGACCACTGGGGATTCATTGATAAAGAGGGCAAGACGGTTATCGAGTTCAAGTTCTGGGATGCGCGCAGCTTCTCGGAAGGGGTTGCGGCCGTAAGGCAAATCGGCACTTGGGATTACATCGACAAGACCGGTAAATACGTGACAACGTCGGAGTTTCAGAATGCATATCCGTTTTCCGAGGGGCTTGCTCCCGTAATGGTCGGTGCGACGTGGGGTTATGTGGACAGGACAGGCAAGTTTGTCATTCAGCCGCAATTCGACGAAGCTATGTGTTTCTCCGACGGCATGGCGCCGGTCCGGACCCGAAACGTCTGGGGCTTAATCAACAGGGATGGAGAAATGGTTGTAAAGCCGGATTACTACCAGATAATTGAACCCTTCAAGGATGGAGTCGCAAAGGGCCAGATATTTTTCGGCTGGGCATACTTCGATAAAACCGGCAGAGTTATCTCGAGCTACCGCCGCAGCTCCTTCGGGGATTGAAATCGCTGTTCTGGAATAGAATGTCTCGTCGGCGTGTTATTATTAACATGGCACGCGCAAAAGGGGAATTGATGTGAAAAAGCTCGTTCCTGTTCTAATGATGACGCTGTTTCTTGCCTGTACTACGTGCGAGAGCCAGGAGAAGCAGGAACCCAAGCCAGTCATCTCGGCCGAGACTTACTTCGAGCACGTCAAGTTCCTCGGCGACAAGAAAATGGAAGGCCGCCTGCCCGGCACCGAGTTCGCGAAGAAAGCCTCGCAGTATATCGCCGACAAGTTCAAGAGTTCCGGCATCGAGCCGAAGGGCGAGGACAAGACCTACTTTCAGAAAGTCACCTTCACCGCCCGCGGCAAGGAGTATAAGTGCTGCAACGTAATCGGCTTCATCCCCGGCTCCGACGACAAGCTCAAGGAGGAAGTTATCGTCGTCATGGGCCACTACGACCACGTGGGAAAAGGCGTCTACGCCGTGAAAAGCGAGTACAGCGGCAAAATCTGCCCCGGTGCCAACGACAACGCCTCCGGCGCTGCCGGCGTCATCGAGGTCGGGCGCGCTATCCGGAAGGAAGGGCTCAAGCTCAAGCGCTCCGTCCTGCTGCTGGCGACGACCGGCGAGGAAGCCGGCCTCCACGGCGCGCGCCAGTACGTCAAGAAGCCGGCGGTCGCGCTCGAAAAGACGATGGCCGTCATAAACCTCGACATGATAGGGGGTTACGAGCGCGGCGTGGCCGCCATGGGCGTGCACATGTCGCAGCAGTTCGACAAGGGCCTCGACAAGGCGCTCCAGACCGAGGACCTCAACGTCGTCAGGCAGAAAATCGCCGGCCGGGGCGACAACCAGTGCTTTAACGAGCGCTACATCCCCAGCCTTTTCTTCTGGACCGGTTACGGCGAGCACTACCACTCTCCGACTGACACGGTGGACAAAATCAACAAGGAGAAGGGTGCCGCAATCTGCCGGCTCGTCGTCAGGCTCGTCGAGTACCTTGCCGATGAGAAGGAAATCGTGTCATGGCTGGGAAAGCCGAGGGGCAGCAAGAAGCCCTATCTCGGCGTCAGTACGAACGAGGTCGCAGCGGGAGTCGTGATAACAGAAGTCGGCGATGGCACGCCCGCAGAGAAAGCAGGGCTGAAAAAGGGCGATGTCATTGATTCGGTTGACGGCAGGAGAACGGATACTTACAACGATTTTATTGCCGCGCTGAACGCGCACAAGCCCGGCGACAAGGTGAAGTTCAAAATCCAGCGCGGCGAAGAGACCAAGGAAATCGAGGTAACCCTCGGCGAACGCTGACAGCGCCTATTCCTTTTTCTTCTGCTGCTCTTTGTGCCACCTCTGCCACTTCTGCCAGTTCCAGCCGAAGTTCTGACCCGTTATCTCCTCCAGGGCTTCCACGGCGTCGTAACGGATATCCCTCCGGAGTTCGTAATCGAATTCCCGTCCCTTTTCGAGAAGGTCTATGAGTGGCCCTATCGCCCGCTCCTCCTTCAAATCCCCAAGCAGCGCAACGGCAGGACCGCACGATTCCAGACCACCTTTTTTGACTTCCTTCATAAGCATGTCCGCGGGGCTGCGGTCGCCCAGCTTCACAAGCACCTCGGCCGCTGTGATACGAACCTCGCTGTCAAGGAGCTTGCGCAGCCAGGGAATTGCCTTCCTGTCCGGTGAGTCTTTCAGTACGCTCAACGCATGTCCACGGGCGTCTGCATCATTTCCCGTAAGCGCTTTTTCCATGACTGCCGACGCTTCTTCTTCGCCGAACCTCATAAGTGCGAGTGCAGCAGCTATTCGGACTCCATTCTCCTCATCATTCTTGAAACTCTCCCTGAGCGGCTCGATTGCGCGCGTGTCACCTATCTCCCCGAGCGCGGCTGCTGCAAATTTCCTTGTAATAAAGTCACCGCTCTCCTTTACCAGCCTGAGAAAGTAGTCGGCCGTCTCGGGCGTGTGAAATTCCCTCAAGTGCTCGTATGTGGTCCAGTGCGGAGAATATGGTACTGGCAGGTACGGGCCGTAGTCCATTAGAGGCTTTATCGCCCGCTTGTCGCCCATCTTGGAAAGGGCAAGTATCGCTTCCACCGCAACGTAGCCGTCGCTGTCGTACGTCAGCGCAAACAGCGCGTCGGCCGCGCGCTTGTCCTTTAGCAGTCCCAGACAGCGCGCCGCGGGGTAGCGGATGCGCTCGCTGTCATCAAGAAGGCTCAGCATAAGCGGCTCAACTGCCGCTTCGTCGCCGATTTTCACAAGCGCATACGCCGCCGCGCAGAATGTTTCGGAATCTTCGCACTTCAGAAGAACCTCGATAAGAGGCTTGACCGCGCGCCTGTCGCCAAGCTCGCCGAGAGATGCAATGGCCGTATCCGCCACCTGGTAGCCCTTGTCGTCAAGCAGGGCAAGGAGCGGCTCAACGGCGCGTTTGTCCCCGTAAACGGAGACCATACTGGCGGCGAAGCCTCGAATCTTCTCATCCCCGGACTTCATAAGGGCAATGAACCTCGGGAAGGTCTTTTCATCCCGCAGGTGGGCAAGCAGCACCAGTGCTTCTCCCATGATGTTTTCGTTATCCGAGGCGGAGGCTTTGCGCAACGGCTCAATCGCCTGCTCACCGAATCTGAGTATTTCCTCGCCCGCATCTGTAAACGTATCTAACAGCCCCGTGTCTTCACCGATGCGAAGCATCTCAGTCACATGGGCCAGCACCTTCTTGCCGCCTGTCTTGACAAGCGCCCTGGGCGTAACGACGGTCTTTTCCTTTTCCTTGCCCAGCAAATTGACAAGCGGCCCGAAGGCGCGCTCGTCACCGTGTTTTTCAAGGCCTTTTACAGCTTCCCTGCGGACACTCTCACTCGGGTCATCCAGCGCCCTGTTTAGTACAGGCACGAGGTCCTTGCCGCCTGTTTCGACAAGGGCTGCGAGCGCCGACACGCGCACGCTCTCGTCATCATCACTTGCAGCTTCGAGCAGGGCGCTTACTGCATTTTTCCCGCTCTTGCCGCCGAGTGCCCGCGCCGCCGCCGCACGCACTGCGGTATCCTGCAGCTTCAGGGCCTCTATGAGCGCCTCGATTGCATCCTCTGTCCCCATGCGCCCGAGAGTCAATGCGGCCGCCTTTCGCATCCCGGCATATGGGTCTCTCAGAGCCTTTTTCAGCATGCCGAGGGTTTGCGAGGCATCTTTCTCTCCGAGCGAGGCTGCCGCGGCCGCGCGTACCCTGCCGGATTCATCCTTCAAAGCCGCTATAAGTGCATCGGTGATTTCCTTGCTTTTGAACCGGCGCAGCAGCTTGATTGCCAGAACCTTCTCCGCCGGCGTGCCGATTTTGAGCGCATTCAGGAACATGGGCACCGCCTGCTCATCTTCCAGGTATTCGTACATGCAGAGCAGCAGAAACCTGGTATCCGGCTTCACGCCCTTGTACGCCTGCACTACCTGCGGGGTTGCCGACTTGCCGAAGTCACGCAGTGCATTAAAGGCAGCCGGGTATCTTATAATCTTGCGTATCTCCGGGTCATCCATAGCCTCGATAAGCGGCTTTATTGCGCGCGGGTCGCCTGTGTAACCGAGCGCCCTGGCGGCTTCGTTGCGAACCCGGGGTTTTTTTTCCTTGAGGGCTTTTATGAGGGCGGGAACGCTGTCCCTGTCGCGCATCTCGGCAAGAGCGCGTACGGCCACGCCGTGGTAGTCTGCCCGTTTATCATCTTCGAGGACCCGCAGGTAGTATTCGGTTGCTTTCTTGTGTTTGCTCCTTGCCAGAAGCGCCGCCGCACACTGGTGGATGTCGGGGCACTTGTCCTCAATGAGTTTGAGCAGGATATCGACGGGCACCACGTTCTTCTCGCAGTGCACGAGAGTCGCAAGCGCTGTTTCTCTCACAGGCTGCTCGCCCTTCTTTATCGCTTCGAGGAGGGTCTGCAGCCCCTTCTCGCTGTTGCGTGCAATCATGAGCGCGACCTTCTCGCGCATCTTGGCATTGTCAGTCTCATTCAGCAGTTTCGTAAGCGGCGCAAGGGATTTCTCGCCGAGCCTCACAAGGGCGTGTTCAGACTCCCACTTCAGGTCGTACTCACCGTGCAGGAAGCAGTCGAAGAAGAAATCCACCACATCGTTCCCGCCGTTCTCAACAAGCGCCTCAATCGCGCGGCGCATGCCTTTTTCCCTGTTGCGCAGAATGGTAATCAGCAGCGGATTGGCATCCCCGGGCTTGATTCTGCGCAGCGCCTCTATCGCGGTTCTCATGCTGGAGCGCGAATTCTCATTCAGGAGACCGACGATGTTCGGAACTGCTTTCAGTACGGCGGGGCTTGGATTCCAGTCAACCGGCTTATCGGCCGGCTCTTCCTGCGCGTACGCGGCCGGCAAGACCGTAATTACAAAGACTATGAGTACCAGCTTTCGCAATCTTTCACCCACCCGTTAATTCTGCAATTATACCGCACCCGACGGTTTGTGCAAGACGCCTCGCAAACTGCATCCTGTTGGACGCCGGAAGTGGAGCTTTCTTGGGAGAGAAAATGGAGAAGCGGCTGCCGGGTGACAGCCGCTTCCGGGGGTAAAGGACAATACGGTGTCCTTGGTTCCTCCTGTTAAGGTATCTTTGCGTTCAGCCAGTCGCCCATTGTCGGAATCTCGTTCTGCAGCACGGTGTGCCCCGAGGAGTGCTGGCGCGTCGTCACGTCCCAGCCCCGCCCGATAAGCGTGTTCGCGGTGTTCTCGCCCGGGTGGGTCGATTCCAGCGCGCCCCACATGACGTAGCAGGGCACCTTCTTATCGTCATCCGCGAGCGCCGTGTTGCCGTTGTTCGAGCAGGCTATTATCGCCTTGAAAATGTCCGGATACTTGAACCCGATTCCCCATGCGTAGGTCGCGCCGTTCGAAAATCCGAAAATGACTATCTTGTCGAGCCGGACGTTGTACTTGCTCTTCATCCAGGAAATCATGTTGAGCAGGTTCGTCTCGTCGCCGGAGCTGCCCCAGTACGTGCTCTGCGACTGCAGCGAGCAGAGCAGGAACTTGTGCGTGCGCGCCGTCGGGGCCCATTTGTACTCGGAGATGAAGTAGTCCGCCGTTCCGCCCATGCCGTGGAGCAGCAGCACGAGCGGCCACGCCGTCCCGTCGTAGGTGTCGGGGCAGTAGCTGTAGCCGTTGGCAATCGTGACGTAGCCTGTCGCGCCGCCCGTCCCGCCGCTGCCGCCGCCCGGGGGCGGGGGAGGGGGCGGAGTGCCACCGCCGCTCTCGGAGACCGTGACGGTGAGGTAGCACAGCGCGCCCAGCGAGTCCTGCGCCGCGAGCCTGTCCGTGCAGTCGTCGTTCGGGCCGACCGTGTAGGAGCCCGCGCCCGTGTTCGAGTTGAAAGTCGCCTGCATCTGCGCGACATCATCGTAGCTCTGGACGTCGCCCGCGCTGACGTAGCCGAACTGGTACGGCGCGGTGCCGTTCGTCACGACGAAGGTCACCGTATCACCCGGCTCGCAGTACGCGCTCGACGGGCTGAAGCAGAACTCGTCCCCGACAGACCCGCCTCCGCCGCCTCCGCCGGTAGAGCCCGCGCTCGACGAACTCGAATTCCCGGCGCAGCCGACCGCGAGCGCGACCAGACAGAACGCGACAATCGCGAACGAAACGGCGAGTATTATGCGGCGTGAGTCGAACATCCTTTATCCCCCCTGTGCTTGTTCCTCACGCCCTAATTATTTCTAAAAACGGGGGGATTTATGTCACCAAAGTGTAGCGGTTCAAATAACGAACAGCCTTCGCGGGAGTGAGTGAAAAGGGAAATGGTTGCCGGCGCTACAGGGCGCAGACGCCAGACCACTCGCAGAGGTGTTTCCTGAAGGTTGCGGGAAGCTCGGCGATGAGTTCCGTGACGGGCGATGCGGGTCCGATGCCGGCGCATGAGCCGGCCATGCGGTTCGACTTCGCCGCGAGAATGCACGCCTGGTGGGCCTCGAGTCCCGCTGCGAGGAACGCGGCGGTCATGCCCGTAATCGTGTCGCCGGTCCCGCCTATCGCTTCCATTACCGGAACGTCGGGCTCCGAGATTTCGGCCACGACCTCGCCGCCCCTGGCGACGAAGTCGGTGCTGCCCTTCACAATCAGCGTTTCGGGCGCATCCCCGCGCTCGTAGACCCGCCTTATCATTTCGGGCACGTCCCGCGGCTGCGCGTCGAGAAAGTGGTGCCGTATGTACGCCGGGTGGGTCGCGTCCGGGTCGGCGAGGAAGGACATCTCGCCCGCGTCGGGCGTCATTATCGTGAAGCTGCCGGACAGCCCGGCTGCCTTCGCGGCGTACATGGCGCCCGCATCCGCCAGCAGGTGGGGTGGCGAAGGCCATTCCCGCGCTGCTGCCACGAGTTTTTCCATGAGCGGGATAATCGGCATAAGATAATGCAGCGCAACCACCTGCGGCTTGTAACCTTCCGGGTTCCCGGTGAGGTGTTTGTAGAGCGTTTTGCTGCCGCGGCCATCGCCGATATCGCCGATAAGAACGGCAAAAGGCGGCTCCTTCAGGCCGAGGTAATCAAGTGTCACAGCCGCGGCGGAGACCATTGCGGCGGTGCCCTGCGTGCAGGGAACGCTTGCGTCGCCTACGCGGAGTTCCCGTTCTTCGAGGATGGCTTTTCCCATCGTTAGGGGAAGGTTCTCAACCGGCACTGTTCCCGCTATCAGCAGCACCCGATTTCTCCCGGTACATCCTGAGGCATTCCTCGAACGCGCGGTCGAGCATCAGCGCGCAGAGCGTGAAACCGGTCTCCCTGGGCGGCACGGCGTCCCGCAGATTCTCGCCCACGAGCCGGGCGTAGAGGTACGGAACGTCGGGGCAGCCGCCCCCGGACACGTTCACGATTCGCCCCGTCAGCCTCTCGAAGGTCAGTTTCATGTTGCCGGCGCGCACCATCGTCGCGCCGTCGTAGTCCGCCACGATGACTACGCTTACCGGGTCGGTCGTGCCCGCGCCGAGCGGGACGGTTCCCATGACCGGCAGGCTTTCGGCGGCCAGCGCGCGCTCGACCGCCAGCTTCTCCATGATGTCTATCTCGACCGCGAGGTCGCAGCCCTCCCGGAACTCCGGCGGCGGCGCCACCAGCCTCACTACGTAGCCCGCCTTCCGGAGCACCTTCTCGGCGCGCATCGCGTCGGAGACCTCGCGGATGAGCACGATACCCCTGCCGCTCCGCGGGACCTCCTGTTTTTTCCTGCCGAAAATTCCCATTGCGGCTTCGCGTCTACCTCTCGATGTTCATAAGCCCGATAATCACGCACGCGGCCAGCCCCACGAAGACGGCTACGATTCCCCACGTGCCGACGCCCTTGGGCGAGGCGGCCGTCATGAAGTTGTGCGCTATGCCCGCGCCGACTATCATGCCCGTCACCGTGATTGCGGAGTCGCTGTTGCCGCGGCCCGCGAGCACGAGCTGCCTCAGCGGGCACCCGCCGACCAGCACCGAGCCCAGCCCCACGAGCGACATCCCGAGGAAGTTCCACACGTGCCAGTTGTGCGCGACCGGCTGACCCTCGAAGCCGAGCTTGAAGAGCGTCAGCTTCGCCTCTTCTCCCGCGAAGCCGTAGGTCACTATCAGGTTGCCGATTAGCGCCACGACGAAGATTGCTATGAAGCCCTTGAGCAGGTGCGAGCTGCCGATAAGCATCATGTCGCGCGTCCCGCCCATGAGACAGAGTCGTCCGCGCTGACTGATAAAGCCGACAATCAGCCCCGCGATAAGCGAAAGCGCAATGGGCGCGACCATGGAGCCGGGACCGCCCTTGCTGAAGAATATCGGGCTGTTGTCGGGCGATGCCGAGTTGAACTTCGGCGCAGCTATAAGCAAAATCAGCAGCACCACCATCACCACCGGGAATATCAGCGCATTGGCTGTCTTCTGTTTCTCGGCGCGGCCGAGGTTGAAGCCCGCTTTCAGGAACAGCACACCCACGAAAATTCCCGCAATGAACCCGAGGATGGCCAGTATTGCGTTGAGGTCACCTCCCGCGAGCCTCAGCACCATCCGCAGCGGGCATCCAAGGAAGACGAGCGCTCCCATCATCACGAACATGCCCAGCAGGAACCGCTGCACCGGTGCGGAACCGCCCTCCGGACGGAACTCCCTGAACGCAAGCGACGCGATTAGCGCGCCAAGCACTATGCCGAGGATTTCGGGCCGGATGTACTGCACCACGCCCGCCCTGTGAAGGCCGACCGCGCCGGCTATGTCGCGCTCGAAACACGCTATGCAGAACCCCATGTTCTTGGGATTGCCCGTCACCACGAGAATCACGCCGAACAGGCCGACGATTGCGCCGGCAAGTATGACCAGCATTACTTCCTTACGCATTCGCGGTCCCCTTCCTGACGGTTATCCTGTAAATTTCGCCATCCTGCTCGTGCGTGCACTTATAGCCCTTGCTCTCGGCCAGCCGGGTGACGTTCTCGACCTGGACGTAGGCATCGACGATTACGCAGAACTCCTCGGGGTTCTTGTCGATTGCCTGCTTCGTCCTGACCACCGGTATGGGGCATGACAGCCCTCTCGCATCGACCTCTAACATTTGCGCATGCCTCCCGCTGCAAGCAGCGATTTGGGATTTGCCTTAACTCCGGATTATTTTAAGGCTTGCGCGCAGTAGAGGGAAATCGGTTTTATGGATATGCCTTGTGCCCTGAATAGGCCTGCGCCTATGCCGCCCCGACCCTATTCATCCTTGTTCTTCTCGTACCATTCCTGCCATACCTCATAATCTTTTTGAAGGTTCTGGCCGGTGATTTTCTTGAGCGAAATCCAGGCACTCCGGCGGACGGCGTGATTTCCATCACGCAAGGCCTTTATAAGAGGCTCGACTGCTTTCTTGTCCCCAATCTCTCCGAGCTGTACGGCGGCGACCTCGGCGGCATCTCTGTCGTTATCTTCAAGAGCCTCGATAAGAAATCTGAAAGCTTCTTCCTCTCTTGTCAGAAAGTAAATGCCGCAGGCGGCACCTGCTTGAGCAGTCTTGTCATTTCCCTTCTCCCGGAGTTTCTTCAGCGGTTCCAGGGCCATCTCGTCACCGATTTCTCCGAGTGCGACCGCCGCGTAGCACGGGACTCCCCACCATTCGCTGTCCGACAGCATTTCAATCAGCGGCTTGACGGCTTTGGCTTCCTTGATGAGGCCCAGTGAACGCGCTGCATAAGCGCGGACGATGGAGTCTTTATCCCTGAGTGCCTTGATGAGGGGTTCGACGGCCCTCCCATCGCGGAGCTTGCCGAGAGCTTCTGCAGCGGTCTTGCGGACATCCCGGCTCGAATCGCCTAGGGCACCTGCGAGGGGTTCAATAACGGTTTTTCCCCCGATGTTCTCCAGAGCATTCACGGCCCAGATGCGGTCTAGGTCTGCACCCGCTCCTCTCAAGATTTCGGCCAGTGGCTTTATGGCCTTATCGCTTCGTATCACTGAAAAAACACTTATTGCGAAACCTCTGGTCGGTTGATTTTCAGTGTGCAGAGCGGATACAAGAGAATCGAGAGCTTCATTGTCTCCGTTCAGCTTGACCAGTGCATAAGCAGCGCTTAGCTGTGCTGTCTTGCTGGAATCGTTTTTCCACATTTCCCGTAGCGGGCCGACTGCTTTCTTGTCACCCGTTTCCCCAAGCAATATGGCCGCGTAGCCGCGGTTGTCTATATCAATGCCTTTCCACTTTTCATTCTTGAGATTCCGGATTAGAGGTTCTACTGCCCGCTTGTCCTTGAATTTTCTCAATGCCTGCAGCACATCGTACAGAAAGAACTGGCCTTCCCCTTTCAGGGCTTCAATCAGTGGCTCTATGGCTCTTTCGTCACCTATCCTGCCGAGGGCTTCTGCGGCAGTCCACGCCCAGCCGGACTTCAGTGCTTTGATGAGAGCAGGAACCGCAGTCCTGCTCCCGATAAGCCCCAGTGCTTCTGAGGCTTCGATTCGCAGTTCCCAGTCCTCGCTCTGCAGGGCCTTTGTCAGGGGCTCAACCGCTCTCTCATCGCCCACGTTGCCCAGCGCGTCCGCCGCCGCGCGCTGCACTTCCGGATGCTTGTCATTGAGGGCTTTGACAAGGGGCATGACTGTTCTCCTGTCCGCGTTCCATTTCAATCCCCGCGCGGCCCACTCTCGCACTTCCAGGTATTTATCCGAAAGAGCGCGGATTAGGTGCGTTACTGCCCTTCTGTCGCTTATTTCGCATAATGCTTCCGAAGCCTTTGCGCGCACGAAGTCTTTCTTGTCTTTCAAGGCGTTGATGAGGGAGGGAACGGCTGGCTTGCCGATACTCACGAGCGCTTTTGCGGCGGCGGAACGAACGTATTCGTAACCGTCTCCAAGTGTTGCCGCCAACCCCTCGACAGCCTTCGCGTCTCCAATGAATCTGAGGGATTCGGCGGCTTCATAGCGGACACCTGCGCTCTTGTCGCTAAGCGCTTCAACAAGCGGATCCACGGCGCTTTTACTCCCGATTCTCCCAAGTGCATCAGCCGCCGATTCGCGCACCAGAGGGTATTTATGCTTCAGAGCCCCGATTAACTGCTCAACAGCCGCATCGCCGAGCCAGTAGAGGGTATGCGTAAACTCCTCACGCACTTCGTCGTCCTCTTCCTTGCACGCCTCGATAAGCGGCGCGACCGCGAGCCTGCCTATCGACTTGAATGCGTCCTTGGCAGCCATACGGACTCCAAACTCCCTGTCTCTTAACGCCTCAAGAAGAAGCGTAACAGGTGGATTCTCAATCCTGCCAAGTGCCTGTACTGCCGATGTTCGCACGTATTCATCGGGGTCGTGCATAAGACATGAAAGAGGTCCAATGGCGTGTTTCCCGAATGGAACCAGTTCCTCCGCCGTCTTCTTGCGCACGTCGGCATCCGGCGATTCCAGCTTGCCGAGAATTCCGGGCAGCCCTTTCAGCAGCGCAGGAGAGAGCTTCCATTTTTTGAAGACATTGACGATGTGTTTCAGTCTTTCCCCGGCTTCCGGGTCTTTCACTTCCTTGAGCTTGTTTTCTAGGTAGTCCAGGAGCACAGGATTCTCTGCCGCTGTTCGCTTGAGCTGCCCGGTCGCTTCCACACGGCTTTTGTAGTCATCTGATGCTAATAGCTTGATTAGCTGGTCGGCCCGGGTTTTCAGCTCTTCTTCTGCAGGCTGCAGGGGAAGTGGTGCAGGTTCGGGCTGCGGGGCCTGTTCCTGCGACTGAGGTGGAGGCGCGGGTGCCGGCTGCGCGCAGGCGGACGCTGCCAGTATCAGGATTATCGTGAGCAGTGCAGGGGCGTTTCGCATTACAATCAACCGCCTGTATCGTACCGCGAGGATTATAGCACATTCGGGCCGGAAATGCAACACGCGCGGTAAGACCTGTTATTCGCCGGGCGGCTCGGGCTCGGGGAAGACGAAAGGCTCGTCCATCTGGAACGGGCGCTGGTCGAGCTCCACTGGGAACAGCCACCGCACGAGATACGAGCCGACGAAAATCACCGGCGTGGCGATGGTTTTCGGAATCAGGATGGCGTGCTCGAACAGGATGTTGTTGCCGCTGCCGTGCAGGAGCAGGTAGTCCCACGAATCGACTCCGCACGACGGGATAATCTCGAACGTGGTGATTGCCTGGTCGATGAGGGCGCACCCGGTCAGCATGACGAGGTGGAACGGCCAGGTGACGAGCATGGCCTGCGAGTCCTCGGCCGGAATCATGTGATCGATGTACTGCTCGCAGACGCGCGCGTTGCGGATAAACCCGCAGCCCGAAAGGAGCAGCGATGCAACAATAACAATGACCGCGAGACGCCTCATTTCGCTCCTTGGGATTCTTCGTCCGGGAGTTCAAGCTCTTCAATCTGCGTCCATCGTTCCTTCGTTACAGGGTCGAATTTATCGGGCGGGCCGAGCAGCCTGCCTTCCCGGTCGCGGACCCACTGCCGGCCCCACTCCGGCCAGTCGAGCGCGGCATCATCCCTCGGCTCCCGCGCGAACAGGCTCCTGCCGAACCAGTCGATGAAAAATATCACGGGCGTGAGGATAATCCTGAAAGGCAGGATTCCCATCTCGGTGTAGTAATCGCCCGCCCTGGTTTTCCAGGAGTCCAGCGTGTCGAGGTACGCGGACGGCAGGCTCACCGCCGGTGCGATTATAAAATTGTCCACCGCCAGCGTCACGGTGCAGACCGGAATCCAGACAGGCAGCAGCGCCCACTGCAGCGCGCGGCTGTCCGGGACGATGTGCCTGTCAACCCAGTTGGTCGTCGCCATGTGGTCCATGCGGGTGACCGCGCACCCGCAGACGACGAGGCAGACAAGCACCGTCGCGCAGATTCCGGCAGCGGCTTTAATCGGGCGTTTTCTCAAAATCCTTTCTCCAGGTCTACCGGCATGCAGCAGCGGCCGATTTCCGAGCCGAGAAAAACCACCACGAACGTGACTATGCGCATGGGAAAGACGAAGATTTCGGCTGCGCTGTACGGAATTCTCTCCGGGTCGAAGCAGTTCCAGGCATCCTTCGCCGCCTTGGGGAAGTTGAGCACAGGGTTTATCAGGAAGCCGTCTATTGTCAGCGACACAAGCCCGGCGGGGATGGCCAGCGGCGACGCGGCGACCTTGACTGCGGTGCCCTCCGGCACGGCGTTTTCGTCGAGGTAGCGCGTGATATGGCGGTGGTCCTCCGACAGGACGGCGCAGCCCGGCCCTGCAAGCAGGACGACGATACAGGCGATGCAACCGGCCCTGACACGGAGGCTTCGAGAATGCATGGCCCACCTTTGCGTATATCCGCAGACCCGGGCTCAAGCATAGCGGCTGTGCGCGGGCAGTCAAGCACAATTCGGCGCTGCGGCTTTCGTGGAATTTGGGGACACGTAACGAGTACATGTCCCCAAATTCCACCGCCGGCGGATTTTGTCCTTGCACTGGCACCCCGGGCCTGTCAATATTCGGTTCGCAGTATCAACCACGTGGAGGCAGGATTGTGAAGCATACTCGAAGGCTCTTCCGGCTTGCGGCGGCGATGCTGTCGGTCGTCGCTCTGTGCTCGTGCGGGGGCTCGGCAGGCCCGGGGATTCACCTGGTCAGCGGGGGCAGCGGGGAAAAGAAGCCTCTCAAGCTGAACCTGAAGAAGGGCGAGACCTACAAGGTTAACACCGAGATGGAAGGCGAGTACACCGTGGGCGAGGGCGCAACCAGCATCACCGCCAGCGAGAAGAACGGCATGACCATGTCTTTCTACGTGGCGGACGTGGTCGAGGGCGGGACAATGTCCGTGGACGTCCGGTACGCACGCATAATGTACAGGGCGCAGGGTCCGATGGGGGTCATCGAGTTCGATTCGAGCTACCCCTCAGAGCAGGTGCATCCCGCAATCGCCGGGTTCAAGGCGCTCGTGGGCAAGGGATTCCGCCTGAACGTCGCGCCCGACGGCACCGTGAAGGAGGTCAAGGGCATCGACAAGATGCTGGACCAGATTATCGCCGGGATGGAGCTGCCGCCCGGCGCCGGACCGGACATGACGAAAGAGGACCTGAAAGCGAACCTGAAGAAGGAATACGACGAGAAAAACATAGAAAGCCGCATGAAGGGCATGCTGGGGGAATATCCCGTCGAGCCCGTGGGCGTCGGCGCCTGCTGGACCGCCACCGGTCCGGGATTCTACCCCCCCTGCAGCATCGAGGCGAAATACACCCTGACCGCCAGGGAAAACGGCATTGCCACGATTCAGGTCAACGCCGTCTTAAAGCCCGACAAGACCCTGGTCGTCGGAGGCTTCACCTTCGACGTCAACGGCGGCATGAACGGCATACTCGAAGTCGAGGAAAAAACCGGCCTGCCGGTCAAGGGCGCGCTCATGCTGGAAGCGTCCGGCACGAGAACAGGCACGGGTAAAAACTCGGTGTCAACGCCGTTCTCGCTCAAGGGTAACATGACGGTCAGGAAAGAGCAGTAGCGCTCCTACCGGCGTTTCTTTGC
Organism: uncultured Planctomycetota bacterium; assembly: GCA_964641955.1. Classification (GTDB taxonomy): domain Bacteria; phylum Planctomycetota; class SKW154; order SKW154; family DAOVDS01; genus CAZXNM01. The sequence continues at coordinate 128,728 of CAZXNM010000015.1, forward strand.
GAGGTATTCCTCGAATTCCTCGGGAGTGGTCAGCCGCGTGTCGTACCACGTCGCGAACTTCTCGCAGTCCGGAGGGTTGTGCCGCCTGCACCTGTCGGGACGGTCCTTGTAAATCCTGCACCTGTTGTTCCGGTCGAGATAGATGCACTTGCTCTTCACCACGATGTACCACCTGTGCTCCCTGATGCAGACTTCGACCTTGTCGTAGTGCAGGTACCACCTGACATCGCTTATCTCGGTCCTGGTCCGGGGCTTGGTAATCATGAGCGCGAAATCCCTGCAGCACAGCGCCGGGCAGTCCCGGCATTCATCCTTGTTCGTATCGTTCTTCTTTGCGCGCTTCGCTCCTATGGCGCATCCTCCCTTCCGGCAGTACTATCGCGAGCCAGAAACAAGCGGCTATAATAGCGAATCCCCGCCCGGAATCAACCTCGCAGTTGGTCGTAGATGTGATGATGCAGCATTTGCTGGAGCGGTGGGCGGCTACTTGTTTTCCGGCGTGAGTTCTTCGGCGGTCCTGGCGCCGTGGGAGCGCAGAAGCTGCTCTATCTCCTTGTGGCCTTCGTGTATTGCCCAGTCCAGAGGGGTTCTTCCCGGATAGTCTCTTATGGCCTTGTCTTTCTTGTTGGGGTCAGCCCCGCTTTCCACAAGAAGCTTGCAAAGTGCCAGGCTCCCGTTAATCACTGCTTGATGAAGAGGGGTTCTTACCAGCCAACCCTTTCCGTCTACATCAGCGCCATGCTCCAGAAGAAGGCTGCAGAAATGAACGTGATTGTAGTAAACAGCATCGAAGAATGGTGTACCTCCTGCGTTGTCCCTTTTGTCCGGATGCGCGCCACTGGAAATCAGCAGCTTCGCGATATCTGTCCGGCCCTTTTCTGCAGCGTAGTGCAGGGCAGTCTTTCCGTACTCGTACTCCTCGTTTACATCCTTCCCCCCGGAGATGAAGCTGCGTATCCTCTCCATGTCTTCCATCATTACAGCTTCCGGGATATTGGCAGGCTCTTCCCTTGAAGTGCGGCCTTTATGCTGATGGAGCAGCAATATGCAGTGAGAGTTGTCATTTTTGAGCGCCAAATCGAGTGGAGTGAAACCAGCACCGTCCGCCAGGTTGATATTTGCACCATTCTTTAACAAAAATTCCGCGAATTCGCTTGTGCCGCTCTCAGCGGCCGCGTGCAGCGGCGTCCTGCCGTTATTATCGGTCGCATTGGGGCTGATTCCCCTGGCTACAAGAAACTCGACAAGTTCATCTTCCTCCAAGATGAACAATAGCCTATCGTTTGCGATGATATGAAGCAGCGTTCGGCCATTTTTATCCCTGTAGCTCAGGCTGGCGCCGCGGCTTACAAGGAGCTTCACAACTTCCAGATTGTGACGTAAGACCGCTTCCACCAGAGGTATTTGGCCCTCTGCATCTTTTATGTCGATTTTTGCTCCGCTTCTCAAGAGCTTTTGCGCAAGGTGGACGTTCCCTTCTCTTGCTACTACATGCAGGGCTGTCTCACCATCGTTGCAGGGCATGCCACCACCCATGATGCCCATCATTGGTTCTGAAGGTTCATCAGCTTCAGGCTTCTTTTCGGGTTCCTTGTATATCGCGTTGATGTCCGCACCGGCGGCGATGAGAAACCCCGCTATTTCAGTGCAGTTCTCTACTATGGCAGAGAGCAATGGCGTGTATCCCTCCTCGTCTCTCCCTTCTATGTCAACGCCGGCGGCGAGCATATCTTTCAGGGTGCCAATGTCTTCGTTGTAGACTGCCTCAAACAACCTGGCCGATTTCTCCGCGGCGGTCCCGGCGGATTGCGTTTCGGGCGGGCGGGTTTCCTGCTTCTCTATCTTGCCGCAGGCGGGCAGAAGCGCAACGAGCGTCAGTATGCACAATATCGCTTTCATCTCACGTATTGTACCACAATGTGTGGCAAAAGGCAAGGATATTCCTGAATCCTGCGCGGGCTGGGTACTTTGGGCAGCTCAACAGAGCGATGGTGTAAGGAAGAGCTACTCAGACTTGTCAGGCAGCAATAAGCGCAGTTCGTCGGCCTGCTCTTCTGTCAGCCATTTCACATCAAGGCGATGGTAAAATACATCGAGACGGTTGCGGATTCTCTCCAAATCCCCGCCCTTCTTTGGTGCACGCACATTACCCGTAATCCTGCGGGGTCTCTCAAACCTCCTGGGAGGTTTGTCAAACAAGATTTCATGGGAAAAAGTGAAGTCTACACGATACTTTATATACTCGGATGTCTCAGAAAGGAAGTCCACGCACCCGCTCTCGAAGGCATGATAGCGCAGGTCTCCGCCGTAATCCTCTACAAAGTACGCAGTTGTGATATCGTACTCACGCCCGGCAGAGGCATTGCGGGGCAGGTCAAATATAAGGATGCGTTGGTAGAACTCCTCGCCGGCCTGTTCTGTGCTCATCAGGGATAGCCGGGTTGCTCCATTGCGTAACTCTGTTTGCCCTGCCTGATTGATTGCGTGCTTTTGCGAGAGGTCTCCGGTTACATGATGGTCGCGGAGCCTGCCGAGCGAATTACAGCCCGGCCCCAAGAGGACAAGGCAAGAGAGCAGCAAGAGGCGAGGCATGGTCATCCTTTTCATGGCAATAAGTGTATCACAATGTGTGGCAAAAAGCAAGCAAGACATATTGAATGACTTTTATTCTCTGTGTCCTGCTACTCTGCGAAGTAGCTCTTCGCTACCCGTTCTCCGTAGCAAAGCTACTGCGAAGGGTGAACGTAGCACGAGTCTGTGCCTCTGTGGTGAAAACAACATCTACGCCGGTCCTGCAGGCCTTATAGCTGGCAGCATCCAGCCCCATCACGGCTTGAAAACCTTGCTGTATAAGCCCTGCAGCCTGCGCCGTATCGGGTGACAAATTTTGTCACACGCCGCCGACACCAAAAAGATGTAACAAGTCGAAGTTTTTTTTGCAGTGTAACTGCAATCTCCATAGCGCTTTGCGCGAAGGAGATTCCTTTCTCCCTCCATTTCATCACATCTGTGTCTTCAGTGCGGGCGCGGTATATAGAGGGACTTGTGGATGAGCGAAGCTCATGAACAAGTCCATCGCCGGGGAGTATGGCTTGCTCGAAGAGCAAACATACGGCGGCGATAAGAACTCCGGTTAGAAAGACGCGCTGTTAAAGGTTCAAGGTTGAAAGTTGAAGGTTGAAAGCAAAGACAAGAAGGAAGGAGGGCTTATGCA
>CAZXNM010000016.1:0-116438 GCA_964641955.1 uncultured Planctomycetota bacterium
AACCGTCAGACGAAGAGAAGCTGGACAAGAACGACGTGGCGGTTGTCAGGTCGGTGCTCCGGAAGTACGAGGAGCGGTTCGCGGAAATCAGGAAGGATGACAATCTCAAGTATCTCGCAGGCCCGACTCTGACTGAGCGGGACAGGGATTTCATGGCAGTGCTGGGGTTCGAGAAGCGCAACGGAACCGGCGGTCCCGCTGCCCCGGCGCAGCAGGAGGCCTGCGCCAACTGCGGGCCCTGAAGCCGGGGCAATGAATCAGAGCGGAGGGTCCGCTCACCTCTCTTACCTCCCGAAAGGTGGCGTAATTAACTAAGTTCTCGGTGTGAAAATCTGGAGGAGTCGGCAGTGCGGGCAGGGATGGTCTGTCGAAAGAAGAGTATTTTTATCGCCTATCGTAGGTTTTGCCTTCGGCAAAGCCCAACTTTCGGCGATGTGGCGCTTAACAGGTGCTGCGCCACGGGACGGCGCCGGTTTGTAAAAATTCGCCCTAACTCCTTTGACAGTACCAACTCCGTTTACAAGCTGTGTTCTCACCGCAGAGACGCAGAGAAAGACAGTTTTATGTTTGGGAAAAGCAAAAGCGAAGAAAAGAGGAAAGATAAGAGAAAGGCAGAGGACGCAGAGAAGAGGGGGAGAAAGGATATCTCATCTCCACCACGTCTGCGACGTGGTGTTTCCGGTATTATCCTGTCTACGGTCTACAATCTACTGCATTCAGTCGTTGCAGGCGAGGCGATGCGGTGGTAGAATGTACCCGAGCGGGAATTAAAGATGGGGGCAGGACGATGAGATTGATTGGGCTGGCTCTGGTGGCTGCGGTCTTGGTCGTGCTGGCGGGGCATGCCGATGGCGCGCCGGGCACGGGGACATTCAAGATAAGCCTGAAGGGGTACACAACCCAGATATGGGTTACAGTCCCGAGCAATTACAGCAAGTCGCAATCCAAGAAATGGGGGCTGTTAGTGGGCCTTCACGGCGCAGGTCAGCCGCCGGGCTCGTACCTCGGCGGGTGGTCGTCGGGGCTGCTCGGAAGCGGAGGCTACGTCATGGTCTCGCCGCAGTCCTGCACCGGCGGCGGAGTCTGGAACATAGACGGCAAGGGCGACAATGCCAAGGAATGCGAGTACATACTCAAGATAGTCCAGAAGATGCTCAAGGACTACGACCTGAACCCGGACATGATTCACATAAACGGCTTCTCGGCCGGCTCGGCCATGTGCGGCGCGGGGCTGGCGGGAGACGGGTCGTTCAGGAAGTTCAAGATACAGTCGTTCGTGGGGTTCTCGGGCGGGTTCTCCGGGCCGATGCAGGCGAACTCGGACAAGGCGAAGGAGACGAAGGTCCGCATATACAACGGCACGGCGGACAGGGGACACATCGAGCCGTCGAAGTCGATGTACAAGGCGTTCAAGGATGCAGGCTACGATGCGGAGCATATCGAGGTGCCGGGGCAGGGCCATTCCTACCCGCTTACCGACCATCGCAAGATAATGAACTGGTACGTCTCGCTCGACAAGGTCTCGCGCAAGAAGGGCGAGTACCTGAAGCTGGCTTCGGAAGCCGAAAAGGAACTGAAGGACAGGGACTACGCGAAGGCGCAGAAGCTCTTCGAGAAGCTGCAGAAGGCGGTCGGCGACGAGCTGCCGGACCTCGCGAAAAAGACGAAGGAAGGGCTCGACGCAATCAAGAAAGCGCAGGACGAGGCAATCCAGAAGATTGAAGAGCTGAAGGGCGCGAGCGACAACGACAAGCTGGAGGAATACTGCAAGCAGGTAATGAAAGAGTTCGCGAAGATGGAGCCCGCGGACAAGGCGAAGGAAGCGCTGAAGGAAATCTCAAAAAGCTCGAAACCGGCCGCTAAGAAGCCCGAGAAAGAGAAACCGGCGACTGCGCCGAAGAAACCCGAGCCGGAAGAGGAGACCGCCGCGACGCTCCTCGAGAAGGCGAAGCGCTACGTGGCGGCCCAGGCGTACGAAGTCGCCCGGAAGGCTTTGAAGGAGATTATCAGCAAGTATCCCGATTCGCCCGAGGCGAAAGAGGCGAAAAAGCTGCTCGAAAAAGTCGAAAGCGAGATGTAACCACATACCACAAAAGTTAGTGGGCTATAGCCGACTGCATCAAATTTGACATGCCGTTTGGATTCAGCGCCGGAGGCCGGCGAGCAGGTCCGTCGCCCTGTCGAGTTCGGTTTTCCTGAAGCCGGACTTGACCAAGGCGGCAAGCAGCGTTGCAGCCTTCGAGAGATACCGGCGGGCCTTCTGTATGTCCCCGGCGCGCGCCGCAGCCTCGCCGAGGGACAGGTAAGACAGTGCGGTATTCTCTCCGGCGAGCAGGTTGGAAGACACGGCCTCATTGAGCGTCTCTTCGGCTTTCCTTAGGTTGCCCGCGGCCGCATGGAACCGGGACTGGACGGAGAGTCCGATGAAACGGATGAACGGGCTTTCGTGAGAGATGTCCACCTTGCCAAGGACGGTCGCAACCTCCTCGGCCTGGTCGAGCCTGCCGGCGGCGACGAGGGCCTTTAACCTCGCAAGCAGCGCCTGGTACCTGGCCGTGTTGGACATCTGGCCGGATGCATCCTTGAGGAAGTCGGACGACTCGATGAGCGCACTGCTCGTGTCGCCCGCAAGCAGGGCGGCCTCTACGCGCGCGTCCGTGACGGTGGCCCTGTCGTATACGCGCCCTTCCCCGGTGCGCAGCTTCCAGCCTTCCTCGAGCGAGGAGAGGCCCTTTTCGACTAGGCCCATCTTGATGAGGCAGCAGCCCCTGACAATCATTGCGTGCCCGACAATCGACGGCGACTTCGCGGCCTCGAACAGGGACACCACTTCTTCCGACACGGAGAGGCTCTCGCTGTAATTGCACGAATCGAGAAGCGCCGCGGCGAGGTTGCACCGCGTGACGCCGAGCGAGGCGGCGGCGCCCATCTCCTGGAAAAGCTCGCCCGCCTGCCTGTAATGCTTGACCGCGCCATCGAGCTTGCCGAGCGCCTGCAGCACGGTGCCGATGTTCATGGTCGTGACCGCAACATTGAAATTGTGGCCCAGCTTCCTGAACAGCTCGGCCGCCTGCTCGTATATGCGCTTGCCCTTGAGCAGGTTCCCCGCGGCCATGTTGGCCGTGGCGTAGGCGACGAGAGCGGCTCCCGTGAGCTGGTCATCTCCGGTCTGCCGGGCCAGCTCGACGCTGCGCTTGCCCCGCTCCATTGCCTCATCGAGGCGCTGGGTGTAGGCGAGAGCGAAAGCCAGGTGCATCGTGGCCTTGGCAAGCTCCCTGGTGGCGCCGCACTGCTCGGCAAGCTCTATGCCCCTGCGCGCGCATTCCATGGACTTGTCGAGGCTGCCGGTGGTCACGTGGAGTCGCGCGAGGTCGGCGAATACCTGGGCCTTCATGTGCGCGGGCGGATCGCTCTCAAAGAACCTGCGGGCCGTTTCGACGCACTCGTCTACCTTGGACTGCGCTTCGAGCGCCCAGATTCTGCCCACGAGTGCTTCGAGCTTCTTGTCCTTGGAGAGATGCTCTATGGCGCTGTATGCTTCCTCAGCCGCGGTGAAATCACCCACCTTGTAGAGATATGGGCCCGCCTGATTGTATGCATCGACGGCGTTCTCGATGTCGCCGGCCTTTTCGTAATGGTGGGCAATCGACATCAGGCGCTTCTCGATGTTCCTGGCGTAGTATCGCTTGAGCACGGCCGCGGCGACGGCGTGCAGGCGCTGCCTCTCTCCTTCGTCCATGAGCGAATACGCGGCTTCGCGGGTAGTTCCGTGGGCGAATCGGAAAAGCTGCATGCCCCTGTGCCTTTCTATCCACGCGAGTCTTCCGCGCCGCAGGCCGCGCATTGCCGTCTTGACGGGGAATCCCGCTCCCGCAATCGATTTCAGGATTGCCATGGGCAGCCTGTCATCCACAAGTGAGGCGAACTTGGCAAGGCTTATGGAGCTGTCCTCCAGAGTGCGAAGCCTGTTTCTTGCCGATTCAACGGGCCCGGAATTCTTCATTTCACGAATGAGCTGCTGGATGTGGGAGGGGCTGCCGGTTCCGGCCGGTATCTCGCCGAGGACCTGCGCAATCTGCAGGGGAGACCCGTCCGTGACTTTCAGGATTTCCCTCGCAAGGGCATCGTCGGGCAGCTTCCTGCCCATCAGCGACTGGTACAGCAGGTCAGCGTCCTTCTCTTCCAGTGGTGCGAGGTCTATCTGCTCATAGTCCCACGATATGCCTGCTTCCGAAGAGGACGGAGCCGAGACCGCGAGAATAGTTCCGTCGCCGAACGAGGCGCCCAGCAGGTATTCCTTGCTCGCGGCGTCACTGTGCTGGATATCATCGACCGCAATCAGCAGGCAGGGCTGGCGCTGCGGTCTGTGTCTGAGGATTGCCTTGAAGAGTGCAGTGGCCATGCCCTTCCTGGAGCGCTCGTCGAGATTGGAGCTGCGCTGGTCGGCAAGAGATGCACCAAGCAGCCAGTGAACGACTTCAAGCTCTCGGTTCGAGAGCTGCGTTTTCGGCAGCTTTTCCGAGAGGGCTTTGTTCAGTGTCTCAATAGATCTGGGTGTCCAGCCAGGAGGCTTGCCGAGGAACAGCCGGGTCAGCGCACCGATTGTGGCAAGCGGGTGATACCGGTCCCATCTCTGGCAGCGGTGCAGCAGGACGTGAAATCCGTAATTTCGCGCTTCTTTGGTCATCCGCTCGAGGAAGCGCGTCTTTCCCATGCCGGCTGAGCCGGTTATGAGAATCTTCTGTTCCTCTCCCGAGGCCTGGGTTTTTTTCAGGAGCCGGAGCCAGTGCGCCGTTTCCGCGACACGCCCGACAAAAGGGAATTCCTGCATGCTTCCTATCCGTACTCTCCTTGATGTCAGGCGAGCTCGTTGATTTCCTTCACGAGTTCCATCACGGCAATTTCGAAGAGTGCTTCGCCGTGTTCCTCGCTTGCGAGCGACGGGTCGCTCCACATGCGTCCGTCGGGAAATATCTCGCGGAACTGCGCCGAGGAGGGCATACGCTTCAAGGGCGTCTTCTTCGGGTCGAACTTCGGGGCCGGCTCGAGCAGGCCGGGGAAGATATGCATCGTGGCCGATATCTCGCTGGGAGTGGAGTGCGAGCCTTCGCGGTCGCCGAATAGCTCGTTCGCCTTCTTATGCACCGCGGGCAGCCTGTACCACGATACGGCCTGCAGCACGGCCTCGGGATACTTCTCCCTTATCTCGCTGAAGGTGGCGTCGATGGTGGAGTTGTTGCCGCCGTGCCCGTTCACGAAGAGGAACTTGCGGAAGCCGCCCCCGTAGAGCGAGGAGACGACATCTTCAATGACCTTCATCAGCGTGGACGGGTTCAGGGAGATTGTGCCGGCGAAGGCAAGGTGGTGGTTGGACATGCCGAAGGGAATAGCCGGAGTAACCAGGACGCCGGTGCGTTCGCCCGCCGCGATGCAGACTCGCTCGGGAATCACGTAGTCGGTGCAGAATATCCCGGTCGGCCCGTGCTGCTCGGTCGAGCCGATGGGGATGATTACCGTCGTGCTCGATTCGAGATACTTCTCGACCTGCTTCCAGGTTGACCTGGCGAGTTCCATGTGCTGCTCCCGGTTAGAGGGGGATATTGCCGTGCTTGCGGGGTGGCCGCGGCTCGCGCTTGCCTGCCAGCGATTCCAGGGCGTCGATTATTCGCGGACGCGTCTCCTCGGGCTCGATTATGTCGTCGATGTAGCCGCGTTCCGCCGAGATGTACGGGTTGGCGAACTTTTCCGTATACTCGTTTATCAGGCGCTCTTCCTCGGCCTCGGAGTCATCGGCGGCCTCTATTTCCCGCTTGAAGATAATCTCGACGGCGCCCTTGGGGCCCATTACGGCAATCTCGGCGGTTGCCCACGCGAAGTTGAGGTCGGCCTTGACGTGTTTGGAGCACATGACGTCGTAGGCCCCGCCGTAAGCCTTGCGGGTGATTATTGTGACTTTCGGCACGGTCGCCTCGGCGAAGGCGTACAGCAATTTCGCGCCGTGGCGGATAATGCCGCCCCATTCCTGCGCGGTGCCCGGCAGGAAGCCCGGGACATCGACGAATGTCACGAGCGGTATGTTGAAGGAATCGCAGAAGCGGACGAAGCGCGCCGCCTTGATGGAAGCGTTTATGTCGAGGCAGCCCGCAAGATATCGGGGCTGGTTCGCAACCATGCCGACCGACTTTCCTCCCATCCTGGCGAAACCGACCAGTATGTTCCGGGCCCAGTGCTGGTGCACCTCAAGGAACTCGCCGTTGTCAACCACGCTGCGGATAATGTCAAGCATGTTGTAAGGCTTGTTGGACTCCTCCGGGATGATTGTTTTAAGTGACTCTTCCATGCGGTTATGAGGGTCGTCGCACGGGCGGAAGGGTGGGTCCTCGATGTTGTTAGGCGGCATGTATGAGTAAAGAATCCTTATGAGGTTCAGAGCCTCGCTCTCATCCGCCGCAACAAAATGAGCAACCCCACTCTTGCTGTTGTGCGTGGTGGCGCTGCCGAGGGCATCTGGAGTCACCTCCTCGTAGGTGGTCGCCTTTATTACCTTGGGACCCGTTATGAACATGTGGGACGTCTTGTCAACCATGATGATGAAGTCGGTAATGGCGGGAGAGTACACGGCACCACCCGCGCATGGGCCCATGATTACCGATATCTGGGGCACGACGCCGCTCGATATGACGTTGCGCCAGAATATGTCGCCGTATCCGGCGAGCGAGCGCACGCCCTCCTGTATCCTTGCGCCGCCCGAGTCGTTCAGGCCGATGACGGGCGCGCCGTTCTGGAGCGCGAGGTCCATTATTTTACAGACCTTCTCCGCGAAGGTCTCGGATAGAGCTCCGCCGAATACGGTGAAGTCCTGGGAGAAAACGTAGACGAGGCGGCCGTCCACCTTGCCGTAGCCCGTCACGACGCCGTCGCCGTAGAACTTCTTGTCGGCGAGCCCGAAGTCGGTGGTGCGGTGCGTTACGAACATGTCAAGCTCCCGGAATGTGCCGGGGTCAAGCAGCGCCTCGATTCGCTCGCGGGCGGTCTGCTTGCCTTTCGCGTGCTGGGAATCGATGCGCTTCTGGCCGCCGCCGAGACCGGCGAGATGTCTCATTTCGCGAAGCTGCTCTTCTTTCTCCCTGACCGACATGCTTTTCTCCTTGCCTTCCGGCGTCCCGCTAAACCATGTCCTGGCACAGCTCTATGAGGACGCGATGCGTTCCCTTGGGGTGGATGAAGGCGATTTTCTTGTTACCGCCTCCAATCCGCGGCTCCCTGTCGATAAGCAGCACTTCCTTTTCCCTGAGCGCGGCGAGCGCGGCATCGATGTCATCGACGTTGAAAGCAATGTGATGGATGCCCTCTCCCTTGCCTTCGATGAACTTCGCCACGTTGGAGTCGGGGCCGGTCGGTTCGAGAAGCTCCACGTGCGTCTCGCCGACCGGCAGAAAGGCGATTCTGACTTTCTGGTCCGCGACCTCTTCGGTGTTCTCGAGTTCGAGCCCGAGCGTGTAGCGGAAGAACTTGAGCGCCTCGTCAATAGAATTAACCGCAATCCCTATGTGGTCAACCTTTTTGAGCATTTCCTACTCCCTGTCGGCATTGTCCCTAATGAATCCGACTATCTCCTCCGTCGAGGCACCCGGCGTGAATACGCCGGCGAACCCGGCCTCCTCGAGCGCCCCGCGGTCGTCCTGGGGGATTATCCCGCCGCATATCAGCAGGACGTCCTCTCCGACCTCTTTCCTTATTAACTGCGCTATCTGCGGGAACAGGGTGGCGTGTGCGCCCGACAGGTTCGAGAGACCGATGACGTCCACGTCTTCTTCGAGAGCGGCCTTGGCGATGTCTGCGGCCCGCTGGCGGATGCCGGTGTAGATGACTTCCATGCCGGCGTCGCGCAGTGCCTGCGCGACGACCTGAATGCCGCGGTTATGCCCATCGAGCCCGGGCTTTGCAAGAAGCACCTTGATGCGCCTTTCTGCCATGCGCCCCTCCGGAGTTATTTGCCCAGCTTCTTCAGCAGGTCGCCTGCCTTGTCGGTCCCTTCCTTCAGGCCGCCGAGCTTGTCGATTGCAGCTTTCGACTGCTCCTTCCAACCGCTGACGAGCTTGTCGCCCATCGTATTGACCATTGCCTGAAGCTGCTTGACGGTCTGGCTGACTTCTTCAATCTGGGTCGTGACCTTGCGGACCTCAAGGTAGAACCCGCCGAGCACGGCAATGATGCCGATAATGGACACCAGCCATAGGAACTTGTAAATTTTCCCCGCCACCGAAGCACCTGCCCGGACAGAACCTTCAACTCCCATTAGTAGAACTCCGATTCCTTGTACTCGCCGAAGGTGTCGGCGAGGATGCTGCAGATTTCACCCAGCGTCGCGTACTCTTCGACCGCCTCGACGAACAGCGGCATTAGATTATCTTCGCCCGCCGCCGCCTCTCTGATTGCCTGAAAGCATTTCTCGACCTTCGCACTGTCGCGGTTCTTGCGAAGCTCCGCAAGTTCCTTCGAGCGCTCTTCCTGTATCGAGGTGTCGATTTTGAGAAGCCACTCCGGCTCTTTGTCTTCCTCGATTTTGAACTTGTTGACTCCCACGACTGTCATTTCGCCGCTCTCTATATCCTTCTGGTAACGATATGCCGATTCCTGAATTTCCTTCTGCATGTATCCCGAGCGGATGGCCGCGACCGCGCCCCCCATCTCGTCTATCTTGCCGATGTACTCGTTTACCCGTTCCTCAATCTCGTCGGTAAGCTCCTCAATCATGGGGCACCCGCCCAGCGGGTCGATTACATCGCCCACCCTGTTCTCGTACGCCAGAATCTGCTGGGTGCGAAGGGCGATGCGGGCCGAATCCTGGGAGGGCAGGGCCATGGCCTCGTCGCGGCTGTTGGTGTGAAGCGACTGCGTGCCACCCAGCGCGGCCGCGAGCGCCTGCATTGCCACGCGCACGACGTTATTCTCGAATTCCTGCGCCGTGAGGCTGCACCCGGCGGTCTGCGTGTGGAACCTGAGCCGGCAGGAGCCGTCTTTCTTCGCGCCGAATCGCTCTTTCATGATTTTTGCGTATATCCTGCGTGCCGCGCGGAACTTGGCTATCTCCTCGAAAAAGGTGTTGTGAGAGCCGAAGAAGAAGCTCAGCCGACCCGCGAACGCATCGATGTCGAGCCCGCAGTCGATTGCCGCCTGAACGTATGCTATGGCGTTGGCAAGCGTGAAGGAGACCTCCTGGACGGCCGTGGAGCCTGCCTCGCGGATGTGATAGCCGCTTATGGAAATGGTATTCCACTTCGGCATGCCGTCCTTGCAGTACTTGAAGATGTCGGTGACGAGCCGCATTGACGGCTCGATTGGAAAGCGGAACGTCCCGCGCGCGACGTACTCCTTGAGGATGTCGTTCTGGACGGTGCCTGCGAGGCCTGCGGGGTCCGCGCCCTGCTTCTTTGCCACGGCGATGTACATTGCGAGTATTATCGGCGCAGTGGCGTTTATGGTCATCGAGGTGGAGACCTTTGCCAGGGGAATCTGGTCGAAAAGCTGCTCCATGTCCCGCAGGCTGCTTATCGACACGCCGACTTTGCCAACCTCTCCGGCGGCCATCTCATCGTCGCTGTCGTAGCCAATCTGGGTCGGCAGGTCGAAGGCGACAGACAGCCCGGTCTGGCCCGCATCAAGCAGGTAGCGGAACCGCCGGTTCGTCTCCTTCGCCGTGGCGAAGCCGGCGTACTGGCGCATTGTCCAGAACCTGCCGCGGTACATCGTTGGCTGCACGCCGCGCGTGAAGGGATATTCGCCGGGAAAGCCGAGTTCCCCTGCCGGGGCGTCTTCCGGCGCGTACAGGCGCTTGAACTCGATGCCTGAAGTCGTCTTGAAATTCTTTTCGCGCTCAGGGAACTTGTCAAGGGTCTTCTTAAGCGTAGTCTCTTCCCATTCCTTGCTATTCTTGCTCATTGGAAGCTACTCCCCGGGTTCGGCGGGCCGGACAAGCTCGACCTCGCCGCTGCTTATGAAATGCTCCCGTCCATCTCCGGTTCGGACTACCAGCCTGCCTTCGTCGTCTATTCCGGCGGCGGTTCCGGTCATGGTATCGCCTGCGTCAACCTGAACATCTCTTCCGCGAAGCACGTCCAGCCGCCGCAGTTGTGATACGAGCCCTTCGTTTCGGCCGAGGCACAGGTCCGAATAGAAGCGCTCAATCTCGCCGAGCATCAGGCCGAGCAATTCGTCGTTCGAGTGCTCAACTCCCGTCGCCAGCAGGAGCGACGTGGCCGTTTCCGCGAGGTCGGGCGGGAACTCCCGGTTGGCCACGTTCAGACCCACCCCGACGACGGCGAACATGCCGTCCGTAGCCTGCCTGCTCTCGACGAGGATTCCGGCCACCTTACGGCCCGATATCTGCACGTCGTTGGGCCATTTGATGCCTAAGTCACTCACACCGAGCTTCTCGAGACCGCCTGCGATACCGATTCCGGCGACGAGCGGCAGAAGGGAAAAATATTCCTTCCGGCACCTCGGCCTGAGCAGGATGCTGAAGTAGAGGCCGGCCCCGCCCGGCGAGAACCAGCTTCGTCCGCGCCTGCCGCGGCCCCCGGACTGCTCTTCAGCCACTATCACGAGGCCTTCGGGCGCGCCTGCAGCGCCTTCTTCGAGAGCCTTCTCGTTCGTGGACGAAAGGCTCGAATAGTGCATAATCCGTCCCCCGATGACCGTGCAGCACGCAGGTCCCTTAGTCTCTTTGAGCAGGTTGCCTTCAGGCATATCGTCCCTTTTCGATTTGCGAACCGACAAGATAACAAATCGGCACCCCGGTAGTCAATACTATTGCCGTGCCAAGGCTCCTATACATAAACGCTCCTGTATCGGCGAATCCGATTTGATAGACGGGTGCCGGTGATGTAAAATCTCTGTGGCATTGAGGTTGGAGCAGCCATGACTGAAGAGGAAATTCATCTTTCGCGTACCGTCCGGGGCGCCGGCTGAGCATCCAAGATTGGTCCGGGGGACTTGGACAAGATACTCAAGAAGCTTCCTTTCAAGAAAGACGAGCGCCTGCTCGTCGGATTCGAGCAGTCAGACGACGCCGGCGTGTACAAGGTCAGCGACGACCTTGCGCTGGTGCAGACGGTCGATTTCTTCACGCCGATTGTGGATGACCCGCGCTCGTTCGGCATGATTGCCGCCGCCAACGCGCTCTCGGACGTCTACGCTATGGGCGCTAAGCCGCTTACGGTGCTCAATATAGTCGCTTTTCCGAACGAGACCATGCCCATGTCGATTCTCGCGGAGATTCTCGCAGGCGGCTTGGAAAAGGTCCACGAGGCGGGTGCACTTCTGCTCGGCGGCCATACGGTCGATGACACGGAGCTTAAATTCGGCATGGCCGTCACCGGTATTGTTCACCCCGACAGGGTCCTGACCAACGCAGGCGCGAAGCCCGGCGATGCGCTTGTTTTGACCAAACCCATAGGCACGGGCATCATTAACACCGCCGCCAAGGGAGATATGGCGAAACCGGAGCATGTCGAGGCTTCGACGCGAACCATGGCCATGCTCAACAAGACAGCAGCCGAGCTTGCGCTCAAGCACAGCCCGCATGCCCTTACCGACGTGACGGGATTCGGGCTGACCGGCCACCTGAGCGAGATGGTTGTTGCGAGCGACGTCTGCGTCGAGCTTGATGTAGCAGCAGTGCCCGTACTGGAAGGAACGCGTGAGTACGCTTCGATGGGGCTCGTACCCGCCGGCACGCGGCGCAATGCAAACTACTACTCCTGCCGTTTCGAGGGGCATGGTGAAGTATCGGCCGTGGACATGGATGTCCTGAGCGATGCTCAGACTTCGGGCGGCCTGCTCGTTGCGCTTGCGCCCGAAGACGCGAAAGAGCTTGTCAGGGAACTCAAGGCCGCGGGCGAGACAGGCGTCATCATCGGTTGTATCATTGCAAAGCCGAAACGCCGCATTGTCTTCAAGACCTGACACCGCCGGTTCGCAGCAATCAGCCTACTATACGACGGTCGTCGCCGAGGTAGATTCCCTTCAGGTTCATCTCGAGCTGCTCGGGATTGTCGGATGCTGCAATCGCCGTTTTCTGCTCGACTAACCCTTTTTTCACCAGCTTGACGAGCGACTGGTTGAAGTCCTGCATTCCCTCCTCGGTCGCACCCCGCATGAGGTCGGGCAGCTTCTCGTGCTCGCTGTCCCCGATTAGACGCGCGGCGGTAGGATTGACAAAGAGTATCTCCTGCGCCGGGACCAGCCCGATTTCCTCGCTGCTCGATTCCATCAGGCGCTGGCAGACGATTGCCCGCAGGTTAAACCGCAGGCTCATGAGCACTTGCTTGTGACTGTCGCCGGGGAACATGTCGAGCAGCCTGCTGATTGTCTGACCGACCGTCGAGGAGTGCAGCGTCCCGAAGACTAGGTGTCCCGTCTCGGCCGCAGTCAGGGCGCTTTCGAAAGTCTCCGCATCGCGCATCTCGCCTATCAGGATGACGTCCGGGTCCTGGCGCATAATGTAACGGAGCGCCTGCCTGAACGAAGCCACATCGAGCCCCACCTCGCGCTGGTTTATAAACGCCTTTTCATCGGAGTAGATATATTCGATTGGGTCTTCTATCGTGACGACGTGACAGCGCCTGTGCTCGTTTATATACTGGACAATCGAGGCCAGTGTGGTCGATTTCCCGCAGCCTGTCGTCCCGGCGACTATTACGAGCCCGTTCTTCGTCTCGGCAATCCGGCGCATTGCGTCCGCTTCGAGATTGAGCTGCGCGAAATCCGGTATCTCGCTCGCCACTCGCCGTGCCGCGACCGAGACCGACCCGCGCTGCACGAACGCGTTGACCCGGAACCGCCCCACGCCCGGATAGGAGTATGCAAAGTCGAGGTCGTTCTCTCGCTCGAACTTCTCTTTTTGCGCCTCGGTCAGTATCTCATGGAGCATGACCCTCACCTGTTTCGCGGTGAGAGCCTTGGTCTCAAGCTCGCGCACATGACCCTTCACGCGGAAAATGGGCGGCGAGCCTGCCTTCAGGTGCACATCCGAGGCCTCGTACTTCTCCGCAAGCTGGAACAGCTTCTCGATTTCCTTCATGCCGGATTCTGTCATGCTATTCTCCGCAACTTGGATTCCGGATTATAACGCCCGGCTTGCATGAGTTCAACCGGCAGGCGTGTAGCAACGGATATCCGACTGGAGGCCAGGCAGTCAGCGATGAGTGCTGGGGAGCTGTAGTTCAGGAATCCTTACTGTACGTACTCGACGACGATATAGGGCTTTTCGGCCGCTGACCACCCGGCCAGCGTCGCATAGCAACTGCCTCAGCCGCTGTCGTAGCTCAGGAGCCCGATTCCGAACCATCCTTTGCCGGAAACGAAACTCTGCAGGTCGGCTGCGGCCGTAGCGCCGAGGTCGTAGGATCTCCAGCCGATTACGGTTGCCGCGAGATTAACGCGGTAGGCGGTGCCAGTTGCCACGTCATTCCAGATATCCGACGCGCTGCCTGATACCGGATTAACGGAGAGTGGCATGATGTCAAACCAGTGGGTTCCATACGGTTTCGTAACGTACCAGTGAACCGTAACGCTCGTGATTAAGGCACTCGCCGGGATGGATGACAGGTCGAATCTGAGCCAGCCTCGCATGTCACTCTTGGCCATCTGGATGTCGCCGCTGTATTTGTATGATGTGCTGTACACATAGCCTGTATAGTCGGTTGAACTGGCGTAGATAGTAGCCTGGTCTCTCTGTGCCGAATCGTTCACTACAAGGCGGAAGCTCTTCGAGTCGCTGCTGCCGACGTTATCGGTCGCGCAGACGGTGAAGATGAATGCCCCGACCTCCGTCGGCGTGCCGCTTATGGTTCCTGTACTTGCGGAAATGCTGAGGCCTGCGGGCAGCGAACCCTGCGTGACCGACCACGAATAAGGCGGCACGCCATCCTCGGCCTCAAGGACCGTAGAATAACTTTCGCCCCGAATTGCTTCGGGGAGGGGAGACTGGGTCGTAATCGAGACTGTTTTGACTGTGATGGCGAAACTCTTGCTGCCGCGAACGCCATCCGCATCTTCAACGCGAACCCGGAAGTGGTAGGTGCCTTTTGCGTCGGGAGTGCCCGAAATCAGCCCGCTTGCCTCGTTCAGCGTCAGACCCGCCGGGAGATAACCCGAAGTGACTTTCCAGGCATAGGGCGTGGACCCGCCTTCTGCATCCAGGTCGGTGGAATAAGAGACGCCGACAGTGCCTTCTGGAAGCGGCGACTCCGTGGTTATTGTCACGGTGTTAACGGTCAGCGAGAAGGATTCGGAGTTGCTGTTGCCGCTGCTGTCTGACACGCCAATCCTGAAGAACGACTTCCCTGTCGTGTCCGGCGTGCCGGTGATGCTGCCGGTGAGACTGTTGAGCGTCAGCCCGGACGGGAGTTCGCCGCTTTCCATGGACCAGTTGTAGGAGCCGGAGCCGCCCTCGGCGCTGAGAGTTGTCGAGTAGTATACACCGACTGTGCCGTCCGGCAGGGATGAATCGACCGTGATGGTCAGAATGTTGACTCTGATGCCAAGCAGCTTGGATGTTATGTTTCCGATTTTGTCCGCGACTGCCACCTCGAACAGGTAAAGACCTTCATCGACCGGTGTGCCGGTGATTTCGGCGGTTGTCCCATCCAGCACGCAGTCGGGAGGGAGGCTTCCACCGATGATTGCCCACTTGTAGGGCTGCAATCCGCCCGCTGCCTTGAGCGTGGCAGAATAGGGAATGCCGACTGTTCCTTCCGGCAGGAACGCCGTTGCAATTATAATATCGGAGTCTTCATCATCTTTTCCTGAGCTCCACCAGTCTTTCGGACCTTTGCATCCGGTGAAGACGAGGAATGCACAAAATAAAAGCAGCGATACAACTGACCGTTTCATCCCGTACCCCCCGTGCACAGTCTGCTTTTCATCAAATGACGACGAATTATTAACACCGGTTAATGCAGACATTCCACATTAAATTGAAGAAATATTTTTCTCGTATACAATCTCCGCACCCATCTGGTGCAGGAAGGTTCGCGTCGAACGCAGGCGCCTTCTGCGCAGGAACAAGCAGAACATCGTCATCAGCAGCGGCAGGATGCAGCCTGCCGCTGCGCGTGGCGTGCTATCTGCACCGCGTGAGTGTTCTATTGAGCAGGAGCAGCCGCCACCCCCGTCTTTCGGCAGAAAGACGATACGCGCTGCGAAATACGCTTCTATGGTCTTGTCGGAGTCGATTGTTATTGTTACCGGATTTTCGCTACCAGTAAGGTCGCCTTCCCAGCGGTCGAACTTACAGCCTTTATCAGGCACGGCTGTCAGAGTTACCATATCTCCATAGTTGTAGGTGGCCTGGCTCGGACTTGTCGTAACTGTTCCGCTGCCGATAATGTTAATCGTTAGGGTGCAATTTGTGGGGATAAATACAGCCGTTATTGACATGCTGTCGTCCATGGTTACAGTCGCCGGATTTACGCTTCCCGTCAGGTCGTCTTCCCAGTGGTCGAACAGCCAGTCTGTATCGGGCACGGCTGTCAAAGTTACCGGGTCTCCCGGGTCATAGGCCGGCTGGTCGGGTTCGCGGGTAACCGAGCCGCTGCCCGAGCAGTTCACGGTGAGAGTGTATTTGATAATTACGCTCACCTGCCCGGCGAAGAGGACGGTGTTATTATTCTCGTCCGTTTCGCCCACGTCGTTATCGCGGTCGATTATGCAGCCTATGTAGTACGTCCCCTCTGGCACGGAGCCGGGAAACGGCACGCTGATTGACTGCGTTTCGGTGGCGGCGTCAAAGCCGGGTGAAGTGTATTCTCCTATCGAGTAATCGCTCGTGGTGATAATGTCGTCAGTCGAGAAATAGAACTCTGTCCTGTGCGCGGGGACGACGCCGGAGCCCGAGCGGCTTACATCCAGCCCCATCGAGAACGTCTCGCCCGCGCTGACCCACATTGCGCCGACGGTGTGCGCCGCGCCGTCGAGGAGGTCCATCACCGGCTCCTCGACGCTGACGGACTTGACCTCGCTCCAGCCGCTCGGGGTCGCGCCGTCGAAAGCGCGCACCCGGTAGTAGTACATCCCGAGGCCGCGGCCCGCGATGTCGTGGTACTTATCCGCAATCGCCGAGGAAAGCGTCGTCCAGTCGTACGCCGCCGCCAGGTTCGTGACCAGGATGTCATCCACGTAGAGCCCTTCGGAGAATTCGTCGTGGCTGGTGAAGTACCTGAAACGCATGAGGATGCTCTGCCCGGCGTACGCCGAGAGGTCCACCGTCTCCTGCACCCAGCCGCCGCTGCTCCCGCCGAACGTCCTGGCCCTGAGCCAGGTCGAGCCGCCGTTGAGCGAAATCTCGAAGTAGCCGAAATCGTGGCCTTCGGTCAGCCCGTCATCCATCTCGTACCAGCACCAGAACGAGGCCTGGGACGCTCCGCCGACCGTTATTGCCCCGTTGTAGGTCATGGTGTTGTCCATGTCCGTGCCGCTGCCGCCGTAGAAGCTCTGCGTCGCCGAGTGCGAACGCGCCGAGGAGACCGCGAAGCCGTCCACGGTCCACAGGCCCGTGCCCGACTCGGCATCATCGGCAATCTGGTCGGTGAAGCTGGTCGCCTCCTGCAGCTCGTAGTGGGTCGGCGCGTCGCTGCCCGCCCACTGCGCCGTGTAGTTTCCGTCGTAGTCCGGCGAGGCGAAGTCCTGCAGGTCCGGCACGTCGAGCGTGACATCCACGGTGAACTCGGCCGTGGCCGTGTCGAAGCTCGAATCCTCGACCTGGACCGTGAAAGTCCAACTCCCGACGGCCGTCGGCGCGCCCTCTATGACTGATCCGTTCAGCGCGAGACCGTCCGGCAGGTTGCCCACCGGGACGGTCCATGCATAAGGCTGCGTCCCGCCGCCCGCCGCGAGCGCCGCGCTGTAAGCCGCACCCGCTTCGCCGTCGGGCAGCACCGCCGTCGCCACGTACAAAGCCGGCGTATCCGTTACCGTTATGTCAGCCTCGTACGGGTAGAAGTTCTGCTTCGTCGCGGTCAGCTTGAGCGTGCCCGTGGTCGCCGGGTCTATTACCGCGGAGTACCCGCCCTTGTCGTCCGCATCCCCGTAGACGTAGACCTCGTCCGTCCCGGCTACGTCCTTCCAGAGGCAGACGTGCGCCCCCGGCTCGACCTTGACGTGGATTGTCTGGCTGCCGGTCGGGATTTCCTGCGGGTAAACGGCCGACATGGTCTGCGGGTCGCCGGTCCAGACCGGGAGTTCCGGGTCGCCCAGCAGGTTTATCCCGAGCTGTATCCACCTGTAGGGATTGTATGTGGCGCATTCGCCCACATGCTCCCATTTGTGAGCTGTGTAGGCTTCGCCGAGGTGATAGAGGTTCTCGCCCAGAAGCTTCACGTAGAACGTCCTGTTCAGCATGTAGGACCGCCCGCCGAGGTAGGAGCCCTGATCGCCCCAGCCGTACCTGCTGCAGCCGATGTACGCAATTGCGCCGCCGTCCGCGTTACGCGTGAACGCCTCGCCCAGGCAGTAAGAGTCGAAGCAGTTCGTATCGCAGGCTATTGTATATATCAGCGTGTACTGCTTGTCGTTCACCTGGCTTGATGCTTCGCCATCCAGGTAGACGTCAACTGACACAAACCATCCGTTGTTCAGTCCGTGGGTTGACATATTAAGGATTCCGAATCCTTCGTTTATCTTGCTTGTTAAAGTTGTAGAATCCAGCGGCAGGGCCGGCGTGGTGTCGAACAACTCCGTCACATCGGGCGACCAGTAAGGCGCTATGCAATCGTTGTACATGCGCTGCGACCATGTGTGAACATCGCTCTTGTCTTCAAACATGCTCCAGGCCATTGCGCCTGACAGCAGCAGTTCCCTGCCATAATTGGCGGCAGGCGGCTCCTTCTCGTATTCCAGCACCTTGGTGACGTATGCCTGCGCATCCGCGACGCTGCCGCAGCTTATTCTGCCTACGAAGACGTCCGGGTCGAGGTCGATGGTGTCGCCGTCGCTTTCAAGCTCGCCATGCTTGCCGTCGTTGTCGTCATCCCAGTCAACGTCGTCGAGGCCTGCGTAGTACAGGTCGCACGGGCAGGTGTTGGATGTTAAAGCGTAAGCCTGCAGGTAAGCCGGCCTGTGCGGTACGGAGTCCACGTCGCCGCCGAGCAGCACGTAGACGGTTTCGTTGTTATTGACGTGGTCGATTATGCAGTTCTTTATCTTCTCCTGCGTATCCGTACCTGTGTAGTCAGTCTCTATGGACTCGACCGTGACTATCTTCGCCGGGACACCCTTCTGCTTCTTCCAGTCGGCGAGCGGCTGGAATGCATCTTTTCCGATATCAACGGTGATAATCAGGTAGTGCGCCGGCCCGCCGGGCGCGAGTGGGCCGCCTCCCCACGGAAGCGCCGCTGCGCCGCCGCCCAGGCCGTCGATGTCGGCAGGATTCTCGACCGAGCGCGCAAGCATGGCCCTGAATATTTCGCTCTTCTTGCGCGGCCTGACCCTGGAATCAGGCTCGGCGTCGAGGCTGTACTCTATCTTCAGCGTCATGCCGGTGTGAAACAGCAGCTCCTTCGACTTCGGCAGGTACTGGACCGGATTGACCCTGAAAAAGAAGATTTTGTACCCGCGCAGCAGCCCGGCCCGCAGGAACTCGGCCTTTTTCGCGGGAAAAGCGTCATCTTTCCCGTAGATTTCCTTGTCCGGCTCGGACGCGGGAGCAGCCGCGCCGGGCGGGCATTCTTCTCTCACGTAGTCGAGGTCGAACTTGCCCGCCAGCTTCCTGGAAGTGCAGTCGGTAACCGTGATTTTCTGGAATTTCGCGTTCCACGGCACGACGACGCGCACGAGCCGCGCGGGAACGACCGGAGCTCCGACCGGGTCGTCCGGGTAGACGCACCGCGGCTGCCTGAGAATCAGGAAATCCCTGTCCCCGTTCCTGACCGACCTGAGCGCCGTGCTGTCGAAACCGAGAGTTACAGTCTTGCTTTCGAAAGGAAGGTCGCCCAGCGCACTGTCGGTATCCAGGACTGCGCATAGAACGGCAGACAGCAGCAGGAATGCAAACAGGACCTTAATCCTGCACGCGCCTGACATAACGGATATGACTCGCTCCGACCGGGTCAATCTTTTCTCCAAAGATATATCCAATCCGGCGGGATTGCACTGATGCTTCATATCTGTGACCATCACAACCTCTTTCTATATCATATTATTTCACATCGCGTGCGTGTTTTTCGACTCATCTGATAACGACGTATTTTTCAACGTGGGTTACTGCAAGTATTTTACAAAAATTACAGTAAAATATTACAAGTATACAATCTATGGACTGCCGGGCCTTGCCGTGTTAATCTGCTTGCGGGGTGCCGTCGGACCGGGATATTACGAGTCTATCTTCTTGAGACCCTTGTAGCAGCGGCCTGCGAGGTTGGCATAAAGCGTCTTGTAGCTGTCGTATTTTTCCATCTGCTCTTCGGTAAGCTTGCCCATGACCTTGGCCGGCACGCCGACTGCGATGGACTCAGGCGGGATTTCCTGCCCCTGTCGCACGACGCAGCCCTCGCCGACCACCGAGCGCTTGCCCACCACCGCGAAGTCACTAACCACGGCGTTCATGCCGACGAGCGCGAAGTCTTTGATGGTACAGTTGTGGAGCACCGAGGCATGGCCTACGGAGACGCGATTCCCGACGACGGTTTCCCCGTCCGGGCGGGCGTGGATGACGCAGCAGCCCTGAACGCTGCACTGGTCGCCGATTATGACTTTGCCCCAGTCGCCGCGGATGACGCAGTTGGGCGCGATATAGCAGTTTTCGCCGATTTGGACATCTCCGATAACGACTGCGGTTTCGCTTACGTACGTCGTCGGTGCGATTTTCGGTTGCTTCCCCTCGAACTCATAAAGCGGCATTACATGTCTCCTCAAACGTGAATGTTACTTTGTTAGTTACTGGTCAACTTTGGGGAAAAGGGATTCGCCGCGGGCGATTTTAGTGCCGGGCTTCAGGCGGCCCCAGGTCATTGTCTCGGCGAGGATGCCCTCTTCGTCAGGCACGCCGAGCTGGCGGCGCATCTCGCGGGCGCTGGCCGGCATGAGCGGCTCGATTGCCCACGAGAGGATTCGCAGCGACTCGAGCAGCGCATACAGCACGCCGCCGAGCTTCTCCGTCTCGCCCTGCTTCTTGAGGGTCCACGGCTTCTCGTCGTCAATGAACTTGTTGCACAGGCGCGCAAGGTCCCATATCCGATCGAGAGCGCGGCTGAACGCGAGGTGCTCGAGCTGGGCATCGACGTCCGCGAAAAGCCCGGAGGCGGATTGCTGCAGTTCCGGGCCGATTCCGGCAGCGGGGGAGGGTACTTCGCCGCCAAAGAACTTGTCGACCATCGCAAGCGTACGCGAGAGCAGGTTACCCAGGTCGTCGGCGAGTTCGGCGTTGATTCGCCCGGCGAGCGCAGCGTAGGAGAAATCGCCGTCGGCGCCGAAGGGTATCTCGCGCAACATAAAGTAGCGGAACTGGTCCAGCCCGTACTTTTCGACCACGTCGCGCGGATAGATGACGTTTCCCTTGGACTTGGATATCTTGTCGCCATCAATGGTCCACCAGCCGTGCGCGAAAATCTTCTTCGGGGGCGTCAGTCCGGCCGCAATCAGCATGCAGGGCCAGATAACACAGTGGAACCAGATTATATCTTTGCCCATCAGATGAACCGCTTCCGGCCAGAAGGTGTCGAACTTCTCCTTATTTTCCGGCCAGCCGAGGGCGGAGATATAGTTAATCAGCGCGTCGAACCAGACCCAGATTATGTGTTTGCTGTCGCCCGGCATGGGGATGCCCCAGGTGAACGTCGAGCGGCTGACCGAGACATCCTCTAGGCCCATCCTTATGCGGCTGAGGACTTCGTTGCGCCTGCTTTCAGGCTCTACGAATTCGGGATTTTCCTCGTAGTGGCGCAGGATTGCGTCCTGGTAGGCTGACATACGGAAGAAGTAGTTCTCCTCGTCCAGCGTTGTGGGCGGGCGCTTGCAGACGGGACAATTCCCGTCCTCGAGTTCGGATTCCTTGAGGTAGCGCTCGCAGGGAACGCAATAGAGACCGGAATAAATGCCTTTGTAGATATCGCCCTTGTCCAGGAGCAGCCTGAAGAAGGCCTGCACGGTTGCCTCGTGGCGCGGGTCTGTCGTTCGGATGAAATCGTCGTTCGTTATTTCGAGCTGCTTCCAGACTTCCTCGAAACGTCCGACTATCCTGTCGGCGAGTTCTTTCGGTGTCGTTCCCTGCTCGCGCGCCGACTGCTCGATTTTCTGGCCATGCTCGTCGCTTCCTGTAAGGAACATGGTCCTGAGCCCCTTGAGGCGGTTGTACCGGGCGAGCACGTCGGCGGCCAGGGTCGTGTACGCGCCGCCTATGTGCAGGTCCGCGTTCACGTAGTAGATGGGCGTCGTGACGTAATAGGCGTCGGGCACTTCACTCTCCTTCTTCCCAGTCCCGGATGTGGTCTTCGCCTTCGGCCTCCTCCTGCTCGCGCGCGGGTTCGGGCCCGGCATCTTTCACCTTCCTCGCGCCTTCCCAGGAGAGCTCGTCAACGCTGTAAGTGATTCTCTCGCCGGAAGATTCCTCGACGAGAACAGTCTGGGCTATTATGTCGTAGTTGAGTACCTCGCCCTCGCCCTTGGGGGTTTTTACGCGTTTGCCCTTCTTGGGGAGCTGTCGCTTGAGTTCCAGGTACACGGGGTTCTCGAACCGCAGGCAGCACATCAGTCGCCCGCAGGCGCCTGAGATTTTCGCGGGGTCGAGGGTCGCTTTCTGGCTCTTGGCCATCTTGATTGTCACAGGCTCAAGGGCGCGGATGAAGCGCCGGCAGCATACCTCGCGACCGCAGTGCTCGTAGTCGCTCAGGAGTTTCGCTTCGTCCCGGGCGCCGATCTGCTTCATCTCGATCCGCGTGCGGTACTCCCTCGCCAGCTCGCGGACCAGTGCGCGAAAGTCCACGCGGCTCTCCGCCAGGAAGTAGAAGATGAGCTTTTCTCCGCCGAAGATGTGCTCGACGGCCGCCAGGCGCATGGGAACGTTAAGCTCGCGAATCTTCTGCTGGCAGAACTTGAACTGGGCCTGCTCGACTGTCTCGCTTATTTCCGCAGCCTTGGCGACGTCTTCCTTTGTCGCCTTGCGCAGCACGCGGGGGCCAAACGCCGGCCTCTGGGCCGGCTGCCTGGGCGCGGGGGCCGGCGACTGGTCCGGCAGGGTTTCCGTCTCGGGAGCATCAGGCGACGAATCCAGGCTTTCGTTCGCTGTGATTTCCTCGGAGCTTGCAACTTGTTCGGAAACCGTTATGACTTCGCCGAGTTCGGTGCCGCGGTCGGTCCTCAGAATAACGCGGTCGCCGCGGCGAAGGGGCACATCGCTCTGAAAGGTGCCGATAAGCATCATGTATCCGTATCGGATTGTGGCTTCACTCATTAGTTACGCTCCCGCCGCCTGACAATTCGCTCGTTTGCAGGCACAGCCCCTGAAGAGCGAGTTGAATGTTGATGTTGGAATCTATATCGTCCTTCGTCTCGAATATTCTGTCGAATATCTCGAAGACCCGCTCCTCATCGAGTACGGCGGCCTCCGCCGCAAGCGTCTGCCTGTCGTCGTTCAGGAGCAGGTTGTCGCATTTTTCCTCCGCGATGGCCAGGTCGCGCACATAGCTCAGCAGAAGGCCGAGCATCTGCTGCACCTCCACGCGCTGTTCCTGGAGTCCTCTGGTCGTTTCGCGGGCTATTTCGAGCAGCGTCTTCGCCGTTTCGACCGGGTCCGCCCCGCCGGTAATGAGCCCGGCAAATGCGTCGAGCAGTCTGACGCGCCAGGCTGCGAAATCCCTTCCCGCAAGCTCGAAGGCGCGGCCCATCGAGCCCCCGGACAGCTTCGCGACCACGCGCGCGTGGTCCGGGGCGATTTCCATCTTTTCCTTCAGGCGCTCCACGATAAGCCGGTCGGGTATTCTGCCGAACCTGATACGCTGGCACCGCGAGCGGATTGTCGGCAGGAGCGCTTCGGCCGTTATCGTCAGCAGCACAAGAAGCGACCACTGACCGGGCTCTTCGAGCGTCTTGAGCAGCATGTTCGCCGCTTCCGGGCTCAGCGCATCGGCGGGGTCCACGATTGCGATTTTGTACTCGCCGGGCGCGCTGCTGAAGCTGAAAAAGGGTATCAGGTCGTCGCGGATTGCATCGACGCCGATGTTGCGACTGTTTTTCTGCAGCCCGTAGGTCCTGACGAGGGGGTGGGTGTGCTCTGCAATCCTGCGGCACGTGTCGCAGCCTTTGCACGCGCCCTTCTCGGGGCACAGCAGCATGCGTGCAAGCGCGCGCGCTGCCAGTGATTTGCCGACCCCGCGCGGGCCTTCGAACAGGTAGGCGTGCGCCAGCCGCCCCGACTCTATCGCGCTCTTGAGCTGGCGCAGGGCTTCGGCCTGTCCGAGTATCTCAGCGAAGGGCATCTTCCACCGCCTTGACAACGCGCTCGTGTACGACTTGGGGCGTCCCGCTACCATCTATGACAACCATTGAGCCGTCTTTACGGGCAAGCTCCAGGTAAGCTTCTCGCACCTTCCTGTGGAATTCGATTCCCTTGAGTTCTTCCCTGTCAGGCGGTTCCTCGAAAAGGCCTGCCTGGGTACCGTCCCGCTCTATGCCTTTTCTGGCCATTCTTTTCCTGTCTTCCAGGTCTATAATGATGGTCAGGTCAGGCTTCAGACCCCCCGTGGCAATCTTCCCCGTTTCGAGCACAGCCTCCATTCCGAGCCCGCCGGCGACGCCCTGGTACACCACGGTCGAGAGGAGAAACCTGTCCGCCACCACCATCTTTCTCCCGGCAAGCGCCGGCTTTATCACCTCTTCGGAAAGCTGCGCCCTGCTCGCCATGTAGAGGAACATCTCGGTCCGCGCTGACATGCCGGCGAGGCCGGGGTCGCGCAGGATTTCCCTTATTTTTTCGCCGACTACTGTGCCGCCCGGCTCGCGCACCGCGACGACAGGCAAACTCCTGCCCTCAAGATAATTGACGAGCATCTCGGCCTGGGTTGACTTGCCCGTGCCGTCGGCGCCCTCGATTACAAGAAACTTGCCTTCCATGAATACCCCGCGTAGCCGGAACTCACGGATTATAAGGCAGTTGCGGGGCTATTCAAGGTTTTTGTGCCGGCGTGCCTCGCGGAGCGCTTACTTGAAGCGCCTCAGCTCGCTTCGGGCGAATTTCCATTCGGGCGTCTGAAGCTCCTGGCCGAAATCGAGACTATACCAGGGGGAGAGCTTGGCATTGGCGGGATTTTTAAGGATGTGGATATCCTGCGCGGGCATGTAGCCCTGCGCCAGGAGGAAGACCCGCTCGCCCGCGGAGTTCTCCGCCATATCCAGGACAATGACCGCGTGGCCGGGAAACCCTCCATGGATGAAGACGTCGCCTGCCTCCATCCCGGGGGCGGCGGTTTCTTCGAGCTCTTTTTCGAGCGATGCTGTGCCTGCATACATAAAGACAGTTTCAAGATACCGGAAAAAGCTCTGATAAGATGAGTCGGGTTGGCTTCGCTTTTTCCACGAGACGCTGCTTCCGCTGACCACCGGCCGGAAGCCCTGCGCCCATTTGCTGAAGTCGACCCTGTGCCCGCTGGTGAAGTTGAAATGAATCTCGTCGAAACGCCTGCTTCCGTAGAGGTACTCCGCGCGGAGGCGGATGACCGCGTCGGCGCACTGCTGCAGGTTCTTTTTTCCGATAGCCATGTCGATTACGGCGTGGTGGGCCGTTTGATTCCTTTTTTTCGTGCCGTTATAGAGGAGCACGGGCGACTGCGCCGGCTTAAGCTTCAGGTTGCGCAGCCATTCTCCGAAGCTGCCGGACTGAGCGGGGACGCGCTTGAATCCTTCCGGAGGTGCTATTCTCGTGCTGATTGTGGCCGAAGCGGACCGCCCGCGCTGCGCGGCATTTCACATGCTTCGCGGGCTAGGAGCGACGAAGAGACGGGTTGCGGCGCCGCTGCTGATTTTCTGATATTCTGCGTATGCTTCGCCGGCTTTCCGCCTGGTTTCGGCGGGTGAATCGCCTTCGGCCCAGCTTCTGATTATGGCGTCGAGAGTGTAGGCTTCGGGGGCCATGAACCCCGAGGTCGTGATAAGCGGCCTGCAGCCCGCCTCACGCAGGGGCGCCGTGAAATATGAGCTGCTCTTGCAGGCAAGAACGACAGCGCAATCCGGGTTTGACTGGCCCGGGTTCCTTGGATATGTCGAAAGATTCACATCCATGAGGCCGTTGTGGCCCACGAAGCAGACCATGTCAGAAGCGCCGCCTGCATAGAATCTGCCGTCGGCGGTGTCGATTCCCACGGTGTCGAAACCTGCCGCGGCCCGGAAGAAATCGGTAAGCGCCGTTCGCATGCGCGACCCGTCGTAGGCGTCTGCAACGACGTAGACCGAAGCACCTGCTTCGCTACTTCCGAAAACGCACCTCTGCAGGACGGCACTGCTGCCGGGTTTTGCGGCAGATTCGATTTCGCGCCAGTTGGCCGAGCGCCTGAAAAAGGTCCGAACGCCGTAGAGCGCGCCCCAGTAGAGGTTGGTGCGAGGGTCTTGCCCGTTGCCAAGCTCCTTCGCCACAGGGACGATTCCCTGGTGCTTGTTATCGCACAAGGCGACAAACACGTGTATGACCTTGTGTTCGCGTGCTTGGGCCGTGACGGCGCGTGGCTGTTCAAGCACCTGACTCGTTTTGTCAGAGTTACCTAAGCAGGGCGTTTGAGGTCTTTCCGTCTGTCCACCCTTGCTATCGACCGCCTGCCTTTTAGGCGTGATGATTCTCGTGTCCGAAGTCTGTGTTTGCTGCTCGCTGTCCTGTGGGGCATCGCAAAATCCGGGGTTTTTAAACATGGAAGTAAACCTGGAGACGGAAGTGGAGGAAAAAGCCTCCGTGACTTTATTGGAGCGGTCAAGCAGGAACGAAGCCACGGACGAGCGGCTGAGATAGCCGGCGGGAATCGAGGACGAGAAATTCGCGAGAAGGAAGATAATTACCGAGCATATCAGCGCGCCCTGTACCGCTCCGAAGACGGCTCCTGTGACGTGGTCTGCGGAACCGAGCTTGAGACCGTCAACGGATTCCTTGATATAGCTGAAAACGATATAGACCACGCCTATGACGACAATCAGAAGGCCGAAGAACGACGCTATCAAAGCAGTGTTGGGCGGGAGCTTGTAGAGCAGCAACTGCGCAGTCGTCGAGTGCAGCTTGACTGCAAGGAACAGGCCGAGCCCGAAGGCCACGATATGCGAGAGTTCCCTTATCAGGCCCGCCTTGGCGCCGTAAATCGCGCAGGCTGCTATTACGAGAAGAATCACAATGTCCAGTACGGTCAACGCAGACTCTCCACACAGTATCTTCCGTATCTTGTATCGGCATGGGACGGTTCTGGCGTTAGGAAAAAGGGCGGGGCGGCTGCTTGTAATCTGCTGGGATTCGACTGCCCGTTATTTACCGGGTTCGTCTTCTGAACCATCGAGCAGCTTCAAGGCATCAAGCCACTTTTTGGGGCCGAGCTGGATTGAGACCTTCTTTGCCGTCCCGGTGGCTCTGACGGCGTTCAACTGTCCCTCGACAATCTTCAGCACCCAGGAACTCAGGCCGGTCGGGTCGATTTTAGAGAGCCAGTTGCTCAGAATGGTAATCTTGAAGGTAAACGAGATATTGCCGTTCATGTAAAGTTTGCCAGCGCCGTCGAGGTTCAGGAACGAAGAGTGGAAGTAGACTTCGTCGAATATCAGCTTATTGCCCTTAATCTTGAACTTGCCCTGCGATTCGGTGAAATCCACACTGGGGACGGCGCCCAGGGACAGCGCTTTCACAAGCTTCGAGAAAAACGGGACTTCCCAGAGATTGGACTTGCTCAGCTCCACCTTGCCTTCGCCGGTAAGCGCAGACTCATCCGAACCTTTTCCCTTGAAGGTGATGGATGCGTTGGCGCGTCCCGTTGTCTTTTCCATCTTTTCGCCGAAGAGCTGCTGCGCCGCCAGCTTTACCGAAGCATCCTTGAGACTGAAGATGCCTGAGAAGGTTGTGTCTTTGTCGAATGCCACCTTGACCTTGCCCAGTAACGTGCCGTTGGCCATTCTCCCCGTTATCGGTGCGACTGTCAGGGATTCGTCCGTAAGCTCCAGGAGCGATGAAGCCCAGGTCACGGGAAGACCGTTCACCTCGAAGTTCGAGAACTGGACAAGCCCGCGCTTGAGCTTGTGGTCGCCTGCTGGTGTGATGCTACCCGTGAGTGTAACCTTGCCCTTCACTTTCGTGAGCGGGAAGCCTGCATACAGCGAAGCGTTTTCCGGTTTCAGGAGGATATCGTACTTCACCGCCGGTTCACTGTCCACTAACTGGTCGATGTGCAGCTTGACGGTGCCGGACGAGATGCCCTCCAGCTCGATATCTTTCCACAGTTCAAGCACTTCTTCCGGCATGGCATCGCGCAGGGCCTTGTCCAGCTTCAGGCTGCGCGCCTCGATGTGGAGGTCCGACACGGTTCGAATGTCATCAGTCAGAATTGAGCCGCTGAGAGTAATGCCGCGGTTCTTCGTGTGCAGGTCTTCAATGTCGATTTTACCTTTATCGATGTCCACGCGGGCCTCTCCGGCCACTCCGTAGACCTGGTAGGGAAACTCGACGTACTTGCCTGCAACGTCGCGCAGGCGCAGCTTGAGAATCTTCCTGACCCCTTTATTCAGGGGCGTGGACCCGTCGAGCCAGATAGCCGCGTCGAAGCTGCCATAGGGCTCGAATTCCCTGTATGTGGCCCGGATGTCCTCGGGCAGCGCATCTTCGAGCTTCCGGTTCGCGACAAGCTCGAACCCTTCGACGCGGATACGTATCTTGTCTTTTCCATCTTTCTGCTGGATGATTTCGCCCCACGCTTCGAGCCTGCCGCCAGCGGCCTTTCCCTTGAGGAAGCGCAGATCGTAGCGGTCGGGCTTCAGGAGAAGCTTGCCGCTGAGTTCCTCCGCTTTCAGAGGAAACTCGTCGTGTATCATCCAGCCGTCTTGCAGGATAACTACTCCTGACAGGGCGAATTCGTCGAAGCCTTCTTCCCGTTGCAGCCTGATATTGCCCGAGAGCGTGCCGCCGGCCTGCAGGCCGGCCAGGTCTTCTTCCGTTGCTGATTCGAGAGCTTCGATTACCTCCTCGCCGAGGGATACTCCGGTGAAGCGGGCATCTACGGAGGCTTCGCTCTTCTCGTCGGCGGGTATGCTGGTGTCTGCTATCTCGACCCTGCCGCCTGATGTCCTGCCTCGAATATCGATAAGCTGAACAGGCCCTTCGGAAGAAAATCTCAGCATGCCCGTTATGCCCGATATCTGGAGCGGGAATGCAACCGGCGTTACGCATGCGTTCCCGTCGAGACGGGCTTGCGCGGCTACATCTACTTTGTCTTCTTGTGCCGTCGATGAAATTCTGACATCGATGCCTGCCGTGCCCGACGGCTTGAATTCGTCCCACGCCTCGCGATTGTCCTCGGTCAAAGCACCTCTGAGCTTCTCATCAATGCGGACGTTCTCTCCCTTTATCGTCACGCTGACTTCGACGTTGTCCCTGGAAGGCAGAACGTATCCGCTGCCCACAACAATCTGGTCGCCCATTACGCTGGTCACATCGCGAATCTCGACCCTGTCCGGCGTGATGAACAGCGCCCCTGTGAGATTTTCCAGCCGATACGGAAACTCGAAGTAGGAGATGGAGGCTGCGCCTTTTGCATCAATCCGGATGGTAATCTCGGGCTCGGTTTTTTCAGCCGATGTGAGGACGTGCACATTGACGTCGGCGCTGCCTTCGGGATTGAACTGCCGGATGATGCTCGCTTCATTTTCCGGTACCGACTGGAGCAGTTTTTCTGACACTTCGAGACCTGGGGCCAAGATGCCCAACTCAACGATCGGCCCGGGCTTGCCCAGCTTGACTGTGCCCGTTACGGTGAAAGGATTGCCGACAGTGTTTCCCTTGAAGTTAACAAGCTTCAGCTCGCCGGGCGTGACCCTGACGGTTCCGACAATGTCGTGAAGAGGCAGCGGGAATTCCTTGTAGCTCGCGGTACAACCCAGGCTCTTAATAGCTGCTTCGAAGTCTGGTTTGCCCTCGAGGATGCGCAGGGCGGCGGAGAGGCTCACATTCCCGGCAAGCTGGAGGTCGTCAAGTACATCCTGCACGGAACACGGCAACAGAGCTTTGAGCTTTGATAACGCCACGTTGTCAGTGTGCGCGCGCAGGTTCACGCTCTTCATGTCGGGAGAAAGCGTGCCCGCGACCTGGATTTTACCCAGTTCTTTGCCGGCTGCGAGAGCGACGAGCGCCGCGCCGCCGCCGCTGCCCGGTTTCAAGCCGGCATTTATATTACCCAGAATCGTCGTGGTCGCGTCATCTGGCGTAAATTCAATCTGCGCCGTCAGCCTGCCGTTATGGACTTCAACCTTCGGCAGAGGAGGACTGGGAGCTTCTTCCTCGCGCTGCCTGAGAATATGGTCGAAATTAGTGGCGCCGTCAGGTTTTAAGTGGAAGAAAATCGAAGGTTCTTCAATTACTACCTTGTTGATTTCCTGTTCCCACACGTCAATTTTAAGCTCTATTTTCTTTACTGCAAGGGCAGGCTGCTCTGTGTTTCCGATACTCAGGTTCCTTATTACAAGGCCGTCCGCAAAGGAGAAAGAAACGGAGTCGAAATCAAAGCAGGTTTCGAGTTGTTCCTGAAGTTGACCGCGCAGTCTCAGAGCAAGCTGGCCGGGAGAAAGGGCGATAGCCGCATCGACGAGAAGGCATGCAACCGCCACAAGGAGAAGGACAATCAGCGCTATCAGGCGACGCATCATTGGCGGGCTCTGTCAGATTTTCTCGAACTGGTCCTTGGCTGCACCGCAAACCGGGCAAACCCAATCCTCGGGCAAAGACTCGAAAGGCGTACCCGGCTGGATGTCCGCGTTCGGGTCGCCCTTTTCCGGTTCGTACACGTACCCGCATACTGTGCACTGCCATTTATCCATGCGTGTCCTCCTGTTTTTTCGCGTCAGTAATCCGCTTTGCAGCCTTTCTGCCGAGCGCGGCGGATTCCTCGAGTGCTTCCGGATACTTATCCCAGTCATCGGGATTCTCAATGCGCCTGTAGGTCAGAGATTCGGCCTGTTTCACGTTCAGGGCGTCGTAGAAGTACTTCATCGTCAGCATGACGCCCTCGAACAGGTTCCGGCCTTTTGTCGCCCCGCACGACAGGAAGTAACCGAGACGCTCGACTCCATCAACGACCGCGGGCGGGGGATTGTTCAACACGTATTTTCTCGCCCACAAAGCCTGGGCCCTGTCTATGACCGGCTTAACGCAGGAAGTAACAGTATAAAAGAAAATCGGGGAGGCCAGAACTATGGCCCGGGCTGACTCGATGAGAGGGTAGACTTTCTGCATGTCGTCGCCGACCACGCACTTCCCGAGCTTCTCGCACTGCCTGCAGCCGAGGCACCAGTGAATGTTCATTTCGCGGGAGTAGATGCGTTCTACAGAGACTCCCTGCTCTTCGGCACCCGAAACGAACGCGTCGAGAAGCGTATCCGAACTGCCGTGCTTTCGCGGGCTGCCGTAAATGGCAAGAAAATCCACGTATTCTCCGCAAAGTGGTTTGAAAAAGGGTGCCGGGAGACCTAATGTTAACCGCCGCCCGGCAGCCAGCCTTTGCCCCGGTCGGGCTTCTTCTCAGGTTCCTTCTTGGGTTCTTCCTTCTTCTCGGGTTCTTTTTTCTCAGGCTCTTGCTTTTCGGGCATCTCCTTGGCGGCTTCTTTTTTCTCCGGGTCTTCTTTCCTGGGTTCTTCCTTTTTCGGCTCCTCTTTCTTCTCTTCTTTTTTCGGCTTTTCCGCGGCGGCGGACAAGGGCACTTTCCCGTGGTCTGTCAGGGAGTAAAACTCGCCCCCGTTCTGAGAGGCCATTTCCCTGTAGAATTTCATAATGGGCTCGACTGCCTTGTTGTAGGCCAGGGACTGTTCTTCGGTCGGCTCCTTGTCGAGATATCTCGACAAAACCACGGCGGTGTGAATCCTGATGCATCGCTCGTAGTTGGACTCCTTGAGCCATGAGAGGATATAGCTCGTGTCTTCCTGCCTCGCCCCGGCGGGCAGGCCGCACGCCACCACGATGATTGTGTCCACGTCCTCGATGTTCATAGCCTTTCTCAAGGCTTCGTATACATCCCTTGCCGGCCGTGTCATTCTCTTTTCGAGGTATTTCTGAAGGGGCTCGACATCTTTCTTGGAAAACCTGTCGAACTTCCTGCGCCACAGCGATGCGCCGATTGAGAATGTCATCACGTTGACTTCGGCCGACCGGTCGAGCGTAGAGAGAGCCTTGGCACATTCTTCAGCGCAGTAGCCCTGCCGCATTGTGACGAAGTGCTTCTTGTAGTCCTCCGGCTTGGGCTCGGTTTTCAGGGAGGCCAGCTTTTCTTTTAGTTTATGAACGGGCAGTGCCATCTCGACTTCCATGTCATCGGAGATATCGAACAGGACGAGGCACTTCTTCGAGAAAAGTTTAGCGGGGAGTATTCCACCTGTCGGTTCCATCTTGAATTTCTCTGGCAGTTCTCCACCGCAGGCTTTGTAGGCCAGGCCTGCTTCATAAGCGATTCGGGCGTTCCTGTCGTCAAGCTTCTTTTTGAGGTCGCCGAGGAGGGATTTGTCAGCGTGCTTTCGCGCGGCTTCGAGTGCTGTACAGACGACTTCCCAGCGCTTGTCGGTCAACGCCCGCTTGATGTTGTCCAGGACGTCTTTTCCTGAGATAAACTGGAGAAGCCGTGTGTATATGAGACGTTCCTTTCTTTCCCGGCGCACCTGTTCCGCGAGATAATTGACGGCTTCTTCATCAGTCGTCGTCGCGAGCGCATCGAAGGTCTTCACGCGGATATCGTAGTCTTTGTGGAAGAGCGTGTATTTGCAAAGGGTTTCGACTGCGCGCTTGTCATTCAGGGTAGCCATCTCGTCGATAAGTTCGGGCAGCTTCTTAAGTTCATCCTTCTCTTTCATGAACTTGCGCCGCGCCACGTTCCACTTGTGGGCATCGACGCCGGCCGACAGGCTGTCGCAGAAGACTGCCACCGCCAGAAGCGCTGCCGCCGCAAAGAGCATCTTCTTCATTTTCTGCCTCCCTTCAGGATTTCCCGTATTTCTTCCGGTATTCTTCTCAGCTTTCCGCTGCCGTCCGTACATGCCAGCTTGGTCCAGCCCTCGCACAGGATGGAGCCTTCCTCGTTTTCGACGCGGTAGTGGAATGTGACCTGCGCCTTCGCAAGCTCGCCCACTCGCGTTATTATCGTAATCTCTGTGTCGTATCCTACTGCCTTGCGGTATGTGGCGTGCACATCCACAAGCATGAGAAAGAAGCCCATCCTCTCCATATCCGCGTAGGAACAGCCCGCTTGGCGCATGTATTCCGTCCTGCCAATCTCGAAATATTCGAAATACTTCGCGTGGTGGATGCACCCCATCTGGTCGGTATCGGCGTACCTGACCCTTGTCTTTGTAATACGCTCCAAGCGGCCTCCTCCCGGTCTGCGGGTCTTACGCGATTATACAGGCGTTTATTCGCCACTTCAAGACCGGTGTGCCTCGCATCTTCAACACCGCCATGGAATTTTCAGCACAGCGACTTCGCGTCCACAGTAATAGACGACGGCCCGGGCGACTTGTTCCCCGGTTATGCTAAACGCTGGAGAGGTTCTATTCGGGTCGGGCGATTCTATGCATTCCGGCGGAGGCACGGCTTACTTGGAGCGTATCTTGACAATCCTCTTGATTGTGCGCACGTGCATGCCCTTTGTGTCCATAATTTTCAGCGTGAAGCGCAGGGCTGGCGGCAGGTAGCCGGCTCGGAAGCTCACGTTAGACGAGCCCGTCGGCACGGGTATTCCTGTTTTGGCGAATGTAAGTTGTCCCGTAGTGGACATGCTGTCGATTATGTAGTCGGTGCAGTTCTCGATGGGCTGCCATGCGGGAGGATTGCCGTACAGGAATATCCTGTCCCGCGCCGAAAGCTGGCCGAAATTATCCGAAGTGGGGTCGTCGAAGCCTGTTGTGGAGAACACGCCGTTTACGTCCGTGCTGCCCTGGCCGCCGGAGCCCATATAGCAGAATATCTTCTTGGCGTTGGTGGGCACTTCGTAGAATTGGGGCGGCTTGGTATCCAGAACGTTGTCGAAATAGTACTCAATCTTTATATCGGTGACATACAGGCAGAGGTCCTGGCCGGATCCCTCGGGCGGGTCCTGGGCGAAGCCGGTGCCCGTTATATCGCTGCGGTACAGGATATATTTTTTCAGGATGGGCTTCCTAAGGTCTTTTTTGTCTATCGTGTAGAGGATAAGCGCAGACCTTGTTTTCCCGCCGACGGTCGTGAGGCTCTTAAAGTAGAGCATGTCGCTCTTGTGGGTGCGCGCCGGGTATCTCGGGTCCTGATACTCTCCCCCGTAGATTGTCATGGCGTACGCGTAATCGGAGGGGTTCTTGTCCGGCTTGGTCGGATTGTCTCCGGGGCTGTTGACATTCAAGCCGAAGCACTGCTCTCCCGAATCGAAATGGCCGTTGGCTGTCGATGCATCATCAACGAAATAGTCCATGTCGTGCGTCTTCACGGCAATCGACACCTCGCGCTCGATGATGTCGAAGGCGTTGCGCGCGTTCTGGTATACCTGGATTGTGGCCTCGGACTGGCTGAAGACCTCTCTGGAGGTAATAAAGACGTAGGAAATCGAGCCCGTGAGAATTATCATCAGGGCAATTGCCACGAGCAGCTCAATTAGCGTAACACCGGAATTTTTACAGTCCATGGCTGACAGCGGTCTCGCCGCTCCTCCCTGTTAAGGTGCGTCATAGAAACAGACGCGACGCTCGTCCTCACTGTTGCATAAAAGTCGCCGCTTGTCAAGCTGAAAGGGCTGCCCCGGCCAGTGGGATATTCGCGTTTGCCGCGCGTGATGCACGGGTGCAGCAGGAGCCCGGCGAAATGAAACACAAGTCATCTTGATTTTGCCCGCTGTTTTTTGTATATTTTCGGGCGATATGTCTCCTATCGTTCCCAAGCGACGAAACCTCCTGTCTTTTCTCGTGGCAGGCTTGGCCTGGCTCGCACTGCTGCTTGTTGCCGGGTGCAACGGCGCCGGAGTATCCGAGCCTTATAAGGACTTCAAGGTTGTCGCCGAGTCGGAATCGGAGGACACGGTCCTTTATCTATGCGAGATGCACCGGGTCGGAGGAAACCTGCACTTGGTGTTTCGCTACAGGGACGCCAGTGCCCGGTTTCATAAGAACGCGGTGTCATGCCCTCAGATTCCCGGCGACCTGGACGCGTTGTTCGACTCCCCTGTTGTGAAGGACGGCTGGGTTGAGCTTAGATGCAGGATGGAATATCCGGCTAAAACCGAAAAGCTGGGTTTTATCGTGAGAATGTGCGCGGAGCAGTCCCTTGAGAATGCGGATGTCGTGCTCTCGACGGATGTCCCGGCGGTCGGTAAAATTGCCAGTCCGGGAGAGTCCGGCAGCGCAAAGGGGACAGTCTTTTCCATCGAGACCGTTGCCAATCTCAGAGGAAAGCTCGAGACAGGCGCGG
The DNA here is from genome assembly GCA_964641955.1 of uncultured Planctomycetota bacterium. Taxonomy (GTDB): domain Bacteria; phylum Planctomycetota; class SKW154; order SKW154; family DAOVDS01; genus CAZXNM01. The sequence goes on from CAZXNM010000016.1 coordinate 34,634, forward strand.
ACAGGAAATCAGCGAAATTCGTAATTCCTTACGGGGAGAAGGAAATCGTTGTCAAGGAAGGAACGGAAAGCGTTCTCGTCGTCATCTACAAGGCGGGCTTCGATGGGAGCATTCCCGATATTCCCCGCGAATATACCGAATGGGATCAAGTGAAGGTGAGCACGGGGAGGGGAGCGAAACTGGGCGGCTGGCCTTTCACGAGCGACGCGGGGAGCACCCGGTATTTCGCACTTGTCAGCGTAGGCATCGACCCGCTGCCCCGTGAAGTCACTGCATGCTTTTACAGCGCCGAGAAGCTGTCTTCATTCCGGCGGGAATTCGTCTTTTCAGGACTGGCCAATCCGCGCGAGTAAGTCCCCGGGATACATCCGAATAACGGCGGATTTTAATCCGACCGCTGGTCTCCGCGCAGGTATCGTTCAATCAGTTCGATGAACCTTCTGTCCTTGCGGACGTTGTCGAGGTCCGGGTCGCTGATTATATGGTTGTATTCCCTGTAGCCCAGCCTGAATGATGCCTCCAGTTCTTCCAGAGCCTCATCCACCCGCCCCAGGAGCGACAGGCTGCAGGAGAAGTTGTAGTGTGCAATTGGATTGGCAGGCTGAAGATTCGTCAGCTTCTGGTCCACACGCAGGCCATCTTCGTAGCGGCCGGCCCGCGTGTAAGCGTTTCCAAGCTCGAAAAGCACGTCGAAGTTGTCTTCGTCTCCCTTGAGCCCGGCTTCCAGAATCTTGAGCTGGAACTCGACCGCAAGCTCATCAAGTTGGCTGGCAAGGTCTTTCTTCAGTTTTTTGGTTTCTTCCTGGTCCATTTCGCTCAGCTCATAACCGTGTCTTCGTGGGAATAGGCCGGCGAGCAGCAGCACAGAAAAACCAGGTTCTCACGTCCGGTGTTCGTCAGCCTGTGCTCGCAGCCCGGCGGAATGGCAATGCCGTCTCCCGGGCCTACTTCCCTCTTATCTCCGTCGATTTCCATTAGTCCCCTGCCTCTGAGGACGTAATAGACCTCCTCCGTCTTAACATGGAGGTGTCTTTCTGTAGACTGGTTAGGCCTGAGTGTGGCTTCTGCAAGGCTCTGGGCTCTGAGCGAGGAGTTTGCGGGAGCGAGTATTTCCCTTATTGCCGACCCGTCCTTCGTGATGAACTCTTCCACGGAATCCCTGTTAACGACATCCACGGCTGTGCTCCGCTGCCTGCTATTCCTCTCCTTCTTCCTCTTCTTCGAGTTCTTCTTCTTCCTCGGATTCTCCCGCTTCTTCATCCGGCAGTTCCGGGGCTTCGGAGGTGTCCTTCTCTGCTTTCTGCGCAATCCGTGTGAACGACCCGATGCGGTCGTCCTTTTCCATCTTTATGAGAGTGACGCCCTGCGTGCTTCTGCCGATTACCCTTACGCCCTTTACGGGTATGCGTATCATCTTGCCGTTGATAGTGATAATCATAACCTCGTCGTCCTCTCGCACGCTCATGAGGCCGACGACGTTCCCGTTCCTCTTGCTGGTCTTGATGTTTATGATTCCCTTTCCTGCGCGCGACTGCAGGCGGTACTTGCCGAAGTCGGTTCTCTTGCCGAAACCGTTTTCGCAAACGGTAAGCAGCGTCGAGTGCTTGTCCACCATTATCATGCTCTTGACGACGTCGCCCTTGCGCAGCCTGATTCCGTTGACGCCGCGCGCGCTTCGGCCCATGGCGCGCACGTCGTGCTCGCCGAAGCGTATGGCGTAGCCTTTCTCCGTGCCGAGAACTACCTGGTCGTTGCCGTGCGTTATCATGGCTCCTATAAGCTTGTTGCCCTTGTCCAGGTTAATGGCGATTATTCCCCCGCGTTTCGGATGGCCGAAGGCGGACAGGACGGTTTTCTTGACTATGCCCTTCTCCGTGGCCAGAAGAAGATACCTGTCATCGAATTTGCGCACCGGTACCATGGAAGTTACCTGCTCTTCCTTCGGTATTTCGAGAAGGTTCACAATCGCCCTGCCGCGCGAAGTTCTTCCAAGCATAGGCACGTCGTAGACCTTGAGCCAGTAGACCTGCCCGGCATCCGTGAAGAACAGGATATAATCGTGAGTCGAAGCCACGAACAGGTGCTGGGCGAAATCCGCCTCCTTGACGTCGGAGCCGATTACGCCCTTGCCGCCGCGCTGCTGGCTGCGATACAGCGAAAGACGGGTGCGTTTTATATAGCCTTCGTGGCTGACGGTTACGGCCACCGACTCTTCGGCAATCAGGTCTTCTATCTTGAAGTCCTTCACCTCGCCGACGACTTCCGTTCGCCGGGGGTCGCCGTACTTCTCCTTCAGCTCGTACAGGTCCTCGCGGATGATGTCGTACACCAGCTCATCCTGCTGCATTATGGCCCAGTATTCCTTTATCTTTTCCTTCAGTTCCTTGCGCTCGTCGAGCAGCTTGATGCGTTCGAGCCCGACCAGTCTCTGCAGCTGCATGGCGAGAATCGCATCGGCCTGTATTGTGGTCAGCTTGAACTCCGACATCAGTGACTCGCGGGCCTGGTCTACGCTCTCGCTGCTTCGGATAATTTCGATGACCCTGTCAATGTCTTCGATGGCGATAATCAGGCCTTGCACGATGTGCAGCCGGTCGTTCGCTCTGTCCAGAAGGAACTGGGTTCGCCGTCTTATAACGGTCATGCGGTGGCGCAGGAACTGCCACAGTAACTCCCGGAGGTTAAGCATCTGCGGTCTGCCGTCCACGAGCGCTATCGTGATAATCGAGAACGTTTCCTGCAGGGGCGTATGCTTGTAAAGCTTGTTCAGAACCACGCGCTCGTCGTCACCGCGCTTCACCTCGATAACCAGCCGCAGACCATCGCGGTCGCTCTCGTCCCGGACATCACTTATGCCGCCAAGAGTGCCTTTCTTGACGAGCTGGGCTATCTTCTCGATTATGCGCGTCTTGTTTATCTGGTATGGGATTTCCGTCACAACGATGCAGGTCTTGCCGGCCCTGAGCTGCTCCGTGTGAGCGGCGGCCCGAACCGTAATGATTCCCTTGCCCGTCCTGTAGGCCTGCCGAATGCCGCCGCTGCCGCATATCATGCCGCCGGTGGGGAAGTCGGGACCGGGAATAAATTCCATCAGACGGTCAATGGACATCTCCGGTTCTGCGATGAGCGCGATGAGCGCATCGACGGTCTCGCCGAGGTTGTGAGGCGGGATGGATGTCGCCATTCCGACAGCGATACCGTTGGCGCCGTTCACAACCAGGTTCGGGAACTTACTCGGCAGAACCGTGGGTTCGGTGCGCGTCTCGTCGTAGTTCGGGATGAAATCCACCGTATCGAGCTTCAGGTCGGAGAGCATCTCCATCGCCGAGCCGGTGAGCCTCGCCTCGGTGTATCGCATTGCGGCCGGCGGGTCCCCGTCTATCGAGCCGAAGTTTCCCTGGCCGTTCACGAGCGTGCAGCGCATGTTCCAGTCCTGCGCCATCCTGACAAGCGTCGGGTACACCACCGCCTCGCCGTGGGGATGGTAGTTGCCGGAAGTATCGCCGGCAATCTTCGCGCACTTGCGGTACCTGCTGCGCGGTCCCAGCCCGAGGTCGTTCATTGCCACGAGTATCCTGCGCTGGCTCGGCTTGAGGCCATCCCGCACGTCAGGCAGGGCGCGGGATATGATTACGCTCATGGAATAGGTGAGGTAGGAGTCCTTCATCTCCTCCTCAATCAGCCGCTCCTGTACCGCTTCCTTGTTGTCGAGCATAACTTCAGTCCTGATAACAAATTAGGCATATGATTGACTAAGCGAAAACAGGCCGCCGTCGGCCTCGAATATTATGTCGAAAAACGCTTGAAAAGTCAACAGGATTGATTGCCCTGAGACAGTTTTGATGAGTTCCCGCCGTACCTGGAAAAACAGAACCGGCCGGCGAAAACCGGCCGGTTCTGAGCTTGTCTTCCCTGTATTACTCTTCGACGATTCTGTATGCGGTTCCGTCGATAACCACTACGACTTTGGTGGCTATGGCGAAATACTTGGCCGCATCCGGGTGTTTCGCGAGAAGGTCGAAGTACTCGTCGGACATGTACTTGACCTTCACTTCCTTCATGTCCTTCTTGTACGTCGAGTCGAACCAGACGTCGCTGCTAAGGTAGAACGTCTTGGCGCCGACCTTCTTGATGATTGATTCGAGGTCTTTCTGGGTCCGGGCGAGTTGCTTCTTGTCTTCGGCCCTGCCTGCGTAGCCACCCCATCCGCTTTCCGCGCCTCTCGAAGCACCCGGCTTTGCCAGCGGAACATCGGGGGCTTTCTTCATGGCGTCCGCGAGCTTGCTCTTGCGAACGGCGCCCGCGCCGGAGTCGTTCTTTTCGCCCGCGGCGCGTTCGAGTTCTTCTTCCGCCCCCTTCAGGCGCCTTCTCAGCCCTTCCGTTGCAGGCTCTTCTGCGGGAGCCGGCGCGCCGGCGTGCCCGCCGCCCCAGCGGTCTCCCGACCTGCGGGCTATGCGGCGCTCATCCTCGACCACCAGGTACGACGTATAGGGAGTCAATATGCCGAACTTCTTCGCGAGGCGCACGACCTCGTCTCTCACCTCGCTCGACTCGCCGTGCAGGCGCATCTCATCGAGCATGTAACCTATCTTGGATGTAGCCCAGATACGCGGTATGTAGTTGGCCTCTTCATCCTTCTTCGGGAAGTTCGCCTCGTACACGAATTCCTTGTCCGTCTTGCCCATCTTCCCGGAGAGCTTGACCGCCTTGTGGCCGTCGCCCTTGAACCTTCCGACGACCGCAATCTGCGAGCCCTTGAATATGTCGGGGAGTTCCTTCGGGTAGACATCGTAGGTTTCCAGGCCCTCTATCTTCAGCTTCACGTCCGAAAGCACCGGGTGGGCCACCTTCGAGTAGAAGTTGGACACCCTGATTTCAATATCTTCCTCGGGGGTTATGTAGTCTCTCGCTCCCCTGTTCTCTTCGGCGAGCTTATCGAGCAGGATGGTGTTGACATCGTGCCCGACCCCGAAGACGAACAGCCTGCACTTGCGCTCGTTGGCCGCGCTAATCGCCTTCAGAATCTTCTTCGGCTCGGTCTCGCCGATTGTCGGCTGCCCGTCCGTCAAGAATATAATCATGTAGGTCCGGTCGTCGTTGCCCTTCATCCGCAGCGCATCGAGCAGCGCCTCGCTGATGTTCGTTCCGCCGCGCGCCTCCATCTCTTCTATCCACTTGCGCGCCTTTTCGACGTTCTCCTTGTCGGCAGTGACCGGGTTATCCTTGAACATCCTCACGCTCGTGGCGAAGCCGATAATGTTGAACTTGTCTTCCTTGTTGAGGCTGTTGACGCAGTAAGTCAGCGCGCCCTTCGCCTGCTCTATCTTCTTGCCGCTCATGGAGCCGGAAGTGTCAATGACGAACACGATGTCCTTGGGCAGCACCTTGTCCTTGTCCACTTCCTGCTTGGGCGAGAGCAGCGCGAGGAAATACCCGTCCTCATCCTTCTCGCGGTAGGTCAGGAAGTTGAGGCCGAAGTCCTTGTCACTCAAGGTGTAGTAGACTATGAAGTCTTTCTCGGGCTTTACGTTCTTGCCTTCGTAGCCGAGCCTGACCTTGTGGTCGCCGTCCTTCTTGACATCGACGGTGTGGCTCGGGCAGAACACGTTCTTGATGGCCGCCTTCGAGTTTATCGTCACGTCAACGGTCGCGCTTTCGAGCGGCTTGGACGAGTACTTGTTCGTCGAGTGCGGGTAGCGGTAGGCCACAAGCCCCGAATCGCTCGTCAGGACCTGGTTGTACGTAAGCTTCACTTTTGCCTCGCCGTGCGGCTCGATGGGGAAGATTCGCAGGCGGAACATCTTCGTTCCGACGTATTCGAGCAGCGCCGGGTCTTTGATGCGCCTGACTATGTCGATGTAAATCTGTTGCGCCTGCTTGGCGTCGAGAATCTCCGCCTTGACTTCCTTGCCGTTCATCCAGAACGAGAAGTCGCTGACCGTGGCGTCGGCCGGCAGCGGGAACACGAAGTCGCCTTCGAGGCGCCAGTTGTTCGGGTTGACGAAGACCTCGCTTACCTCGGTCTTGGCCACCTGGTCGGTAATGGTGACCTTGAGATGTGCTTCCTTGACCCATGCGGGATAGTGTTCAATCCGTATCGGCCTGGGCCTCGGTCTTGGTCGCGGAGGTGGGACGATTATCCCGTTTGCGAACACCTCCACGCACCACAGCGCGATTACCAGCCCGACCGCGATTCCAATCATTCTCTTGCCCATTGCTCAATCCTCCAACATGAAGTTCCGTTCTCTACCAGTCTTAGACTTCCCCTCCCCCCACCCGGTTCGGAAGAAATGATGTTTTTTCCGGGTTCCGCGTGTGCCCGTAGGATGAAGGACGCGAACCTGTTTTTCAAGAGCCTTATGGGTCCGGAGAAACCCGGGACCGGATAGGCATGGGCGTTCCCGAGCTTCTACCCGCATCCGGGCACGCCGGCGGAACTGCTTGTATTCCCCGCAAGGGCTTGTATACTCCAGTTCAGCGGACGCAAGTTTTCCTGACACAAGGTTGGTGCCGCGTCGGAGTCGGAGGGCAGGCGGGCGACATACGCCTCGCCTTCCTGCGGGCGAAGTTCTGGAGAGGCGCGATGAGTAAGGGAATCAAGGTGCTGTTCATTGTGGGTATCGTGCTTCTGGCCGTCGGCATATGGCTGCAGGACATACACGTGTCAGTCGCCTACATGGGGGTCGTCAATGTGATGACCCGGTCAATGGTAATACCCCGTTCTTCCAGTATCATGTGTGGCCTATCTGGCGTGCAGCCCTATATTCGCGGCGGGATGGCCCTCAAGCTCACCGGGCTGGCAATGCTTTTGGGCATTCTGGTTTCGAGGCTTCAGGCACGCGCCGGGAAGGATTCGAAGAAGCTTACGCGGCTGGCCTTGGCGGCATCCGTGTGCTTCGCCCTGGCGACGGTCTTCTCCCCGCCCGCGGGACTGACGGCGTGGACAATGCGCGTGTTTGCAGCCCGGTTTGCCCTTCTCGATTCGCCCGGATACGAGGCGATACAGAGTTCCGTCTTCGCTGCGGGGTTCTTTGCGGTAATCTGGGCGCTTGTCCTTGCTGCAGGGTTCTTACTGCTTGCACTGATTGTGAGGCACTATGTTAGAGGCAGGTCGGTGGTCCCGACGGCGGGGATAGTGGCACCTGCAGCGCTCGTGCTCGCGGGAGGACTTGATGCCTTCGGTCGTCCCGAGACTGATTACGGGCAGATAGTGTCGCAAGCGGGGTCATTCCAGTATATAGGCAGCCTGCTCATTGTGCTGGCTGTCGTGCTTTTTATATGGGCGCTGGCAGTGCGAAACAGGGACCGCCGCCGGAATGCGCTGCTCGCGTTCGGCTTGGCGGTAGTTGCCGGGGTGTCTGCCGTTCTCTTCTGGGTTTTCGTGCTGGTTCATATGTCCGGTCCCGGGATGGCGGCAGAAGGCGTGCCTTCTGAAGAGTCTATCGGGCAGTTCGGGTATCCCCCGATTGCGGCGGCGATGCAGATGTCGGGAATCATGCTCCTGTCGGCCGTGTTTCTGCCCATTCTATTTGCATTTCTCCTTAAGCGCCCGGGTGATGAAGACTTACCGCGGAAATTGAAGACGGCCGCCGGGAGCCGCATTCCGGTCATTGCGGTAATTGCCGTGTTTGCAGTGTCGGGTGCAGCGGGGCTCTACGAGAATCCCCGACGGAGCGCTCTGAGAAGCGCCTGCGTCGAGGTCAGCGGGCGTGATTCGGGAGACGTCGGCGGAGACGGGCTTATCTACGAGAAGGGCGAAGAGTGGCGCTTCTACGCGGGAGGCATGCCTCACGACTGTACATGGGAGGAGGAATGGGAGAAACCGCTCCAGGATTCATCCGTGACGCGTCTGGAATCCAAGGAGGGGCTGGATTTCCTGAGAGAAATGCTCACCGATGCGGGCAAGACTCACTGGCATGAATTTGTAGTTGATTTTCTCTGGAACTGGGCCCGCAGCCGCAGGGCGAAGGCGCTGGTCGCGGAAATGATGTTCCGGGAGGATTGTCCCTGCGCCGCTGCAGCGGCGTATCGGGCGGTCTGCGGGCAGCTCAAGTCCAGAAGCAGCAGGTGGAAGATTCACGCCAGGAGGGCAATGCTGGTGGCAGTCAAGGAAGAGCCTCACGTAGGTGGCAAACTGCTCCTCGCCGTGCTGCAGAGCCCGACTGAGCATGGTGACTTCATCCTACAGCTTATGGATGCCTGCGCTTCCGCAGGCGTCAAGGAATTCAAGCTTGTGCGCAATGTAATCCGGTTGGAAGACCGCGAGGACCCGCGCCGAAAACCTCCGCAGGAGGTGAATCTGCCCCGGGGATTCACCGTGTACTTCGGCATGGAACTTGGCGCTGACGCCAAAGTATTGAACATAGGGTTGGGGCGAAGCGGGTCCTACTACAAGAATCCCGACTTCTCCGGCATTACGGAGAACCTTGCATTCGAGAAAAAGCACTGTAAGCCGGGAACAAGGATATGGGTCGTGGTGCAGGTACACCGCAGCGTACCGGCGTACCATTTGAGCCTGCTGCTTGGCGCCTGCGCCAGGGCCGGAATCAACGAGGCCTGCATAACCGAGATGCCTTGAATGCCCGCCGGCACAGGCATGCCCGGAAGATGCCAAAGCATCTTGCAAGGCCGGTGCAGCCCGCCGCGCGTCACGACGGATCCTCTGACCAACTTGTCAATGACTTCTTTGTTCTCGGGACTGAAAATCCGCTTCCGAGCTTCATTGCTTTGGAATGCTGTGCACTTCCATGTGCCTTATGTTGTTCTTTCCCAGTTTTTTCACTGAATACATTGCAGCGTCAACCTGCTTGAGAATCTGGTCCACGGACAAGCCGGGCTCAATACAAGTGGTCACACCGATGCTGAAGGTCACATCCCACCCATTTTCCTGCATGAGGTTCGTGAGAATGCGCTGGATTCGACTGACAATTTCCATTGCGGAAGATTCGTCGGTTTCCGGCATTAGAATGGCGAATTCATCACCCCCGAGCCGGGCAACGGTGTCGTTTGTTCTTACATTACTTTTAAGAGACTCGACAACCTTTCGCAGGAGAGTATCGCCCGCGCTGTGCCCGAAGCGGTCGTTCACGCTTTTGAAGTTGTCTGCATCAATATAAGCGAGTGTAAATGCGAATCCGTACCTGCGGACTTTCTCAAGCTCGCTTACAAACTGCTCCGTGAATGCTCTCGTATTGGCCGCACCTGTCAGGGGGTCTGTCCTAGCCAGCGCTTTTTCGCGAAGCAACGCCTGCCTGAGAGACCAGATAAGGTGAGTGACTATCGCGAAGAAGCCGAGCTTCACGCTCGCATTCCAATAATGAGAGACTGAACCCAGGTGGGAAGCCACCTCGATGACATCTACAGTAAACCACGATGCGACGCTTGCGAATGAGATCAGCAGGCCAGCCCACCTTCCCAGAAGCCACGTGGCCAGGAAAATGGGAATCAAGTCAAAAACCAGAAAGGTTAGGTCCGCCGTTGCGTAGTCGATGAATCCCAACAGAACTACAAGCAATACAGAGAGTGCAAGGAACAGAACTTTTGAAATCCGGCTGTGGCTTATTGTTGCACTCATCGTCAATACCAACGACTAATTATTCACCCTTTATTCTGAGGTGCGCTCTCACGATTTCTTCCAGTGTAATCTCACCTAACAGGCGGTTCTCGGAATCCAGCACGGGCAATGCCTCCCGAGCTTCCTCTATCATGATTTCGGCCGTCTTTATCACGGGCATATCATCATGAACGAACGGAACTGTTGTACTCATCAAATCGCTGACGCGGCTTGCGCCGAGATAAACGAGAACCTCCAGCAGATTCGGATAGATAAACGTAGCCTTTCCGATGAACGGGAAAAGATACTTGAGCACGGTATCCAGGTTGACGCAGCCTACAAGAGTGTTGTTTGTGTCAACAACGTAAATATGGTGTGCGTCGGGAGTTTCAGCCACCATTTTTAAAAGGGCGCTCACCGAGTCAGCCGGGTCAATGACTGCTGTGTGCTCAACTGAACCATTTCGGATATCCCCAATGCACATGGCGGCAAGGTCTTTTCCGGCAGCTTGTTTTTGCCCGGCGGTTGTCACGCTCTCACTCCGACGTTGTTCTGATGTATATCCTCAGGCAGGATTCCCCTGTCAGGTCTTTTCTATCTCTTCCTTCTTTACTTGAGCGCCGGATTCCTCGAGGCTCTTCTGACCGGCTTTCTCAAGATCATCTTCAATATCTTTGAGCCCCTCCTTGAATTCTGCAATGCTTCTTCCCAGGCTCCTCCCGACCTGTGGCAGCCTGCCTCCGAATATAAGCAGGGCTATCCCGCCAATAATCACCATCTCCCAGATTCCGATTCCTTGAATAAACGCCAGCATTGTTATCCTCCTGCAACTTGCCGATACGGCTGTCAGGTGCTCCGTTTGGCCTCCAGGTAAGCAGCGATAACCTCCAGGAAGTTGACTTCCCCAATTACTCGACCCCTGGTGTCAACCACCGGAAGCTCGTTCACGCCTTCGGCGACCATAAGCTGCACGGCTTCGTTCACAGTCGTTTCTTCCTGAACGAACACCGGGCTTTCATCCATTATGTCGCCGACGGTTTTCGCATCGTAAGTTGCCAGAATTTCCAGCGTCCTGAATTCCCCCGAGGATGTTGCCGTTGTCAGCGGAAAAAGCTGCTTGACAACGGCATGCAATCTTACGGAACCAGTTAGAATTCCTTTTTCATCGACAACGTAAACATGCCGGCTCCGAGGGTCAGCGATAATTTTCTCAAGCAGTTCGCTCAACGGGCGTTCTGCACCAATAGTGGCGGCATTCTCGATGATAAGTCTGTGCACATCCCTGATATGCATATCGCCGATTGACCTTTCGGCCATTCCGGTATCTCCTTTTACTGCTGTACTTCGCTCGTTATCTCTTGGGGTATCTCTCCCGCTTTTCTGAGGGCTACCTTGGTCAGTATCGGGCCGACAATCTCGAAAATAACTGACGTTGCTGTTACGGTGGCGATGACTGCAGACCCCACTATTGCAGCGTGTTCCGTGCCCAGTTGGTCTAATTGCTGCTTTGCGATAAGGGCGAGCCCTATGGCAACGCCGGCCTGGGACAGTATCCCCAGCCCGATGTACTTCTTGACTTTCTCTTCAACGCCCCCAACCACGGCCCCGAGGCGAGAGCCACAAATAAGTCCGGCCGACCTGCCGATAATGTATACCAACCCGATGAGGCCGAGCTTAGGAAGCGCTTCAAGTTGAAGATGCGCGCCGGCGAGGCAGAAGAAGAGCACGAACAGAAGCGGCATTACATTCATTACAGAGCCCATTACTCTTCTGACCAGAATGGAAGAACGGGTATTTACCAGCACGAATCCCAGCACCATGTTCGTGAGAATCAGCGACAGGTTCCATGTGAGTGAAATGCCTGAAGCAAAAAGAACCGCACCGAACACGACGATGAGTATCTCGCCGGAGTTCTGCAACTTTCTTACGACCTGGCAGAAAACAACTCCGATAATCGTGCCGACAAGCAGGCTCAGGAGAATCTCCTTCAGGGGCACCCACAGCGTGGGCAGCAGGGCTTCGGTTCCAGCCGTTCCTTCGTGCAGCAGGGAATTTCGCGCCACGGTGTAAGCGAAGCCGAATATGAGTATGGCGAGCGCATCGTCGAAGCCGACCACTGCATAGAGTGCTTTCGTAAGGCTGCCCTTGGACTTGTATTCCTGGATTACCGCCACAGTGCCTGCGGGAGCGCTTGCAGGGGCAACAGCGCCGAATATGAGGGACAAAGGCATGTCTCTGGTAATCAGATATATTGCTCCCCAGACGACCAGGAAAGCGCCGAATGACTCTGCCAGGATTATGCTCGTGATTCCGTATCCATGCCGCTTCAGGGAGCTGATGCTCAGTTCCGTCCCAATGCTGAAGGCCACGAAACCAAGACATATTTCAGTGACAAAGGACAAACTCTTGAGAGCCTGCATATCCAGCAGGTTCCACACCGAGCCGCCGATAACGATGCCGAGAAGCATATAACCGATGATTGAAGGAAGGTGTATCCTGCGTGCCAGCCTGCCAGCATACAGGCTGAACACTGCGGCAAGGCCAAGGACTGCCAGTATGGAGAGATTGTCAAACACGGTTTTGCCTTTCTTGCAGTCAGACCTCCAGGGAACCGGCAGAATAGTATGCTTCTTGGACAACCACCATGACCTGCCTGCAGTTGTCCAGCTTGCCGGTGACTCTCTCGATGCGACGAATCAGCTCGTTCGTCATAGCCTTCTCCATGACGGCGACAATCGCGTGGTTCAGACCAAGGTCTTTGTCGCTCCACAAGCCCGCGAACAGGGGCATTCTAACAAGGTAGCGCCTGGCGCTGTTACTCTCGATGACTTCCATCGAAACAGGCCCGGTACCAGCCACCGTGTTCAAAAGTTCCTCAAACAGGTTATTGCTCTGTATGAAGAGGTGAACCAGGCGCCTCTCGCCGCTGCCTTTCACCTTAGCCTCGACCGGGGCATGCGTTAAAAATACCTTGCGCAATGCATCCGGTGTCTTCGCGGAGAGAAGCTTGTCTACAATTCCAGGAACGTGCAGGATTTGCGATATTGCGGACAAGATATGCAGATGCTCGTTGGTTTCCCTTTCCGGACCTACTATGAATAAAAAAACGTGGACTTCCTTGCCATCCATGGCCTCGAAGTCCACGCCTTCACGCGCGGTGACAATCCCGACAATGAAGTCCGGAACCCCCGCCAGACGGCAATGAGGTATGGCGATTCGGCTGCCGAAGCCAGTAGAGCCAAGTTGCTCACGCTGCCGCAGTCCATGAAGAATCTCCTCTTCCGTAACGTTTTTCAGTATATTGGATTTCTTGGCGAGTTTTGCGATACCTCGCAGAACAGAGTCTTTATCGGTGAAGCACAAATCCTGAGCAATACACTCCGGTAGGAGCAGTTTCGTTAATCTCATTGTTGTAACTCCTTCTCGGGTGTTCTGCTTTGTGCTTACGCCCCGTTACTGACGTTTTTAGAAAACTGTGCGAAGAGAAGTTTTTCCGTCTCTCCAATGCCGGACAGGATGTCTCTTCTCGACGCCTCGCTTCTCAGAAGCTCACGCACGCCGGGCTCTCTCAGCACAAAAGCGAGATGCGACATGAGATGCAGGTGACTTCGCGTCGTTGGACACAGGAGCAGAAATACCGCGTGAACCGATACGGAATCAACTGCCTTCCAGTCGATTGGTTTTTCGAGAAAGCAAAGCGACAGCAAACAATGCGTCAAATGGGGAAGCGGATGCCGCGGGTGCGGAATAGCTATACCCTCGCCGACGCCCGTCGAGGCAAGCCCTTCTCGGGCGGTGAGGCATTCCAGGAGGTACTTCCGGTCCACACCGGGAGGCACGTTGAGAATTGATGCCGCTTCCTGGAACATCTCCTCGGGTGTCGAACCACTCACTCGGTAGAAAATACCGCCGTCCCTTAAAGCTTCGTGAACCGAAGGGAGATAGGTTTCAAGCGCCTCGGACTCGTGTACGGCTGTTGGCTCGATAAGTTTACCAGATGAACCGGCCCAGGCGAGAAGTTCCGCCCGCGAGAACCTGTACTGATTCCCGGCACGGACATGAGGAATCTTCTTGGCTGAAAGCCAGCGGTATATCGTCTTGGTCGATACTTTTAGGATTTCTGCTGCCCCGCGTACATCCAGTAGCATGGCTTATTCCTCTTAATTACCCTTAAATAGACATCTATAGACATAATAGGTCATAAGTGGCCAATCGTCAACCTCAATAATCCTTTTCTTTACTGATTTTTCAGATTAATTGGGTAAGTCAGAAAAAGCTCTACGCCGGAGAATTATTGTGCGATGATGCATCAACTTTTCCTGGTTTCTGTATTGCAGTATGCATTGGCTTGGTGCTGGATAAAAGTGTGAAAAAAAGCCCCGGCCTGGAATGGCCGGGGCTTTTGGTTTTCGCGTACCTGCTATTTCTTCTCCTCGCGGTTGGCGGTTGCCTCCAGGTTGAAGTAGCCGTGCGATGTCTGCTCGTAGTTCTGGCGGGCAGCCATCCCCGCGTTTTCGCTTTCCGGCTGGAAGAGTGAGCCGAAGAGCTTGAACGAAGTCACCGTGCCGCTGTCGAAGTCGAAGGTGCAGTCGCCTATCAGCCACGAGTTGGCGAGCGTCCTGAGATTGCCCGTGCCAAAGGAGGAAATCCTCACCGCGACGTTCATCGCACCGGCGCGGATAGCAGTTCCGGCATCCTCTTTGGCACCAAGTTGGGCCGTTACGGCGATTCTTGCAATCTTCTTGCCGTCTTTTTCGGCGACTTCAAGCAGCTTGCAGCTCAGCTTTACCGAGGCGACCTGGAGCACGTTTGCCCACTGGGGGCTGAGCGAATGCAGCAGTTTGTAAGCGGGAAGCTCGGGAACCTCCCACGAATCGCCGGGCTTGACCGGATTCCCGGGCAGCAGCAGCTCGAGGCGCGCGTAGTTCTGCGACAGCCACTGCCTGCGGGTGAGCGTCATGTTACCCTGCAGGGCTTTCACATCGCACGTGCCGGGCTGACCCGTGTATTCAAGCTTGCAGCCGGCCAGGTCGGTAGAATCCATGCGCATCTGGCCGGGTTGTCCGAAGATGTTACCTTCCCGTTGACTGTAGCTCTGCTGCCCTGATTTGTGAACGGAGAATTCGCGCTCGAACTTGAGCAGTTCGCCTGCCGCTTCCTGTATGGAATCCACCAGTTGCTGTTCTTGGGCGAGCCTGCTGTAAACTGTGTAGGTGGACATTTTAGTTACTTGCTTGCGTTCGGTGCCGCGGCCCTCGAAAGTCGTTCTCATGGAGCGGGTGGTGTAGACGGATTCGAGATTCCACGTGGCGTGGGTCTTGAGCGTGTCGCCCGTGGCAAGTTTTGCGGCGAGGCTGACGGCTTCTTCGTCTTCGGGCTTGGTCGGTTTTTCGAGGTATTCGGTCCATTTCTTGACGACCGTCTCCGCGGCGGTATCCAGGTCTTCGGGCCCGAAGCCGAAACTCCAGCCCGTGTCCTTTCTCAAGAACATGAGGGCCGCTGTGCTAATCATCCTGTCCTTGTCGGCAAGGGCGGCAAGCAGGCCGGTGTTGCGGGATTTCGACGTATTCATCTCGCCGAGTGCCCTTGCGGCCAGCAGTTTGGCGTTGAAGTTGAGCTGCCTGATTTCCTCTTCGGTTTTTCCGCCTCTTTTTTTCTCCGCAATCTTGACGAGCAGCCGTTCCGCGCGCGCCTGCACTTCGGGTGTGCCGAACTTGGCCACTCTGCGCAGGTGGGTTTCAGCCGGCTCACCGATTTTCTCAAGCTCTTCTGTGGCGGCTTCCCGGACTTTCCACTCCTCGGCATCGAGGTCCTTTATCAGCTTCTCGATTCTCGCCTTGAGTTCGTCGGACATCTTGGGCGCGTCCTTGAACAGGCCCACACCGAGTATCTTGTTCAGTTCCGGGACTGCCTTCTCGCCCATCTGGACAAGCCCTCTCAGGGCGAGTTCTCTCGTAGCGGAGGAATCGGAATGAAGCTCCTTGAGGAGCTTCTCGAGTCCGGTCGGCTCCTTTTCCTCTTCTTGCTTCTGTTCCGGCTTTTCATCACCCTTTTCGTCTTCCGACTGTTGTTTATCGTCGGGCTTTGCCTGTGTATCGGGTTTGGGCGCCGGGGGCGCGGGGTCCTGCTGTTTCTCCTGAGCCCGTGCGGACAGGCACAAGGCAAATGCGGCCAGCAGCGTAAGCCAAAGCAACGGATTCCTCATATCAAGACTCCTTTCAGTAGATTCAGTTGGCTCGTGTATACTGATATACGAGGCTGTTGTCAATGAGTTTGACCGGACGCAGAGCGACAGGCGGAATGCTTTAAGTTTGAATTTAGTGCGCAGAAAACGTCATACTAAGTGTAGAACCTTAAAGGAGGGTTGAAATGAAGCAACTACTGATTCTGCTGGCGGCGAGTTTCGCATGCATGGGCTGCCTTGACTCAAACGAAGGATTCCTGCCGTTCGACTTCACGGTGGATTATGATGTTCCCGAACAGAGGGTGCCCGGCGACCCAGTTCTCGCGCTGCTGCCGCCCCAGGAACTGCCGGAAATCCCGATTCCGATTGACCTTCAGGAAGACAGCGATTTCAACTCGCGTGTATTTGACCACTTGGTTGATATCGAGATGAGGGAACTCGTGTTTGCTATAACCGCCAGCTCAACCGACCCGGCCGTGGATTTGAACGAACCCTCTCCTGCCACGGCCGATGACTGGAGCTTTCTGCAATCTGTGGAGATATGGATAGAACACCCGGTAACGCTTCAGAGGGCTCTGGTAGCCTTTATCAATGAAGGGAGCGCACAGCTTCAGCCCGGAGAAACGACGCTCAGGTTCCTATGCGCCGGCACGAACCTTATCGATTACTTCGATTCGAGCTATAATACAAATATCGTTATAAAGGCGGTGGGCAAGGTTCCCGAAGATGACATCATTTTCAACGCCTCGGCTGACTTCAAGGTTACTGCGGTGTTGATAAAGTAGCGGGGGATTGAGAGCATGTGGTCGTTGATGTGACGGCACGCGTGCTATTTTACACAGTGCATACAAAACCCGGGTTGCTTTAGCCGCAAGCGGGGACTATACTTAAAAAAGGGCCATCGCGCACCGACAGGAGACAGGCTGGTAAGCGAGCATGAGTGGTAGTCCTGAATTCGTATTCGGTAAGATCGCCATTACGCACAAGTTCCTAACGCCTCAGCAGGTCAACGAGTGCATGGACATCCAGACCCGGATGCAAAGCTATGGGCTGGATGTCAAGAAAATCGGCGAAATTGCCATGGAGCGCGGTTTCATCACGGAGCAGCAGCTTCAGCTCATACTCAACATCCAGCGCGCTGTAGTTGAAGAGGCACGCAGAAAAGAGGAGGCGCAGAGGCCACAGCCTGCCGCCCAACCCAAACCTGCAACCAGGCCGAGACCAGCCACTCACCCCAAGGCCAGGGCGACGGCACCACCGACGCTCAAGCCTCCGCCGCACCGGGTCGTCAGCGCACCAGCCGCGCGCTCGAAAATCGACGAGTTCACTGAAAGCGTCAAACTGCGCAAGATAGCCGGTGTGTTCGTGCTTCTAATTGTGGCCGTGGTCGTGCTTGTAGTGATTATGAGATTCGGGGGAAGTCCGCCAGCCGAATCCGAGACTGCAAACGCGAACGAGCCTGAAGATACGAAGAAGCCGGATGACAAGAAAATGGCCGAAGAGTTCGAGCAGACCAGGGAAAGACACGAGCAAGAGGCGCAGGAGGAGTATAAGAAACTCAACGAATGGGCCGTAAAGAACAGACACTTGAAAGAGGAGATTATCAAGCGCTGCAACAGGCTTGTAACCGATTATCCTGATACCGATGCGGCCAAGCTGGCGCGCCTGCTCGCGCAGTTCTGTTCGGCAGAGCCCGAGACAGGCGAAGCATCAGAGGCGGTACAGAAAAAAGCAACCCCCGAGTGGCTGGAATTCAGGAGAATTTCTCTCGAAGCGGGAAGCCTGCGCGAGAAAAACCAGTGGGCGAAGGCTGTTGAAGCCTACGAGCAGTATCCGGAAGCTTACAAGGGCACGCCCTGGTACAACGTCGTGCAGGGCCAGATAAAAGTGCTTCGCAAGAAGATAGCGGACCAGTTCGACGCGGACTACCGGACAATCAACCGCCTGATTTCCGCCAGGAGATACGACGAAGCCAGGAAGATGCTGGCTAAAATGGAGAATTACGCCCCGCAGCAGATGGTTATCGAACTCCAGAGCCGACTCGATGCCTACATCGCCGAGGTAACCAAGGAGCCTGCGGGCAAGCCGGTAGAGAAGACGAAGGATGTCGTACTCGCCGACAGGCTGCGCGTGGCCGAGTCGATGTTCTGGCGCAACATGTACGGTGGCGCTCTCGATATATACAAGGAAATCATGTCTGACAAGGAATTCGCCTCCGCTCACCCCGAAGTTCGTGGGCGCATCAAGGACCTCGAGCGCGTACTCTCCATTCTGGACGCCGCTGCGAAAAGCTTGCTCAAGTCGAAGGGCAAGAAAAGGCACCTGTACTTCGAGAAGGGCGGGTCTGTGTACGTGGAGATACTCGATGTCAATAACAGGATTATCCTGGGTTACGAGAAGAGCGGCAGCAATCTCGAAGTGCCCATCTCCGACCTGAGCACGGCGTCTTTGAAGTCGATGATAAAGAGGTATCTTCCCACGAACAATGCGGAGACGCAGCTTGCACTCGGCACTTTCGTCCTGAGCAGGGGAGACAGGAAAGAAGCCGAGGATTGGTTCTTCAAGGCTGTCAAGGCGGGGGCAGAAAGGAACGAGTACGACCGCCTGCTGCTGCGCCTTGATGAGAAACCTCCGCCGCTTGTTGATGAAGAGGTCGTAGCGGGTGCCAAGAATGAGAATAAAAACGAAAAGTCGGCCGATGCCGGCAAGCTGCTCGCGGAAGCGGACGCCCTGTTCGGGAAAGGTGAATACGCTAAGGCGCTTTCACAATACAAGAAGCTTCTTGAAGATTTCATTCGCGCCGAAGTAGTCGCGGAGAACAGCATAGCCATCAAGGAGAAGGTTGCCGCGTGCGAGGCGAAGCTATCCTCACCCTTCGCCAAGCTATTTTCGGGCAAGGTTATTGAGCGCAAGGACCTGGGCAAAGACGTAATCGAGGTTACGTACGATTTTCAGAACAAGAGCCAGCTTGACGACTGGAAGGAGTACAACTGGTACTCCATCTTCGACATGCACGATTCCAATTGGCACATTGTCGATGGCGAGCTTTCGGGCAACGGCTCGCGCGGCTTCCTCTGGAAAGGCTTTATGAACGGGGATGTAAAGCTCGAGTTCGATGCATACTCGACGTCCGCGGACAGGCAGAACATACAGGCTACCATCTGCGACGATGGCGATTCCAAGAATTACCTGTTTGCCCTCGGCCTGACCGAGCTGGGCAGCCCGCACGACCTTATCCGCCGCAACGAGAAATTCTCAATGGGAAAAGTGCTCTCGAAAAGGCCTTCCGAGGCGAAGTCTTTCAAGACCTACCATGTTAAAATAATCAAGAAAGGGTCGCAGCTTACGCTCTATGCCGATGGCGAGCTTATTCTGAGGACCAGCTACAGCGACAACAGCCGCAACAAGGGTCACATAGGGCTGTTCGCAATCAGCTCCACCGTGCGATTCGACAACGTGTCAATTACGGGCAGGCTCGACAAGCAGTGGGCCGGCAAGCAGGGCAAATAACTGCGCACCCCGTCGTCCACCTGCTACTTTTTGCCTTTCTTCTTTGAGAGAATCCAGTCGAAGACCTCGTTCAGGAGCTTCGAGTCCGGCAGGACGTGCCCGCCGTCGAATTCCCAGAACTTGGCATCGTAGCCCTGGCGCTTGTAGTTGTTGTAGGCGCTGACCGCATGCTTGTAATTGGGGTCGGTTTTTCCTATCAGGATTCCTGCGGATGGAGAGCCTTTCTGGGCCGGTGGCGCGCCGGCCTTGCTGCCGGCGCCCGCGATTACGAACGCGGCGAATATCTTCGGCAGGAACGGCGCGACAGTCGAAGTGTGCCAGCCTCCCATCGAGAAACCGAACATGTAGATGCGCTTCTTGTCTATGTTGAGTTCCTTTATGTACTTCTTTATCAACTCGACCACCGCGTCTCTCGGGAGCGTCGCGTTCTCCGGGGCGACCGCAATAAGGTCGTCGTGCTTGAGCCTTGTCATTACTGCGCGCAGGAAGTTGTCCGCCGTGTCGCCCGCGCCGTGCAGCAGTATGACGAAGGGCAGGGCCTCCTCGCCCGTGTATTTCCGCGGAATATCGAGGACGGTGGACATCTCCTTGCCCTTGTAGGTGAAGCTGTCCTTCGTAATGCCCGGGTCGCGCTTGGGGAACTTCTTGCCCGGTTGCTTCTCCGGCTCCTTCTTCTCAGCCTTTTTCGGCTCTGCCGCCTTCTTTGCCACTGCTGGGTCAGGCTTTTCTTCGGGCTTCGCCGCGCTTGAAGGCTCTTTCCCGGGCTTGGGCGGAATCTCCCAACCGGACGCGGTCCTGACGTATCCCAGCGCCGCGCGCGCCTTCTCGTGGTCGGGCGAAAGCGCTATGACTTCCTCGAAGTGCTTCTTTGCTTCATCTTCGAGGCCTTTCTCCGCGCACCAGACAGCCAGCTTGAACCTCGCGTCAACGTCCTTCTCAGGCGTCTCCTTGAGTTTCTTCTCGTACTCGTCGAAGACTGATTCGCACTCCTCGATGCTCTCGATATCGTCGGACCGGATTTCCACGATTCCCTTGACGGTCTTCACCTTGACACCGTCAACGGTTCGCTCGACTATCTTTCCCTCGACCTTGCCGCCCGTGTTCAGGCGCACGATGTCTGCCAGCAGGACTGCAGGCGCGCAAGCGACAAAAAGGGCAATAAGCGCGGTCAGAATGAATTGATACTGATGATTTTTCACCGGCTCTTCCTCCAGCAACTTCCCATACTGAAAAGTAGTGCAGCCCGGCGGTTTAGTCAAACGGAAAACAGCCCCGATGACGCTTGTTTTACAACTATGCCAGCCTGCGACGGAAAGACTAATACAACCGGGTTATTGAAAGCAGTGTTTCCGATAGTTAAGATAGTTAAGCAACTTGTTGGGAGAGACAGCTTGGGAGAATCCGAATCGACCGGGACTGAAACCGGCCCGCGCAGAAGACTGCTTCGCCTGCCTTCGACCTTCGCGTCGCTGCGCCACCGCAACTACCGGCTCTTCTTCTTCGGGCAGATGGTTTCGCTCATCGGCACCTGGATGCAGTGGACGGCGCAGGGCTGGCTGGTTTACAAGATAACCGGCTCAAAAGCCATGCTGGGCGTAATCGGCATGGTTGCGACCTTGCCCATGCTGCTTCTCTCCAATTTCGGCGGCGTCGTCGCGGACCGTTTCCCGCGTCGCACCGTCCTGCTCGTTACGCAGACCAGCTCCCTGATAATGCCCCTGATACTCGCCGACCTTGTGCTGCTCGGCTGTGTCGAGGTCTGGCACATAGCCTTGCTCGCGGGCCTGCTCGGAGTGGTCAACTCCTTCGACATGCCCGCCCGCCAGGCGTTCGTCGTGGAAATGGTCGGGCGCGATGACCTCCTCAATGCCATCGGACTGAACTCCGGCGTATTCAACAGCGCCCGAATCATGGGACCCGCGGTTGCCGGCATTGTCATGGCTTCGGTCGGCATAGGGTACTGTTTCATGATAAACGGCATAAGCTACATTGCCGTGGTCTTGGCCATATACATGATAAAAGTTCCCGCTTCCGGGCAGAAACGCCAGACAGGCTCCTTCCTGCGCAAGCTCGTCGCCGGTTTCGCTTACGTCAAAAGAGACAAGCGCCTGCTGGGTATCATGATTCTTCTTGCAGTGATAAGCATCTTCGGCTTCTCGTACACGCGCCTGCTGCCTGCGTTCGCAAGCGACATCTTCGATGCGAGCGAGATAGGCTACGGCGAAATGCTCTCTTTCAACGGTATCGGCGCCATCGTGGGCTCGCTCACCGTCGCCTCAATGACCAGGCGCAGGGACAAGCGCGAAGCCCTCGTAGCCGGAGTCCTGATATTCTGTCTCGCGGTGACTGCCTTCGCGCTCACGTCGAATTTCACATCAGGTCTTTTTCTTCTGCTAATCCTCGGTACTGGCATGATTATGTTCATGACGACCGCCAACACCATGATTCAGACCATCGTGCCCGACGAGTACCGGGGCCGCGTCATGGGCGTATGGGCATTCGTATTCGGCGGCTCCATGCCCGTCGGCTCGCTCGCCGTGGGCGTCGCCGCAGAGCATATTGGCCTTGCCCTTACCGTCAAGATTGGCGCTCTTGTCTGCGCCTTCGCCGCGCTCACGGCATCGCTTATTGCAAGAAGCGCCGGAATCACGGGCGCGCAAACGCAGCAGCCCGTGCAGATTCAAAGCCCGTATTGAGCTATCTTCTTGCGCAGCGTCGAGCGCGAGATTCCGAGGAAGGCCGCAGTCGCGACCTGGTTGCCGCCGTGCATCTCGAGCGCGTGCGCTATGGCAGGCTTTTCCCACAGCGCCATCAGCATCTCGTAGGCCTTGCCTCTCTCGCCTGCACTGGCGAGCGCTTCCTTTACGAGATGCGACGCCTTGCCCGGCACGCTCGCCCCGCCCGCCCGCAGAACATTCTCCGGCAGGTGAGGGGGCAGGATAGGACCCGACTGCGACAGCGTGACTGCGTGCTCCACTGAGTTTTGCAGCTCCCGCACGTTGCCCGGCCAGTCGTATGACTTGAGCGCCTCCAGCGCCGCCGTGCTGACTGTCCTCTTCTTCCCGCCGCCCTGCGAGAGGAAGTAGGCTACTATGAGGGGAATGTCCTCCTTGCGCGCGCGTAGCGGCGGCAGCTCGATATGCACCACGTTCAGGCGATAGTAGAGGTCCTCGCGGAAGTCGCCAGCGTGGACCTTGTCAGTCAGCGGCTCGTTCGATGCGGCTATCACGCGCGTATTCACTGTCAGCGTCTCCGTCGAGCCGACCCGCTCGAACTCGTGCTCCTGCAGGAACCGCAGCAGCCTGACCTGTGCCGCCAGTGACATTGCACCCACCTCGTCGAGGAACAGGGTGCCGCCTTCGGCCCGCTGGAACTTGCCCGCCTTGTCGGACACTGCCCCGGTGAAGGCTCCCTTGACATGGCCGAACAGCTCGCTCTCCAGCAGCGTCTCCGGCAGCGCACCGCACGCCACCGGCACGAACGCCCCGTTCTTCCTGTCGCTTGCGTGGTGTATCGCCCGGGCGACAAGCTCCTTGCCCGTTCCGCTCTCACCCTCGACCAGCACCGAGGCATCGGTCGGCGCCACGGCCCCAATCTTCTTGTACACCTCCTGCATGGCGGGGCTGTTGCCTATCAGGAGGTCCGCCCGCGGTGCCTGGCTCTGTTCCGGCAGCTCCATGACCTCACCCGCCTGCGCCTTGCCTGCGAGTATACGCGCCACCACGTTCCTTATCTGCGCCAGCTCGACCGGCTTGGTCAGGTAATCGAACGCCCCGCGCCGCACGGCTTCTATCGCCGTGTCCATCGTCCCGTGCGCCGTGATGACCACCACGTGCCTGCCGGGGTATTGCTCCCTTATCCTGCCCAGCGCGGTGAGGCCGTCCATCCCCGGCAGCCGCACATCAAGGAAGACTATGTCCGCTTCCTGCTTGCCCAGCAGCGACAGCCCTTCTTCAGCCGAGGCAGCCACCATGACCTCGTGACCTTCGCCCTTCAGGAACTTCTCGAACGCCCAGCACACGCTCTCTTCGTCATCGACTATGAGTATTCTGGCCAATTTCTGTACACCTTCCTTCCGCCTGCCTTCCTGTACATAAAGTATACAGCAACTCAGACCCGCGTGTCAACCTGTAATAAGAATCTTATATCTGACAAGGGTTTAGGACGAGTTTTTACAAGAGGTTTCCTCAAAGCACACCACTGGTGTATGCCAATCAATCCTGCCCCTAAGGCGTAACCACAATCTGTTAAAGGAGATGCAGCAACAAGCATCCTCGCCGGGAGCGGGTCGGGTTTTGTAAAATGAATACAAATCCGTAGACGGCAGACTATAGACCGCAGACAGGATGAGCGCAATGCTTTGTTCAGTAAGAGGTTAAATCGAAAACGGGGGATTTGTGAATTGGAACCCGGAATTACCACCACGCCTTATGGCGTAGTGCTTCAGGCAAGGCCGAATTCGACTACAACGGAGTCTTCTCGTTTGTGCGACAGAACGTACCGCCGGGCCTTGTTTTGTCATAAGGCATTATGTCGTCCTCTTCTCACGTCCGGTTGCCCACCGCGTCATAGAAGAACTGCGTCGTTCGAGTCGTCATGGTTGCCCTCTGTATGATAGGCTACTCGCCGACGAGCTTCTTGAAATCTGGGTCATCTCTCAACCACTTGAACGACTCCTCCTCCCGGGCGATGCTTCGATCCTCCGGATTCTGGTCAACTGCCTTCGAGAGTGCACGAATGCATTGTTTCTTGTCTCGCAATCCCGAGTAGACTATAGCCATCCATAGCTGTACCTTATCGAAACGCGCGTCTATTCGGGCTACATGCTCCAGGTTGTCAGTTGCCCCCTGGAATTCTCCTTTGAAGTATTTTGCAATGCCCCGATGGTAGAGAGTTGCCAAGGATTCCGGTTTCAGACGCAGGGCTTCGCTGTAGTCCGCAATTGCAGCATCGTAATCACCCTTATGCGCTTTGGCAAAACCCCTGTTGAGGATGGCTTCAAAGAAGTCTGCCCTCAGACGCAGGGCTTGGCCGTAGTCGGCAATTGCACCATCGAAATCATCTTTATGCATTTTGGCATTGCCGCGATTGTAGATAGCCTCCAAGAATTCCGGCTTCAAACGCAGAGCTTCATTGTAGTCGGCAATTGCAGCATCGAAATCACCTTTGTGCTGCTTGGCAAGACCTCTGTTGAGGAAAGCTTCCGGGTATTCCGGCTTCAGGCGTATAGCTTCATTATAGTCAGCGATTGCCGCATCGAAATCACCTTTGTGGCCATTGACAACACCCCTGTTGTAGCGTACTAGCGCATTTCCGCTATCCAGACTCAGGGCTCGGTCGAAATCAGAAAGAGCCTTGTCGTACTTGCCGCAATCCATTCTCAACACGCCACGGGAGATGTAGGCATCCACAAAGGTTGGATTAAGCTCGATTGCTCTGTCATAGTCCGGTATCGCGCCTTCCCAGTCGCCGCCGCGGTATTTCGCCATGCCTCTGTTAGAATAGGCCTCGGCGCTTCGGGGACTAATGCCAATCGCAGCAGAGAAGTCCTTGATTGCCTCAGAGTACTTTCCGATGTTGTCGAAGGCAGCACCGCGATTCAGATATGCCTCATACCTTGCTGGACCCCACCAGAGGGATTTCGTATAATCGTCGATGGCTTCTTTGTATTTCTCTGCTTTGAAATTAGCATTGCCCCTTCTGAAGTAGTAGCTACCGATTATTCTGGTCGCTGCAAATCCAACAGCAACAATGCTTACCGCTGCCAAGATCAGTATCAGCTTAGTTCTGTTCTTCATGATCAAATCCCGAAATCCGGGGACACCATACGGGTTTTGTGGCGCAACTTCTTCTAATAGCTGGCATTATGACACCTGTTTTCGTGGAATCCGGGACACGTAACAAGCAAATGTCCCTGCGTTCATGGCAATTATACCGCACAAGAGCCGCAACGTCAAGCACCGGCTGCGCGGCAGCCGACCCCATTACAATATTCGCCAATCATAATAATGGCGGGCTGTGTACAGGCACGTACTATTGAGGGTAGAGGAAGGTGCCGTTTTTCGGAGGTGTGCCATGAAATGCGTGAAATGCGGCTGGCATATCGAAGAGTATCCCTGCTTCTACTGCAACGCCCGGGCGTCCCGGAAACCGCGCTCGTACAAGAAGCTCCTTTTCTGGACTGCCGGCACGATTGTGGTTTCATGCATGGTGTTCGCCGTCATATCGGGCATCAGGGCGAGGGAACGCGCCCAGCGCGCGTACAAGGCCAATTTCGTCGAAAAGGCCCTCGAGAACAACTCCCAGTTATGTCTTGTCAACGGGATGCGGTATGAATACGAGCTTAATGGCGCCGATACCCTTGCCACGAACCGGTGCGCCCGGAGAATTGTGGGCAGCAACTACACTGATGCGATTAAGTACGTGCGCAACTATATCCAGTCATATCCTCAGCTTCGGGCGCTGGCATTCGAGATGGTCGGTCTCCTCGGCGATGAGGCGGACGCGGAGTACCTTATCGAAATCTACGGGACTCCGGACAGCGACTGGCAGGAGTGCATAAGGAGAATAGTGCAGATTACAGCCAGGCACCGTTCCATCGCACAGGGCGGCGGCGAAGTCTCGCGGTTCATCGACGGTGTCCTGCACGACAGGAGATACCAGGAATGCGCGCTCAAGGCTCTTGCGGAATTTCCGAGCAATGACCTGTCGCCGTACGTGGAGGAAATACTGGAAGCGACCATGCTGCAGAGCAATGCAGCGGAAGTGCTCGGCATTCTCGACCTCGACTACCCCTACGCCGACCGCGTTATAGAAGTCATTGTCTACACCGCGAACGGGCCGCAAACTGACCAGATTCCCGAAAAAACGCGGACCGAAGAAGCAATCAGGTGGCTTACCCGGCTTGCCTCGGACGACTCGAGCAGCCCCCGGCAGAAGGAAAACGCCGAAAGATACCTTGCCGAGCTGGAGCTTATCCACGGTACTGATGCCTGCAAGATAGCCTACGAGGCGGGCGATCCTGAAATGAGGGTGAGAATGATAACGCGGGCCGGCAGCCTGTTCGACGACCAGAGACTGGAACTTCTCGAAGAGGCTCTCAAAGATGAGAACATGAGCGTCAGGCTCGAAGCGATAAGGAGCCTCGGGGTCGAGTACGACGGGCGGGCGGTGAAACTGCTTATCGGCGTGATGGAAGGCAGTTTCGACAAGCCGGAATACGAGGGCACCGACTGGCACGAAGCTTCCAGGAGCGTGGCCGCAGTGAGTCTCGGACGAACGGGTGCTACGGAGGCCGTGCCCGTGCTCGTGCCGCTGCTGAAACTGGCCCGCCCAGTCTGTACCTGCGCGTACAGGGCGCTGAAACACATAACAATGGAAGACTTCGGCATGAACGAACAGGCCTACCTCGCCTGGTACGAACAGAACAAGGACAGGTAGCTGTTTGTCCGGCCGGTCAGCGTTTCGACGCTGCGTAGCGCAGGTTGCTCGTGCCGCCGCCGGCGGTCTCGGACCAGAGCAGGTGGACGGTACCTTTCGAATCCACCGCGATTGACGGGTTCGTAGAGACCACGTCGGAGTCGGAGATTAGCGTCCTGCTGGCAATCCAGCCTGCGGAGTTGGCATAGTAGACCTGTTCTATTCCCCCGGCTGTCATCTGTACCCACGCGATGTGCACCGTGCCTTCCGCATCAACGGCCACGTCCGCGTTCCGCGACCTCAGATGGGTGTTGGAGATGTTGACGGGCGCGGACCAGTTCGAACCGTCGAAACGCGAATAGATGATGTCGCCGATTGGCCCGGACTGCGATTCCTCCCAGACGACGTGCAGGGTGCCGCTCGAATCCACAGTCATTGCCGGGTTGTTAGGGGAATCGCCCGTGCCCGCGATGTCCAGCAGGGTGCCGGCCCAGTTGGCCGAGTTTGCATAGCGCATGCACGGCTGCATGCCGCCGAATTCGCCCCACACGGCGTGGGCAACGCCGCCCGCGTCGACTCCTACCACCGGGTAGGTCGAGTAGACGGAGGCCACCACCGTTGTGATGGGCGTCTCGGTCACGGCCCAGTCGGACGAGTTCGCATACCATACCTGGCTGCTGCTCGGGCCGTAGTGCGCCCAGACCACGTGGGCCACATCGTTTGCGCCGAGCGCAATTTTAGGAGCCGGGTCCATGGAGGTCTGGCTTGATATAGTCAAAGCCGTGGAGGACCAGTTGGTCTCGTTGGCGTAGTTCACGGTCCACTGGGCGCCGGACTCTTCCATCCATGTCAGGTGTACGGAGTTGTTCGAGTCCACGGCCAGCGAGGGCATCGCGGAGTAGTCGGCGGTGTTCGTGATATTGACAGGCGAGGCGGCCCAGTTGCCGGAATTCAGATAGAAAATGTCAATATTGCCTCCCCCCAGGTCTTCCTGCCACGCCACATGCAGCACATCGGCCGAGTCAATCGCCATGCGCGGATTGCTCACGCTCACTGACGGCGTTACGATGGTCCGGGCGGCCGACCACGTCCTTCTCGCCGGGTCTTCGTCCGCCTGAACGATAAACGTGTCGCCTTCCTTCTTGCAACCCGCGCACGCCGCGAGAACGGCGAAGGCGCACGCGAGAACGATTACGATTGCATATCTTGTCATTTCAGTCCTCCCGGAAAGCGGTTGCTGTATCCCCGGCGATGACAGCCGGGACACATATCCAGTATGAAAAAGTCTTCCGGCGTTGTCAAAAGAAATGCGCCTGCCCCGCCGCGACATTGCCCTGTTTCAGCGATGCAGAACAGCCTTGCCAAACGGCGCACATTGTGATAAATAGTATTCGAGGTTGCACAAAGGCTGGAACTGGTCATACATGAAGACACCCGTTCGGGAAATCGTCATCGTCCTTGCTGTCATAGGCACCATAGCACTGGCATGCTTTCTCACAAAGAGACGAACATTGGTGAGGAAGGAAGTAGGCACGGAGGGCCTGGTAATTTCCGGTACGGAAAGAATTTCTCCTTTTTCCGAGGAGTACAGAACGGCCCTCAATCTCTTGTCCCGCGGCGAGGTCTCCGAAGCTGAAGCAATATACAACGAGCTTGCCAAGAAAGAACCTGGTGTGGCAGACCCATATATCGGGTTGGGAGCATGCTATTTGCATCGCCAGGACTTTGCAGGGGCTCAGCAGTCGTACGAGAAGGCGCTGGAAATAGACCCGAAGTCTGTCAATGCTTTTATAGGGCTGGGTTCCATGTATATCGGCCTATCCAACTACACGAATGCTGTAGAGAAATACAAGGCGGCGCTTGCCCTGGACGAAGAGTGCCCCGATGCACACTGGGGACTCGTTTCCGCTTATGTTCGCTTGGATGATATGACACAGGCCAGAAAACATCTTGACCGTTTCAAACAGCTCGCGCCGGATTCGCGTTATATCGGCCATCTTGAGAGCCTGGTGAATGACTCCACTCCTCAAACCTCTACACCGGCTGGCGCTACCGGGGACACCGGATCAGGCAAGTAGCCCACCGCTCCGCTTCAGTGCTGCGGGATTGATTTTAGGTGGGGAAAGCGGTTATTTCTGTAGAATGTATCTTTCGCCCGGTTCTTCGCCTTCGTAGTAGGCGAGCTTTCCCGCGATGCACGACAGGAGCGTGCCCATTCCGCTTGCGACGACCGCATCGAGCGCTTCGATAAGCGGCATATCCCTGCCGTCAACATCGCTCAGTTCCGAAACGACGTGGCATGTTTGGGGTGCGCCCTCGGCGGCAAGGAGGCTGTGAATGTCTTCCGAGGTCTGCAAATGCACCGGTACGAGCCGGGAATACCTGGGGTCGATATCATGGCAGTGAGGGAGCCGGTTTACAAGCTTGGTTCTGCTTTTCGCACTTTCAAGGAGAGACAGGTACCGTCCTCTGCGCTCCGGCACGATAAACACCTTGAACAGCTCTTCCTCATGCCCCATCCGATGTTTCCTTCTGGCAGAAATCCCCGGTTCGGTGCCATGTTACCGCTGCAATACCTGCTTCGCAAGTAACTTCGGCGTGTTTCCACGCTGCGGGATTGATTTCTGGCGGGAAGTGTGGTATAATGCCGGCTGTATGGCAAGAGTGACGGCAATTAGAGTTGTGTTCTCTCTGCTCGGCTGTCTTATCGCCATAGGGTGTACGAGCAGCAGCACAGCGCTGAAACGAATCCCGTCATTTCCGGAGCCTGTGCCTCAGCCGGAAATATCCCGCCGTTATCTGGCATCAGGCAGACAGTGCATGACGGCGCTGGACTACTACGAAGCTGTCAGGAACTTCAAAGTCGCGCACTACCTCGACACCTCTTCGGATGCGACCCGGGAGTATCTGAAGGATGCGGAAACAGCGCTTTGGAGGGTCCGGCACGAGATGATTAAGGAAAAACAGTCTCCTGGGGTCGTCTGAGTACGCTACTTTCTTGCTGCACAGGAGTTGTGCAGACCGGATATTGAGGCAGGCCGGACGCTCGTCGAGCTTGGCTTGTTCGCTCACGCCAGAAAGGCTTACGAACATGCCCTTGAGCTTCTCAAATGGTCCCCCTGCTTTGCTGACCCAAACCGACAGACCGAAGCTTTTGTGAGGTCCGCCATCGAGAAATGCGACCGCGAGCTTGCCGCCGAAACCGTCAGTATGCCCAATAAAAGGCATAAGTAGTTGATCACATTGCTGCTATTGGCCGCAGCACTACCCTGTTTCAGCGCAACGGTGCAAAGCGATGGGTTGACGCGGGGGCGGGGGTCGGGTAAGATTCGTATCTCTCGGAAATCCACGAACGAAGATGCATCCGGAGGCTGCGATGAAGAGCGTGCTCGAAGGCGTGAAGGTGCTCAGTTTCGCCCAGGTTATCTCGGCCACGAGCGGCACGAGAATGCTCGCCGACCTCGGCGCGGAGGTCATCAAGGTCGAGCCGCTGCACGGCGATGTCATGCGGAGAATCACCCCGTTCAAGACCGACAGCAGGGGGATGGACCAGAGCGGGTACTACATAGCGCTGAGCTGCGGCAAGAAGGGCATTGCGCTCAACCTCAAGACGGAAGAGGGCCGCAAGATAGCCGAGCGGCTCGCGCTGGAGTGGGCCGACGTAGTCGTCGAGAATTTCAGCCCCGGCGTGATGAAGGGATTCGGGCTCGATTACGAGACGCTGAGCGCGAAGAAGCCGGAGCTTATCTACACCTCGCTGTCCGGCTACGGGCAATCCGGCCCGGACTCGCCGAGGCGGGCCTACGATATATGCATCCAGTCGGAAAGCGGCCTGACCATAATGAACGGCGAGGAAAACCGCAGGCCGCACCGCATCGGCTACTCGGTTACCGACTACTGCGCCGGGCGCGACATTGTCATAGGCATTCTCGGGTCACTGCGGCTCAGGGAGGCCACGGGCAAGGGCCAGCACGTGGATGTCGCGATGTACGACTGCGGGGTGAGCGTAACGGAGAACGCCATCCCGAGGTGGTCGATGAACGGCGAGATACCGACCGCGATGGGCAGCCGCCACCCGGCCGCGAGCCCGCATAACCTCTACAAGACCTCCGACGGATTCGTGAATATAATCGTGATTGACGACCGGCTGTGGGCGAAGCTCACCAATGCCATGGAGATGCCGGAGCTCGTCAACGACCCCGACCTCGCGAAGGCGAGGGACAGGCTCAAGCACGTGGACAGGATTGACGAGATTGTCGAGGGCTGGACAAGCAGCCACACGACGGCCGAGGTGGTGGCGAAGCTGCAGGAGAACGAGCTGCCTTACGGCGTGATGAACGACATAAGGGCCGTCATAGAGAACCCTCAGACTGTCGCGCGCGAGATGGCGCCGGAAATCGACCAGACGGCGCTGGGCAAGATGCGCGTTCACGGGTGCCCGATAAAGATGTCCGGCGCCGAGGCGAAGGTGCGCGGGCCGGCGCCGCTCCTGGGCGAGCACAACAAAGAAGTCATCTGCGGCATTCTCGGCTATTCTGACGACGAGTTCGCTGCGCTTGAAGAGAACGGCGTAATCGGCACGGACGAAAAATAGCTTCTCACCGCAGAGTCGCAGAGAACTGCAGAGTCACGCAGAGAAAAGTCAGTTTTTATTTTCCAAGAGAAGACAAATCCGACCTTTCCGGGTATTCAGGCCGCGACCACAGGCAGGATTATTGTGAATGTTGTTCCTTCGGGGCCGGTCTTTACTGATATCGAGCCGCCGGTTTCTTCGATGAAACGCCTCGAAATCGCGAGTCCCAGCCCGCACCCGGCTGCGCGAGTCGAGTAGAACGGCTCGAATACGCTGTCAAGCTCGTCCTCGGGTATTCCCTGGCCGGTGTCGGCGACCATCAGCTCAATGCAGTCGTCCCGCAAGCCGAGATGCATTTTCAGAGAACCGCCCTGCGGCATGGCGTCGCAGGCGTTGAGGACGAGGTTGAGGATAACCTGCTTGAGGCGGTTCTGGTCCATGCCGGCGAACAACGGGGAATCGGGCATTTCAAGCGCGGTCTCTATTTTGTGATGGGCAAGCTGCCGGTGCATGAGCGCTACAACGTCCGAGACTGCTTTGCCGGCGTCCACCTGTCCGGCTTGCGGAGCCGCGGGCCGGGCATAGTCGAGAAGCCCGCCCGTCGTCAGTCTCAGGCGCTCGATTTCCTCGAGCAGCATATCCAGCGCTTCGCGGTCGGAGTCGCCCGCCCTGCCCGAGGCGAGCATCTCGGCTGCCATTTTCATGGAGGTCAGCGGATTCCTGATTTCGTGCGCAATCCCGGCCGCGACGGAGCCGAGCGTCGCCAGCTTCTCCTTTTTGACAAGCTCCTCGCGCGAGGTGCGCAGGCTCTCCACCATGCGGTTGAGGTCCTGTGCGAGCTGATCGAGTTCGTCGCCGGTTCCGACGGATATACTGCTTGAGAGGTCACCTGCGGCGATTCGCTCCGTCGAGGCGGCAAGAGAGCGCAGCGGGCGCGTGATGGAGCGGGCAATGAGCCAGCCGGCCAGGTTCACCAGAATCACCGCGATAACCGCCGCTGCGAGGATGGGCCAGGCAAGCTCTCGCTGGGCGGCGCGGACGTCGGCGGCGTCGTGCAGCAGGACGACGGCCCATTCGCCACCCCTGCGCACAGGGGCGTATGCGATGTAGAATTCTCTTCCGCCGACTTCGGCGAAAAAGACGCCGGTGTCTTCTCCGGCGGCGATCGAGCTTCGCAGCGCGCGCGGCAGGTCGGCGGCGAGATTCTGCTGGAGGTTCGACTGACGCAGCTCGAAGTCGGACGAGACGGTAGCAAGGCCAACGTCGAGCAGCCGGCCCATGGACTTCAGGGTCTCATCCGACAGAGGGAAGCCCGCCCCGGAGATGAACTTCGCCAGTGTCGCTATGCGAGCCCTCGCCTGCGACTCGACGGTGCGGGCGGCAATCTGGACGGCCGCGAACGCGGTCAGCCCGAACACCGCCACGACAAGCAGCACGAAAGGCAGCACAATCCTGGTCTGTATCGAGGTTTTTCTGAGCATTACCCCACGCGTCTCGCAACAAGGGCTATTCTGCCGTTGAGGATGTCCCTGAGCAGGGGGAACTTCTCCTGCGTGAAAGCGCGCCAGGCATTCCTTTTAAGCCGCCCGCCGGAGATGTCGTATCGGAACTCGACCTCGAAGCGCGCGTTCCTGAACAGGCGGCGCAGCCGGAAGGGCGAGGTCATGCCGATATGCGTCGGCTCTTTCACAGAGAGGTAGCGGCTGGTCGAGGTTAGCTCGTGAATTCGCCCGAGGGCGAGGTTAATCAGATTCAGGCGCAGGACTTTCGAGGCTTTCGCGAGCAGGTTCGGCGTGTAGACGATGAACTTTCCTTCTGGTTTGAGGACCCGGTAGGCCTCGCCAAGGAGGCGGGCTTTCTGGGAGTGGGTGAAGTGCTCAAAACCGTCGATTGACAACAGCTTGTCGAACGAGCCATCCCGAAAGGGCAGGGCCTGTACGTCGCCGAAGGCGAAGGAGCACGAGCCTTCCAGCGTAAATTGAGCACATGCCTCGGCGGCGCACTCCAGGCACGGCTCTGAGAGGTCGAGGCCAACGATGTCGGCCCCCTGTTTGGCGCAGAGGTATGTAAAGGTCCCGAAACCGCACGCGAGGTCGAGGATTCGCTCGCCGGGTTGCGGGTCGATAAGCGGCATGCAGCGCTGAATACGGGCGTTGCCCCATCTCTGGTGCGGGCCGGTGGGGATGTAGAAGGAGTCGATTATCTGCTTTGCGGTCACCTCGCCGAAGTTTTCCTCGTCCCAGACGCCGCGTGCAGACCTTTTCACGCTACTTGTTTTCCTCTTTGCCCAGCGCCCTGCGCAGTTCCTTCGCCTTGTCCGCGGCCGTGCCGGCGGCCTCGGTCTCCGGGTATTCCTTCAGTATCTTCTCGTACTCTTCGAGCGCGTTTTCGAGCTTCTTGTTTTCCTCGTACATTTTGGCAAGCTGCAGTATTCTCTGCGCGTGTTTTTCCTGCTCCTTCTTGAGAAGGTCCTTCGACTCGTCGGACGTCTTGTAGAGTTCGAGCCGGACCTTGCGAGCTTCCTTGGCGACGTCGAGGCCGCGAAGCTCGGTTTCTATCTCCTTGAGAATCTTGTCGCCCTCGTCCTTCTTGCCTTCCGCGAAGAGCTTCTTCGCCTGCTCGATTCTCTGCTTGGCTTCGTCTTCAATCGTTTTCAGCGCTTTCCTGGCTTCCAGCACGAAGCCTATATCGAGCTTCGAGCGGGAGATTTTTCTGAGAAGCTGAACGGCCTTCTTCGTGCTTTTTTCCTGAAGGTGCTTCTGCGCCTCCTCGAAATCCTTCCTGAGCTTCTCGATGTCCTTGGGCTTGGGTGTCTTCTTGAGCTTTGTGACCACGCCCTTCATCAATGCGTAGACGTCTTCCGGAAAGGCGTGCCCCTCGACGTTCTTGCTGTTGAGCTTCTTCTTCCCGTGAGAGACCGCCACGAGCGACGGTATTTCCTTCACTCCGTACTCATCCGCGAGCTTCTTGAATTCCTTGGGGTCGAGCCGCACCCACACGAAGTGCACGGCCCACGTCTTGACGCGGTTGTCCTCGAAAGTTGACATGTCCTCGTTCAGAGCGATTCTTCCCTCGGGACAGAAGTGCAGCAGTATGGGCCGGCCCGACAGGTAGGACTCCTTCAAGGCAGCGTCGAGGTCCTTCTGCCAGACGATAGGCGACGCCTCAGGTTCCTTCTTCTGGGCGAACAGGGGCCGGGCGCAGACCGCCGCAAGGGCTGCCAGCGAAACACTAAGAATCAGCGGGATTGTCAGCCTGCGCTTCATCCGCCTTTCTCCATGCGGAAACACCCATAAGTACTATACCAATCGCGGCGAGGATAATTCCCATTTTCAGGGCCGAAGGGTAATAGAACGGGTACTGGTACGCCCCGATGAGGCAGGTCTCGTAGAGCTGGCGTGAGCGCAGCCAGTCGAAGCGGAAAACCCCGGCGGCGCCCACGAGCAGAGGGTTCACATCCACGGCGAGCTGGACGACCCTTATCCTTGTTCCGCCCGAGGTCGCGCGGATGAACGAGTTCACGTAGTAGGGCGTGCTTGCCATGAGCAGGCCCGCCAGCAGCGTCAGTGCCTGGCTGAGCGAAATTCCCAGGAAGGAGCGAAGCACCGAGCAGATACCGGCCATGAACAGACCGAAGCTGAGAGCGAACAAGGAAGCGAGCAGGAAGCGACCGGGGCCTATGGGCGTAACGAACGAGGCGAGGGCAGCCGCAGCCGCGCCTGCCGCGGCAATTCCGAGCGGCTGCAGGAACCGGGCGTACTGCGAGACGAGACGCTGGCTCAGGTGCGGGGCTTTCGGGCGTTTGCAGCAGAATACGGGCACGACGAACAGTAGCATGATGCACTGCAGCGAAAGGAAGAAGACGCCGGCCGAAAGGGGCTCGAGCAGCATCACCGA
This sequence comes from uncultured Planctomycetota bacterium, assembly GCA_964641955.1. GTDB lineage: Bacteria > Planctomycetota > SKW154 > SKW154 > DAOVDS01 > CAZXNM01. The sequence continues at coordinate 69,770 of CAZXNM010000016.1, forward strand.
CAGCGCCGCAAGGAACCCGTAGCCGACTGCGAGCAACTGGTAGGCGGGGTTGGCAAATCCCGGTTTATTGCGAAGAATGACAGCCATCTCCTCGGATTCGGTAAGGTTCAGAACATAATGTAGACAGCAGCGTAAGTTCCCCTGAGCATCTGTGAAATCTTGAATCTGTCGCCGGGCGTGCGGTTTTCGTAGTTCAAGTTTATGTTGTGGAAGCCTATGCGCAGCGCGACGCCCGCGTCGGGGCGGTACTCGAGGTAGGCATCCGCCTGGTAGAAATTAGCCACATCTACGTGCGTACCGTTGTAAGCGTACTGGAACATCACGAAGCGTCCCCCGAGTATCGTGGTTTCTCCGACGAGAAATTCCGCGGTAAAACCCACGTACGGAATCGGCGCGATGACCTCTTCCTTGGCGGATACGCCGGTCGTAACGTCCCAAAGCTTGGCCTTGTACTCGAAGTACTTGAGGCCGCCGGTAATTCCGAAAGAAGCCTTGTACGTGCTCGACAGATTCGCGGTAAGCGACACGTCGCTGGCGCGCATTCTGAAGCTCGAGTCGAGAACGGAGGACAGGCTGTAAGTCACGCCTTCGAACGCGATATCCCGGCTTATCTGTGCGAATCCTTCCCATTTGTTTTCCCAGTAGCTGATATCGATTCTGAAGCCACCTTCCCACATCTCGAATTCCCAGACCTCGATGGTCTCTTTCTTGTCCATGCCGAGTTCGTTAAGGCTGAACTCCGTGCCGAATGTGGTGCCGGAGGTGACTTCGAGGTCAACGCCCATCTCGCTGCCCCACAGGGAATAGCGGAACCTGCCTGATTTCGCTACCTGCGATGCGTTTGTGAATCCCTGTTGAGCATACGCTGGATAAGCGAGGAGCACGGCGACAAGCAACGTCATAATCCAGACAATATGCCTGAGCATTCTTCCTCCGTAAGGCCCGGCGCGGCCCATTTTCAGGGATTATATGCCAAGGACGCTTACAGGCAAAGGAAAAAGCCGACGGGAAACCCGCCGGCCATGATTGTCACAATTCCCTGAGTCAGGTGTTCAAGCCACCCTTACTTTTTCATGTGGTCGAGAATGCGTTTCGAGTCAGCCGCAATGCTGTCCATCTTCTTGGCGACGCCTGCCGGGCTGGCTTTGACGTTTGTGAGCCACCAGACCTTGTTGCCCCTGACGTCGAAGAAGAGAACCTTGGGCACGACCTTGAGCTTGTACGCGGTCTTGAGTTCCGAACTCAACTTCTTGAAGTCGCACTTGTAGCAGTGGAACTTGGCCGAGGCCCTTCTTACAGCCTCATCCTCGAATATCTTCTCAAACAGCCCGCATTTCCGAATCGAGTTCTTGATGTCTGCATCGTCGGTGTCTTCCTCGGGCCAGTAGAAGAAGATAAGCACGGGCTTGGTTGCTTTCTTGTCGGAGAGGCCCGTGAAGTGGTCCCACAGGTCTTTCTGCTCAATGTCTTCTGCGCCGAGACCCGCATCGGATGTCTCGCTCCACGCTACTTTATCTGGAGCCGGTTCCACCGGCTTCGGCGTTTCTTGCCGTTCGGACTTGGGCTGCGGTCTCGGGCTTATCGGTTGCGGCCTAGGCCTAGGCTTGCACCCGCCCGGGCCTCAGGCGTCCGCCATGGAGATAAACTCTATGCACACCAGCAATGCCGCAACGGCTGCCAGCGTAATCACGAGCAGCTTCTTCATGCCTTCACCTCCGTATGTCCTTGAACTATACTTTTAATCCTTCCAATAGATTAATCCCTATCTGGCTGTCGCGCATGTAGAATTTTCTTTGTATACCCTCCTTTTACATTACTTTTACATTGCGTAAAATGTTTGATGCAGAAGAAAAAACCGGCAGATGTTTCTTCTGCCGGTCTTTTCGGATTTATTGGTATCGGTTACTTTTTCATGGCCTCAAGGAGCTTGTCGCAATTAGCCGAGATGCTGTTCATCTTCTTTGCGATGCCCTCGGGGCTGGCCTTTACGTTTGTGAGCTGCCAGACTTTCTTGCCCCTGACATCGAAGAAGAGAATCTTGGGTGCGACCGTGAGCCTGTATTCTTTCTTGAGTTCTTCGCTCAGCTTCTTGAAGTCGCACTTGCAGCAGTGGAACTTGGTCGAGGCCCTTCTTACAGCCTCGTCCTCGAATATCTTCTCAAACAGCCCGCATTTCCTGATGGAGTTTTTAATGTTCTCGTCATCAGTGTCTTCCTCGGGCCAGTAGAAGAATATAAGCACGGGCTTTGTGGCTTTCTTATCCGACAGGCCCGTGAAGAGATCCCAAAGGTCCTTATTGGCGATTTCGTCCTTGTCCACGCCTGCATCTGATGTCTCGGCCCATGCAACTTTGTCGGGAGCCGGTTCCTCCGGCTTCGGCTGCGCGGGCTTCTCCGTGCCGGGATTCGATTCCGGCTTGGGTGTCTGCGGCATCGGTTGTGGCTGTGGTCTTGGGGTTACGGGTTGCGGCCTAGGCCTAGGCGGGCATCCTCCAGGGCCTCAGGCGTGTGCATCCGGCATGGCGGCGATATACAGCAGAAGCAGCAGAGCCGTTACCGAGAGCCCGACAGTCAGCATATTCTTCATGGCAGACCTCCGTATACTATATTAATTCCCTCATATATTAAATACGCTGTATTCATGATGCGTTCAGCAGAGTATTTACGACACTTGGGGCGGTTTTACATTTCTTTTACAATGGCTTGCCGGGATTGTCGCTCTTTAAAAACCGGAATGCCCCGAAACGGGGCATTCCGATTGATAAACAATATGCGAGTCCTGTAGATTCTTAGAAGTTGTCCTCGTCCTTGCCTTCTTCTTTTCCTTCTTCCTTCTCTTCTTCCGGCGGGGTAAGGTCGTCCGCCTTGATGGTGCCCTTTACCTCGAGGGAATCGAGGTCTATCTTGTAGACGGCGTTGTACATGAGCAGGAAGAGCGCCTTGCCGTCAACCTGGAGCGTGGCGCGGCCCAGCATTCTCGCTACCATCCTGCCCGTCGGGTCATCTTCGGTGCCCAGGTCGAGCTTTTTCTTCTTCTCGACCTTCATGTCGGCGCCGTTCACCTTGTAGAGGACGTTCTCTTTCAGGATGTAGATTTTTCCTCCGGCGACTGTCGAGTTAAGGGTTGCGCCCATCTGGAAGCCGCCCCTGCCGCCTTGCCCCGGCTGGCGCCGCCCCTGTCCCCGACCCTGGCCCTGGCCCTGGCCCTGACCCTGTGCAAACGCCACGGCCACGAGCGCCGATACTACACAAACAGCTAACAGAACAATCAGTACCTTTCTCACGATTCTCCTCCTGTATCTTCCTTGTTTCCCGATTCCCCTTCCTTCTCTTCTTCTCCCTCATTTTCCTTCTCTGCTTCTTTCTCTGTCTCCTTTTCTTCTCCTTCCTTTTTTTCCTGTGCCTTCTCTTTTTCCTCGTCTGATTTCTTCATGTAGCCCTCCATCTTCTGCAGGAGGGTCTTTACTTTCTGTTTCGTGTTCGTGAAGCTGTAGAGCTTCTTGCCCGTGCAGTCGAAGAACACGACTCTCGGCGCAGAGCTGATGCCGTACTTGGCCTTCAGCGGGCTGTTCAGCTTCTCGATATTGACCTTGAGCCGGATGAAACCTTCCGACGCCGATATGAACTCCTTGTCGCCGAGGACGTTTGCCCGCATCTCTTCGCATTTCGCCGCTTTCCTCTGGCTGTGCTTCGAGTCACCGGCCACAATGTAGACAAGTAAGATAATGGGCTTTGTAAGCTTCAGGTCCTTGAGATACTTATCGGCAGTGTCCTTGAAGTCATCGAACAGCGTCGTGTCCTGTATCAGCTTCTTTATCTCCTCGACCAGTTTCGCTTCGTCGGCGAGTTCGTCCCTGGGCACGATTTCTTTCCAGCTTGTGGTCTTGTATTCCTTGACTGCCCGGTCCAGGGTTTCGCCTATCTTCTTGTCGATTTCTCCCTTGGCTCTTTCTTTCATCCTCTGCTTCATCTGGTCCGGGTCGAATCCACGGCCTCCTCCGGGATTGTTGCCTCCTCCGGGGTTGTTACCGCCGCCGGGGTTGTTGCCGCCGCCGGGGTTATTGCCGCCTCCGGGGTTGTTGCCGCCGCCGCGCCTGCCGCCACCGGGATTGTTGCCGCCGCCGGGGTCATTGCCTCCATCGCGTCTCCGACCCATATCTTCGGCCATCTTGTCAATTGCCTTGTCAATCGCCTCATCCGCGGCCTTCTTGCCCGCTTCCTTCGCTTCTTCCTCGGATTTTCCCTGGTCGAGGGCTTTCCTGACGGCGTCGGCGGCCGCCTTATCGACTTCCTTCTGCATCTCCTCCATCATTTTCTCGAAGCGCTCGCCGCCACGTCCGCCGCCGCGTCCTCCGCCGCCGGGTCGCCCGCCGCCGCCCGGTCGCCCGCCACCGCCGCCCGGGTCCTGTGCGAGCGCAGGCTCAAGAGAGATGAGCATGAAAGTGACCAGTCCTGTCAGGACTGCTATCCAGAAACAAGCACGCGCCATGAATACACCTCCCGCGCGAGGCACTGGGGACCTGTCCGGAATCCTGCCATCTTAAATGCGCCGGGCATATCCGCGTTTGATGAAAACTGCCCGATTCTACTCACTTGATATGAGTGAGCGATATTCGAGAAGATGACGTGAAATCTGCAGAAAAATCACGGGAAATCGCCGCATTTCCCTGCGCAATATTGCACCCCTCCGGGTTGCCCCGTCGTCTGATATGATGGTATGATACAGGTGTGACTCGTGTCGTATGACTTGACCGGTCCTGGAGGTGTGAGCCGTGTCGAGAGCTTTTGCCGTTTTCTGCGCGCTTCTGCTTGCCGTGACATTCTGCTTCGGCCAGAAGGGAGAGTTCGACCAGGAGGAGTGCCTGAAAGCGCTGGAGAGCGAAAGCTACTACAGGCGTGAGGTCGCGGCCCAGGCGCTCGCCGCGCACGGGGACCTGAAGGTTGTCAAGCCCCTCATAGAGCACATGCTCAACGACCCGGTGGTTTCCGTGCGGAAGATGTGCCTCAACAGCCTGGTAATGCGAAAGGAGAAATCCGCCATTCCATATATTATCCAGGGCCTCAAGGATAAGGACGTTGTATTCAGGCAGAGAGCATGCCACGCACTCGGCGAGATGAGAACAGAGGAAGGCTACAAAGCCCTCGTCGGTGCGCTCAAGGACTCCAGCGAGGAGGTGCGCGCCGGCGCCGTAGAGGCGCTCGCCAACTTCGGAACTGACAGCGTTTTTCCGGAATTCGCCAAACTCTTCGAGGACAAGAGCCTTATCGTACGCCGGGTCGCGGTAAGGAAAATCGCCGAAATCGGCGGCGAAAAGGCCGTGGAGCATCTCATAGGCGCGCTAAACAACAGCGACTTCACCGTCATATCGACAGCAATCAAAGGCCTCGACAAGCTCAAAGCGCGGAAAGCTGTGCCGCACATCATCCCCATTCTCGACCACGAAAACGCTTCCCTCCGCGCAACCGCTGCAGGAATGCTGGGCCGAATGCCGGGGCCGAAATCCCTGAACGCGCTGTTTCTGCGGCTGGAACGTGACGAGTCCGGAGCAGTGCGAAAGGCACTCATTGAAGCGTTTTCCATAATGGCCTTTGCTGAGGCTGAAAGAAGAAGGGTTGTCAAGACTCTCGCCGCACCGCCGGGCTCTACTGTGGATGACCTTCAAGGTAAAGTCATCAAATTCCTTGATGACAGCGATGCCGAAATCCGTGAACTCGCCCTCGATGCACTAATAAAGGCAAATGTCAAAACCGACTTGTTCAAAGGAAAACTGCGCTACATCTCGGAGCACGACCCGGTTACTTCTCTGCGTGTTAAGGCGAAAAGCGCACTCCTCGAACTCGGGAAAGTTAGTCATTCGTATGCCATCAGCGCAACGCTGGAACCTGTCAAAGCTGAGACAGTTGTGGGCGAGCCTGTAATACTCAAGTTCAAAGCGAGAAATAACACCGACAAGGAGTTGGAAATAGACCTCGGAACTTACCGTCTCGGCGCTTACAGGTTCAAGATATTCGATGCCACGGGAACGCTGCTGGCTGAGCCGCCACAGTACGAAGCAAGGGAATTGAGGCATGTATTTGACCAGTTCGGCGCATCTGGAATAACCAGAATCAAGCCCGGAGAAGTGTATGAATACAGTGTCGTGCTCGACAGGTGGTATCAGCCGCGAGAAGAAGGATTCTACCGCATCAGGTGTGAGTTCGGACCGCGTGCAGTATGGGGCAAATACCCTCGCAATAGACGCGCCGCTCCGTCAGTTATCGAGAAAACGCTGTACAGCCTTATACCTACATGCGAGCTTAGTTTCAGAAAGCTGCCTTACGACAGGGATGTTGTCGAAAATCTCTGTAAGGAGTATTTCTCGCAAGCCACCGGTTCATCTATACCGAAGGCGAACTGGTCAACGGAGTCTCTCATGTTCTGCGACGAACAGATTGCCAGGCCGTACCTGTTCCGCGTGCTGCAGGAAGCGACGCATCAGCCGCGATTGAAGCTCTTGAGACATCTTGTAGAAACCAGAGCCCTTAAGTCAGCGGACGAACTGGTGAAGTTCCACAACGACAACAGAATGACGGACTGGGCCAGGAAAGAAGCTGTAAGGATTCTCAGAATGCTTTCGCTGGATGGAGAGATTGAGCCCGGCCTTGCGGCGAATGCGCTCAAAGCGCTGAAGCGGCTTGGGGATGAATGGGCACTGAAACAGCCCGAAACGGAGGAGCCGGTTGTCGCTGTCGTAGAGCCACCTGTGAAGAAGAGCGATACAGCGGCACCGGCCCGACCCGAAGCTATGCGGGAGAAACCTACGAAGCAGACGGGGATAAGCTGGCTGCTGCTCGTGGTCTCGGTAGGAGCGGCGGTTGTGCTGGGATGCGCCGTCCTTGCGGCGATTCTCTATCGCAGCAGGAAATCTCAGAGCAAACCGGGATAGAAGATTTCCTCGATTTCCTCTTCCTCATCCTCTTCCGGCCAGCGGGTCAGGACTTCCGCTTCGCCCGAAACGAGCAGCATGTCGCCCGGCTGCAGCGACGGCTTCGCCTTCTCCTTCGCGGCCTGCTCTGGCTTGGTCAGCGGGAACATCTCGAGCTTCGTGCCCGGCTCTGAAAACCTGCGGTCAACGTACGCAAGCCCCATCTGGAAGCCTTCGACAAGCACCGCGCTCGTCACCCAGCCGATATGCTTTGCGCGCTTGCTCGCGACCGGGTCGCCCGTGTGCAGCGTGCGGACATCCTTGTCCAGAAGCTGCCACCGCACGACTTCCATCCTGCGGGCTTTCTCGTTTTCGAGGAGCGCCTTGCGGCCCACGAAGAACGGCTTGTGGAACTTTACGAACGCGCCGTAGCCGGCCGCGATGGGCGAGATGTCGAAGTGCCCGGCAAGCTCGTGCCCGTACAGCGGCAGGCCCGCCTCCGTGCGCGTCGAGTCGCGCGCGCCCAGCCCGCACGGCACGAGGCCGAAGTTCTCGCCGATTTCGAGCAGCTCGTTCCAGAAGCCGACCGCGTCGTCCCAGGGCACGTAGACCTCGTAGGCGATTTTCTCGCCCGTGTAGCCGGTGCGCGCGAGGAGCGCCTTCACGCCGGCAAGCTCGGCCCACGTGTGGGTTGACCACTGCAGCACGTCGAGGTTGCGCTGAGTGACCGGGTCGTCCGTGAGCGCCTGGAGGATGTCAAGCGACATCGGCCCCTGCAGCGCAAGATTCACCATGCGGTCCGCGCCCGCGGACGAGTCTTTCAGGTTGCGAAGCTCGACCTCGCCCTCGATGTCGCGCGAGGTGATTTCCCTGTCCAGCAGGTATCTGTGCTCGTTTACGCCGGTGAGCCACGCCCACATCTTGTCGTTGTTGGATGCGTTTACGACCATCCAGAAATGGTGCCGATTGAGCCTGTAGGTGAAGGTATCGTCAATGACGTTCCCGTCGGGGCCGCAGCAGTAGGAGTACATCGCCTGCCCGTCGCGCATGAAAGGCACGTAGTTGGAAAGAACAGTGTCGAGAAATTTCTCCGCATGAGGACCCTTGAACTCGAACAGCCCCATGTGCGAGACATCGAACAGCCCCGCAGTCTCGCGAACCGCTTTGTGTTCCTCTGAAACGCGGGTGTACCAGACGGGCATCTCCCATCCGGCGAAAGGCACGATGAAGTCCTTCTTGGTGAGATTGCAGTGTTCGTCGAAGAGAGCTGTGTGCTTGAGCGGCGCATCCTTCGGCTCTTTCCACTCGAACTCTTCCTTCTTTGCCTTCGGTGCGAGTTCGAGCAGCTTCGACTGACCGGCGAAATAGTGCTTCGACAGCCCGAATGCCTCCGGGAACTGCCCGACGAGCGCACTCGCTGCAGGATGTTCCTTCGAGTAGTCGGGAAGGCCGTAGCTCCTGCGCACTGCCTCGAACGCCGCCGTCCCGGCCGCCTTGGCGCCCGACTCGGCAAGCCTGTCGAAAAGCTCGCCCGCGTGCAGCGGGTCCGCGAGGATGTAGCATAACACGTGCTCGCCCTGTCCGCAGGAAAGCATGCCGATATGCTGGCCGTCGATTGTGCCCTCGTGGTAGGAGTCCGCGCCGACATCGCCGAGGCTCTCCGAGTGCTTCGAGAGAATACCCGGTGCGCCCGGTCCCGAGAGCGCAAGCAGCGTGCCCTTCGACTCCTCGCGCAGGTCGCGCACGATTACCGGGCCTTCTATCTTCTTCGTCACGTCATCCTCGTCGAAAATCACGTACCCGTCCGAGACTGCGCGCAGGTAGGTCTTTACCTTGCCGATGTCGTTCGGGCCGGCGACGAGGAGGTACCAGTCGCGCCCGCGCTCGTCCAGCTTGAAGCGCGTCACGTGCGCGTCGGCGAACGCGCCGCCTTCCTTGTCCAGCAGGAACGTCAGCGTGCACTGGCCCACTTCGAGTTTCGAGATGTCCGCGGTGCATACGCCCTGTAGGAACTGGGTTGCGCGAATGCCGATAATCTCCAGCGGGGCGAGGTTGGAGCAGTCAATGACTGCCGCACCTTCCAGTGCAGCCTTCGCCTCGCCATTCGCATCTCCGAAATCGACGGCGAAGCCGCCTTTCATGTTCGCGCCGTGCTCTTCGAGCGTGCCCGCAAGCGACGATTTCGGCGTTTCCTGCGTGCCGAGGTAATAAAACGGGTAGGGTTTCCCGTCGCGTTCGCCCACATCGCCTGGGAATACTTCGCAGAGCGCTGCGACTTCTTTCCGTATTTCGAGAATGATATCAAGGTCGATTTTCCCACGCCCGACGAGGCCGGAAGTCTCGATATAGCTGAACGGGTGCATGTTCTTGAGCGCCCTCGCCACGAGCGATGCAATCTTTTCCATCTCCCGCTTGCCCATGCCGCGCTGCGTCACCCACGTCGTGCCCAGCCTTATTGCGGTCGGGTGGGCCGCGTTGTCGTCATCCATGATGGTATTCTTGTTGAGCGTAATGTGGCATAGGTCGAGAATGCGCGAGGCGATTTCGCCAGTCAGCGTGATGCCGGTCGGGGTCTTGACCTTCTTGAGGTCTATCAAGCACATGTGCGTATCAGTTCCGCCGTAGGCGAGCGTCAGGCTCTCTCCTTCGAGCGCTTTTGCCAGGTGCAGCGCGTTTTCGACGACCTTCTTCATCAGCTTCTTGAACTCCGGCGACTGCGCAATCTTGAACGAGACGGCCTTGGCCGCAATCTGGTGGATGTGGGGCCCGCCCTGCTCGCCGGGGAAGACGCCCGCGTGCATCAGCTCGGCTACCTCGGGGTGCGCCGACACGAGACATGCGCCGCGCGGCCCGCACATCGTCTTGTGCGTCGTGAAGCTGATAATATGCGCGTGCTCGATGGGGTTCGGGTAGGCGCCCGCGACCGCCATGCCAGCCGTGTGCGCTATGTCCGCAAGGAGAATCGCGCCGACCTCGTCCGCAATCTCGCGGAACTTCGCGAAATCCGGCGCCCACGGATAGGCCGAGTAGCCCGCGATAATCAGCCGCGGCTCGTGCTCCAGCGCCAATTCGCGTATCTTGTCGTAATTGAGCCTGCTCGTCGAGCGGTCAACCTGGTAGGGTACCACCTCGTAGTTCTGGCCGGAGCGGTTCGCGTCGGACCCGTGAGTGAGGTGCCCGCCGTGGGTAAGGTCAAGGCCGAGAACAACGTCGCCCGGCTGCAGGAAGGCGTCGTAGACGGCGTTGTTCGCCGCAGCGCCCGAAAGCGGCTGGACGTTGCAGTAAATCTGCTCGGCCGGCACGTTTTCGGTTGCGAACAACTCCGCGAGCCGTTTCTGTGCCAATGCTTCGACGAAATCGCAGAATTCCGTGCCTTTGTAGTATCGCCTGTCGGAATAGCGACGGTGGTGCGTCATCATGTGCTCGTAGTCGAGCAGCAGGTCGCGCTCGTACTCGCTCTGGCGCGGGGAGGGGTAGCCTTCGGCGTAGACGTTGTTGAAGACCGAGTCGAGCACCTTTCGCACAGGCGGCGGGCAGATGGATTCGGACGCAATCAGGATAATCTTGTTCGCCTGGCGCTCCTCTTCGAGGTCGATGACTTCCGCCACGTCCGGGTCCGACTCGGCAAGCGGCGTATCGAAGATGAATCGCTCTGGTTTCTTCGCCATGATGCCCTCCGCGCAATGATTATGGATGTCAAAAGAAGACGGTAATATTACTTCCGGAAAGGACAGTGCGCAAGCGAAAACAGCGTCTCTATGATATCGAATGAAGCTGCAAAGCAGTTCTTGCGCAGGTTTGTATTTTATGGTAGTAGTATGCATGTTGCAGACACTGAACCGGGGGTGGAAGCAATGCGCCGCGTTCTCGCATTTCTCGCAGTCGTGACAGTTCTTGCTTGTTTATCCCTGCTGGCTTTCGCGCAGGAGCCGGAGCCGCCCTCCCAGGCTCCGCCGGAGCAGCCTGTACCACCACCTCCGCCTCCGCCCCCGAAACCGGCCCAGCCGGCGAAGCCCGATGAACCCAAGGAGCCGGACAACTCGCCTCCCGACCAGGAGAAGATAAACGAGGCTGTCAAGAAGGGCGTGAACTGGCTCGCCAAGCTGCAGCAGAAAGACGGCTCATTCAAAGTCTATTACGGCACGAGCTATCCCATGGGCTGCAGTGCGCTTGCACTGCTTGCGCTGCTCAAATCGGGCGTCAATCCCGGCTCGCCCGCTATCAGGAAGGGCTTCGATTACCTGGAGGACCTGCCGCTAAGCCGCATGTATTCCGTGGCGATTTACGTCCTGGCGCTCGAAGCGCTCTACGCGCCATCCGAAAAGCAGTTGGACAGGAAAGGCAAGCCCTACATAACGGTCCTGCGGGAAAACATCCGCCGCAGGGCGCCGGTCGAGGACAAGTCAAAGGTGTCGAAGTGCGTCGAGTGGATAATCTCAAACCAGCAGCAGAATATCTGGCGTTACCCGTCGGGCGGCGAGGACCTCTCCAACACTCAGTATGCGCTGCTTGCGCTGTATTCGGGCATGCGGATGGGCTGCCGGATAGACCCGAAGGTCTTCCGCAAGGCGGGGAACTACATGATTGTGAACCAGGACAAGGAAGGCGAAGAGGTGAAGCCTTTCCCCGTCCCGGCTGCGGATTTTTCCATCAAGGAACTTAGGAAGCTGGAGAAGGAAATCAGGGAGTCGCTGAAGAAAGACGAAGCAGAGGCGCGGAAAAAGGGCCAGAAACCGGAGAAATCGGGGCCAAGCACAACCGTCGTGGAGGACCCTTACAGCCGGTTCGGCGTTGAGCGCGGCGGGCACAAGATGTTCGCGCGCGGCTGGACCTACACGGCCCCGCAGCCGCCCAAGGAAGGCCAGAAGCCCTATCCGATGTACTGCACCGGCTCGATGACCACAGCGGGACTCGCCTGCGGCGTGATAGTGAAAACGGGCCTCGAAGGCAGCAAGTACTACCCCAAAGAGTACAGGAAGCTGCTCGACAAGAGCATTCGGGACGGGGCGGCGTGGATATTCAGGTATTTCACCGTCACCAAGAACCCATCCAGCCGCAGCACCAGCGGCAGCACTACCTACCTGTACTACTATCTCTACGGTCTTGAAAGGGCAGGCATACTCACGCTCTGCACGCGGTTCGGCGAACACGACTGGTACAACAAGGGCGCCAAGTACATTCTCGAACAGCAGCAAAAGGAAGGCTACTGGGAGGGCTACAAGATACCTACACCGAAGCCCCAGCCGGGGCAGCCCGCTCAGCCGCCCCGGCCGCCGAACCACGTGGACACGTGCTTCGCGCTGCTGTTTCTAAAGAAAGCCACCGTCCCGGTAGTTTCAATTCCGGAGGAGATTTACACGGGCCAGGACCTGTTCGGCGACAAGAAGAAGAAAGACGCCGCGCAGAAGCCGGAAAAGGAAGGCGGGCAGAAAAAAGAGGAAGGAATCCCGCCCGCCCAGCCGCCGGAAAAGAAGGTGCCACCGCCGGAGCCGAAACCACAGGAGCCTGCAGGCAAGGGCGAAGCCGGGAAGTAGCGGATTGCCCGGTTTCCTGCCTTTTGTTGACGCAGGCGCAACGCATAAGATACAATTAACGTGTGCAGTCATCCAACAAATGCGATGAAGGACTGAACAATGACTTCAGGGCCGGACCTTGAGAAGGAAGGCTGGGAGAACCGGGGCGAATTCTGCGAGCCGAGGCTCTCGGAGGTCGTGGAACTGTACGAGGAGATGGACTTCGAGGTGAGGCTCGTCCCGCTCGACCCGAAGAACCTGCCGGGGTGCGGCGTGTGCTTTAAAAAGAACATAGACAGCTACCGTGCCGTCTACGTCAGACGAAAGGAAGAGTAAATGTCGAGATGCATTGTGGCTGCAGGACTGCTGCTCTGTCTTTTCGCATGTACTGAGAAGGCCGAGGAGCCTGATACAGGCAATGCACCGGTTGCGGAGAAGAGTGCAAAGCCGCCAGCACAGGACAAAGTGTCTGAGAAACCGGATAAACCTGTAATCCTGGCGCCCGCGAAAAGGTTCGCACCGTACGAGTACAAACTGGCGACGAATGCTGGAGAGAAGCCACTTCTTACGGGCAGCGTGCCGGATAAGGTAATGACAAGCGAGGATGGCAGGCTGCTCGGCGTCGTGCGAGGTCCCGCAGGCGAGTACAGTTTCAAGGCAGGCGAGATGGAGTACGTTCTTGAGGTGGCCGACCAGCCGCACGCCCTGCCCGACGTGCCGGTTGCCTGCGACAGGGCGTGCGCATGCGCGCTGGGAGGCAGAATCTATCTCTTCGGCGGACGCATCGAGCGGGCGAGCCACTCCGGCTTCGCCCACTGCTACGACCCGGGGACGAAGAAGTGGCGCGAGCTTCCCAGCATGCTGCCAAGGCAGCGTGCAGCTGCCGCCGCGCTGGAAGGGAAAATCTACGTAATCGGCGGCCACGCCGGCGACGATACGCCCGTCGTCGAGATATACGACTCGGAAAGCGGCGAGTGGTCGGACGGCCCGCCGCTGAAAGCGGCCAGGTACGGCGCATGCGCGGCGGTAGCCGGCGGCAGGCTTTACTGCATTGGCGGTTGGCTGTCCTGCAGTCACAAGCACATCGGCGGCAAGTGCGGCGGCGACCCAACGGGCGTCGTGGAGGTGTTTGACCCGGAAAAAGGCACATGGGAGAGGGCGTCTGCGATGCCCACGGCCCGGGCGTTCGCTGCCTGCGCCGCCATGGGCAAGAAGATATGCGTGGCCGGCGGGTATCGCGGGAGCGGCGAGGTCTCCATACTCGAAATATTCGACACGCAGAGCGGCGCGTGGGAGAAGGGACCTAACATGCCTGGCGCGGCCGCCTGCTGTGCATCCTGCGAGCTTGACAACAGGCTGTTCGTGTTCGGGGGTTCCAGGGGAAAGGAGTATCTCGCCGAGGTAGTCTCGTACGACCCCGAAAGCGGAAAATGGCGAAAAGAAGAGCCCCTCGATTTCGCGCGTGAGAGCACGGCTGCGGCCGTGGTGGACGGGAAAGCGTATCTTTTCGGGGGCTTGGCGTCCGCGCTTCTGCTGCCCGCTGCCGAGATGTATCAGTCCGCTAACTCAGGGGGTGATGGCGGCCGCTGATAAGCTGGTCGAGTATCTGCTTCTCTTCTTCCTCGAGGATTTCGATGTAGTCGCGCCAGTGGCTCAGGTTGATCCTTCCGCCGAGGCGCTTGCCGGTGGCCCGCGATACCGCGAAGGCGACCAGCGTGGCGTTCTTCTCGCTGCTCGTCGAGCAGAGAAGGTGAATCCCGCCGTGTCCCTTGGCGATGACGTGGAACTTGCGGGTTCCGCCTTCCTTTCCCGCTTCCGGGCCCACGACTTTCGTCATCCTCGCCGTGGAGTCTTCCACCGCTATCTCGTTGACGCCCACGACCTGCACGTTGAAAAGCTCCTTTGTCATCACGAATCCGCGGCGGACGCCGGTAACGAAGCGTCGCTTGGCGTCTATCAGGATGAACATCTTCTGTCGCAGGGCGTCCAGCGTGATAATAATAGCGATCGGCAGCGGAGAAAGTGCGAAAAGGCCGTACTTCTTGACCAGTGCCAGGCTCAGGCCGAAAGTTGACCCGAGGATTATAAACATGACAATGTTAAGCGCCTGCTGCCTGTCGGAAGTGTAAGCTATTGCGACGGCGGGCCTGCCTTGCCACTCAACCTGCCTTACGTTCAAACAGTCTCCTCCCGGTAGCTCCCGGCGCAGCCAACCCGCTTAAATATATAATAATACATGTTGCGCGGCATGTCCAGATTTCCGTTAGGATTTTTGACAAATCGGCTTTTCGCGGGATGGGTCGAAAGTAATCGCCTTCTAACCTTTCAGAAGCTCCTCGATGAGCCGGGCCGCCTTCTGGGCCGTGGCCGCCTTGTGATAGGTATGCAGCTTTTTGGAGCCTTTCCCCGTCTGCACCACGAGCGCGGTCCTGGTCTTGCGCACCATGTCGCCCGATTCCTTGCTCTTTTCGTGGACTACTTTCGTCTCGGTCGTCACACCCTTGATTTCCGAGGTGGGGGTGTTGACCTTCTCCTTGTTCGTGACGAGGCCGGATTTCACGACGACGAAGTTCTTGTCTTCCGGGTCCACGTAGACGATGAGCCGCTGGGCGGCTCGGCTTATGGCGAAAAGAACGAGGAGCACGGGCACGAGCATCACGAGATACCAGGTCGCGTGTTCCGCGGCTTTCTCGTACATGCTCGGGTAGAAGTAAAAGAAGACGGCCGCCGGGACGGCGAATATTATGAACTGCTTGAGCCGGCTCAGCATCGGCAGAATCTGCACCGCCTTGAAATTCTTGCCCGCGAAACGCTTCTTTTCGATTCTCATCTGTTTTCTCCTTTTACGGATTGCTGCTGCGCTCCCGTTTCGGAGCGTTCTTTCAGCCACCAGTCGAGCCAGGCCTTCTCAGGTGCCAGACCCGAAGCTGCCGCCACATCTTCGCCAGGCCCGCCGGCGGCTTCGCGCAGGTGGCGCAGCGCGACGCGCCTGACGTATTCATCCTCCGATTCGAGAAGCTCGGCCAGCAAGTCCAGGTCTCTCGGGCCGCCCAGCCGATTGACCGCGAGAACGACCGATTCGAGCAGGAGCCGCTCCTGCGCTTTTTTCGACCTCGGCTTGGGCTTTGTCCGGAGCACGTCCTTCAGGTCAACTTTGCTTTCGAGCCACTGCGCCCAGCCGCGGTAGGCTTTCTTAATCTCGCTATAAGGCAGGAAAGGGTCGTATCGCGGCAGGTCGGCTTCTTCATGATCGTAATGCAGTGCTGTGAGAAGGCTGCGGTGCGCCAGGTGGCGGACTACTGGCTCCTTGTGGGCGAGGTACACTGACAGCCCGCGGACATCGTCGGTGCTCGAAAGCGCAAACACCTTCTCGGCGTCGCGCCGCACGCGGTCGAGGCGGGGCTGAAACGGGCCGGAGTTTTTCTGCCGCGCGGGCGCCGCGCTGCATGCGGCTGCGGTTAGCAGTACGCTGCAGGCCGCGGCGAGGAGAACGGCGGTCGCTGTCGCGTTACGTCGCATTCGCGATTGCCTCTATTGCGTCGGGATTCTCGACGGAGGCGATGTCGCCGATGTCGAGCCCGAGGTGTTTCCTGCGGATGACCCCGCGAACAATCTTCGCCGAGCGCGTCTTGGGCAGCGCGGTGGCGAAGAGCACTTTCTCGGGCCGCAGCGTCTTGCCGAGGTGCTTCACGACGAGGTCGCTGAGTTCCTTGCGCAGCTCTTCGGTCGGCTCGTGCCCCTGCCTGATTACGACGAAGGCGACGACGCCCGCGCCCTTGATTTCGTGCGGGACGCCGATTGCGGCTGCCTCGACGACGGCGGAATGCTCGATGAGCGCAGCCTCGATTTCGGCCGGGCCAGTGCGCTTGCCGGCGACCTTGATTGTGTCGTCGGAGCGCCCGTGCAGGAACCAGTAGCCATCCTCGTCCACCAGCGCCCAGTCACCGTGATACCAGATATCGGGCCAGCGCGAGAAGTAGGTGTCGATATAACGCTCGGGGTCGCCGAGGAAGCCCTTGGTCATGCTCGGGCCGGGTTTCTTGCACACGAGGTGGCCCAGCACGCCCCGGACGGGCTTGCCATCCTCGTCGAAGACATCGATATCCATTGCCAGCGCCGGACCCTGCAGCGAGCAGGGCTTGAGCGGGTGAACCGGCAGCGGTGCGAGCAGGCAGCCGATAATCTCTGTGCCGCCGGATATGTTGATAATCGGGCATCGCCCGCCGCCGACCACGTTGAAGAACCACATGTAGGACTCGGGGTCCCACGGCTCGCCGGTCGAGCCGAGATACTTCAGGCAGGAGAGGTCGTGCTTTCTGACCCATTCCTCGCCGTAGGTTATGAACATGCGGATTGCGGTCGGCGATATGCCCAGCGTGCTGACCTTGTTCTCCTCGATTATTTGCCAGAGCCGGTCGGGCTCCGGGTAGTTGGGCGCGCCGTCGAACATCACGTAGGTTCCGCCGTGGAACTGGACCCCTATCATCTCCCACGGCCCCATCATCCAGCCTATGTCGGTCACCCAGAAGAAAGTCTCGTCCGGCTTCACGTCGAAGTTGTATCCGAGTTCCTTTGCGCACTGGGCGAGCGCGCCGGCGTGCGTGTGGACCGTGCCCTTGGGCTTGCCGGTGGTGCCGGAGGTGTAGATTATGATGGACCTGTCCTCGGCGTCGAGCACTTCCGTCTCGCACGTATCGGGCTGGTCGGCGACGAAGTCATCCCACCAGATGTCACGCTGGTCGTTCCAGGGCACGTCGATTTCGGCGTGCTTGAGCACTACGACCTTCTGGATGGAATCGACGCTCTCCAGCGCGCGGTCCGCTTCCTGCTTGATGGGTACCTTCTTGCCGCGGCGGGTCGTGCCGTCGGCGGTGAAGAGGACTTTCGCCTTCGCGTCGTCAAGCCGGGTGGCCAGCGCGGTCGCGCCGAAGCCGGAGAATATCGGTATGACGATTACGCCAATTTTGAGGCATGCGAAGAAGGCCGCCACGATTTCGGGCGTCATGGGCATGTAGATGCCGGCGAAGTCGCCTTTCTTCAGGCCGAGGCTTTTAAGACCGTTGGCGAGCCTGCAGACCATGCCGTTGAGCTCGGAGTAGGTGACTTCGCGCCTCGGGCCTTCGTCCCTGGTGGAGATTATGACGGTCTGGTCGCCACGCTTTTCGAGGTGCCGGTCGATGCAGTTGTGGACGATGTTGAGCTTCCCGCTCACGAACCATTTGGTCCACGGGAACCCTTCAGACATATCGAGCGTCTCGGTGTAGGGCTCGTACCACTCGACGCCGAGGTCTTCGAGCGCCGCGTCCCAGAACCACTTGATATCTTCGGTCGAGCGTTTAATGAGATCGTCGTAGGTCTTTATCCCGTGCTTCTTCATGAAGCGCGTGATGTTCGCCTTTTCGATATAGTCGCCGTAGGGCTCCCAAATGACCTTGCTCACGATTCCACCTCCGCGTTTGACTTACTATCGTGCTATATGACAGGACTTGACATCATAGCACCGCCGCCCCTCCAGTCAAGGAGTTTCGGCGGCGTCGATACCCGGCGCTTCGGCGGCGGGCGCGTGGATAACGCGGGCTATTTCGGCGCCCGCCATGCGCGTGGGCGAGATGACGCTGTTGGCGCCGGAGCTTTTCATTAGCTTGACATTCTCATTCTCCGCCACGCGGCAGACGATGGTTATTTGCGGGTTCATGCTGCGGGCGGTCAGGCAGATAAGGACGTTGGTGTCGTCCCTGCCGGTCGAGGCTATGAGGTACTTCGCGTCGGTGATGTCGGCGTGGGAGAGCGAGACCTCCCTCGTAGCATCCGAGCAGAGGGCCGCGATATCGGAGTCGGCCGCCTCCTGTGAGCGTTCCGGGTCCGAGTCGAGCACGACAATCTGTTTCATGTCGAAGCCTTTTTCGACAAGCTCGTCTGTGGCTGCGCGGCCGAGTTCGCCGTAGCCGCAGACTATCACATGGTTCTTGAGCCGCTTCTTGAGGGATTTCATCTTGAACGCCTCCAGGTATTTCTGCAGGACAAGCTCGTAGGTTGTGCGCAGGACGATTATCCAGACGGTGAAGCGTGCGACCGTCACCGCGAACGCATCAAAGAGCTTCGCGAATGCCGATACGGGGACTATGTCGCCGTAGCCCACCGTCGTCACGGTTATCACTGTGAAGTAAATCAGGTCGATAATGCCGGGATTGTTGCCGTGGGAGTCCTCGATTCCGCTGCTGTGGAGCAGGAATGAAAAGAAAACCGCGAACATCACGCCGAGGACTATCAGCAGGCGCACAAGCAGAATCTTCCCGATGGACTTCGTCGTCCTGGTGAAGAGTATGGGTTTCTTGTGAGCCTGAAACATGACGTGGGACATGATACACAGTGCGCACGGGGATTTCAAGCTACTTGGTGGTGAAGGTGAAGACTCCCGACCAGGATTCCTCGGGCGGTTTCTGGGCGAGTATCTCGCATCGCTCGCAGTAGATTTTACACGGTGCATCGTCCGGGAACTGGGAAGCGAGCGCGGAGAACGCGGCCCGCGCCTTCTCGAACTCCCTGCTCCTGTAAAGTGCCAGGTGCCGCTCGAAGGATGCCGCGAGCTGCTTCTGCTCCTCGGTAGCGCGGTCCTTCGGCGCTACGAGTTCGTATATCATGACGGGCTGGTCCTTGCCTTTGACCCGCACGAGGTCGAGTTCGCGGCAGAAGAACTCGCCCCGGACGCGCTCGTGGGTAGTTTCGCCGATTATTACCTGCGTGCCGTATTCCTTGTTCAGGCCTTCGAGACGGGAGCCGAGGTTGACCGTGTCGCCTATGGCGGTATAGTCGTGGAAGGTGGGCGCGCCGAGGTTGCCGACCGTGGCCCTGCCGGTGTTCACGCCGATTCCTATGTTCATGAACTCGACGCCGGGCAGGTCTATCTCCGTCTTGAAGAGCCGCAGCTCGTCGAGCATCTTCAGCGCGACCTGAGCCGCCCGCCGGGGGTGGTCCGGCTGCTCCTCTGGGTCGTTGAAGAACCACATTATGCAGTCGCCCATGAGCTTGTCGAGCGTGCCGTCCATGCTGAAGATGACGCCTATCATGCGCGAGAAGAACTCGTTGAGCAGCCTGCCGATTTGCTCCGGCGTAAGCTTCTCCGAGGTCTTGGTGAAATTGCGGATATCGAGGAAGCAGACGGTGATGTCCTTCTCGTGGCCTTCGAGGTTCACGGAAAGCTCGCCGGAAATCATCTTTCTGACGATGTTCGCCGATACGTACCTGCCGAACATCTCCTGAATCTGCCTGATTCGCCTGCGCGCGGCAAGCCAGCGGTAACTTACGCCGGCGGTAAACTGAAGTGCAACCACGACGAGACAGGGCACGCTCGCCATCTGGTAGTCGTAAGATGCGAATAGTGTGTAGCTCATGAAGACAATGGCGGTCTGCGTAAGGCACACGATTACAGCGGGAAGTATCAGACCTCCGCGCTCGAAGAAGAAGAACAAGAGGCCCATGCCCATGCCGAGGACGATTACGAAGATCAGGCCCTCGGATTGCGTGCTCTCGCGGATGGTCTGCCCTTCGAGGATTGTCTGGATGCCGTTCGCGTGTACTTCGATGCCGGGCATTGTCTGAAGAATGGGGCGGCTCTCCGGTGTCGGCCGGTAGTACTCCGAGTGCGGAGTGGCGAAGAAGTCTCCTCCACGCAGGCGGGTGTCACCGACTAGGCATATCTTGCCGGCGACCTCTTCGGGGTCGAACTCGTTCTTGTATATCTTCCAGAACGGGATGCGCTTGAAGCTCCCCGCGGGGCCGATGTAGTTTATGGGATGGTTCCCGTGCTGGACGGGGTACTCGGCGGTCTTCTTGCCTTCCTTGTCCTTCTTCACGAGAGTAAGGATATCCGTATCGACATCGTATTCAGCATCGTCTACCCACTTGAACTGCCCCGCTATCTCGACATCGAAGTAATGGAAATAGAACTTCTCTTCAACATTCGGGACTTCCAGGTTGCTGATCTTCGCGAACACGATGCGCCGAAGCACGCCATCTTCGTCTTCCACGACGTTCAGATGCCCTTCGCCCAGCGCGCCAGCCTCTTCGTCACCGAGGATGGCTTCGTCCGTGCGCAGAAGCTGCCCCCCCTCGACCATGACCGCCAGAATCACGTTGTCCGCGTCCGCGATGGCATCGGCGAGAGCCATGTCATCCTCTTGCTCTCCCGGTCTTTTCGCGTATCTGAAGTCCAGCGCGATTACCTCGGCTCCGGCCCCGGCGAGATTCGCGATAGCCTGCCCGGTCCGCGCCCGCTGCCACCTTTCGAAGGAAGTGCCCATCTCCTTTTCGCTCTCCGGGTCGATGGCGATGATGACGATGTCATCGCTCGCCTTGCGGTCCGGGCGCCAGCGGAACTGCATGTCGTTGAGTTCGTACTGCAGCGACTGGAAGACACCCGCGAGGTACAGGAGGACGGTCGCTGCCACAAGCAATGCCGGCAGCAGGAATTTCAACATGCCGGTGTGTATTCCGGGCAGAAATCTGCGCATAGGCAAATCGACTCCTTGACCGCGTCGATTCTAAGATGCGCACTCGGAAGGGTCAACAACAAAGAAAGAGCGGCGGTTCAACTGCCTCTGAGCTCGGCGGTGGCGGCCTCGTCAATCACCATTGTCTCCGGGTCTACAACGACACCGTAATCCTCGCGCGCTTTCTCGATGCTGACCTTTTCGTTTCGCACATCTTCGAGGACTTTTTCGGCCCTGCGCTTCCTCGGGTCGCCGCAGCCGCCGCCTCCGCCGGCTTCCTGGTAGTAAATTGTCCCGGCAGGGACGCCAGTCACGAGGTCTTTCGTCGTCGGCACGAACTCCTCGCCGTCCGGATAGGTGAGCTTCATGGAATTGAGCGCACCCGGCTTTCCCTCCTGAGAGCCGAGCGGCGGCTCCACGTCGCCCTCGCCGAAAGTGACGAAGGTGTTATTCTCTCCGCCGAGCTTGAACTTGGTGACGACGCCGAGCCCGCCGCGCCATCGGCCTGCTCCGGCAGAGTCTATCAAGTATTCGTGTTGCAATATGAGATGTGGCGTCTGCTGCTCGAACATCTCATAGTCCTGGTCGAGAACGCCGCCGGAAGCGTCAATCATGCCGATGTGGTCGTACCCGTCGCAGCCCTGGATGCCGCCGGAGCCGCCCTTGAGGCCCATGAAACAGATATCGACGTAGTGCTCCCGCTTCCTCGGGTCCGTCCCGGTCGTGAGCGAGCAGAGCAGGGGGTTCCACTCCGCCGTGACCCTGTCGGGAATCACCGGCCCGAGCGCCCGCATAATGGCGCTCGCCGTTATCGGGCAGAGGTGGTTGCCGTATGTCGTCGCGGCAGGATAGGCCGCATTCAGGACAGTGCCTTCGGGAATGACCATGTGCACGGGCCTGACCATGCCGTCGTTGTGCGGGATGTCCGGGTTCACCATCTGCAGGAATGTAAGCATGCAGGCGGACGCGCTCGAGGTGAACGTGCCGTTCACGAACCCCTGAGTCTGTGGGTCGGTATCCGAGAAGTCGAACGTGATGTCCTCGTCCTCCACGGTGACTTTCACGCGGATGGTGTATTTCGAGCCCGGGTTCTTGCCGTCGTAGTAGCCTGTAGCCTCGCCCTCGTAGACGCCGTTGGGTATGGAGCGCACCTCGGCGCGCATCATCTTCTCCGTTGCGTCGAAGAGATACTGCTTGTGTGCCTCAAATACATCCAGCCCGTACTTCTCGACGATTTTCTGTATGGAGCGCTCGCCGACAACGCAGCTTCCTATCTGCGCCTTCAGGTCTTCCTCGACCATCTGCAGGCGGATGTTGGCGAATATCAGGCCCCAGACATCCCTGCGCAGCCTGCCTTTCTCGTAGACCTTGATTGGCGGCAAACGCAGCGCTTCCTGCCATATCTCGGTCGCCTGCGGGTTGTAGCCGCCGCGCACGGCTCCGCCTATGTCGGCCTGGTGGCCCTTGCATGCGGCCCAGCCGACGAGCGTCTCGCCGCTGAATATCGGCTTGTAGACTGCCACGTCGTTGTTCTGGTTACCCATCGAGAAAACGTCGTTGTGGAAGATGACGTCGCCTGGGTGTATGTCGTCGCCGTAGAAGTCGATTATGTATTCGCAGACCGGCCCGAGCGAGAACGAGAGAATGGGCAGGTTCTCCTTCTGCTCGAGCATCTTGCCCTTTGCATCGTAGAGCCCGGTGACGAAGTCCTGCGCCTCGCACAGGATGGGCGAACGCGTCGTCATTGTCAGAGCTATCGACATCTCCTCGACGATGGATTTGAACCGCCTCTGGAGAATCGATACCAGAACCTTGTCGATGTTTTTCACTTCAGTATCCTCTCGCTTGCCTCATCTTCCCTCTCGGGCAGGTACATCGTGTAGTTGCCGAACTTGTCCACGAGCACCCTGTACTCGGGCGTGACGAAGGTCGTCGTGTTTACCTGCTCGATAATCGCGGGTCCTTTTATCCTGTTGCCGTATCTCAGCGCGAAGCCGTCGAACACATCCACTTCCGCGAACTCCTTCTCGCGCGGCAGGTAGACGCGGCGCTTGCGCTTGAATGCCTTGGAGGGGTCTTCTTCGTCGCGCTCCATGGGGAGGAACTTCGGCTTCTCCGTGACGCCGACCGTCACGAGCCTCATATTGATAAGCTCGACCGGAGAGCCTTCTTCTTCGAGAGAGTATCCGAAAAGTTTATTGTGCCTCGGGTGGAATTTCTTCGCCATAGCCTCGAAATCGCACGACTCCACCTCTTCGACAGTCACATCGACGCTGACTTCGTGGTACTGGTTCACATAGCGCAGATCCAGGGAGTAAATAAACTGCGCCTGCTTCTCGCTTATTCCCTCCGTCTTAAGCAGGTTCACGCCGGTGGCGCGCATCTCGTCGAAATGCTTTTTGAACTGCGCCTTGTCCGCCTTCGAGAGAAGCGTGGCGTAAGTCTTGACGAAGTTATGCCGCAGGTCGCTCATGAGCATTCCGGCGGCGCAGAAAATCGAGGACTCGCGCGGGACAACGAGAAGCGGAATCTCGAGCTCCAGCGCTATCCGGCAGGCGTGGTTCGGCCCCGCACCGCCTGCGACTACCAGCGGGAAGTCGCGCGGGTCCTGGCCCTGCTTGACCGCGACCTCGCGCACTGCCGCCGCCATGTTGGTGTTTATGAGGTTGTACATGCCGGCTGCGGCTTCGTGCAGGCCCAGACCCAGCGGCTTTCCTATCTTCTCCTCTATCGCCTTTTCGGCTTTCGCCAGGTCGAGCTTGATTTTGCCGCCGGCAAAGTAGTCCTTGTCGAGATAGCCGAGCACGAGGTCCGCGTCGGTGCAGGTCGGCTCCTCCCCGCCGAGGCTATAGCAGACAGGGCCCGGCTTGGCGCCAGCGCTCTGCGGTCCCATTCGAAGCAGCCCGCCCTCGTCTATCCAGCCTATCGAGCCACCGCCCGCGCCTATTGTGACCACGTTTAACATTGGCAGCGCAATCCGCAGCCTGTTAATCTCGCCGACCGTCGTCACGAAAGGCGTCCTGTCCTTGACGAGCGCCGCGTCGAAGCTTGTGCCCCCCATGTCCATTGTTATGCAGTCGTCGTAGCCCTGTTCGCCCGAGTACCAGACGCCGGCGACCGGCCCACCTGCAGGGCCGGAGAGCAGCGTAACCGCTGCGTTATCGAGCGCGACCTCCGGCGATATGACGCCGCCGTTCGACTGCATGATAAGAAGGACGCCTTTGTAATCCTGTTCCTTGAGCCTCTTGAGCAGAGCCTGAAGGTAGCGCCTGAGAATCGGCCCGACGTAGGAGTTCAGGACGGTCGTGCTTATGCGGTCGTAGAACCTGATTGAGGGCAGGAACCTGCTCGACACCGTGAGGTAGGCGTCGGGCATCTTCTCGCTTATTATGTTGGCTGCGGCCTCCTCGTGCTCGCCGTTTGCGAACGAGTTCATGAAGCATATGGCGATAGCCTCGACACCTTCCTTCAGGAAAAGACCCGCCGCTGCTTCGACATCCTGCGTCTGCAGAGGCGTGAGCACCTCGCCGGAATAATCCAGCCTCTCGTCCACGGGGTATCGCAGGTAGCGCTCCACAAGCGGCTTGACGTTCTCGAAGCGGTTGTTGTACTGCTCCTCGCGGATTCCCCGGCGCATCTCCAGCGCGTCGCGCACGCCCTTGGTCGTCACGAGCGCAGTCTTGGCGCCCGTCCTCGTGAGCACGGCGTTCGTCGTGACCGTCGTGCCGTGGACGATGACCTCCACATCCTTCAGGAACTCCTTTGCGCTTACGTTCCTGTCCTTCGCCATTTCCTCGATGCCCTTCATCGTGGCGACCGAGGGGTCGTCGGGCGTGGAAAGCACCTTGTAGACCTGGCTTGTGCCGTCGTCGTGCGTGAGGAGGAAGTCGGTGAAAGTTCCTCCCACATCGATACCTATTCGCATGCGAAAACCCCTAAATTATCTTCTTTTCCCTGAGTTCGCTTATCTTTTCGTCCATCAGGCCGAGGAGATTCTTGAGAACTTCTTCGGTGTGCTGGCCCAGTGTCGGGGTCGGTGCGAGCGGCTGCTCCTTGACTCCCGGCTGCTTGACGGGATTGCCAATCATCTTGATTTTGCCGCCCTTGGGATGTTCGACATCGACGACCATCTCGCGCTCGAGTACCTGCGGGTGCTCGAAAACCTTGTCAATCGTGAGCACGGGCGCGGCCGGTACGCCTTCCTTGTTGAGAAGCTCCATCCACTCGTCGGTCGTCTTCTTGAGGAAAGTTTCTTCAAGCAGGTCATCCACCTCCTGCCGGCGCTCCAGACGTTTTGCGGTGGCGTCGTAGCGCTCGTCGCTTCCGAGTTCCGGTCTGCCTATTACGTTGCAGAGAAGCTGCCAGAACTTCTCGACGAAGACCGCGATTGTGAGAAACCCGTCCTTCGTCCGATAAGCGCGGTAGGGCACGACGCTCATGTGGCCGCTTCCCTGCAGTTCCGGGAGCTGCCCGCCGAGCCAATAGTAGGTGGAAACGTAGGTGTGCATTGAAATCAGGCAGTCCAGAAGCGAGAGGTCGATGCGGCGCCCCTCGCCCGTCTTTTCCTTCGCGAGAAGCGCGGCGCTTATCGAGTACACGGCGAACATCGAGCCCGCCAGGTCGCCCATTGTCGCGCCCATGCGAACCGGCACGCGGCCCGGCTCGCCGGTGTAGCTCATCATGCCCGAGAGTGCTTGGATTACCAGGTCGAACCCCGGACCATCCTTGAATGGTCCCGTCTGGCCATACGAAGAAATCGAGCAGCAGACGATTCCCGGGTTTATTTCCTTGAGGGTTTCGTAAGTCGCTTTGAGCTTTTCGAGTATGCCCGGCCTGAAGTTGTCGAAGACAACGTCGGCCTTCTTGACCATCTCGTAGAATATCTCCCTGCCTTCGTCCGTGCGCAGGTCGAGGGTCACGCTCTTCTTGTTGCGGCTGATGGACAGGAAGTAGGCGCTCTCGCCCTTCACGAAATGAGGGGGCATCTGGCGCAGCGGGTCGCCCTTGCCCGGCGCTTCTATCTTGATTACTTCCGCGCCCAGGTCGCCCAGCAGCATCGCCGCGTACCCGCCGGTGAGCATCCTCGTCAGGTCGAGCACCCGAACCCCATCAAGCGGCTGTTTCATTCAGTTTCCTCTCTTCTCATCTTCTCACCGCAGAGTCGCAGAGTTACTCATTACTCTACCTTGATTTCAATACTGACATAAAGGCTTCCGGTCCATATTTCTGGATGTACAAAAAATGGTGAAGGAACCGGGTCTGGAAATGAAACCCTTATGCCGGAATCCGTTACTTCTTCAGAAGCGAACCAATTTCTGTTGCAGAACAGCCCGGTATCAATCAGGTTCATTTCTCTGGTCGCTTTGAATTCCTGTGTTGCCGTCAAGACTGTTCCGGTGGGGATAAGAGCCGCGGGTGGCCGCTGCCAATGCTCAACCGTTCTAAGGCATTTCTTATACATATTAATGGTGTCCGCAGGATTTTCATATGGTATGAAGCTCAGCAGGCTCCGCCAAGACTGTTCTGCCTGCTTGCGATTCAATGTTCTATCCCTGTATGCAGAACGCCATTTCTCGGACATATCGCGTGTCACCGCCTCGGGGTCGGCAGTAGACAGATAGGCTGGTTCAATGTTTATCCAGTGCACCATCAACGGTTTGGAAGTAAGGTTCTTAAGGGTTGCCACTGCGGTAATAAGTTCCCCCTCTTTGTACTTGCGTTTGTCCACGCTCAGTGTGAGCGCAAGCTGGCCGTCTGAGTGTTCCCTGACAATGCCCTTGTCATTGGCGCAGCCGGTAATGAGTGTAAGAACGAGAGTAGCAGCAAGAAAGACGAACGTTCTTACTCCTGTTCTTAATCCTTTTCCCATTTCACTAATCTCTGCGAAGCTCTACGGTGCCGAAGGCACCGAATCTGAAGTGGCTGTGCCACCTCTGCGTCTCTGCGGTTATTAGAAGTCAATCGGTTCCTTGAACTCGCCGAATACGTCGCGGAACACGTCGCTCATCTCGCCTACGGTGCAGTAAGTGCGCACGCAGTCCATTATGGATGGCATCAGGTTCTCTTCGGTATTGGCGGCCTTGTCACGCAGCGCGGCCAGAGCCTTCTCGACTTCGGCGCTGTCGCGCTTTTCCTTCACTTCCTGCAGGCGATTTACCTGGTCTTCCTGCACCTTCGGGTTGAACTCGTGAAGCTGGACTTCCCGAGAGGCGCTTTCTTCGGAGACGTACTTGTTCACGCCGACTTTCGGAATCTCGCCGGAGCGAATTTTCTTCTCTTCCTCGTAGGCCTGCTTCGAGACAAGCTTCTGGATGTAGCCGTTTGCGATACACTTGAC
This sequence comes from uncultured Planctomycetota bacterium, assembly GCA_964641955.1. GTDB lineage: Bacteria > Planctomycetota > SKW154 > SKW154 > DAOVDS01 > CAZXNM01. Next base: position 97,013 of record CAZXNM010000016.1, read on the forward strand.
GATTCCGCCGAGCTCGTCTATGCGCTTCATCTCCTCGGCGATGCGCTTCTCCATCTCGCTGGTGAGCCACTCGACATAGTAGGAGCCTGCGAGCGGGTCAACCGTGTCGCAGACGCCGATTTCTTCCTGCATGAGCTGCATTGTCCGCAGCGCGATAAGCGACGCCTTCTCCGAAGGAATAGTGTACGCCTCGTCGAAGCAGCACAGCGCCATTGTCTGCGTGCCGGAGAGCGCGCTGGCCAGCGCGTAGTACGCGGTGCGGACAATGTTGTTCTCCGGCTCGGCAATTGTGAGCCCGCCGCCCCCGCCGCCGAAAATTCCGCGAAGCATCATGGACTTCGGGTTCTCTGCGCCAAGTTCCTCCTTGCAGATTTTCGCCCACAGCCTGCGGCCGGCGCGGAATTTGGCGACCTGCTCGAAGAAGTTGCCGTGTATGTCGAAGTTGAAGCTGAACCGGCCGAGGAACTCGTCCGGCTTGAGTCCGCGTTTCATCGCGCGCTGCGCGTATTCCTTGGCAATCAGGAAGCCGTAAGCCATTTCCTGCACGGGATTTGCGCCTGATTCGCGGATGTGATAGCCGCAGACGGAGAGCGGGAAGTAGCGCGGCAGCTCCTTCGCGCAGAACTCGACCGTGTCGGTAATCAGCCGCAGCGACGGCTCGACATCGAATATCCACGTGCCCCTGCCAACGTATTCCTTGAGAATGTCGTTCTGGGCCGTTCCCATGACCCTGTCGTTTGGCACGCCCTGCTTCTCGGCCACGACCTTGTACATGCCTATCATTATCGAGGCGACGGGATTGATTGTAAGCGAGACCGAGATTTTCGAGAGGTCTATGCCATCGAATGCGGTTTCCATGTCGGCCAGCGTGTCAATGGCCATCCCGACGCGCCCGACCTCGCCCGAAGCGCGCGGGTTGTCCGAATCGAGCCCGTTCTGCGTCGGCAGGTCGAAGGCGACGTTGAGCGCGTTCTGCCCGTGCTCGATAAGATATTTGAAGCGCTGGTTCGCCTCGACCGGCGTGCCGAATCCGGCGTACTGGCGCATTGTGAAGGGCCGCGAGCGGTACATTGTCTCGTGAATGCCGCGCGTGAACGGGTACTTTCCCGGCTCGCCGATGTCGCGCTCGTAGTCGATGCCGGCCACGTCTTCCGGCCCGTAGGACACCTTGACATCGATGCCCGACTCCAGCGTGCACGGGCGAATCGGTATCTCTTTCTTTTTCTTCTTCTCAGCCATTTGCCCTGTCCTTCACGAATGCGATTATGTCTTCGTATGGTGAATCGGTCGGGAATATGCCTTCGACTCCCAGCTCCCTGAGCTTCGGCACGTCGCGCTCCGGGATGACGCCGCCGACCATGAGCGGCACTTCGGCTATTCCCGCCTCTTTCATCTTCTGCTTCATCTCGGTGCAGATGGGAATGTGCGCGCCGGAGAGAATCGACAGCCCGATTACGCCGACGTCCTCTTCGAGCGCTGTCTTGACAATCTCATCGACTGTCCTGTGCAGGCCGGTGTAGATGACCTCGATACCGGCCTCGCGCAGCGCATGCACGACCGTCTTCGCCCCGCGGTCATGCCCGTCCAGTCCCGGTTTTGCCACCAGAACGCGTATCTTCTTGTCACTCATTCTCTTTCCTCATTTGGATTTTTCAATTTTGTCAATAACGATGAGGACTTTACTATCCTTGACTGCAATGTAGCGGAAGCTGCGGTTGGAGTCGAAAACGACCTCGCTCAGAACGTAGTCGTACTGCCTGTGTTCCTTACCGTCGATTACGGCTGTGAACTTGTCGCCCGACTTCACGCTGCAGCCGGCGTGCATGCCGTCCGGGCTGAACGAAACAGGACTCACAATGTCGTACTGCTTGCCTTCCTTGCCATCAACGACCGCTGTCCATTTGCCGCCGACCTTCGCAACGTATGCCATGCGTTTGCCGTCGGGGCTGAAAGCCATACCCATTATGCGCTCGCAGGCTTTGCCTTCCTTGCCGTCGAGGACAACGAGCCATTCATCGTCCTTCCTGGCCCTGAAGACGAGTCGCTTGCCGTCCGGGCTGAATAGCGGCTCATCGACTGCTTCGTATTTCGCGCCTTCCTTGCCATCTGTCACGATAAACGATGCTTCGTCATCCTGCGCGGGGTATGCAATGCGGCTGCCGTCTTGGCTGAATACGGGCCTGCCGACACCCCTGTAGTGTTTCTGCTCCTTGCCATCCAGCACCAGGAAGCACTTGCCATCCGCCGCAGCCGTGTACGTGAAATGCTTGCCGTCGGGGCTGAAAGTGGGATAACGGATTTCCATGTAGCGATTCTGCTCTCCGCCATCCGCAATTGCGAACCAGCTGCCCTGGTCGGCCTCTACAATATAGGCTAGGTTTTTCCCGCCCGTACTCTGGACTACATTGGCTACGAAATCGTATTTTTTCTGCTCCTTGCCGCCGGCGACCACGAGCCACTTGCCGCCTTCGCTGGCGGCGTATGCAACATGACCTCCGTCCGGGCTGAAGTAGAGAGGGTCGCCCTGCCTGTGCAGTGTCGGTCCGACGCCGTCATACTTCTTCTGTTCCTTTCCATCGATGACCAGGAACCACTTCTCACCCTCCCTTGCGGCGTAGGCCAGGTGTTTGCTGTCAGGGCTGAAAGTCAGGGAGAAGGAGGCTATTTCGTCGTAAGGCTTCTGCGGCTTCCCGTCCAGTACCACGACCCACTTGCCGTCTTTCTGCGTGAGGCTGGCGAAGCGTTTCGCATCGGGGCTCACGCGAAAAGCACCCTTCTTCAGCACTGCTTCGTCTATCTGCGAGATAACCGTCTCGGAGAACTTGACTTCGGGTGCCGCATCCTGTTTACCCGAACCATCCTGCGAGCAGCCTGTTATCAGAAGTGCGAGAAAAGGAATTGTCATCAATGCGAGTTTCTTCATAGTTGTTTGTCCCTGTCTGTTACTGCGCGCCGAGGATTGTTACCGAAGATACCGCCCCGGGGCCGCCTATATTGTGCGCGAGGCCGACCCGCGCCTTCTTGAGTTGCCTGTCGCCGCATCTGCCTTGAATCTGGCGCACGACCTCGTAAATCATGCGAAGACCCGACGCGCCTACCGGGTGCCCGCAGGAGAGAAGACCGCCGCTGACGTTCACCGGCAGCTTGCCGTCCCTCGTCGTTACGCCCTCGCGAATCAGCTCGCTCGACTTGCCCGGCTCGCAGAGGCCGAGGTCCTCGTACGTGAGAAGCTCGACATTCGCGAAGCAGTCGTGCAACTCGACAAGGTCGAGCTCTTCGATTGGTTTCGTTATTCCGGCCGATTCGTAGGCCATCTTCGCTGCCACCGTCGTGGCCCTGAAGGAGAGGAAGTCGAAGCCCTGCTGGTAAAAAGGCAGGTCCCAGCCCTGCGAGACGGCAAGCCCCTGGCCCTTGACAAGGACGTAATCCTTATTGAACGACGGCGCATCCTCGGTCCGGGTAAGCACGACCGCCGCCGAGCCGTCCGTCGTCGGGCAGCAGTTCATAAGCACCATGGGATAGGCCACCATGGGCGATTTCATAACGAAATCGAGCGAGATTTCCTTGCGGTAGTGCGCCTTCGGGTTGAGGACCGCGTGCTTGTGGTTCTTCACGCTGACGAGAGCGAAATCCTCGAGCGTCACGCCGTAGACTTCCATGTGTCTCGTCGCGTAGGATGCGAAAGTGCCGGCGGCTGTGAAGCCTTTCTGGTTGTACGGGTGTCCGTGCTCGGCCATCATCTTGACGAGGCTGTCCTGTGGCGAGCGGTCGCGCAGCTTCTCGACCCCAAGCGCCAGAACGATTTTATGCTCGCCCGAGAGCAGCGCCATGCACGCGTTTCGAAATGCATCGCCCGCCGTGGCGCAGTAATTGGACACGCGCGTCACGGGTATGTCGAACATCGAGAGCGGCTGGGCGAGGTCCATGCCGCTCTTGCCCTGCCATACGCCGGCATCGGGGAACGCCGTCCCAAGCCACGCGGCGTCAATCTGCGAGAATTCGATTCCCGCCTCGTCGCACGCCTCGGCGGCCGCCTCGTAGACCATGTCGGAATAGCTCAGGTCGAAGTTCTCGCCGAACTTGGTGCAACCGGCGCCAACGATTGCTATCTTGTCTTTCAGTGGCATGTGTCAGCTCCGCTGCAGGGGTCTTGCTTTCCAGTAGTAATTGTGGTATCCACCCGCCTCGTGCATCTTCCTGAAGACGAGTTCCACCTTTTCGCCTACTTTTACATCTTCCATTTCGCAGTCGGTCATCTGCGTGAGCAGCCTCCCTCCGCCGTCAAGGTCTATGGAGACCATGCTCACCGGTGGTTCGGGAGTAGGGAAATAGTGCTCCTGGGAATAGGTGAATATGCTGCCGGTGCGGCTGAGCTTCACCTCTTCGAACTGCTCCCTCGCGTGGCACGCAGGGCAGACCGGTAGCTTCAGCGTGGAGATTACCGAGCATTCGGTACATTTCATGCCCTTCAGGCCCAGGATGGCCGCCTTGTCGCGGTGCTCCATGATGGTCGATGCGAACGCGCCCTCGATATGGTCCCACCTGCCGAGGTCATTGCGGATGTCGAGGAATTTCGCATAGCTCGGTATTTCCTTGCGGCGCTTGAGCTGCGCTTTCAACGGCTTCGATTCGGCGAGTTCCTTGACGCGCTCCGTCGTTTCGAGCAGCATCGCGTCCGCCCCGTCGCCGTAGGAACACAATAAAATCTTCTCGCCCGGCTGTGAGTTTTCCAGCGCCGAGGCCAGCAATACCAGCGGGTGCGGCGTGCCGGTGAAGCCTGTGAATCCCGTCAGCGGGTCGTGCCACTGCGTCTTCTCGTCGAATCCGTTCTGCTTCAGGATGGCGCGGATGGGACGTATCTCCGGCACTGCGACAATTACCTTCGCGATATCCGCCGGTTTCAGGCTCGCTTTTTTCAGTACAGAGGAGATTACGGCGTTGAGATTATCCACGTAGCCGTACTGCTGCGAGAACCTTACGTCGCCGCTCTTGACGTACCTGTCACTCGCGCGCCGCCAGGTGTGAAGCAGCTCGCTCGATATGCTTGTATGCTCAAGCAGCTTAGCGGTCAGGTTGTCGTTGCCCACGACCACGGCCGCGCCCGCATCGCCGTATGCAATCTCGTCCGGCGAGCCTGGCTTTACCCGGCGCATGTCGCCCGCGGCCACGAGGCAGGTCTGGGCCGAGCCGGCGTTGACTGCGTCCACGGCTGCGGCCATCGCACTGGTCGTACTGCGCAACGAGCCGCCGAAGTCGAGTGTTCTCGCCTCGGGCGGCAGGTCCAATACGGTTGCGAGAATAGATGCGCAGGACTTTTCGGCGTACGGCGCGGTAGTCGATGCGAAAAACACCGCCTCGGGCATGACGCCTGCATCGAGCGAAGCATGCACCGCCATGGTCAGCGGGTCCTCGTCGAACCCGGCCACTCTCTTTGCCAGCTTATTGGGCGGCGCGCCCCATTCGCGTGCAAGCATCTCTCCGGTAAGGAAGTAGCGGGGCAAGTAGGCCCTGCAGGTGACGATTCCTGCCATTCAAAATCTCCAGTCGTGTGCTATATGCCGACGCTTATCCCGCCATCGACGAACAGCGTCTGGCCGGTAACGTAGCTCGACTCGTCGCTTGCCAGGAAGAGGTGCGCCTGCGCGATTTCATCCGGTTTCGCGAACCGCCTGAAGGGAATCTTGTTTTCGATGAACTTCCTGATGTCGTCGGGGATTCCGGCGGTCATCTTCGTCTCGGTCGCGCCGGGCGAGACGCAGTTCACGTTAATTCCTGCCTTGGCGAACTCGAGCGCCAGCGTGCGCGTGAGGCCCATGACGCCGGCCTTGCTCGCGGAATAGTTGGCCTGGCCGACATTCCCGAGCGCGCCGATGGAGGCCGTGTTGACAATGCTGCCACCCGCCTGCGACATCGGCTCGTAGGCTGCCTGGCACATGAGGAACGTGCCCTTGAGGTTGACCCTGAGTACGTCGTCCCACTGCTCCTCGGTCATCTTCCTGGTGAGCGCGTCCTTGTTTATCCCCGCGTTGTTTATCAGGATGTCAATCCTGCCGAACTCGCTCACGACCGACTGCACCATGCTCTCGCAGTTGGCCTTCTTCGTGACATCGCCCGCAATTGCGACCGCCTTGCCGCCCTTGTCCCTGATTGCGGCCGCCACCTTCTCAGCCGCCTCGACGTTCAGATCCTGCACGCCGACCTTCGCGCCTTCCTCGGCGAACAGAAACGCAGTCGCCTCGCCGATGCCGCCGCCTGCGCCCGTAATCAGCGCAGCCTTATCTTTCAGTCTCATGCCCGCTATCCTTTCTTCAGAAGAATGACCCACTCGGAGTCAAGCACCTTCTCATCCCGCTGGTTCAGCAATTCGCAGTCGAAGAACGCCGTGCCCTTGCCGCCTTTCGAGGATTCCTTCTTTTCGCGGCAGGTGAGCTTCAGGCGCACTGTATCGCCGAACTTCACCGCGCCTGTGAACTTCAGCGTAATCTGCAGCACGGCAATCGTCGTGCCCTCGAATATCCCGAGCTGGTTTGCCATGCCCGTCGCAATCGAGGCGCAGAGCATGCCGTGCGCAATCCGCCCGCCGAACGGCGAGTTCTTCATGAACTCCTCGTCGGTATGCAGCGGATTGTAGTCGCCCGAAATCCCGGCGAAATTGACCACGTCGGTTTCGGTTATCGTCCGTGACATGGTCTCGAAAACCTGGCCTTCCTCGAACTGGTCGAAGGTCAATCCTCTGAGTTGATATGCCATCATTTCCCCCAGATATCCGCTGCAATGATGTTCCTGAGCAACTCCGATGTTCCCCCGCCGAGGAGCAGGAACCGCGCGTCACGGTAGTAGCGCTGTATCGGGTATTCCATCGCGAAGCCGTAGCTGGCGTAAATGCGCGTAGCTTCGTCCGCGCAGCGGTTGGCCGCCTCGGTTGCGAAAAGCTTCGCAATAGCGGCCTCCTTTGTCGGTCTTTCGCCCTTGTCAATCCTGAAAGCCGTATCGTACACGAGGAGGTGCGATGCGTGGATATCCATCGCCATGTCGGCGAGCTTGTGCCTGATGACCTGGAACTTCCCTATGGGCCGGCCGAACGCCTCGCGCTCGTGTGAATACTGGAGTGAGGCCTCGTAGGCGGCGCGTGCAAGCCCCAGCCCCAGTGCGCCTGTCATAACCCGTATCTGCGCGAGGATTTCCTGCAGGTTCTTCAGGCCCGTTCCTTGCTCGGAGCCGAGCAGGTTCTCAAGCGGGATGCGGCAATCCTCAAATGAGACCTCGCCGATGACGGAACCACGCGTGCCAAGCTTCTTTATGTTCTTCCCCAGCATCAGGCCCGGGGTTCCCTTTTCTACAAGGTAGAAATCCACGCCCTTTACGCCTATTTCCCTGTCCCGCGTCGCGAGAACCGTGAAAAAATCTGCAACCGGGGAGCTTGTCGTCCATAGCTTTGTGCCGTTCAGGACGTAGGAATCGCCGTCCTTCTTCACCGTGGTGCGAATACCGCCGAGGTCGCTTCCCGCGTTGGGTTCCGTCAGTGCGAACGCCCCCACCTTTTCGCCCCGGATGGCGGGCTTGAGCAGCCTCTCTTTGTGCTCGTCAGTGCCGAACCGGTAGATGAAATCGGTACCCATCATGCATTGCATGGCCACGGTGAGGCCGAGCGACATCAAGCCTCGTGCAATCTCCTCGCACAGTATGCAGTAGGCGGTGAATCCCGCGTTACTGCCGCCCACTTCCTCCGGGTAACGTACTCCGAAGTAGCCGAGTTCTCCGCAGCGCTTGAACCAATCCCAAGCGAACTCGCCGCTCTCATCCTGCTTGTCAGCCTTCGGGACGACTTCCCGCTTGATGAACTCCGCGACGCTCTGCCTGAAGAGATTCTGCTCCTCGGTGAAAGTCAGTTCCATCTCAGGGGTCCCCTCTATATGCGCCCTTGGTGTGAGAAACAAACATGATACCCACCACCCCCCGCAACATCAAGCCAAAATGCCTCGTCGCGTTGGTGTGAAACTGCTTGACTTGGGGCGGGGTGTGTGTAGGATACGGAATCTTCAAACGTCCTGGGGGAACGGATGGCTGAGCGGCGGGTACTTCTGGGCAACGCGGCGATTGCGCGGGGGCTTGTCGAGGCAGGCTGCCATTTCGCGACCGCATACCCCGGCACGCCCAGCTCCGAGATACTTCCCTCCTTCGTCGAGCTTGCCAAAGAGGAAGGCGCGAAGTTTTACGCCGAGTGGTCCACCAACGAGAAAGTGGCCTACGACAACGCGCTCGCAGCCAGCTACACGGGCAAACGCGCCGCAGTCATAATGAAGCAGGTGGGCCTCAACGTCGCGGCGGATTCGCTGATGAGTTCGGCCTACACGGGAACCGCCGGCGGGCTGGTCGTAATCTCGTGCGACGACCCGGGGCCGCACTCGTCGCAGACGGAGCAGGACTCGCGCTACTTCGCGATGTTCGCCAAGGTACCCGCGTTCGACCCGGTCTCCCCCGATGATGCGCGAAAGCTGCTGAAGCGCGCCTGCGAGGTATCCGAGGCGCTGGGCATGCCGGTTATATTCAGGGCTGCAATCCGCGTCTGCCACGCTCGCCAGACGATAGATTTCGAGAAGCCGCTCGTGCTTGAGCGTCCGGCGAAGTTCGAGAAGGACCCGGGCCGCTGGGCAGCAACGCCGAAATACAGGCTGGTCCTGCACAGGGAACTCAACGAGAAAATCAAGAAGGCGAGGGAGATATTCGAGACTTTGCCGGAGAACTCCGTGAGCTTCGAGCCGCGGGGGGCCAAGCTCGGGATAATCGCCGCCGGCGTGCCGTACGCGAACGTGGTTGATATACTGAAAGAAGCGGGCCTCGCCGACAAGGTGCCGGTGCTTCGCATCGCTACGCCCTATCCGATGCCGGAGAAGATGGTGGAGCGGTTTATCAAGGGCTGCTGGAAGGTGCTGCTTCTGGAGGAGCCTGACGAGACGATAGAGCTTCAGATTCGGGACAAGACGAAGGTCTGGGGGCGGCTCAACGGCTACGCGCCGCGGGCGGGCGAGATGGTGCCCGAGGTAATCTGGGAGGTAGTGAGCCGGGCGCTGAAGGAAGCCGGCGTAAGCGAAGGCCTCGAACCGCTTGACAAAGGTATTCAGGAGAAAACGGAGGCGCTGGAGCTGCCGGTGCGGCGTCCGTCGCTCTGCCCCGGGTGCCCGCACAGGGCGGCTTTCTACGCGATTCGCAAGGCACTCCCGAAAGCGATTTACACGAGCGATATCGGCTGCTACACGCTAGGGCTGAACCTCGGCGCGGTTGACACGTGCCTCGACATGGGCGCGGCGATTACTATTGCCAGCGGGTTCTACAACGCGTTCAAGCAGGACGGCATAGACCAGCCGGTCGTGGCGACGATAGGCGACTCGACCTTCTACCATTCCGGCCCGGCGGGGCTGATAAGCGCAGTCTACAACGACGCGCGATTCGTGCTTGTCATCCTGGATAACGCGACGACCGCCATGACCGGAATGCAGCCGACGCCGGGGACGGGCGTTCGGGCCGATGGGTCACAGGTGGCGGAGCTTCCGCTGGAGCGGGTCGTCGAGGGCTGCGGGGTGGATTTCGTATGCGCTCAGGACCCGTATGATATTAACAGCATGATAGCACTTGTGAAGGAAGCGCACGAGCACACGTGCAAGCCGGACGGCAAGGTCGCGGTGATAATCGCGCGCCGGCCATGCCTGGTTCACACGCGTGGCCTGCCGCCCGAGGAGAGAGTCGAGGTCGAAGTGACCGACAAGTGCAACGGCTGCAAGGTTTGCATCGAGCGCTTCGAGTGCCCGTCGCTCGTGTTCGACGAGGAGACGGAGAAAGTCAGAATAGACGAGCTTACGTGCGCTGGATGCGGCGTGTGCGTCGAGGTGTGCGCGCGCAAGGCCATCGTGGTGAAGGGCAGCTAAGACGTGGCACAGGAAGAGAAACGTCAGATACTCGTAAGCGGCCTGGGAGGGCAGGGCGTGCTGTTTGCCACGAACATACTGCTCGAAGCGGCGCGTGCAAAGGGCTGGGACGCCATCGCTTCCGAGACGCACGGCATGGCGCAGCGCGGGGGTTCGGTCGTCTCGCACATCAAGTTCGGCTTGCTGCTGTCGCCTCTCATACGGTCCGGGTCCGCCGACGTGCTTCTCTCGCTGAACCGCGAGGAGGCGTTCCGCAACCTCCATTTCGTCAGGCGCGGCGGGACCGTGGTGGTGAACGCGGCGTCGCTTGCGAAGGAGCAGGCTGCGCTTGTCGAGGAAATGAAGCAGCGCGAAATTCGCTTTATCGTAACGGACGCGACGGAAGTTGCGCGTTCGGCGGGCACGCCGCGCGCCGGGAACGTGTCGCTCCTGGGGATTGCGTGCGCAGCGGGAGTGCTCCCGTTCGGCGCGGACGAGTTGAAGTCGGCACTGGACACGCTTGCGAAAGGTCCGCGCAAGGAATCCAACCTGAAGGTTCTCGAAGCGGCTCTCGCCTCGAATTAAGCTTCCTCGACCCAGAACCGCCGAAGGCAGACTTTATCGCCCGCAGGCAGCGATTTCAATGTCTCGACCCTGAGTTCCGTGCCGAGCGCTTCGTTGATTCCGTCCACGACCGATTCGAGCCATGCATCGCAGCCGGGCAGGTCGAGTTCGAGCTTGCCTTCCTGCTTGTGGCGGTCGAACCAGGGGCATGCCTTGTGCTCGGCGAAATACTCGTTCTCGTCCTTGCCGGGCTTAACGCTGCAGTCTTCGCCCATGCACCGGCTGGAGAAGGAGAAGCTGCGCGCGACCTGCCCGGGCAGCGGTTTATCGCGGTCAATGTGCGGCAGGTAGGCCCTGGCGGTGTCGCGGCCCACTTCGCGCCAGTACTCGCGGACGAGTTCAACCTCGTCGAGCTGCGGGGCCAGAGTCTTGATTGCCCGCAGCCACTCGAAATGCGAAGCGCGGACGATTTCCGAGAGCACGTGAAACTTTTTCTCTACCGGTATTTCCAGGGCGGCACCTCTCTCTCTTCAGATTCTTACGCCTACTTTGTAGCCTTCGTGAATGGCGTTGGGCAGGGAACGCGGCGAGACGGCATCGCCGATTACGTAAAGTTCATCCACGGAGTAGTCCATTTCGGAAACCAGGTCGTTTGCGGACTTTCGCGGCCCGCCGAGAACGAAGGTATCCGCTTCGAGCACATGCTCACTGCCGTCCCTGTCGGCGAAGACGACCGAGCCTTTGCGCACTTCTTTCACTTCCACGCCGGTGAGGGCTTCGATGCCGTACTCCTTTAGCCATGCTGCGTGGCGCCACTTGAAAGTCGGAGCGACATCCCGCCCGACGCTCCTGCCTCCTTCTATGACTGTCACCCTGCTGCCTTTGGAGGCCGCGTATTCGGCCGCGACGAGCCCCAGCCTCTCGCCTGTTATTACGATGACGTTCTTGCCGAACTCAACGCCGTCGGCGAGAATATCGTACGCGCTCGCAACATCCGCGTCCTCGGATACGGGGAAGGGGAGCGGCGAAAGCTCCGCCCCGGTGGCGACGACGGCGACGTCCGGCTCGAGCTTGTGCGCCATTCGGGCTGTCATCTCGGTGCCGGTCTTCACCTCGATTCCGAGCTTCCGGACCATTGTTTCGTAATACTTGAGAAGGCTTTCGAACGCGGTCGGCCCGGACGGCTCCTTCCCGGCGTAGAGGAGCTGGCCGCCGAGCCTGTCTTCGATTTCGTATATGGTGACATTGTGGCCGCGCTTCGTCGCCGTTACGGCGCATTCGAGTCCGGCCGGTCCGCCGCCTATTACCATGACGTTCTTCCTGACTGCGGCGGGCGCAAGGTCGTAGGCCGGCTCGACCTCGTGGCCGAGGCGCGGGTTGACGGTGCAGATATAGGGCAGGTTGCGGAACATGCGCGCGAGGCAGACAAGCCCACCCATGCACGGCTTAATTTCATCGACGCGGTCTTCTTCGACTTTGCGAATCAGCCCCGGGTCGGCAAGCATTGGTCGGCAGACCTCCCAGAAGTCGAGCTTGCCTGCGGCGAGCGCCTTCTCGGCCATAAGGGGGTCGCCGAAGCGCGGACCGAAGGCGACCGGTATGGATACGGCCTTCTTTGCTCGTTCGGAGACACAGAGCCATTCGTCGGTCGCGAGGTCGCGGCCGAGAGCGCCTTTTCTCGATTCGTGCCAGCCTATGACGATGCTTATGCAATCCGCGCCCGAATCCTCTGCCATCTTCATGAATTCCATGCATTCGTCGGGCGTGCTGCCTCCGTAATCATCCATGAGTTCGAGGCCGTTCAGCCTGATAATCAGCGGCTTGTCGCCGAGAACGTTTTTCAGCGCCTCGATAAGCTCGCGCATGAAGCGCCCCCGGTTCGCAGGCGAGCCCCCGTACTCGTCGGTCCGGTTGTTCGTGAAGCTCGAAAGGAAGTTGGAGAGGAGGTATCCCATGAAGCTCGTGACTTCCACGCCGTCGAAGCCGGCCTCGATGGAGCGGCGGGCGGCCTGCGCGTGGTCCTCGATGCACTGGCTTATCTGCTCCTTGCTCATCATACGGGGGGGCCGGAAGTGCTTGAGGGTCTGGGGCACGTCGGAACTCTGCATGCAGTAGTCGAGGTCAATCCCGCCGTATCGGCCCGCGTGCAGAATCTGCTGGATGGCCACCGCGCCGTGCTCGTGGATGAGGTCGGCGACGCGCCGGAACTGCGGAATAAACCTGTCATCGTATATTGCGAGCTGGCGATAGTACGCCTTGCCTTCGCCCCTGGCGTCGGGATATGCGCCCTGGTTCGTAATCATGCCCGCTCCGGTCGCGGCAATCACCTTCATCCTGGCGAATTCGCGCTCGGTCATTGTGCCGTCGCGGTTATTGAAGTTCGAGACCGAGCATGCGGCGTACTTGACGCGATTGGGGACAGTAAGGCCACCGATTTTCATCTCCTTGAAGAGATGCGGATATTTATCTCTGCCGGGTTTAGTCATTTTCCGTGCCTCACTCGACTAAAACGAATTCCGTATGAAGGCTCATTATAATATTCAAGTGCGTCCGGTCAACGCATTATTGCACGCAGGTCCGCGATGGTAGCGGGGAACCCGGCGGTCATTAGCTCTTGACTTGCACCGAAGGCAGAAGTATCTTAGGTTCTGCGAATGATTACTGGAGGAGTGGGACATGAAGAAATGCTTGAGCCTGCTTGCGTTCTTGGCGTTTACCGGGTGTTCGTTCAACGTGGCGCTCTTAGCGCCGCCGGGCCCCATCGAAGAGGTGATAATCAAGGAAGGCGAGAGCAAGGACAAGGTGCTCATACTCGAAGTTGACGGCATAATATCCGCCGCCTCGAAAAGCGGCCTTCTTTCGCATTACGAGTCGCCGGTGGCTTCGCTCAAGGAGCGGCTCAGGAGAGCGAAGACGGACGAGAAAATCAAGGCGATTGTGCTACGGGTTAACTCGCCGGGCGGCGCCGTGACGGCGAGCGACATAATGTACGAGGAGTTGAAGCGGTTCCGGAAGGATTCCGGCATACCCATAGTCGCCTGCTTCATGGATGTCGCGGCTTCCGGCGGCTACTACATTTCGATGTCGGCGGATAAGATAATATGCCACCCAACCTGCCTCACGGGCTCGATAGGAGTTATAGCTCAGCTTGCGACCATAGACAAGATGCTCGAGAAGCTGGGAATCGAGCCTGTGACGATAAAAAGCGGGAAGCACAAGGACATAGGCACTCCCTTCCGCCTCCCGACGGATGAAGAAAAAGACATAATGCAGAAACTGGTAATGTCGATGTACAACCGGTTCGTGGATATCGTGGCCGCGGGGCGCAAGATGCCGCGGGAGAGGGTCATTAAATTTGCCGACGGCAGGGTTTACGACTCGGCGGAAGCGAAGGAACTCGGGCTTGTGGACGATATAGGCTATCTTGATGATGCAATAGCAATTGCCGAGCAGCTCGGCGGCTCGAAGCATGCACAGGTAGTAATGTACCAGCGTCCCGGCGACTACAAGACCAATATCTACTCCGCGGAGGCCAGGTCCTGGGATACTGTGCTCGCCGACCGGCTGATGCAGAACCTTGGCGCGCGTTTCTACTACCTGTGGATACCGGGGAGATAGGGTGCCGGGAGATGAAGAGACGCTGAACGAGTGCCAGAAGGCGCTCGGCTATGATTTCACGGACAAGGAACTTCTCTCGCTTTCCCTGACACACGCGTCCTGCAAAACGGATGAAGCGCCTTCGAACGAAAGGCTCGAATTCCTCGGCGATGCGGTTCTCGGTACGGTCATATCCGAATACCTCTTTCATACTTATCCCGACCTCGCCGAAGGAGAGATGACGCAGATAAAGAGCGCGGTTGTGTCGAGGCCGGCCCTTGCGGCCGTGAGCGAGCAGCTCGGCCTGTGGCGCTTCCTCAGCGTTGGGAAAGGAATGGCCTCGCTTGGCGAGATACCGCAGTCTCTCCTCGCGAACGTCTTCGAGGCGGTGGCGGGTGCGATTTACCTGGACGGCGGCATGGAACCCGCTAGGGACTTCATCATGCGCAGCCTGCGGGAACGCATAGAGCTTGCGGAAAACGGCACTCACCCGAAGAACTACAAGTCTCTCCTGCAGGAATATTCTCAGCGAACCTTCGGCGCTCTGCCCTCGTATGAAGTTACGAAGGAGGAAGGGCCCGACCACATGAAGAGCTTCCTTGTCGTTGCAAAAATAAATGAAAAGAAGTACGAATCTGCCTGGGGGCACAGCAAGAAGGAAGCCGAGCAGAACGCCGCCAAGGCAACACTCCGTGTGCTCGAGACCGAGCGCCCGCCGGACGGCGAGAAATCCGGGGAATAGAGAGCTGTTCATGCGCCTGCCGCAACACGCCGCGAACGAGGCTTGCATTCGCCACCACGCCTGCAGGGCAGTGATACAGCGCGTGTACGGGCTTCGGGACTGGAGGGGCCGCAGTGAAGGTTGAGCTTCCGCGCCTCCTCAGGTCGCACCCGGGCTACCGCTGGCTGAGGGACAACCTTCCCCGGCTGAAACAAGCCGAAGCCGGGGGGCTCGTCGGGTCCGCGACCGGCATGGTCCTGGCCAGCCTGAGCGCGGATGTAGGCCATCCCTTACTCTGCGTGACATCATACGAGGAATCTGCTCATTCGCTGGCGCGCGACCTGTCGCTGTTCGCCGGATTCAATGTCCTGTCGTTTCCCGCGCTGCTCGACCCCGTGGATGACCTTTCAGTAAATGCGCGGGTCTTGCGTACCCGGTTTGATGTCCTGCGCGAGCTTCGCGCGGGCGCGCAGACGAATCCGATTATGGTGGCGAGCGCTGCCGCCCTGAGCCAGCCCGTTCCCGCGCCGGACCTTATAGAGAACCGCCAGGTCGGACTGGCCGCCGGCCGGGATATTTCGCCGGAGGCGCTGCTTGAAGACCTGGTGGCGAACGGCTTCAGCGCCGAGCCGGAAGTGGAGGAGCCCGGTCAGTTCAGCCGGCGCGGGGGCATTGTGGATGTCTACGGCTGGCTGTCGAGGCGTCCGGTGAGAATCGAGTTCTCCGGGGATACGATAGAATCAATACGCGAGTTCGACACGGTTTCGCAGCGTTCCGACAGGATTCTGGAGGGCGTCAGTATCATCATGGTGGCTCCCTCGAAGAATTCGGGCGGCATGAGGGCCGCCCGAATAACCGAATATCTCAAGCCGGAAACTGTCGCGGCGGTCCTGCACGAGATACCCGTCGAAGGCAGAGAACCTGCAAGGAATATTGCAGAAATCGAGTCTTTGCTGAGAGGCTTTACCCGCCTGGGCATTAGTCCCCTGCCGGCTGCGGGAAAGAATAGCGCGAACTTCGACACCCAGCTCGCGGGCCGGGTCGGGGGGCAGATATCTGATGTGATGGAACATCTGCGGCTGCTTTCGGGAAAATTCAGGACAGTCTACCTTCTCTGTCCGAAGCAGGCGGAGATTAAGAGAATCAGGGAACTACTCGACGATTACAAAGTTCCGGAGAGGAATCTCCGCCTGACCGAGGGCCGCATCGAACAGGGTTTTTTCATGGGCTCCCTGCGAACGGCGGTCATATCAGCGGACGAGCTGTTCGACCGTTACGGCCAGCACCGCGAATGGGAGGCGCCGGAGCGCGTTTCCGCGGAGCCTTTCTTCGACCTCGAACCGGGCGACTACTGCGTGCACGGCGAGCACGGCATCTGCCGCTTCAAGGGCACGAAGCTGATGCACCGCGGCGGACGGGCGCAGGAATTCCTCGAACTCGAGTTTCGGGACAAAGTCAAAATGTATGTCTCCGCCATGCAGGCCGACAAGGTCCAGAAATATATCGGCGGCAGGCGCAGCAGGCCCGTGCTCTCGAAGCTCGGGACGGGAGCCTGGACCAGGAAGAAGGAGCGAGTCCAGCGAGCACTGGAAGATATTGCTGCGGACCTCTTGTCCATCCAGGCGGCCCGTTCCGTCAAGAAGGGGATGTCATTTCCCGCGGACACGCCGTGGCAGCGCGAGTTCGAGGCCTCTTTCCCGTTCACCGAGACGCGGGACCAGACCCGGACGGCGGAGCAGGTAAAGCAGGACATGCAGTCGATTCGCCCGATGGACAGGCTGCTCGCGGGGGACGTTGGCTACGGCAAGACTGAGATAGCCATACGGGCCGCCTTCAAGGCGGTCGAGTCGGGCAAGCAGGTCGCGGTACTGGTCCCCACGACCGTGCTCGCCCAGCAGCACTTCAACACTTTCTGCGAGCGCATGGCGGACTATCCTTTTCTCATCGAGATGCTCAGCCGGTTCAGGGACCAGCAGTCGCAGGTGAAGATTGTGGAAGGCGTCTCGACGGGCGAGATAGACATACTCATAGGCACTCACAGAATGCTTTCGGGCGATGTGCAGTTCAAGGATGTGGGCCTCGTTATAGTTGACGAGGAGCAGCGATTCGGCGTCGTTCACAAGGAGCACTTCAAGCGCCTGCGCAAGACAATTGATGTCCTTACGTTGACCGCGACACCCATACCCCGCACGCTCCATATGGCTCTTGTCGGTGTCAAGGACATATCCACTCTCGCAACGCCCCCGAGGGGCCGCGAGTCCATATTGACGCAGGTGCAGTATTACGACGAGCGCATCATCCGGGAGGCCATACTGCGGGAACTGACCCGCGGGGGACAAATCTTCTTCGTGCATAACCGTGTTCGCTCGATTGACAGTATAAAGGACCGCCTCGAAGAAATCGTGCCTGAGGCGGCCTTCATCGTCGGCCACGGCCAGATGCCCGAGGGCAGGCTCGAGGAGACCATGCTCTCGTTCATTGACCGGAAGGCCGACGTGCTTGTCTGCACATCGATAATCGAGAGCGGGCTGGATATTCCCAACGTGAATACGATTTTCATAAACGATGCGCATACCTTCGGGCTTGCCGACATGCACCAGCTCAGGGGTCGCGTCGGAAGATACAGGCATCAGGCTTTCGCCTACTTTTTCCTGCCTCGCAACAAGGCGATTACAAAGTCAGCCAAACAGCGCCTGAAGGCTATCCAGGAATTCGATGAACTCGGCGCAGGTTTCAAGCTTGCCATGCGCGACCTGGAAATAAGGGGCGCGGGAAACCTGCTCGGCAGGGAGCAGTCCGGCCACATCGCTACCGTAGGTTACGATTTATACTGCCGGCTGCTGTCCGATGCGATTAAAAAGAATCGCCGCGAAAGCAGGGAGGAAATACCGGAGGTCGAGATAGACCTCGAAACCCGCGCCTATCTTCCCGAAGAGTACGTGCCCGACGGGAGGCAGCGCATAAGTTTCTACAGGAGAATCGGCGGCGCCGGCACCGCCGCCGAGCTGTCGGAGATTCGAGAAGAGTTAAAGGACAGGTGCGGTCCGCTGCCTGCGGCTGCAAAGGAATTCTTCGCCAAGCACGAGCTGCGCATGAAGGCCCAGGTCCTGAGAATCACTTACGTCGGAATCCGGGAAAAGTGGCTTGCCCTCCAGTTCGAGGAACTCAAAAGGCTCAAACCGCTTTCGGAGAAACTCGGAAAAACTGCGCGCATCGTAGGCGATGATTTCCTCTACGTTGACCTTCCCGGCCGGCAACCGTCTTCCGTGCTCAAGTTCGCGCTCGATAAGCTCAGCGTGTAGAAAGAAAAAAGGCCGGTTCGCTACCGAGCCGGCCTTAAATACGAACTGTTAACTGCTATTGCGAAACCTCGCGGTAGTGCCCGCCGGTCGCTTCCGCAAGCTCGGTCAGGAACTTGCGGCACTTGTCGTTGAATTCCGTGGGATAAAAGTCCCAGTTGCCTTTGGCCGGATTCCAGACCACAGCATTGGGGCAGGCGTTGTTCATGCCTATTCCGAGTGTGTAAATCGTGGCGCGATGTATATTCTCGGATAAAATTGTTGACTTCGTCAGACCGGAGCAGGCGTCCTGCCATGTCGCGTCATAGTAGCTCCAACCCGATAACGCGCTTCCGTACATCGTCGTGCCAATGACGTTAGGCGTTCCATCCGTAAGAAGATATACAGCGGTGGCAGATTTCTTCGGTTCTCCGCCGGGTCCGCTACCGGGCGGTGCCGCCGACACCATTTTGAGGCCTACGGACATGCCTGCGCATATACTGGTGTGCCCTCCGATGGTTGCAGTGGAAAGATACTGCTGCGCCCATGCTATGGCCGAGGCCTTGTTTTCGGGCGTGGCCTTGACCAGGGACTTGTTGGTGGGCCATACGGGGAGGACGTTGCTCCCTGTGCCGTGCGCACCCACCGGGCAGGGTTCTCCGTTTGCAGGGGGCCAGGCGCTCCATTTCTTGCCCCCCATATCCCAGTTCGGGTCCCATGTGGCCGAAACTGGTGAGGAGTATCCTACAAGGGCGAATTTAATGTTATCGGAAAAGTCGTTTATCGTTTTTATCAGTTCGATTCTGGACACGTCAATCTTGGTTGCATTATTGATTGGATTGCCATTCTCATCAGTTCCAGACATGCTCGAAGGAGCAGCCATGGAGCCTGTGCGGTCGAGAACAAAGACAACTTCCGAGGTCTCGATAGGCTCGTCGAAGAACTCGGGCGGAGGTGTCTGGGGAGGCTTCTCTTCGGGCGGAGCTTCTTCGGGAGGGGCCTGTTCTTCGGGAGGCGGCTCTTCTTCGTCGGGTGGTTCTTCTTCATCGGGCGGTGCTTCGGGTGCGGGCTTCTCGAGCGGCAGGTCCGGTTTCAAGGGCGTTGAGGAGCCCTTGTCTTGGGCTGCGGTCGGTCCCACCAGCAGCAAGAACGCAACCGCGAGAGCAACTGTCAGAGACAGCCTCATAACGTATCCTCCCGGTTCCTTTTCAAGTTCTTAGCTTAACTGTTATTCAACGACGATGCAACTTCTTTATTAATCCCGTTAAGCGCTCGATTATTTGCGCGAAATCCGGTCGGAAATCCGGATTACCGCGAGACCTCCCTGTAGTGTCCGCCGGTAGCCTCTGCGAGCTCGGTGAGGA
>CAZXNM010000017.1:0-101918 GCA_964641955.1 uncultured Planctomycetota bacterium
TTTACACTGCTAACCGCCAAATGCCTACACAAGTATACTGCACGCAACCGCGATGTGCAAGGTCGGTGTGTCTGTATCAGTATCTCAGCAGGGCGGCGATGTCGCCGACGGCAATGAGGCCTTCGATGGGGTCCACGAAGTCGGCTTCCGCGCCGGTGAGCGCGAGAAGCTCGATAATCTCGTTCACCATGTCAATCTCGAAGAGCGATTTCGACTGGCAGTTGGGGCATTCTTCGAGCGCTCCGGGCAGGAGATTCTCGCAGTCGCGGCACCTGACGCCCGCGATGCGCGCATCGCGCGTCACGACCACCTTCTCGACCCTGCCGCGCTTCACGGCTTCGAGCACATCTTTCGCTCCCACAACGGCAAGGCCCTTGCGCAGGTACTCGGCCTTTATGCGTTCCCAGAGGCGCTGTTCCGACCGGCGCTCCTCCTCGAAGAACGCCTCGAATATCTTCTGGTTGACGTACCTGGTGCGCTTGCTCAGGTCCACGGCGCGCTCGGCCACGAGCTTGCGCGCGAGCTGGTCCGGCAGCACCTTCCTTATCTCGCTTATCGTCTCGCGCGAGCCCACGAGCAGCACCCGCCGGAAATCCTCCGTCTTCTCAAGCTCCGCCAGCGCCCCGGCAATTTCTTTCGCGTAGAGGTGAAGCTGCTTGTCGCGGCGCCTTTCGTAGCGCTGCTGCGACCAGCCGCCTTTCTTGACGTGATTCTTGATATCGCCGTAAACCTTCTCCTCCTCCTCGCGAGTGGATGAGGTGACCATGAAGATTCGGGCAACCTTATTGTCCGCAATCACGACGGCGAAGTTCTCGTACTCATCCTGCAGCTCGGCAAGAGGTCTTATGTACGGCGAGGAATCCACGACCAGCAGGTCCGCGCCCGCTCCGGGGACACCAGCGTCCGGCTCGGCGGAGGTGATGACTTTTGTGAGCGATGGGCCCGGATGGCTGACTTTGCCCCGCGCGCCCTCGACCGCGAGCGGCCACGCCTTGAAGTAGTCCAGCACCCAGCACGCGAAAATGCACAGCCCGCCCGACTCCAGCAGGTTCTTGTCCAGGTATTCGCGCACCATCCTGATATTCTCGTCGAAGTACTCCAGCTCGTCTTTGTTGTCCTTGAGCATGGAACGCGCGTTTTTAATGCGCTTTTCGAGCCTGTCGAGCGATTCCGGCCGCGACAGGTAGAGGCTCAGGAAAGCCCTGTCCGGGCCGCTGACCTTCGCCAGTTCCTTGAGGTCAATGTTGGCAAACATGGTGTCTCCCTCTTAAATCGGACCTGAGTCGCATTGTACCCCGCCGCAGCACTCACCCGCAAGACGCAAATCCGCCGCTACCCGCCAGCCACAGGAAAGATGATAAAAATAATCATAAATCTCCTTGACAACCCGAAGGTTTATTAGTATATTCTAATATACTAATCTGCTTAGAGGAAGCGCGTCGTTATGGCGGAGCGTACCGCAATGCCCGGGCTGGTCGAAGTGATGAAAGCGCTGGCGTGCGAGCAGAGGGTGAAGATACTCCAGCTCCTGAAAGGTCATCCACTCTGCGTCAACGCGATTACCTGCAGGCTCGGCATTACGCAGTCCGCCGTGTCTCAGCACCTGCGGGTGCTTCGCAAGGCGGGCCTTATCGTGCCGGACAGACGCGGCTACTGGACGCACTACTCGGTCGATTCAAACGCAATGGCGAAGTGCGCCGGCGCCGTCGGCAGGCTCTTCAGCGTCGAAAGCAAGGGAACTTAGGAAGGGAGGTGCGTAGTGTGTTGCAATGACAAGCCGAAATGCGAGCATCCGGAGAAGCTTAAAGGCAAGAAGCCCGGCGAGTGCAGCCCGGAACAGAAAAAGGAATGCCACGGGGATGAGAAGAAGCACCCGTGCGAGGGCGGCGGGCCGCGCTGCTGCGAGAAGTAGCCCGAAGAGACAAAGCCCGTGCATGCCGGAGGATGTCTTTCCCCGTCATGCACGGGCTATTTTTCATGCCGTCTTATTCGAACCGCCCCTGCCCCGTAGCCGGCTTTACTTGGGCTGCGGGGGATTCTGCGGCAACTCCATCTTGTGGCCCGCCTTGAACTCGAAGCCCTCTATCCAGACCTGCTTGCCCTCGGCGTTCTTGTACGTAATGTCGAACTTGCCCGACGGCGCTATGAATTGCCCGAGATACTCGCTTGCCACCTGCAATCCCTCCGGGATTTCTTCCAGCAGGCCGCGCGCTTTAAGGTCCTTGTACGTGCCGACGGGAAAGACCGAGACGCTGTTGTAGCTGTCACCGAGCTGGAGCAGGGCTCCGTTCAGGTTGACGATTACCTCTATCGCCTTGTCTCCCTTGAGCGGCAGGTTATGCAGCACGACCCCTTGCAGGTTGTGGATGTCGATATCCACGGTCGCGTCCCGGACGCCACTCTTTATGTTGCCGCCATTGTCCCACATGAAGTTCATCGCCACTTCCTGCCCCGTCGCGCTGTCCTTGAACTTCTTGGGATACGTTACGGTGACCGGCTGTCCCTCGCACCATTCGCTGCTGAATCGCACCTGGACCATGTCCTGCGCAAGCTCGTGCGGCTCGCCGTAGGCGATTCGCACTGTCGCGTTCTTCCAGGCATCCTTGATGTCAACCTGAATGGGCTGAGCCGGGGGCGTCTGCGCCGCGGGCTGCTGCGCCGGGGCCGGCATCTGCGTTTTGGGCGCGGTGCAGCTTGCAGCCGCAATCAACAGAACTATGACACACACCATCACTCTGCTCATCGTCTCTCCTCCCTCGAAAAGATTGAATATGCGCGGGCGATGCTAACATCGGGCAATAATCGTGTCAATCGCAAAAAACCCGGTTGTTTGGCACACAGTAAATACGACCTCGGCAAACAGCTTTATGCCGGCATCAGCATAATCATATATAACTCGCATTTGACGCTAACATCCGGCTGCCCCGGTGAGTACCACTATTAGGACTGTTCTTGGGGAGGTCGCGCATGTTAAAGCCACGAAAAGTACTTCCTGCCGCTGTGTGCACGTTTGCCCTGCTGTTTGCGTCATTTGCTTTGACAGCATACGCCGACGGCAATGACCCGCCCGAGATAGACCCCAAGGCCGTTGACGCGGCCGTCAAGAAGGCGGTCAAGCTTATGACAAGCAAGGCGCGCCAGGACGGCACGTTCGAGGGCAGGTATGCCGCGAGTTACCCCATGGGCTACAACTCGCTCTGCGTGCTCGCGCTGCTCAAGGGCGGCGTGGACAAGAAGCATGCCGTGATCAAAACCGCCCTCGCCAATCTTCAGAAAATGGAGCTGAAAAAAACTTACGGCGTCGGGCTTTTGCTCATGGCGCTTGAGGCTTATTACACCCCGGAAAAGAAGAAAAAGAAGGAAGAAACCGAGGCCTCGGGGCCGCGCACCACCATTCTGGAACCGGCCCAGAAACCCAAACCGACCTCCAAAGGCAAAAAATGGGCCCAGCACCTTGCCAACTGGCTCGTGAAGGCCCAGCACTACAGCGCATGGTCCTACAGCCTTCCGAGCGCGTCCAGCTCGGGGCAGAACAGAATCCCACGCCGCGACAACTCCAACGCGCAGTATGCCCTGCTCGGCCTTCTCTCGGCGAAGCGCCTCGGCTGCAAGGTCCCGGCCAAAGTCTTCGAGCAGTCACTGGAATACTTCCTCAAGATGCAGGAGACGGACGGCCCCAACGTGGCGGCCTTCCCCGTGCCCGCCTCCAGCGACGACATTTTCCGCAAAGAGCCCGAAAACCTGACAAGAAAAAAGGATGAGCCGGATTCGGGCACCACTGCGGCGCCGGAAGGCGAGACGGGCGCCGGTCCCGGCGAGGAGAAAGCCGCGGACAAGTACAAGGCCCGCGGTTGGGACTACTCCACCTCGAAAGTGCTGCCCGACGCCTCCATATCGCCCTACGCTTCCATGACGGCGGTGGGCGTCGCGTGCATGATTATCACGAAAGCCCAGCTCGTGGAGACGTCCGGCTTCAAGAAAATCCGCGACAAGGTCAACAAGGCCATAGAAGACGGCTGCGCGTGGATGTCCCTGTACTACGACCCGGCAATCAATATCAGGGTGATGAGCGGCAAGCCGAGGAAGGAACGCGACGCCTGGCCCATGCAGCACTACTATTTCCTCTACGCCGTGGAACGCTGCGGCGTCCTGTCCGGCTGCGAGCGCTTCGGCGAGAAATACTGGTATCTCGAAGGCGCAAAATACATCCTGGACAACCAGAACCCCGACGGCACCTGGACCGAAAAGAGCACCTCCTCGGCGGGCGCACGCAGCGCGCCCCCGCCGCTCGACCTCTGCCCGACCTGCTTCGCCATCCTGTTCCTCAAGCGCGCAACCGTCCCGCTCAACAAGAGGCCCATTTATACCGGCCAGGACCTCTTCAAGCCCAAGAAGAAACAACCGCCCCCGCCACCCCCGCCGGGCGAGAAAGAATCGGGGAAATAGCATATTCAGGCAAAGCCGGTTCAGTCCCGTAAATGCCGCGGAGGCGGAACTTCGGCTTGACGAACTGCCTGCACAGGTTAATATCTATAATGATGCGCCTGTTTATTTCATGGCGCGTCAATGCGTCATAGATATATAGGCCCTGCGCGCTGCTCCGGAGGTGAGGTCGTGAAATTTCTCAAGCTGCTGACCCCGTTTGCGCTTACCCTCGCACTGCTCTCGCTGTGCTCCTGCGGGCCATTCGGCGTGATTCCGCTGCTCGGGGCGGCCGCCGGTGGCGGCGGAGGTGGTGGCGGCGGCGGCGGCACGCTACCGCCGAGTGAGCTGAAGTTAAACACGACTTCTCTGCCGTATGCTGTAAATGGCGTGGCCTACAGCGAGACGCTGCAGGCCAGGGGCGGCAAAAGTCCCTACATGTGGACTGTGACAACAGGCACTCTTCCCAGCGCTCTGGGTCTCAACTCCACTTCTGGCGAAATATCGGGGACGCCATCCGACACTCCCGGTGATTATGTTTTCACTGTCGAAGTTGCAGACAGCGCCTCTCACGCTACCACGCGGGAATTCACGCTCACGCTGTACGACCAGCTCGTAATAACAACAAGTTCGCCGCTCCCGGACGGCACGCAAGGAGACCTTTACAGCTACACCGTGACGGCAACCGGAGGAAACGGGACATACACGTGGTCCAATCCGACTTCCGACCTTCCGGCATGGCTTTCCCTCGACACTGCAACAGGTGAACTTCACTCGTCAACCGTCGGCGCAAGCGGACTCTACTCCTTTACAATCAGGGTAGAGGACAACGCCGTTCCCCCTCAGGAGGACGAGTTCGCTTTCAATCTGACCGTCACATCGCCGGGTGCCCCGGCAATAGCCATTGCAGTGCCTTCCGAGTCGGCATTGGTTAGAGGCAGCCTCGTCAGCGTCACCGGCTCTGCGACCCCTGTCGCACCTGCGACACTGACGAACGTGGAAATACGCATTGACAGCGGCTCGTGGGTGTCTGCCACCGACGACAGCGGAGACTGGACCTTGTGGTCTTACGTCTGGAACTCGACAAGCGTCTCAGACGGCGGCCACGTCATCTATGCTCGGGCAACGGACAGCAACACCCTGTCAGCAACGGACTTCGTGAACGTGACCGTGGACAACACGCTGCCGGGTCCCTCTACAGCCGCGCCGCCCGGAGGAACCTATTACACACTCCAGAGCGTAACTCTCGCCGCAACGGACAATATCGACCCGACTCCGTCAATCTGGTATACGACGGATGGCAGCGACCCGGTATCCAGCGGAACGCGCGCTCAGTATTCCGCAGCGATAGGAATATCTGCGAATACAACCCTCAGGTTCTACGCCATTGACGCCGCCGGCAACGAGGAGACCCCGGGAGTTACCGAAAACTACACCATCATGTTCGACACCATCTACGTGGCGACGACGGGGAACGACCTGACGGGCGATGGAACAATCGGCAATCCGTTTGAAACTATCCAGAAAGGGCTCGACACGGCTCTGACAGGGACAACCGTAATCGTGCTCAACGGCACCTACACCGGCACCAGCAACAAGAACCTCGACTTCAGCGGCAAGGACATCTACCTCAAATCCTCCGGCGGCGCCACCAACTGCACCATTGATTGCGAAAGCTCCGGCCGCGGCTTCTACTTCCATTCGGGTGAAACAAGTGCCGCCGTGCTCGAAGGCTTTGCAATAACCAACGGAAGTGCCAGCGACGGGGGCGGCATCCTCGTCGATGGCGCAAGCCCGACAATAACCGACTGCATTATCGATAACAACGATACTACCGGCGGCAGCGGCTACGGCGGGGGTGGCATATCACTCAGAAACGGTGCAAGCCCACTGATAGAGAACTGCCCCATAACAAACAACACGGGCAACGACTCCGGGGGCGGAATCGCCTGCTGGACAAGCTCATCGCCTACTATAATCAACTGTACTATCACCGACAACTGGGCTACCGCAAACGGCGGGGGCGTATTCTCATCTCAGTCCAGCCCGGAAATATACAACTGCCTTATCGCCGACAACACCGCGAACTTCGGGAGTGGCGGAGGCGGCATCTGCTGCGCCGCATCCACAATGACAATCGCAAACTGCACAATCGCCAATAACGACACGAACAACAACGACGGCGGCGGAATGTTCATCCAGACCTCGACTGTCTCGGCGATTAATAACATTTTATGGGGCAACACAGCACCCGTCAACGGCCAGCAGATATATCTTATCGATGGCGCTTCAAGCCTGACCCTCGACTGCTGCTGCTATCCGGGCACTTCGAACCAGGTAACGGGCGCAGGCACGATAACCGCCGCGAACACGGTGAACGACGACCCGCTTTTCAAGGATACAGGCACGGGCAACTACCGGCTCAAACCTGGAACGATGTGCTTCGACGCCGGCGATTCGAGTGCAGTCACGTGGAGCTATGACCTCGACGGAAGCACCCGCATAACCGGCGTTCACGTCGATATCGGGTGTTACGAGCTTGTCGTCCTCCGCGTTCCCGCGGGATACGGGACCATCCAGGCCGCGATAGACGCTTCGGTTGACGGAAACGTCGTTCTCGTTGCAGACGGGACTTATACAGGCGCTGGAAACAAGGACCTCGATTTCGGAGGCAGGAAAATCGCGCTGCGCTCCGAAAACGGCCCCGAATCGACAATAATCGACTGCGAAAACTCCGGACGAGGTTTCAATTTCCATCAAGGCGAAACCAATGATTCGGTCGTTGAAGGTTTTACAGTTCAAAACGGCAGCATAAGCGATGGAGCTACCGGAGGCGGCGCGGTTTATTGTGACAATTCCGCTCCCATTATAAGATCTTGTATGTTCAAAAATAATGTTGTCACTAATTTTCACGGCGGGGCTGTACGTTGTTATCAGTCGACTGGCGTTAAGATAAAGGATTGCATTATCGAAGGAAACACGGCAGATCAAGTATCCGGTGCAATAGATCTATCAAGTTCCAGCGCTGACATTTCTGATTGCACTATTATGAACAACACAGCGTCAACATACGGTGGAGGCGGTGTTACGTGTTACTACTCAGATATTTCAATGTCGAACTGCGTGATATCAAATAATTCTTCTGCCGGGACCGGAGGCGGAGTGTATATCTATGTTTCTTCCTCTTCCGTGTTGGTGAATTGCCAGATTTCCAATAACTCCTCCGGCGATAACGGAGGTGGCATTTACTTGTCAAACGCAGATTCGCTAGTATCAGATTGTACCTTTTCCTCAAATCATTCAGAAAATAATGGTGGGGGCATTTATATTGCTGTCGGGTCTCCCAAACTGACCAATTGCCATATTTCCGATAATTCGACAGGCAGCAACGGAGGCGGTGTATGTGTTCGCTCTAACGCCACTCCCGAACTCACCAACTGCCTTATTGCGGGTAACACAGCGCTTGTCGGCGCAGCAAGCGGTGGTGGGCTGGACTGCGAGCTTTCGTTTACAAACCTCAACAACTGCACTATCACGGGCAACGCCGCGGGCTACGGGGGCGCAATCCGAACCGGAGCCACGGCTGGTATTACTTTCGATAACTCTATTCTCTGGGGCAATTCCGCATATAACCTCGGCAACCAGATATACATTAACGCCGGAGATACAGTCAACCTCAATTACTGCGATTACGCCAATGGCGCGGGTGATGTCGCGGGCGGCGGTAGTATAACTCCCTCCGACTGCATTACAAGCGACCCTCAGTTCGTGAATGTAGCGGTGAGAGACTATCACCTGAGAGACAGTTCCCCGTGCGAGAGCACTGGATCTGACTTGTTAGTGCCTCCAGGCATAACGACCGACCTCGACGGCAGATCAAGAATACAGGGTGCGGCTGTCGACAGGGGCTGCTACGAAGGCGGTTGGCTTGCAGTTCCCGGCTCGTACGCCACGATTCAATCCGCGATTGACGCCTCGACGGATGGCGACACCGTGATAGTGGCGGACGGCACATACACAGGCGCGGGAAACAAAGACCTCGACTTCGGCGGACGCGCAATCACCCTAAGGTCCGAATACGGCCCGACTTCCTGCATAATCGACTGCCAGAACTCCGGCCGAGGTGTCTATTTCCATTCCGGTGAAGGCGACGATTCTGTTGTTGACGGTTTCACGATAATCAACGGATACCTTGACCCGGGGCGCGGAGGCGGTATTCATATCAACAACAGCTCGCACCCGACAATCCGCAATCTCATTATCTCCAACTGTACCGCGCTCGGACCCGTGTCAAACAACGACGGCATGGGCGGCGGTATATACATATACGGCTCAAGCCCTATAATCTCGCATTGCGTCATAACATACAACACCGCGAACACTTCAGACCTCGGCGGAATGGGTGGAGGTATTTGTGTTCTTGGAGTTGCTTCAAGACCCGTTATTACTAACTGCCGGATAACAAATAACTCATCGAATTACATTGGCGGGGGAATCTCGACGTCCGACGCCATATCCACAATCGATTCCTGTACCGTAGCGGATAATTCTTCCCGCTGGGGAGGCGGTCTCTGCAGCGGCAACCATGCCACTATCGTTAACAATACTATAGTATGGAACAACACCGCCAGCAGTGCTGCAAATGAGATTTACTCACACGGCATGGCCGGCGCCTTTTTAATGACGAACTGTGACTACGATAACCAGCCCGGCGACCTCGATGCCGCCGGCCCGGTAACACCGATCAACTGCCTTAATGCTGACCCCGTGTTCGTGGACACACCGGCAGGCAATTACCGGCTTTCCGACACTTCTCCATGCATTGACATGGGAAGCAATGCTCTTGTACCGAGCGGAGTAGTAACCGACCTCGATGACGACCAGCGCATCCGCGACGGCAACAACCCGCTCGACGGAACCGCGACGGTCGATATCGGATGTTACGAACACAGAACCTGGGAGGATGTATCGCCCGGTGGCAGCCCTGCTGCGCGAACGTGCCATAACAGCATGGCCTATGATTCCGCAAGAAGTGTAACAGTCCTGTTTGGCGGCTATGATGGAGCGACAGTCAGCAGCGAGACCTGGGAATATAATGGATCGGCATGGAATAACGTCTCGCCGGGCGGAACGCCGGGAGTGAACTTCCCCGAACCGCGCTATTTCCACGCGATGGCTTATGATTCCAGACGCGGTGTGGTCGTGCTCTTCGGAGGGCACAATACGAGTTTCAGCTACGGCGACACATGGGAATGGAACGGGACAGGCTGGACGGAGAAAGCGGCTGGAGCAGTACCGAAACCCAACCCGCGGGTCAACCATGCAATGGTCTACGACTCGGCCAGGGGCGTATGCGTCCTTTTCGGCGGAGATGTAAGCGGCTCGTGGAACACCGAAACGTGGGAATGGGACGGCTCAGACTGGTCCAACGTGTCCCCAGGTGGAACGCCGGGCCTGGATTTTCCCGCGGGGCGAGGCTATTTCGCCATGGCGTACGATTTAAAAAGAGGCGTAACTCTTCTCCACGGAGGGTGGAACGGAAGCCATCTGGGCGATACGTGGCAGTGGGATGGCTCGAACTGGAACAAGCTGTCTCCTGCTGCAAATCCCGACAACAGGCACGCTCACATGATGGTCTACGACTCAGCTTGCGACAAGATGGTTATTTTCGGAGGCAATTCGTCCGGCGGGGCAAATTCCGAAACATGGAAATGGAATGAGAATATCTGGATAGAGGAACAGCCTGCCGACAAGCCTGACCCGCGAGCTTATCTCGGAATGGTCTACGACTCGAAAAGAAAGGTCGTTGTCGTTTTCGGCGGTGCCGGAGCAGGCTATTTCGGCGATACCTGGGAGTACTGACAGATTAACCGCAATCGCTCCTCTCCCGGCGCTCCAGCGCCCCTCATGCGAGGTTTGACAAACCGCGCACGCAGCGCTATGCTCGGGCCGTAACAAACTCACATATATCCCGGGTTACAAGATGCGAACGCTCCGCTTAATCGTTGTCTGCGCATTCATCGCCCTCTCCCTTGCCGCACCAGCGCCGGGCGATGACGATTATCGCTTCCAGGTCAAGAAGAACATCTCACACATCTTCATAAACAAGAACGGCTCCATCGATATCGAGTACGAAATTACCTTCCACAACAGCGGCAAACCGATTGACGTCGTCGATATCGGACTCCCCCACGCCGAATACGACCTCGCAAGCGCAACCGCAGACCTCGACGGTGAGGAAATAACCGACATACGCACCTCCGCATACATCGACATAGGAGTAGAAGTCAGGCTTGGCTCCCGCAGCATACCCGCAGGTAAGGAAGGCACGCTGCGAGTCTCGATTAATTGCCCGAAGATGGTTTTCCCCGACACCGAGGACGAAAACTACGCCAGCGTCCGCTTCGCCCCCACCTGGTTCCACCCGGGCTTCTGCACCGGCTCGACCTATCTCGAAGTAAACATCCACTTCCCACCCGGCGTGACAGGTGACGAAACGAAGTGGCACGGAACCAGGTTCACCTGCGGCAAGATTCTCGACGGTCGCGCAGCCTTCACCTGGGTCGAAGAAGCCGCCAGTCAGCGCAGATACGGATTCGGCGTCTCCTTTCCCCGGAGATATGTAAATAAAGTGTTCGATCCTTCCACCGTTGACTTCAGGGGCCACCTGGAAAAGGATACCGGGTTCGACTGGCGCATGCTCCTGGGCGCAATTCCCTTCCTCGTCATCATGTTCTTCGTTATGACCGGGATAGCACTCGATACAGCGCGGCGCGGGCGCTACTCCAGCCCGAAAATCGGCATCGAATCGCTCGGACCCAGAAAAGACCTCGACCCGGTCGAAGCCGCCGCACTGCTCGGCGTGCCCGCCGCGAGGCTCGTCGCACTTATACTCATGCAGCTGGAATTGAAGGATTGCGTGCGAATCAAGCGCACGAAACCGCCCGACGTGGAAGTTCTTGAAAACGACCGTTCCGACATCGAGAAATACGAGCGCTTCGTCCTCAAGGCGCTCACACCCGACGTGGTCTGTGTTGACAAGAGGCGCGAGGCATACCTCGCGCGTGCAGCCGCCGAAATCATAAAGGACGTCCGCATGAAGCTCCGGTGGGGCTATTCGCGCAAAGCCACCATCAAACGCTACAAGCACAAAATCAGGTCCATAGCCGACAAAGCGGAGAACAAGCCCGAGCCGAAAGAAATCCTCTGGCTCATGCTGGCCGAGGACGCTGCAGACGGCGAAGAGGAGATTCTGCGCCGCTCGCCCGAGTCACCACGTGCGGAGAGACCGCGTCCCCGAAAACCCGACGCCCGCGCGCAGCACCTTCTCGACTATTACGTCCAGCTCGAGGTTATGGATATGTGGCTGGTGCACGATAACGACTCCTTCAACAATGCCGTCAGCGAAATCACGATTCCGCCGAGCAGGAGGAGTGTCATCGCCGCCTGGATACGCAGGGCGGAAATGGAGTCCGGCGGCTCCGGCTACAACTCCGGTTCCGGCTTTTCCTGCGCGTGTGCGTGTGCATGTGCGTGCGCTGGATGCGCCTGCGCCTGTGCCGGCGGCGGGCGATAGATAACAGGCTTCAGACTTAAAACTTGGACTAAATTTTTACAAATCCCCTGAAATTAATCTAAAGCCTTATTTCAAAATGCCTTGCGTTTTACTTTTCTAATGCATGCCATCTACTTTCTAACGTCTACCGTCTGACAATTGACATTGCAGCAATGGTCAGTATAATGCGAGCACCGAGTTCAGAACAATGAGACTTTACCGATAACCATAGAGAGGGGAATGGGTTATGGAATTCAACCCGAAGGCGTTCGTCGAAGACAAGGTGAAGGAAATAGCCGATGCCGTGGGCGGCGAGATTGCGGTGAACGCGCTCTCCGGCGGCGTTGACAGCTCGGTCGTCACGATGCTCGGCCACAGGGCGCTTGGCGACAGGCTGAAGACCTACTTCATAGACAGCGGGCTCATGCGCGAGGGCGAGCCGCAGTTCGTCGTCAAGACGTTCGCCGGCCTCGGTGTGAAAGTTGCGCTGGTGGACGAGAGCGAAAAGTTCTTTGGCGCTCTCAGCGGCCTGACCGACCCGGAAAAGAAGCGGGACAGGGGCATTACCAAGGTTTTCTACAAGCATGTCTTCGGCCCCATCGTCAAGGATTCGGGCGCGAAATTCCTCCTGCACGGCACCAACAAGACCGACGTCGATGAGACTGTCGCCGGCGTCAAGCGCCAGCACAACATCCTCGCCCAACTCGGAATCGACGTGGAAAAGGAGTACGGCTACAAGATTCTCGAGCCTCTGGTCGAGTTGCGCAAGGACACCATCAGGCTGGTGGGCAAGGAGCTCGGACTGCCCGAGGAAATCTACAGCAGGCCGCCCTTCCCCGGCCCGGGTCTGTCGGTGCGCGTGCTCGGCGAGGTCAACCGCGAATTCATCGAACTCACCAGGAAGGCTGACACGATAGTCCGCGAGGAGCTCTGTGACTCCGGCGCGTTCCAGTACCTGGCAATCCTGCACAAGGACAAGGTTACGGGCGTCAGGGACGGCAAACGCGACTTCGGCTACCAGGTCGAGGTCAGGTGCTGGGAGAGCGAGGACGCCCGGATTGCGACGCCGACGCAGCTTCCGTGGGAGAAGATGCTCAGGCTGGGCGAGCGGCTGACCTCCGAGGTGCCGGGCGTCGTCAGCGCGACCTACAACATAACGAAGAAGCCGCCCTCGACAATCGAAGGCGAGTAGCGCTCGGTCACAATCACCAACAGGCAGGAAAAAATCAGCAACGTCACGCTCAAGCCGAAGCGGTAGCCCGGCTCAATCCCGAGTCACCAGCTTCGGATTGACAGCGACGACGGTGTAGGATTTGTCGGGCTGCTCGGCTTCGGGGTCTTCCTCCGGAACACACGCTGCTCCAACGGAGGAAGAGAGCGCAATTCCCGCCGCGTTCTCGTAATCGAGATTCCAGCGTACGCTGTCCGCATCCTGCTGCCACGCGAAAGACAGCATACGCCGCAGCAGCGTCCCGCCGATGCCCTGTCTGCGATACGGTTCAAGCACCAGGATAGATTCGAGGAAGCCTATTGTCCTGTCTGCAAGCGGGCCGAACGCGAGGGCGCCGATGTCTATGACGCCGAGTCCCAGGAACTCATCCCCGCTACCGACGGCGGCGAAGCAGTAATAGCCGCCCCTGTCTGTTCGCTCTTCTTTCCAGCGCGCGACTTCCGGGAAATGCCTGACAATGTCCGGCCATGAGGCGCTGTTCTCGTCCGACTCCTGAATCCGGAAATCCATGAGGGACTCTCCCTTCAGATGGTTTGTCGGTCGAGAGACGGGGCGTGTCAGGCCTTGCCGCCTTCGGCCTGCTTCGAGAGGGCCGCAGCCTTGGTGGCAAACTGCAGCAGCTTCTCCATGTTCTTGCCCATCATCTCGAGAAGCTTGCGCTGCTCCGGGGTTACCTCTCCCAGCACGCCATCAAGGAACATCTTGACCGCCGAATTGAGCAGCACCATGGGAGTGGCAAGCTCGCTCTTGACGACCGAGGCGAGTCCGCCTTTCATGCCGCCGAGTTCCTTGAGTTCCTGGACGAATACCTTCTGAGGCTCGAGCTTGTACTGCGGCTCCGACCCGTCATGCGCTCTCATGCTGCTGGCAACGCATTCCACAGCCGGTTCCGCACCCTCTTCCTGCAGCGCTCTGATGCAGACGCTCGCCAGTTTTCTACCGCCGTCCCTGGCGAGGAACTCGTACTGCACCGGCGGCACTTCCCCGCCTTCGAGAGCCAGCTTCGTGTGCGAGAACACGTGCTGCAGGGATTCCTGGCCAAGAAGCTCGATTTCGTAGAACGTCTTGCCCACAAGCTCTTCCGGGGCGTATCCAAGCGCTTCCTCTATCGACGGCGAAATGGTGAGCATAGTCAGCTTTTCATCGAACGTGAACACGACCTCCGGCAGGTCCCCGTCGTCCGCGCCAGCTTGTACCGTGCCTGCTTCGAGCGCCTCCTCGGCGCGGCTGCGCCTTACAATTTCCTGCTCGAGCCGCTCGGTGGTCTTCTTCAGCGCGTGCGAAGTCTCCTTCGCATATGCCTCGAACCTCTCGAACTTGCCTGTCAGCTCCGATTCCAGTTCCCTGTACCGCTCAATCTCAGCCTCAAGCTCCTGCTTTTCCCGCTTCAGGCCGGAAGTATGTTCCTCCAGGAGAACTTTGACCCGCTCATTGAAAGAGCCGAGTTTCTCCTCCAGGCGTTTGCTCCTGGCGATTTCTTCTTGGAGCTGTTTCTGCACTTCGCTTGCATCTGACGGAAGCGGCTTCGGTGGCTTTGATAGCTCTTCCCGGGCCTTTTTCAACTCCTCTTCCGCCTTCCTTTTGGCAGCAGCCTCAGCTTCGAACTGCTTCTTCAGGTTTTCGAGCTTCGCTTTGTCCTCCTGGACCTGCTTCTCCAAGACGGGGAGCGCTTCGAGCATCTGCCGGGTTTCCCGGTGTGCGGCGGTTTCGGCCTTCAGCTTCTGTCTCGTCTCTGAAAGTTCGGCCGCAGTGCTCTCCACTGTCTTTTCAACATCGCCAAGCGCCTTGAGCTTATCTTCGGTTTCTTTCCGGGCGGCGGCTTCAGCCTCAAGCTGCTGCCTGACTTCTGCAAGCTCGACCGCGCTCTTCTCCGCTGTCTTCTCGGTGCCGCTCAACGCCTTTAGCTTCTCTTCGGCCTCTTTGCGGGCTGCGGCTTCCGCTTCAAGTTTCTGCTTAGTATCTGCAAGAACCGCTTCGGCTTTCCCAGCCGCTTTCTCCAGACTGCCAAGCTCCTTGAGCTTTTTCTCGGCTTCCTCGCGGGCGGCAGTCTCGGCTTTCAGCTTGTCTCTGGCCTCGGCAAGCGCAGCCTTGCTTTTTTCGACAGTCTTTTCCAAGCTGCTCAGCGATTCGAGCTTCTCCTGAGCTTCCTGGAGAGCTTTGCTCTCGTCCTTGAGTTTTTTCTTCGCGTCAGAGAAGTTCGCTTTTGTCTTCTCGAGAGTCTTCTCCACATCACTCAGGCGTCCGACTTCCTTCTCGGCCTTCTTGCGTGCCGAAGTCTCTTCCTTTAACTGTTTGTCAAGCTCTTTGGCCTCGCCTTGGGACTTCTTGAGAGCTTCCTTGAGCTTATCCCTTTCCTTCTCGATGGTTTCCAACTCGTCCCTGGCAGAGTCCTTGGCTTTCTTCGCCTTTGTCCGGACGCCTTTGAGGGATACTATCTGCTTTTCGAGCGATTCGATTTCCTTGAGGAGTTGTTCCTTTTTCATTTTGGAATAGTCCATGCATTCCTCCGCACGGCACCTGCGAGTTAAGCATCTTTGCAGATGCCTACGCGGCAGTCAAGGCAAAAAGCTCCGCGTGACATCGGAGCCGGTATTGCCCTTGAAAAGCTCCATCCAAAGACTAAGATGCCGAAATCCTGACTTTTCCGGGATTCTTTCAACCCGCGGCGGACGGGACGCGTCCTGAGCATTGGAGAAGGTGAGGAATCGTGGATGACGACAAAGTATGGGAATTAGCTCGGTCAGGAGACCAGCAGATGTTCCATGAACTCGTACGGCGCTACGAGCGCCCGCTGTATGGCTTCTTCGTCCGCCACATGCGCGACCCCGTGCGGGCGGAGGACCTTTTCCAGGATACGTTCATGATAGTCCACCGTAATCGCGAGCAGCACTCCGGCGAGGGCAAGTTCCGGTCGTGGCTCTACGCCATTGCGCTCAACCTGCTGCGAAGCAGGCAGCGCAAGGCCATGCGCGAGAAGCGCCTCAGCGACATGCGCCCGCCCGACAGCCCCGACCTCGCGGAAAGCCTCGCCAACGGGAAAGCGCCAGCGCCCGGCGACTCGGCCGCCACGTCCGAGGAAGCCGAGAAGGTGCGCGCAGCCGTAAACGAGCTGCCGGAGGAGCACCGGGACATCGTGATTTTCCGCGTCTACCAGCATCTTTCCTTCGAGGAAATATCACGCATCACGGGCGAGGCCATCGGCACGCTCAAGTCGCGCATGTTCTACGCGCTACAGAAGCTGAGGCCCAAGCTCATGCAGATAGCCAAAGCCGGAGGTTACCTCAAATGACAGACAACACACTGCAGAACGACAAAGATGAATGCCTCGACAAGCTGCTTGCCTACCTCGCCGATTCGCTTGACGAGAAGGAATCTGAGGAGGTCCGCCGCAGGGTCGAGGAAGACCCCGAATGGCGGAAAGCCATGGATGAGGCGCAGGCGGCGTTCAGGGCGCTCGAAAGCTGGAAAGCGCCCGAGCCGCCCGCGGGCCTCGCGGTGCGCACCAACAGGCGAATCGATGCGGCGTCGAAAGGCAGGAGCCGTCCGAAAGTCCGCGCAGTCAGGTTTACCCGCTTCTTCAGCAGAGTCGTGGCCGGTGTGCTGTTTTCCATGCTCGGCCTGGGCATAATCGCCCTTTGCGTGAACGGCATGGAGGCAGACACTCACGACACAGTCATAGTGGCGGAAAAGACACTGGTGGCCGACTCGCCCGGGGCGCTCAGGGTGGTTATCCGCGACGGGAAATCACTCAACCCCGTCAAGGATGCGAGCGTGAGGCTCGCGCTGGAAGTCGATGGCAAAGAGATAGAACTTGCCAGCGCAACGACCGACGACGGTGGCGCCATAAGCTCCCACTTCACCCTGCCCGACGTCGAGCCCGGCATCTATTATATGATTGTAGAAACCCAGTCCGACCTCGGCTACGATTACGTCCGCCGGCAGGTGAAAATCGAGAGGCCTTACGCCGTAATGCTCACGACCGACAAGCCGCTTTACCGGCCCGACGCGAAAGAGAAGGAGCGCATAGTCAAGATCAGGGCGCTCGCCCTGCGAAAGCCCAACCTGAAGCCCAATGCCGGAGCGCCCGTCACAATCGAAATCCGCGACCCCGAAGGCAACCGCGTCTTCAAGCACGAGGGCAAGACCTCCGAGTACGGTCTCGCGTGGTGCGAATACTCCTACCCGGAGGAAGCGCCGCTGGGCGCCTACCGAATCGAGGCTAAGGTCGGCGAAGTCGCCTCCGAGCGCATGTTCCGCATGTCGCGCTACGTGCTGCCCAAGTTCGATGTCGGAATCGAGACCGACAAGCCCTGGTACGGACCCGGCGACATGATGAAGCTCACCGTGGACCTGCGCTATTTCTTCGGCGAGCCGGTCAAGGGCGCGAGGCTCTCGATTACTACCGACCCCGAGCTTGATGTGCCGCCGTACGAGTTCGAGGAGGATGAAAACGGCAGGTACGTCGCAGCCCTCAAGCTGCCCGACACGCTCGCCGGCACGCCGTTCGACCGGGGCGACGCGGCAGTCACACTGCGCTTGAGAGCCGAGGACACGGCGAATCAGACTGTCGAGAAAAGCATAAGGCGCGTAATATCCAGCCGGCCCGTGCGAATCGGCCTTGTCCCTGAATCGGGTACTCTCGTAAACGCCGTGGACAACATAGTTTATCTCGTCCTCTCCACACCCGACGGGCGCCCTTTCAAGGGCGATTTCGAGGTCAGGTCGAACTCGAACAAGAAAATTGCCTCAGGCGCCACGGATGACACCGGCGTGGCAGAATTTATCCTGCCCGCCGGCGACATAGCTCCACCCGTCACTTACGTGGATTTGTCCGTCATCGTTACGCCCCCGGACATGGATATTCCTTATGAAAAGATAGTACGGCTGGCAACGGCGCAGCAGGATTACTACGTGAGCTATAACATGCCGGTGCTTCTGCGGACCGACCGCACGGTTTACAAGGCAGGCCAGTCGGTTAAAATTACCGGTCTGACAGCCGGCCATGACAGCGTCCTGTTCCTCGATGTCGTGCAGTCCGACCACACCGTCCTTACTCAAACTGTGCCTTTCACCAGGGGCAAGGGTACGTACACGCTGGATTTGCCGCCGGACCTGTCCGGCACGCTGGCGCTGAGCCTCTACCGGCTCGGCGGCGACGGCGTCTGGGCGCGCGACACGAAAATAATCTACGTCGAGCAGCCCGGCGGCCTGAAAATCGAAGCCGACATGAAGAAAGACACCTACCGGCCCCGCGAGACTGCATCCATTATCTTCAAAATAACGGACGATAAGGGCAGGCCGACGCAGGCCGCGCTCTCGCTCTCGGTCGTGGATGAGGCGCTTCTTGCGATAGCCGAGGAGCACCCCGGCCTCGCACAGGCCTACTTTACCATCGAGCGCGAGATGCTGAAACCCGGCGTTGAAGTGCACGGCCTCGCGAGTCCCGAGTCGCTCATCATGGCAGGCCCGGAAGTCTTCTCGCAGGTCGTCGAGAACGCCTCCTTCGGCATGCTTGAATCAGCGGTCGGAACTCCGTTGCAAACGTCTCGCACTTATGGAGATAAGGTGAGCGATACGCGCCGGTTCCGCAGGCAAACACTCAATCTGTTTGCGTGGCTCGGGGCTCTCGGCGTGCTGATAATCGCAGGTACAGGCTTTGCATGGCTGATTGTCGCGAGAAAATACGTCGCAGTCGCGTTCATTTGCGGCGGCGGGCTGGTCTTTCTCGTGATGCTCGTGCTGACTGCGGGTGCAAGCTACAAGATGGCTGGCAATGCAATAATGATGGAGCGGGCGCAGTCCAAAGGCGCCGCCGCATTAGGGGAAGACATGGGTTGGGAAGAAGGCAAGATCGAGTTGGCTTCGGCGGAACGGCCTGGAATTGTCAGAGCGGGTGAATTCGCAGAGCAGGAGTATGAACGTACAGCTTCCAAGACCGGCCTGTTGCGCAAGCCGAAGCCAATTGTCCGCGAGGAGTTCCCGGAGACGCTCTTCTGGCTGCCGCAGGTCATCACGGACGAAAAGGGCGTAAGTGAACCTGTCGAAATCACCATGGCCGACTCTATAACCACCTGGCGCATGCTTACCTCGGCAGTCTCGAAACAGGGCAGGCTCGGCGCGCTGGAGAAACCCATCACAGTCTTCCAGCCCTTCTTCGCCGATATCGACCTGCCTGTCTCGCTCACGCAGAACGATGAGATAACAATCCCCGTCGTCGTGCACAACCACCTCAAGGAGAATCAGGTCGTCGCGCTCTCTCTTACCGAGGACGAGGGCTTTGAAATCCTCGACGACAAGGCCAAAACGATTGAGCTGAAGGCCCACGAAGTCGGCGCGACAGGCTTCACAATCAGGGTGACGGGCGTGGGCAAGCTCAGCCTCAAAATCGAGGCGGAAGGTACAAGCACCTCCGGCAAGATTTTCGCCGACGCCATCCGCAGGGAAATTCCCGTCGAGCCCGACGGCACGAAAATCGAGTGGGCCGTCTCGGACAGGCTTACGGACGAGGTGTCTCACACTTTCCGCATTCCGGACGAGGCGATTCCCGGCTCCGAGAACCTGTTCCTCAAGATTTATCCCGGCACTTTCTCGCAGGTGGTCGAGGGGCTCGACTCCATGCTGCAGCGCCCTTACGGGTGCTTCGAGCAGACCTCGTCGGCGACCCATCCCAATATCCTGGTGCTGGACTACCTCAGGGAGACGCGCCGCTCCTCGCCGGAAATCGAGATGAAGGCGCTCAGCTTCATTCAGGCGGGGTACCAACGGCTGCTCGGCTTCGAGGTCGGCAGCAACTCCGGCAGCTTCTCGCTCTACGGCGAGGCGCCGCCGTCGGTCTGGCTCACGGCTTACGGGCTCATGGAGTTTGCTGACATGTCGCGCGTGCACGACGTTGACCCTGCGCTTCTCGCGCGCACCCGCAACTGGCTCGCCTCCCAGCAGCGCTCCGACGGCTCCTTCAGCATGAACGGCGGGTACACGGCGCACGGGCAGGGCGGCGGCGACCTGAAAGTCACCGCATTCTGCGCGTGGGCAATGGCCGAGCAGGAACTCGCCGCGAAGAGGGGCGGCAAGTGCTCCGCCGAACTTGCCAGAGCCATCAGCTTCCTCAACAAAAACATAGCGGAAATCAAGCAGGACGGCTACCTGACGGCGCTTACTGCCTGCGCCGCCGTAAAGTCGCTTGGCGCGGGCGACGGATTCGCGAAAGAATTGCTGGCGCACCTGAAGTCAATCGCAATGCGCGAGAACAAGGCAGCGAAGATTCCGGCGAAGGGCGAGACTCTGGCGTGGGGCTACGGCGAGGTCGCCAACACGGAGGCGACCGCGCTCGCCGCAATCGCGGCGCTCGAAGCGCAGGGCGACACGCAGTTTATAGAGGAGCTTATGACCTCGCTCGTGCGCGGTAAGGACACCTTCGGCGGCTATTACTCGACACAGGCTACCGTTATGGCTCTAAAGGCGCTTGCGCTTGCCTCGCGCTCGCGCATGTCACAGGGCGAGGGCCCGCTCACCGTCAACGTGCTCGTTTCGGGCCAGTCCGTGAAGAAGGTTATTATACCGGACTCGCAGCGCGACGTCGTGCAGTTCGTGTCGCTCAAGAGCCATCTGAAGAAAGGCGAGAACACCGTCTCTTTCGCGCTCGAAGGCAAGGGAAAGCCCTGCTACCAACTCGTCCAGAGCTACTACGTGCCCTGGAAGCAGCGCCCGCAGCCGCAGTTCATGGCCCCCGTCTCGGTCGAGGTGGACTACGACCGCACGACAATCGCCCGCGGCGGCGTTATTGGCGTAACCGCAACGATCAGGAATACTTCCGGCGCCCTCGCCCGCATGGTGATGGTCGATGTCGGCGTCCCGCCGGGATTCTCGCCGGAGCGGGCAGATCTCGATGCGCTGGTCAGGGACAAGAAGATAAACCGCTACGAGATACCGGGGAGGCAGGTGATTCTCTACCTTTCGGACATGAACATGGGCGAGGAACTCGAGCTTGGCTTCGGCATGCGGGCGAAGTTCCTCGTCAAGGCGAAGGCGCGCACGGCAAGCGCGTGGCCCTACTACGACCCGCAGAAAGCCTCGTTCACCGAGCCGGCTGTAATCACGGTCGAGGGCGAATAGCCCCGGCCGGCTACTGGCCCAGCACCTTGCCGCTGCCGGGAGCGCAGGTGGTATCGGAGTCCTTCTTGCACTCCTTGTAGTAGATTACGCCGTCCTCGCCTATGTAGAAGCTGCGCTCGCCCGTCTGGCCGGGCTTCTCCGGCCTCGCCGAGCAGCACCACTTGCCCGGCCCGGGCAGCTCTACCTTGAAGACGTAACCGTTCTTTTTGCCCGAAGCGAGCGTCGGGTCAATGTATTTCTTCGCCCCGAGGTCACCGAGCGTGGCGTACGTGGCGTATCTCGCGTTGTAAAGTTCCTGCGCGCTGCAGAGCGTGCGAAGCATGGCGATTGCCGAAGTCTCGTTCGTATGCTTTCCTGAGGTTCGCGACCTTGTCCTCCTGCTGCGGGGGCCGAGAACGGGGCTCTTGCCGGTGGCCGTCTCATCTCTCGCGCTCATGCACTCTTCGGCCCGGACAACGCCATCGGAGCCAATGTAGAAGCTTCTCGCGCCGGTCTGGCCGGGCTTATTGGGCCGTGCGGTCGCTTCCCAGCCGCGTCCGTTTCTGGTAACCTTAACTTTAAAGACGAAGCCCTTGCGACTGCCGGATGCGAGATTCCTGTCAATCATGCGTCTATCGGCAAGCTGCTCCAGCGTGCCGTAGCTGCCGAATCTTGTGGTATAAAGCTCCTGTGCGCTGGAAAGCGTCCTTAGAGCCGAAATTGCGGCCGCCTCGTTCGAATCCATGACCGATGTCATGCCCACCGACGGCAGAAGCGACTGCGCCATGGGGCACGAGGCCGGGTCGCCGCAGTGCGCGCAGAGCAGCCTGACCGTGATTTCGCGCTTCCCCTCGTTGCCTATCACCGTCAGCGTAATCTCATCGCCCGGCAGCATCTTCGCATCAACCGGGCTGGGCAGAACCTGCTTCTGTGCGTCGTACTTGCACGGCGTGCCGTCTATGGCAACGAGCGCGTTGCCTTTCTTAAGGCCGAGCTTCTCCAGCGCCGGGTTGACGCTCACAATCTTGACGCCCTGCCCTTTATCAAGCCGGTAGCTCTTTCGCACCTCGTCGGAGAGCGGCGCTGTCGTGAAGCCGAGGTTCACCTTGTGCTTGCTGTAGTCCTCGCCGTAGACGAGCAGCTTCTTTACCCCGCGCTCGACCGCATCGTTCATCTTCGCAAGGTCCTCGGAAAGGCTCTTAAGCTTCTTTTTCAGCTCCTTGAGTTCCTCCCCGAATTCCTCGGCCATTTCCCCGAGAGCCTCGACGACCTTTTCCAGCTTCTCCTCTACATCATCGCCTTTCTGCTGCGCCGCCGCCGTGCCCTGCACGAACGCGAAAGAAAACGTGCAGACAAACAGTATCGCGAGCAGTTTTTTCACTTCCCTTACCTCCATAAAATTTCTATGTGCGTCACTCGTCTCTTTGGATGCTAATGGCTGCCGGTGCCGCTGTCAATCACAAACGAGAGGGGGAATTCTGCATGCATTATACTCGTTCACATGCAGCCTGTCGAAAGCTCGCGAAAAAGTTCTTCGACAAGCTGCTCGCGATTTTCGGGCGTGACTGTCACGATTCTGACATCCTCGCGCTCCCTGATTGCGTCGAGAAAGGGGTCGCGGCGCATCTGGATTGTCGCAAGCACCGGGCACTGCGAATCGAGCGCGAGCACGACGGCCCTGCGGAACGCCTCCGAAAAAAGCTCCATGCGTGCGATTTCATCTATTATCACTATCCTGCTCTCACGCACTGTGCTCTCTATCGCCGGCACCGCGACCGCGTCTACGTCCCGGACGTTGACCCCGTAGCGCCCGACCCTGTGGCGCGACTTGTGATTGACGTGCGCGAGCACCCCTTCCCTGCCGTCGAGCGTCCTTATGGCGAAGCCGAGCCGCCCGCCTTTCCCGCATATCTCCGTCGATGTGAACCCGCCGGCGCGTTCCCCGAGCGCAGATGCCACGCGCTCAACCAGCGTCGTCTTCCCGCACCCGGGCTTGCCCGTAACGAGTATGTTCACGCCCATTGCCTCTTCGTCCGACCTTGTTGCAATTTGCATCCGGAGCCTCCCGGATTGTAATGTATTGTAGAGAAGATTCGCGACGCTTTCGAGAGGCAAACTGATGAAGAGCATCATTCCCGCCGTCCTCCTCGGCGCATTTGCCTGCTTATGCGGGTGCAAAAGCCACGACCCGAATGCGGACGGACGCATTACGGTCGATGTCTGCGCCGACGGCGCCTGCTTCATCAACGGGCGTGCCGTGGAGAAGGATGAGCTGCGGCAGGTTCTCAAAAACCATGCTGACAGAGTGATGAAGGAAGTAGTCAACCGCGCCACAGTATCGACGCTTGAGGTGCTGATAAGGACCGCGTTCAATGTTCGGTATGAGGATGTAAATGAAATTCTTGGTCATTGCGGCTGGGTTGGTATCAGGAAGACTTTTTTTTCAAGCGGCGAAGTGGCTGCCGGGAAGGAAATAAAGCTCTGGCTGCCATGTTACCGCCACCCCAGGATTGAAGCCGAAGTCATGGTTGAGAAACCGATTATCCTTCTCGATGACGAAATCGAAATTACCAGCGACCCGCCGCAGCCTTCAGACGTGCCTGAAACAAACCCACAGGAAGATGATGAAGCCCCGGAGCCCGAAGAGGAGGATTCTCACGGCTCTCTCGGGGCTGTCTCCTGCCCCTGCATAACGCTGTGCGATTTCAGAATCAAGCTTTTCTGGGTTGACCGTGACGACCTGACCAGGACCTTATCCCCCGGCGGGGACCCGGATGGCTCGAAGGGAATGGTCGCCCTGAAGGTCAAGGACCAGTACCTGATGAAAGGCGGCCGGCCCGACTGGAAAGAGTTCTCAAAGATGCTGAAACGTGTCTTGTCCAGTTTCACTCCTACGGAATGTTACAACTCGCTGCCAGTCATCATTGACGCGCGGCAGAAGGTGCATTTCGCCGATGTGCTCCGGTGCGTTCTCGTCGTACAGAAGGCAGGCCTGGAACATATCATACTCGCCGTTCCGCCAGAGGTTCCTTATTAACTGAGGAGAAAGAATGAGAGCAGCGATGGCCATTAGTTTCATGCTCCTGCTTGCCGCTGCACTGTCCGTGCAGGGCTGCGGCAATCCACCGGAGAAAGAGCCTATCCGCATCACCATCGACATTGCGGCAGATGGCAGCCTGTTTCTCGATGGGAATGCCGCGGACGGAAAGGAATTGGAAGAGCACCTGCAAGTGAAATTCCAGACATCCCCCAAAGAAGATATAATGGTTATGCACGTGTCGCTGCTCGAAGTGATTATAAAAACAGAGCCTGATGTGCGCTACCAGAGCGTAGGCAAAGTGCTGAATGCTTGCAGTGCAAGCGGCATCCGGCGCACCTGGTTCTCCAACCCGACGGTAAACGGCGGCAGAGATGTAAAACTCTGGCTGCCCTGCGGCGACTCCGTGCCCGAGGAATTCGACCCGACGCTCAAGCGCGCCATGTTCAAAACCCCCCGCGGGGAGACCGCCGGAACCGAAAACGCGCAGCCGGTGCCTGACAAGACCCCGACCGAACAACCGGTGGTGATTATCTCGGAAGTACGGGTCAAACTTGTCATGGCCGGTCCAGATGACCCTGAAGGCAAGGGAGGAGTCCTTGTACTCAAGATATGGGACAGGCCTGTCATGAACGGCGGCAGACCGGACTGGGAAGCCCTCGCAAAGCACCTCAGGCAGGCCCTGGAAAAGCACCAAGCGGAGAATGCGAAACGGCCGCTCTCCGTAACAATAGACCCCGAGGCCAACGTGCCTTTCGCTGATGTCCTGAGATGCGTGGTTGTCTGCCAGAAACTCGGCTTCAAGCATATCTTCCTCGCCGCGCTGCAGCAGTAAGCTTGAACGAGGATTGTCAGCTTTGCCGGGAAAGCAGAATCAGCACGGCCAGCGCGGCCAGGAGAATTGACCAGAGCAGGATGGCAGTCTTGGTCGCCTTTTTCGCTTTGTCCGCCTCCCACCAGGTCAGAGGCCGTATTCCCTGCAGCAGGAAGGTCAGCACGCCCGCGAGATTCACGCAAATCAGGTTCACGAGGAAGACGAGCAGCGCTCCCTGCGCCAGGCTCCACTCCCCCGCCCCTGCAAGCATGCCCACCGTCACGAGCGGCGGAAGCAGCGCGACAGCCACCATGACCCCGATAAGCGCCGCCGGGGCGGCCGCCGTGAGCGAGAGCGCACCCGCGCTCC
The DNA here is from genome assembly GCA_964641955.1 of uncultured Planctomycetota bacterium. Classification (GTDB taxonomy): domain Bacteria; phylum Planctomycetota; class SKW154; order SKW154; family DAOVDS01; genus CAZXNM01. The sequence continues at coordinate 25,520 of CAZXNM010000017.1, forward strand.
CGGCCGCGAGCGCAAGCACGATGTCCCACATGCTGGGCAACGTCCTCGTCGTAATCTCGACGTTGCCGGGCTCCATTTTGAAGAAGGCCACGCCTATAATCACCGCCACGACCATCGCGCCCGCAACGCCCACGGCCAGCGACTTGAGCGCGCGCCGGATAAGCTTCATGTCGCCAAGCGTCGTGCCGAACGACAGCGCGACGTTCGGCCCCAGAAGCGGCGCAATCACCATGGCGCCCACCACGACCGCCACGTTGCTTTTCATAAGCCCGATTGCGGCGACGATGGCCGAAAGGAACACGAGAACGATGTAGATTCGCGTGAGCTTCGCCATCTCGACTATGCTCGAGTAAAGCTCCTCGCGCGAAATCCGGAACGGCCTGCTCTCCGGCGGAAGCTTCTTCTTCTCTTCGAGCTCGCCCAGGTCTATCTCGCCCGAATCGTCCGGGTGCGGCAGGCACGCCGCGACTGGCAGAAGCACTATCCGGAAGTCGTCGCGGTATGAGAAGCGCTTGTGGAGAATATCCATGACGCGCTCGGTGTCCTCGGTCGGGACGAGCATTCTCACCAGCGTCCTGCTTTCGGACAGCCTGTCGGACCAGACATCGACCGACTTGAACTCCTCGACGAGCTCGCGGAGCTGCTGCTCCTTCTCGGTGGGCACGAAAATCTCTATCATCCGAAGCGCCATGCCAACTCCAACGAGAAAACCGGCTCGCGACCCGTTCATTGTAGCGAAATGATAGTGTCCTCGACAGTGATATTTTTCGCGGAATTTATATAAAGAAGCTTGAAAGTTAATGCGTCTTATCGTATAAGAACTGACCGAGGATTTTTCAGGAGAAGTGAGTTGAGTCTGTCCGACCGGAAATTTTTTGGCAGCTTCGAAGCGGCCCGTGTGGCTGCAGGAGCTGGCATCCCGTAAGGGTCGGATAGTCTGATTTTAGATGTGTAATCAATGCCCCGAGGCGATGCCCCGGGGCTTTTTTCATGGGGGCGAAGAAATGACAAGCTACAACAACGAAAGAAACGACATAGACGCGATAGACCGCGAGATACTCGAACTAATCGCGAAAAGGACGCAGGTCGTGGACAAAATAGGCGACAAGAAGGAGAAGGACGGCGCAAAAATCAGGGATGTATCGCGCGAGCAGGCGCTGCTTACGGACCTCACAGCGCAGGCCGAAAAGCTGGGCCTCAGCTCCTACCACGTGGCGCGGATTTACCGGGAGATTCTCGGCTACTCCGTCACGCAGCAGGAAACCGACGCGCGCCTGCCGGAGGGCGTCTCGACGCTGAAGGTGGCCCACCTCGGAATCAAAGGCTCGAACACCCATTCCGCTACAGCCAAGTACCTCGGTGCAGCGAAGGTGCCTGTCGAGCTGACGGCCTGCGCCACTTTGCGGAAAGTCTTCGAGGCGGTTATACGGAAGCAGGCCGACTACGGCGTGGTCCCGGTCGAGAACACGACCGCAGGCTCCATAAACGAGGTCTACGACCTGCTTTACAGAAACAGGCTCTGGATTGTCGGCGAGGAGGTGCTGCCGATTGAGCACTGCCTGCTTGCGCCGCGCGAGGTTGCGCTCTCCGAAATCGGGGTGATTGTCTCGCACCCGCAGGCGCTCGCGCAGTGCGCTGATTTCATCGCGGGCCTCGGCGGTGTGCGTACGGAGACTGCTGCTGACACAGCTTCGGCAGCCAAGCTGGTCGCCGGGAAGAACGACGGCGCGTGGACCGCGATAGCGAGCGAGGATGCTGCCGCCGCGTACAATTTGAAGGTCATCAGGCGCCATATAGGCAATCAGCGCGAGAACTACACCCGGTTCCTCGTAATAGGCCGCGAGCCGGCGGTACACTGCGAAGGTATCGACTATAAGTCATCAATCCTGTTCTCCGTTCGACATGCCACGGGCTCGCTGGAGAAGTGCCTGCGGGTATTGTCCGAAAACGGCGTGAACATGACGAAGCTGGAGTCGCGCCCGCGGCCCCACATGCCGTGGGAATACATGTTCTACGTGGATATCGAGGGCTCGGTGCACGAGGAGCGCGTGAAGAAGGCGCTTGATGCGATGCGGGCGCACACGCACTACCTGCGGCTGCTGGGAAGCTACCCGGCGACCGGCGCGGGTGCGGGCCTCTACCTGCCGCCGCCGGAACGGACTGGGCGAAAAGAGCCGGAGCCTGCGGTCGTGGTCGAGAAGAAGCCCTACAGGCTTGTCACGCGCGAACTCCAGCGTGAAAACACCATCGTCAGGGTCGGCCAGGCCGAGATTGGCGTGGGATTCACGGTCATTGCCGGGCCGTGCGCGGTCGAGTCGAGCGCGCAGATGCTCGAGGCGGCGCGCATTGTGCGCCAGTCGGGCGCGCACGTGCTTCGCGGCGGCGCATACAAGCCGCGCTCCTCGCCCTACAGCTTCCAAGGGCTTGGCGAGGAGGGCCTGCGCTACCTGCGCGATGCGGGCGAGGCTGCGGGCCTGCCGACAGTGAGCGAGGTCATGGAACCTTCGCGAGTGCCCGTGCTCGCCGAGCAGGTCGATATGCTGCAGGTCGGCGCGCGCAACATGCAGAACTACCCGCTGCTTACGGCGCTCGGCGAGGTTGACAGGCCGGTGCTTCTCAAGCGCGGCATGATGGCCTCGATTGACGAGCTTCTCATGGCGGCAGAGTACATACTCGCCAAGGGGAACTCGCAGGTGGTCCTGTGCGAGCGCGGCATACGTACCTTCGAGACAGCCACGCGCAACACGCTCGACCTGAGCGCGGTCGTCGTGCTCAAGGAGCGAACGCACCTGCCGGTCGTGGTCGACCCGTCGCACGCGGTGGGCGTTGCGCGGTGGATTGCGCCGCTTGCGAAGGCCGCGCTTGCCGCCGGTGCGGACGGAATCATGGTCGAGGTGCACCCGTGCCCGCAGAACGCGCTCTGCGACGCCAAGCAGGCGCTGACGCCGGAGCAGTTCTCGGAGCTTATGCGTGGCTTGAGGGCGCTCGAAAGCGTTGGCACGCGCTCGACCAGCGCGGGCGAGACGCACGAGGCGCCGAAGGCCGACATCCTCTGGCAGCCGGTCGGGTGGTGATGTCCCTGGAGAAACTGGGGACATGTACTCGTTACGTGTCCCCAGTTTCTAGCTCGTTTCATGTCCCCGATTCGTCCTACACCACCTGTTTGCCTTCCCGCGCATTGCGGGGTATAATGTCATACAGGACGGCAGTCGAGGAATTTCCCCATGAGAACCCTGATAATCATCGCGTGCGCGCTTGCGGCTGTGATGCTTGCGGCGGAGGTCCGGCCGGACGAGCAGCTCAAGTGGGAGTCGCACGGGCCCTACGGCGGCATCGCGTTCGAGATAAGCGTGGACCCGGCAAACCCGAAGCGCGTGTTCGCCCACATGGGGAACGGATATTTCTTCTCGAAGGATGCCGGCGGGACATGGAAGCGCATACCACCGCTGAAGGATGCCTGGTACCTCCAGCAAATGTTCCTCATCGGAGGCAGGGCATATTGCGCGAAGCAAAACGTGGCCTACGTCACCGACAACGGAGAGAAATGGCAGAAGTTCGCCGAGCTGGATTCCGGCGCACGCATTCTGAGCATCACCAGCGAACCCGGGAAACCCGAAAGAAAGTGGTGCCTCTACGTCATTGAATCAAGCGAGGTCGGCGCCAGGCCTGACCCGTCTCCGATGGACATGCTCTGTATCAGCAGGCTGGGGGGCGGCAAAGACAAGGCAGCCGCCATAGGGTACTTCCCGCGCTCCAAACTCGACCGGAGGTGGTACCGGATGTTTGTAAGCCCGGCCGACTCAAAGGTCATACGTGTATTTTCGGGATTTGTCGAACCCGGGATGGAGGTTTCCGGCACCGACGATGGCGGCAAGACGTGGGAGCAGTGGAGCATTGACCTGCACCCGCACGAGCTCGCATTCTCCGGAACGGAGCCCAAGACCATATACGCTGCTGCGTGGCGAATACCCGGCAGGAAAGGCGGTCTTATCAAATCCACGGATGGTGGGAAGACGTGGAAGGAGCTGAGCAGCGACAAGCGAATCAGCAGCCTGCAGACGCTGATGTTCCACCCGAAGACGGGTGAGCTTTTCCTTGGCGGCGTCAAGACCGGCCTGTTCAAGACGAGCGACTTCGGGAAGACGCTCACCGACCTCAACAAGGGCCTGGATAACAGGAGCATTGGGACCATCGCGGCCGACCCCGCCGACGAGAAAACCCTTTATGCAGGCAGCGACTTCGGCGTATATAAGAGCACCGACGGCGGGAAGAGCTGGAAACGGAGCTCGGACGGCCTGCACGCCTGTCTTCTGATGGGGCTTGCCGCGTTCAACGACTCGACTGGCACAATGGTGGTCGCCGAGGAATACCAGGGCTTGAGAATCTCGACCGACTGCGGGCAGACGTGGAGCCCGGCGAAAAAGCACGCCTTCATCGATGGCAGGACTCTGCATATCTGCAGCGGCGGTAAGACCCTCCTGCTGCTGGTGGGCCCGGCTTCGAAGGAAGGATACGCCACGCACGTATCCCGGGACATGGGAAAGACGTGGCAGCACGTCGAGGCGCTGGGCGAGAAGGACTTTCCCATTGCGGTAATCTCGGACAGCGAGATGTATGCGGTGCGCGACAGGCTGACGCTGCTCAAGAGCACCGACGGGGTCACGTGGAAGAAGTTCGCCGGGCCATTCAAGGAACTGGGATATGAAATCAAGCTGGTCGCCGCCCCGCCGACCGGGGGTCACCTGCTGGTCGCCGGCCAAGCCGGCATTGTGAAGTGCGGCCGCACCGGCGGCAAGCGTCTCGGCTTTATCAAGGCGCCAGAGGACTCTTCCATCCGTTTACCGTCATATGCTTTCGACCCTTCGGACGCGGACGTCCTCTACGTCGGAATCTACGAGGGAATCGCCGCATGCAATCTCAAGACGGGCAAATGGACAGTGGCGTACAAGCACAAAGAGCTTATGGGCATCGCATTCGACCCCGGCAGCAAAGACAGGGCTGTCGCTGCGTTCTGGGACGGGCACATGGCAGTCTCCGGGGACGGGGGCAAGACGTGGAAGCCGCTCAAGCCGGAAGTGCCGTTCTACAATATCCGGGAAATGGCGATAACGGCGAGAAGGAAACTCATCGTGGCAGGCAACGGCGCGATACACACGCTCGACCTGTCGAAGCTCGACTGAAGGGAGCCAAATGAGAAGGCTGATACCCGTCGCATGCGTGCTGGCGGCTGTGATGGCGGGGTGTACCGCAGCACCTGGAAGGAAACAGGCAGAACCAGACCCTCACAAAGCTCTTGAACGCCAGATACTTGCGGGGCTGGAGATAGAGCTGAAGAAGCTCTTCAGTGAAGCAGGTGTGCAGGCTGTAGTCAAAAATGAGGGCGACAAGCTGGTAGCAGGATTCAGGACAGGGGGTGAAGACAGTCAGACGCTCGACAGCACTGCTGATTCCACTACGCCGGAGCGAAACGAATTCAGAATGCAGGTCACAATCATCGAAAGGCTCGACAGGTGGACAACCGGAATGAGCGCCGGGTACGAGGACACGATACGTTATGAAGAGAAGGTGCCTATCCAACGGACCGAAACTCTCGGTTTTCTCGTGCTTCAACACTACGGGCGTGACATTGATTTCGACCTTGTCAAGAAGCTCGACTCCGCAATCGAAGACTACGCCTACACGAAGGAATAGCCGCATGTTGAGGGGCCCAATAGTCGTAGCAATCCTGTTCGTGCTGGCGGGGTGTGCCGGAGCGGCTCAGAAGAAATCCACTGAGGCGCAGCTTCGGGAAGTGCCTGCCGCCGAAGTTGATGAAGAGCAAATGCTCAAGGAGCTTGAATTGCACCTGCGCAAAGCCCTCGGTGAAAAAAATGCAGAGGCTGCATTCGCGAAGTCGTCAGACACCTTGGCTCTTTGGTATAAAGGTATACCATACGAACAATACTCCTATGAACTCTCCGTAGATGGTAGATGCTGGCGGAGGAAATACACGGCTTACCTTGAGAGCAAAGACGGCTTCAAGTTGACAATGCGTATTATGAATTCGAGTAAGTCATTACCTCGAATAAGAAAATCAGATTGGACACTCAAGGGCAATGCATTCTCTACTACCGACTTCCCGGTTCAATGGAAGAAGTCGCTGTGGATTGAAGCTACCATGTACTACGGCGCACAGGCTGACCAGGATTTCACGGAGAGTATTCTTAGCGCCATCTCTGCGTATGCGAAGGAGAGGAAGTAACCGCATGTCGAGATGGCTGACAGCATTTTCAATGCTGCTTCTGCTCGCCGGATGTGGAGAGCAAGCACCTCAAAAGCAACCCGTGCAGCAAGAAATGACTGAGGAGCAGGTGCTCAAGGAACTTGAAACACACCTGAAACATCTTTTCGAACAGGCCTGCCCGGAAGCTGAGATGACGACAGAGAAGAGGGAATTGGCTGTCAGCTATCATGCCGTGCTTGTGGATATGGGCAAGGGTGTATGTACCGGGATCGGCGACCCCATTGAATCCCTTCGATGGTTCCCTAAACCCGACGGCTTCGTTCTGTCGGTGCGGGTTGGAAAAGGAGACTACTGGCGTGAACTGGACTTTCCGGAAGAAACGAAGTCAGGCTTCACGTGTTACTACGTCGCGCATAAGGTGAGGTGGCAGGAGAGCATCTTCATTGACGTGAACCTCGACTTCGGCGAGAAGACAGACAAGAAGCTCATCGAGAAGATAAAGCAGACCATCGCCGCGTATGCGAAAGACCGCAAGTAGCTCATCGAAGAAACAACCATTCCCCTTGGGACACGAAACTCAACTCTCGGCCACGGTGGCCAAATACGCCAGCGCCTCTGCAAGGCAAGCGTGCCACAGAAGCAGCTACCGGAAACAGCCGAGTTGAGTATCATGTCCCCGGGAAGGGTTATCTGTCCGACTGGCTTTCGGGCGGCAGGTCGGGGAATTCGGGCTCTGCGTCGCGGCGCATGGGCGAGACGGGGAACCGCAGCACGAAAGTCGTTCCCTCGCCGATATTCGAATGAAACGTGATTGTCCCGTCGTGGTCATCGACGATTTTCTTGACGATTGGCAGGCCGAGGCCCGTGCCGGCGGCCTTCGTGGTGAAGAAGGGCGTGAATATCTTGTCCCGGAGGTCTTCGGGAATGCCGCGGCCCGTGTCGCTTATGTGAATCTCGAAGTAGTGGCCCTCGTTTCGGGTGGATACGGTAAGCTCGCCGCCGCCCTCCAGCGCCGAAATCGAGTTGTGCATCAGGTTCAGGAGGACCTGCTTTATCTGCTGGCCGTCAATCATTACGAGCGGAATCGACTCGTCGAGCCGGCGGTTCTCGGTGATTCCCTGGCGTTCGAGTTCCTCGCGCAGCATTTCTATCGTGTCGTCAATGAGCCTGTTGATGTTGTGCTGCTCGAACATGGGGTTCGGTGGGCGGGCGAAGTTCATTATGTTAGACAGGATGCGTTCGAGGCGCTCGACCTCCTGGACGATTATCCAGGAGTTGCTCTTTATGCGCGAGGTCTTCTCGGGCGTGCGGTTTATCGCGCGGGCGAAGCCGCCGATAGTCACGAGCGGGTTGCGTATCTCGTGCGCGACTCGGGCAGCCATGTCGCCTATGGTGGCGAGCTGCTCGGCGCGGATTACACGCTCCTTGGCGGTACGCAGGTCCTCGTAGGCCTTGGCGAGCTTCTGCACCTTGTCCTGAAGGCTGCGGTAGGACTCGGCGCTGTCAACGGCCAGCGCGGCCTGGCCGACGAACGCTTCGAGCAGCTCGACCTGGTCGCGGGTTATGGGCCGGCCGGAATAGGCGTTGTCCGCAAGTATGGCGCCGACAACGCGGTTGCGGGCGACCATTGGCACGATAACGAAAGAGTCGAACTTGAACTTCTCGAGAAAAGCATCGCTGACGTTTTCGCTCGTTGGGGCGTTGGTGATGAGATAAGTCCTGCGCTCGCGCACTGCCAGCACGGGCACCTCGCGAGACTCGCGCAGGGGGAAACGCACGCTTCGGATGAAGTCGCGAAGCGGCATAGACTCCCTGTCCGGAATCCTGTCGTACGCGGCCAGCAGGTCGTCGAGCGTGCGCTGCTCCTTGGAGAGTTCGCTCCACACCTTGATGGCGTCCTGGAGGCTGGTCGGACCGACGGCCATTTCGCCGTCGAGCGTCTGGCGCTCCTCGTTGATTAGGAACAGGAACGACCTGGAGAAGCCGATTGCGACGCCCGCAGTCGCGCACGTCAGGATTGTGAAAAGCACGCGGTCGAGGTCGAGCGTGCCGTGGATTGACTGGGCTATGTTGCGAAGCATTGCCAGCACATCGCGCCTGCGGGCGGTCTCCGTCACATCGTTGAGAACAAGGAGGATTTCGCTGCTCACTTCACCCGGGATTGTATTTATTGATACGTTGAAGAACATGCCCCGCCTGCCCGGTCCTGGATCAAAGAGCACGTTCTGGAGAGAATCATCTCCGCCATTTTCTATCACTCGGCGGATTTTAGCGAGCACTTCATCCTTTCGCGTGAGACCTTCCCCGAGGACATCTGCAATGTGCTTCTCGTGTATCTCGGACTCCTCCACGCTCAGCTTCTCGCAGAAGCTGGGGTTGGCATAAAGCACTTTCTGGTCCTCATCGAGCACCACAAGGAGCGAGGGGATGGCTGTGACGATTTCGCGGTTGAGGTCCCGCAGCCTTCGAATCTCGTAATACTGCGTCTCCACGCGCTTTTCAAGAAGGGTCTGCTGCTCGCGCAACAACGCTTCGTGCTCGGAAGAACGCAGGAACCTCGATATTCTCGCCAGCAGTTCCGGAACCGAGTACGGCTTTACCAGGCAGTCGTCGGCACCCACCTCGAAGCACTCGATAACTCCTCCATCCTCGGATTCGTCCCTGCTGCGAAGAAGCAGCAGCCGGATGTAGCCCCTGGAGATATCGGAACGGAGTCTGCGGCACAACTCCAGGCCTGAGATACCGGGTAAATCGTTATCGATGACTGCGAGGTTAATCTGCTCACCGGCGGTCGCATCGAGGACGGCATCAGCATCGCGCGCAACCCGGACTTCGCACCCCGCCTCGCGGAGCCTGTCCGCAATAAGCTCCGGCTCCTCCACGCCGCCGAGCGCAAGAAGGACTTTGTCATTGGAATCGGCCAACTGCAGCCTCTATTTCCGACGCCCCTGCAGAGCAGCGTTACCTGCGCCTCTTCTGCACTGCTTTCTCGTAGAGACTCACGTACTCGCGTGCGCTGACATCCCACGAGAAATCCTGCGCCATGCCCGTTTTCACGAGTTGTTTCCAGACTTCGGGCTTGTTCTTGTAAGTATCGACTGCCCTTGCGATTGTATCCAGGAGTTCGCCCGTATCGTATCCCGTGAAAGAGAAGCCGTTGGCGGTGCCGGCCTTGAGAGTCTCCTCGGTGCAGTCGGTAATCGTATCCGCGAGCCCGCCCGTGGTGCGTACGACCGGCACGGTGCCGTACTTCAGGCTGTACATCTGGTTCAGGCCGCACGGCTCGTAACGCGAAGGCATCAGGAACATGTCCGAGCCGGCTTCTATCATGTGAGCCAGCTTGTTGTCGTATTTTATGTTTACACCGGCCTTATCGGGGAACTCTTCGCCTATCTCCGTAAACAGGTCGTGGTACTCCTGCTGGCCGGTGCCGAGCACGACGAGTTGCAGGTCAAGCTCCATGATATCCTGAATCGCCTTGCCGAGTATGTCGAAACCCTTCTGGTCCGCCAAGCGCGACACGATGCCGATAAGCGGAACATTGGGCTTTTCGGGCAGATTGCTGAGCTTCTGTAGCGCCGCCTTGCACTTCGCCTTGCCGGCCATTTTACCGGGCGAATATTTCGCCGGTATCAGCTTGTCCATCTTCGGATTCCAGTTCTCGTAATCAACGCCGTTGAGCACGCCGAACAGCTCCGCAGACCTCTCCTTGAGCACCTTCTGGAGGCCGCAGCCGAACTCCTCGGTCTGAATCTCCTGTGCATACTTCCTGGAGACCGTGTTAAGCAGGTCGGCGAAGACGATTCCTCCCTTGAGGTAGTTGACTTTCCCGTAGAATTCGAGGTGCTGCCAGTTGTACAACTCCCAGTCCAGGCCGGTCATGTTCATTTCCCACTGGGGGAAAAGGCCCTGGTAGGCGAGGTTGTGGATTGTGAGCAGGCTCGCCGCCCTGCCGAGGACGGGGTCATCGGCACAGGTGGTCTTCAGGTACACGGCGATAAGGGCCGACTGCCAGTCGTTGAGGTGAAACACATCCGGTTCGAGGCCGAGGGCGCTGACAGCTTCGAGCACGGCACGCGAGAAGAAGGCGAACCTCTCGGAGTTGTCCGGATAGCCTCCCTCCGAAGTCGAGTATAACTCCCTCCGGTAGAAATACTGGTCGTGCTCAATGAAATAGACGGGCACGTTGGAATCAGGGAAGCTTCCCTTCCAGATGACTCCCTTCTGCCGGCGGCGAAAGATGGGGAAAGACAGCTCGACACCGGTCGGCTCCATTTCCACCTTGCGGTCGAGCACGTGCCTGTAGAGTGGTATGAAGACCGATACTTCGTGACCGAGCCTGGAGACGGCAAGCGGCAGCGCGCCGGCGACGTCGGCCAGGCCTCCGGTTTTCGCAAACGGCACGACTTCGGAAGAAACCAGTACTACCTTCAATGCAGTTCCCCTTCCAGAACAAACGAGTCTAACATTCCACTTCGCGAAGAAATGCGGAGGCATCCTCGGGGGAAATCGGGTTGATATAGCATCCGGACCCCCATTCGAAGCCCGCGACCTTTGTGAGACGGGGGATAACCTCGAGATGCCAGTGGTATTCGTGGAGAAAATCGCGGTCGAACGGAGCCGAGTGGATAAGGTAATTGTACGGGGCTTGTTCGAGCGCGATTTCCAGTTTCGTGAGGACGTTCTTTAGTATCACGGCGAAGTCCTCAACGACCTGCTTTGGCGAATTCTCGAAATGCGAAAGGTGCTGCTTGGGCACAATCCATGTCTCGAACGGGAACCTCGCAGCCCACGGCCCGAAAGCCAAGAATTCTTCGGTCTCCGCGACGATTCTCTCCCCGAGTCCCAGCTCTTCCCTTATCATGTCGCAGAAGATGCATCTTCCGCGGTAGGAATAATACTCGGCGGAACCGCGAATCTCCTCCGAAATCCTGATAGGCACGAAGGGAGTGGCTATGAGCTGCGAGTGGGTGTGCTCCAGGGAAGCGCCCGCCTCGCGTCCGACATTCTTGAATATCAGCCCGTATACGAACCGCCTGTCCTTCTTGAGATTCAGCAGCCTGTCCCTGTAAGCCCAGATGACCTCTTTCTGCTCCTTTACATCGAGTCCCGTGGAAGAGCGCATGTGGCGCGGCGTCTCCACGAACACTTCGTGCACGCCTATGCCATTCATCAGGTCGTACATCCCGACGCCGCGCTTTCCGATTACTCCCTCGCTGTTCAGGGCGGGGAACTTGTTGGGTATGACCCTAACCCACCAGCCCGGCTTGTTCGGCTCCGTGCCTGCTTTCCTGTAGGCGAGAATCTCGGGAGGAGTCTTGTCCTCGTTCCCCTCGCAGAAAGGGCAGAAAGCGTCTTCGACTGGCGGGGCCTTGTGCTTGAAGTCCGAAGGCCGCTTGGCGCGTTCTTTCGCGATAATAACCCATCGTCTTATGATGGGGTCTTTGCGCAATTCAGGCATTTTGCATGCTGCTCCCAGAGCGTTTCGGACGCTCAGTTGCGGGTTGTGTCAAGCGGCCGGCAATTTTAGTTGCCCGTTGTTATGCTGTCAAGGCCAATGTGCGAGGGCGCGCTTCGACCATGAATGCATTAGAAGTCCTTCGAAGAAGGCTCCTTTTCCTTCGGTTTTTCCGCAGGCTCTTCGTCGGTTTTCTTCTCGGGCTTCTCTTGAGTTCCCGTTCCCTCTTTCACGGACGCCGCCGGCAGCTCCAGCTTGTTCTTGATGAGGTCGGCGAAGCTTTTCTCCTCCGACACGACCTGCCGGGCCTTGAGCGCCTGCTCCCTGATCTTGGGCACGAGAGACGCAGGAGCACCCTGAATCACGAGCACCTGTGTACCGGAGAACTCGACAAGCACGGTTTCGTCACCTTCGCCGGTCTCGAGGAAATACCCGTTCTCGACGAGCGTCAGCTCTTTCTTGAACCTCTTGCCGAGAAGCTCCGCGTATCCTTTGGAGAATTCCTTTGCATCCTCCGCGGAATCCCAGACGGACAGCCATGCAATTACCTGGGGACCGCCTTTTTCCGTCGATTCGAACATCGTGTAACGATCGCCATCCCATCCGGCGGCTGCAGCCGCTGCCTTATCCTTTTCTATGTACTCCGCCAGCAGCAGCCTGGTCTGGAATTCACCCATTGTATTGGTCGCGACTTCTTTCCACTTGCCCTCGAGTGTCTCATGGAGCTGCGGCATTATTACCTGCACCGGATAATCCACTTTTTCCTTGTCGAAGTACTTTTCCGGGTGCATTACCTGCTCGCTGGAACGAGGCGGATTGTCGAACAGCAGGTCGAGCTTTTTCCATGATTTGTGCAGTTTCAGGAAGCGCTGCACGAAGGAGGTGCCTTCTACGTAGCGGAAGAGAAGAGTCTCTCGCAGGATGGCGGGCGTCTTGGCCATGGCTGAATCGGGCTGCGTCTTCATGGTCATGTCGGAGAGCTTCTTGAGCATCGCCCCTATATCCATGGGGTTATTCACAATGGACTGTCCCGTCTTGGCCGCCAGGTACTCGTATCCGCCGAGAGTAGCCTCGCCCTCGACGATTGCGCCCACGACGAGCCCCATGTCGTCGTTGTTGCGGACAGCCTTCATCATGACGTCGAGGTTGTAGTACTGGTCCTGCAGCGCGTGAAAAATCTCGTGGGAGGTTGCGACCTCGGCCATGGGCCCGGTCATGGTCTTTTCCATGACGCAGAGTTCGTCGTTCTCCGGGTCGTAGAAGCCCGCTATCTGCTCCGTCAGCATATCGAGCATCAGCTTCTTCACGTCGAGGCTTTTTTTGATAAGCCCCAGTTTGACGCAGACCTTGCGAGCATCTTCGAGCTGCTTGAGAGATTCGGGCTCTTCCGCTTTCTTGACCAGGCTCTTGAGAAGCTCATCCTTGTCCCTGACGGTTACCTTGAACTTGCTGATGAATTCCTTGCCGCGAGTCTTGCTCACCCATTTCTTGTATTCCTCGATCTGCTCGAGGAGCTTCTTGTGCGATTCTTCCTTGCTGTCCTTTTCCGTCTCATCCTGAGCCAGCAGGCCGAGAGGCAGAAGCAGAGCCAAAGCCAGGACGGCGAGAGCCAGTTTCCTCATGGCGCACTCCTTACAATAAGAAAAAGGTCCGGCCAATTATAGGCCGGACCCGGAAGAATCTCAATATCCAAATCTGCAACCGCTACCAGGAGGATTCTCCGAACAGCTGCTGCTCCTTCTCGCGCAGGATTGTGATGTCCGCCCGGACAAGGACGATGAGATTCCTGCGCAGGTACATGTTGCCTTTTCGTCGGAACAAGTTCTTGATTATGGGAATGCGGCCGAGAAGCGGCACGGTCGTTTCGAGTTCGTAATGGACGAGGTTCTTAAGTCCGCCGAGTACGACGGTTCCGCCATCCGGCACGACGATTGTCGAGCGTATCTTCGTCAGCGTGAGGGTGGGCAGCTCGATGTTTACTGATGTCAGTCCGCCCTGGAGCTGGACTACCCGCCCGGCCCTGTCCTGGGTCAGTCCGGTCAGGTCAACGGCCATCGTCGGCTTGACCTCGACGAGGACGTACTTCTTGTCGTAGCTGACGACCGGCTTCGCCTCGAGAATGGACCCGTGGTTCAGAATCCCGATTACCGGCTGCAGCGTGGGAATACCGACGGTGTTGATGTCGATATCCGCCAGGTAGGCTTCCTGGTATATCGCCATGATATGCGACCGCTGTGTATTGAACACCGTGATTCTGGGAGCCGACAACTGGTTGGTCTTGTAATTCTTGGTAACGGCGTCGAGAATGGCCTGTACCTGGTACTCCTGGGTGAGGTTGAACTGAACGGCCATTCCGCCGGTCGCCGTGATGTTGAACGGGAAGCCCGCCGCCAGCGGTACGCTGAACTCGTTTCTTATAGCACCGCGAAGCTCGTTCTGCCCCTGCGCGTTTATATAGTGATAGCCTATGTTCACGGAACTGCCGCCCGGGCCTTCAAGGTCGTTAATAACGGGCGTCAAGTCGCGCCAGGCAATGCCTATGGATTCGAGGAAGTTGTCCTGCACCTCGACGAAACGCGCCTCGATGGTGACCATGATGCCGACGGTCTTTCGCAGCGTCGCAAGGAGCTTCTGGATTTTCTTGTGCGCCTCGAGCGGCTTGCGGACAATCATAAGCCCGCCCGTGTACTTGATTTCGCCGTCGTCTCCCTCGCCGATGATGCGGTTGATAAGCTCCTCGAGCTTTTCCCAGTCAATACCGGCGCCAACCGTAGCTTCATCGTCATCGTCACCGAGGTCGATGATTCCACCCATGCCACCGCCGCCGCCGCCGGCACCGCCCTGGCGCCACGGCTTATCGCCCTCGCTCAGCGCTATCTCGGGAGCCTTGAAGTCCGGCACCTTCTGGATAATCTCGGAGACGTTGTAGAATTCGAGGTAAAGTTCCGGAGGTTCCGCTTCCTCGGTGGAAATGTAGATGACATCGTGCTTGATGCTCCACCTGAGCGACTCCTCGACGGCCAGGATAAGTGCCAGGGCGTTCTTGAGGCGAATGTCGCGCAGCCTCAGGTTGACCGACCTGTCGCTCACGGCATCCCTCGCATCGTTGGATATCACGAAGTTCAGGCCCGTGATGTCGCGCAGGAAGTTGATGGCCTCCTCGAACGGCGTGTCCTGGAAGTTTATCGTTACCTTCTGGTTGTCCAGCTTGCTGTTGATATGGATGACCGCGGGGCTTTCTTCTCTCTTTATCATCTTCAGAATGGGTATCTCGCGCTGGGAGATTACTTCCCATTCATCCGCCGTGGGGTAGCGCAGCAGGTCCATGTAGGGAATGCCGGCGATATCCACGTTCTCCAGGGCTTTCTTGAGCTCTTCCACCTTGTCCTGCACGCTACGCAGAGAGGTCTTGAGGTGGCGGTACTTCGTCGCATACGCGCTAAGCTTAATCGCCTCGTCGTGATACGGGTCTATATTAAGTATCTTGGCGAGAATGTCCTCGGCGCGCTTGTACTTCTCGAGCCTGATAGCTTCCTTGGCCTTCTCCAGCATCGTGGTTATCTTGGCCTTGACGTATCGGACGTCGCTGGCAATTTCGAACTCTTTCTGTTCCTGCGAAATCTTCTCGCGCCTGTAGCGTGTGAATGCTTCCTTGGCCTCGGCCTCGATGCGCCCGAGCCCAATCCAGAACTTCGCCGCATCTTCATAACCCTTCGTGTCCACGAAGTACGGACACCACCGGATTATCTCCAGCACGCGTTCGAACCTCTCGATAGCCTCCTCGAACTGCTTGTCCTCGAAGAGCCTGCGGCCCTCGACGTAGACTCTTTCCATCTCGGCCTGGGTCTGCCTTATCTTGACGGTGCGCTGCTGGACAAGCTGCCTTGCGACGTCGTGTATCTCGCCCTTGCGCTCGCCAATCAGGTAGAGCACTTCGTAAAGCAGCTTCTTGGCCTTGTCATGCTCCCGGTTGAGGTGGGTGGCGATGCGCAGGTCCCTCGCCGCCTCGGCATACCGGAGCTGTTTGTACAGCTCCAGCCCGGCCCTGTAATAGCGCTCGGCGACCTCCTTCTTGGCGCCCTCCTCGACTCCCATCATGTGCATGAGCTTGCCGGTTTCCTCGTCCACGGAAAGCTCTCTCGTCGCTCCGCCTTCCGGTGCCGGTGCCTCCGGCTCATTCTCGGCGAGAGTTCTCTCTTCGAGAGGCCCGCTGATAGGCGCGGGCTCTTCCGGCATGCCGGCAACCGCTTCGGGCTGACGAACAGGCGCCGAACCGCAGCCCATGCCGATACCGGCCAGGGTGAGAAACAGGAGAGTGAGTGTCAAGCACTGCGCAGCGCTTCGCATCTATGCTCCTCCCAACGTGTCAATAGTTTTGTTCACGTGATACGTCATGGTATAGCTTAAGAGCTACTTGTCACGGAATTGTCACAGTCAGTGAATTTTTTCAGGTCTGTAGAAGCTCTGCCGGATAAACTCTCGCTGCGGCTCCCGCCCGCTATTTGCCTCCTCCGGGAAGCCATCCTCCGCCGCCCGGGTCCCTGGGCGGTGTCGGAGGCTCTTTCGGGGCCTCGGTTTCTTTCTTCTCCTCTTCATCATCAGATTTTTCCGGCTCACCGGGTGGCTCCGGTGGCGCAGGCTCCTCTTTCTTCTCCGGCAGGCGGATTTCCTCGTTGCTGGAGTTGACAAGCAGGATGGATTTCCTGTCCTCGAAGTCCTTCAACCGCCAGTCGGTCTCAATCTTGTTGACCGTTATCTTGTCACCTACTACCATTTTCTTCGATTCCGACTCCGGCGTGCCGTCCGGCCTCGTGATTGTGACCTTGGTCCTTATGAACCGCTTCCCCGCGGCATCGATTCCGGCCATCATGCCTTCTATGTCGAACTCCAGGTTGAACGGGATGTCGGCCCTCTGCACGCCGCTCATGAGTTCCGTGTCGGAGAATCTCACGCCCGGCTCCGTAGCCCTCGCGTGCGACGTAATCCTGTAGAAATAAGCCATTCTGGGGCGTACGGTTTTATCCTCAAATTTGGTCGTCTCGGTGTCGAATTTCTTCAGTTCGAGCCACCTGCCCTCTTCGCTTTCCTTTCGCGAGAGCGTGTAGCCGGTTATCTTTACGTTCTGGTTGTTCTCCGACGGGGTCCACGATAATACGACCTTGCCGACGGCGAACTCCTCGATTTTGAGCATGGGGCTGTCATGGACGGGCTGCTGCGGGAAGGTGAATTCGGCCCTGCGCAGCACGTACGGCCTCTTGAACGCGAACCACCTCGGCTCCCTGCCCGTGGCGGGAACATCGATAAAAGCCGATTTCACCTGCTCGGGATAGTCAACTTCCACCTTGTCCGGCAGCTCCGGGTTTTTCTCCGCGTCGCGCACCTTGTTAATAAGGTCCTCGGACTCGCCCGCAAGCTTGTGGGCAGTGCTCGCTCCGACGGCAAGCGATATGAGGTACACGAGGACAATCAGCGCCACGAGACCTACGGCGACCTTCTCGATATGGCGAATAATGAGGTCTTTCGGAGTCTGTTCGCCCATGCAAAGCGCTCCTTCCCGTCCGCCGCGGCGGCATTCTCGGCCCGGGCACGTACCGCGCAGCCCGTTTATATCCTGCTACTTAGCCGCTTCCACCTTTTTCATCACCATGATATCGTACGAAAGCTCGACCAGCACTGGCGGCTCTTTTATCAGCACGTCCTGGTCGGGCAGAGCCCGTTTCTTCACGTCCGGCACTTTGCCGAAGTCCACTCCATCCAGCATATCCATGACCTTCGGCATTACCCTGTTCGTCATTTGGCCGGTGTATACCATGCCTCTCTTGATATCTTTGTGCAGCTCGGTCCTGATTTCATCGAGCAGGGGCTTGGCGATTTTCATGCTCTTGAATTCCATGTTGATGCCCGCGTTGTTAAGGGAACTGAGCAGCCTCGAAATCGCGCCGTAAGGCAGCTTGACGAGAACGGTGACGGGCATCCGGTCGAAGTGCTCCTCGATGGCGTTTTCGGCTTTCTTCTCTTTTTCTTTCCCCTTCCTGCTCCCCCCGGCGGCAGCCGTGCGTTCCTTGTAGAAGGACATGAAAATGAGCTGCCTTCCATCCGCAGCCGCGAGCGCATCCACGAACATCCTCTGTATCCAGTACTGCATCTGGGCCGTGCGGATGTTTTTCGCGCTGAGTTTGTTGGTCTGCCAGAAGCCGCCGACCGTGCTGTCAGGTTCCGTTTCGTCCTCGTCAACGGCACCCCTGAGCCTGCTGTACGCAGATACAATCATTTGCTCCTGCGAAGTCAGCTTCTTCGTCACTCGCCACCAGTTCTTAATCGTATCCTTGGGAATGGCGCGAAATGCTCCGTCAATCTCGAGGTTGAAGGCGGTTTCAACCTCGCTTACGTACTTGCCCTCGATTTTCTCTCCCGTCGTGAGTTCCATCAGGCGGATGTCATCCTTGCCGCTGATGGTTATGCCCTTGCTCTTGCACTGCGCCCGCAGCGCATCGAACTTGTCGTTGTAGAAAGTCTGGAACTGCGCCGGGTTGGGCTGGCGTTCCCAATCGGCTATCTTGAGGTCCACGAACCACTTCTTGATGCTCTCGTCGGCGAACTTGAAAAAATTCAGGGTGTCTTCGAGAGCCTTTTCAAGCTCGGCGGTATTGGCTTTATGCCGGTCTATCACGTTCTTCGTGATAACTTTGCGGCCTTTCCTTTCGAGCTTTTGCAGGTCGCTGATGTCATTTTCGAGGTCGGCAGTCTTGGACGCGACCTCTCCCTTCGTGGGCGAGACAATCATCATATACACCACAAGCTCGACGACAAGTATCGCCCCAAGGATGAGCCACATCGAATATTTTTTCATAAAGCACCACTCCGTATGCCGACCGCGCCGGACATGCGCGGTCCTGAATCACACGCTATTTGCCTTTGTCCTCCGGAGCTTCCTTCGGCTTCTTTTCCGCCGCTTTCTTGAATGGAACCGTCCACTTCAACTGAAACTTGTAATAGCTCTGATTCGACCCGTCGGGGGTCTGGTCGTACTTCTTGTCGAGAGTCAGAGACCTTATGCTCGGCTCTTCGACGGGAACGCGTATCGTTTCGGGACTGACCTCGAATTCCTTCGCGAGGTTCTGCGCGAAAATCCTGTTGAGACGCTCGACGGTGGCCATTTCTCCGCCTTCGGCGATCACTGCGGCCGTCAGGACAACCTCGAGACCCGCCTTGTCCCTGGGCTCACTGACGGTATTCACATCGAGCTCGAGGAGCCACACCTTGTCCCTGTTGGCCCTGTCCATCTCGCTGTCTGGATACGGCGGGAACAGGCCTTCATCGCGGAACACGTTCCTGAGCGAATCGGGGATTGCGTCCAGGTTGGGCGGAACGGCCTGATTCAGCTTGTTGATAACCTCTATCGGTACGTTCCGGTGCCGGGCGAATTCCACAAGTTCCAGCGCCTTCTTCTGGATATCCGAGTGACCCTTGAGCTTCTTGAAACTCTTCTGCATCTTCTTGCTGTTGTCGAGGACCTGGCCCGTCTCCTTGAGCGTATCGTCAAGCACCCCGTACTGGCTGGAAGCGGAGAAATACATGAACAGCACCAGCAGGAACAGAAGCGACGCCGCGAGAATGAACATGGGCTGCTTGCGCTCAATCTGTCGCTGCTTGTAGAGCTTCTGCGGAATGAGGTTCGTCTTGCTCGGCCCCCTGCCCAGCGCCTGCAGTGCGAGGCCCATGGTTACGCCGAGCGAAGGCAGGTGCTCCTGCAGGAGCGAGAGTTCCACATCGTGGTCGAGTTCCATGTGCACGATGTCGAAGAACCTGTTTATCTTCACATCGAGGTTGGACGCGAAGAACTTTGCGAGGCCCTCCAGCTTGGTGGCGTTGCCCAGCAGCACCATCTGCTTCGCCCGCGACTTGTAGAACGAGAGCGAGCGCATTATCTCCGCCGCGAAATCCCGCAGCACTGGCTGCATTACGGCGAACAGCTTGTCGGCCTGCTTGCTCTGCGCAGCCTTTATCTTGAGCTTTTCGGCTTCGAGGAAGGTTATATCGAACTCCTCGCTGAGGCGCTTCGTGATGTCGTTGCCGGCCAGCGCGAGGTTCCTGACGTGGAACTTGCCCCCCTCGATGACGATAAGGTCGGTGTGGTCCGCGCCGATGTCCACGACAACGGCTTCGTCCGGGATATCCATCTCGTATCGCGCGAAATTGTACAGGGCAAGCGGTGCGATTGTAATAACGTCAACGTGCAGCTTCGCGGCGTCGAAGTCGGCGAGGTAGTTTCTTACAATCTCTTCCCTGATGGCGTATATGCCTACGTCTATTTCCTCGCCCGGCTCGTACTGCCTCTCGACTTTCTGGAACCCCCAGACGACATCGTTGAGGGGAAAAGGTATCTGCTGGGCCGCCTCGTACTTGACGACGTCCGCGATTTTCTTGTCATCGACCGGCGGCAGCTTGATAAATCGCGTGAACGCCGCGTAACCCGGCACGGCAACGGCGACCATGTCCGTGGCCTTGATTTTATTGCGCTGCTTGAACTGCGCCAGCGCCTGTCTTATCTCGGCCGAACTCGGCTGCTCGTCGGGACTGCCGTAGTAGTCCACGATATCGACGCCGTCAATTTGGACCGTATCCCGCATCCGCCGCATCCTGACGGCTTTCAGCGAGGACCTGCCGATATCCACTCCCCACGCAACATCTTCAACTAACATAGGCGGGTTTCTCCTCGACCTGGCTCAATCGCTCTCTCCCAGACAGAATCTGAATTATAAACCGCCGGCAGTCTGCGTCAAGGCGAAACTGGATACAATGGCAGATGTTCCGGCACATCCCCCCGGTCAGACTATATGGCGCTGAACCGCCGTCCCCGCCTTGATTTGGGCCAGCATGTCCTCGTACCCCTCGCGGCCCATCAGCGCAAAAGCTGCAACTTTTCCTGCTTCAACTCCCGGCTGGTCGTAAGGATTGACTCCCAGAATCATCCCGGCGTAGGACGTCTGCACTTCCAGCATGAAGAGGAGCTGGCCCATCGTCTCTTCGCTTACGACAGGCATGATGACTGTGGCGTTGGGCCTTCGTGCTTGCGAGAGCGCTATTCTCGTTCCTTCGAGCTCCGCTGCCATCAATTCGTTGAGAGTCCGGTTTCCGAGATATCCGACGGCTTCTTCGTCCGGGTACACGTCGGGAACGCGCGCTTCTTCGCGGAATTTCCCGACTTCCACGAGTGTCAGGAATTTGTCATTCGGGCCTTCGACATAGAGCTGTATCTGTGAATGCTGGTCCGTCGTGCCCAGAGCGGCAACGGGAGTCTGCCCTGCGTTAAGCACTTCCCCGGTCGTCGAGAGCTTCTTGCCAAGGCTTTCGGCCCAGAGCTGGCGGAACCAGTCCGCAGTCGCCCGCAGGCACTGTGCATAGGGCATGAACACCGCATTGTGCTTGCCCTTGGCGCGGTCAAGCTCCGTGTGCACTATCGCGGCAACCAGGGCGGGATTCGCTTCCGGCGCGGATTCTCTTATCCTCCCGTCCATCTCGGCCGCGCCGGCGAGCAGCCTGTGAACGTCGATTCCCGCGAACGCGCTCGACACGAGACCCACGGCGCTGAGCACCGAGAACCTTCCTCCCACGCCCGGCGGCACGGAAAACGCCGCGAAACCTTCTTTACCGGATATCTTGCGCAGCACACCTTTTTTTGGGTCGGTAATCGCCGCGACGTGAGAGGGATAGTCCCCGCTGCATCCCCGCTTCAGCCAGTCCGCCAGAATCATGAAGTTCGCCATGGTCTCGGCGGTGCCGCCTGACTTGGTAATGACGTTTACCAGCGTTTCCCCCGGAGCCATGGCATCCATGAGACCTGCCAAAAGCTCGGGGTCCACGTTGTCGGGAAAGAACATCCTCGGCCCGCCCCGCTTCCCTGCCGGCAGAAGGTTGTGGAAGGGGTGGCACAGCGCCTCGAAAAGCGCCCGGCAGCCGAGGCTGGAGCCCCCGATACCCGCGACGACGAAATTCTCGAAATGCCCGCGCGTCTCGTCTGCATACGCGGCTATCTCGTCGGCAAGCTTCCTGTCCCCGGGCAGATTCATGTAATCGGCGCCGCCCTCCGTGCGCAGCTTCTCCAGCTTCCCCGGAAGGTCCGCGTACTTGCCGAGCGCCTCCGAGAACTCCTTCTCGGTCAGCCCGTGTTCCCCGCCGACTACGTCGGCAGTTGCGTTCGTGTAGTCGTATCCTATATTGTCCATTCCGGCTCCTTCCTACGCAGCCGTTAGTTGATGCGGCAGGCCCTCGACCCTGCGCATGCCGACGTTCACGACGAGCGAAAGCCCCGCCATGGAAGTCATGAGGGACGACCCGCCGAAGCTGACAAGCGGCAGCGTCAGCCCCGTTATCGGCATCAGGCCTATCGTCATGCCCACGTTGACCACCGTCTGAATGAAAATCATCATGCACACACCCGCCACGAGCAATCGGCCGAACGGGTCGTTCGTGGAATAGGCAACGTCGAGACACAAAAGCATTATACCGAAGAGAAGTCCGAGTACGAAGACGCACCCGGCGAATCCCCATTCCTCGCCCACGACGGAGAAGACGAAGTCGGTATGCCTCTCCGGAAGGGCGCCGTGGGTGTTCTGCGTGCCCATGCCCCAGCCTTTGCCTGTCAGCCCGCCCGAGCCTATCGCAACCTTGGACTGGATGAGGTGGTAGCCCTCGCTCAACCTGTATTCGCTGCTCTCGGGATTGATAAAGGCCAGGATGCGGCCCTTCTGGTAGTCCCTGAGCACGCAGAACCACATCACCGGGGCGAGTGCAAGACCCACCATGAGGAGGAGCAGCAGGTACCTGACGCGGGCGCCGCCGGCGTACGTTATTGCGAAAAAGATGGGCACCATGACGAGCGCCGTGCCCATGTCGGGCTGCATGGCTATCATCCCCACCGGCAGCAGCACGAGCAGGCCGGGAACCACAAGACCCCTGAGCCTCCTTAGCCTGTCCGGATGAGCGCATAACCGTGCAAGAGCGACAATGACCGCAAGCTTCATGAACTCGGAAGGCTGCACCCGGACGCTCCCTATGGGAATCCAGCGCCTCGACCCGTTGACGGTTACGCCCAAAACGAGTACGGCGGCAAGGCCGCCCAGGCCTGCCAGGTATATGAAAGGCGAGAGCTTGCCTATGGTTCGGTAGCTTACGACGAGCAGGCCGACAAACAGCACAAGCCCCAGACCGACCCACTGAAGCTGCTTCGATGCATAGCCCTCGTAAGCGCCAGTCGAAATCTTGTACGAAGCGCTGTGAATAAATGCGACCCCCACTGCCAGAAGGGCAAGCGCGAGGAGGAACAGCCCCCACCTGAATCGCGAAATTTTTACGGTTACCTCAGCCAAAAAATCCCCCGTTATTTCCGCTCCGACCCGCCGAAGTATGCATCGAGAACCTTCGCAGCAATCGGCCCTGCGACCTCGCCGCCGTGTTCCCTGACCCGCTCGGCAACCACCGCGAAGGCGACCCGCGGCCTGTCGTACGGCGCGAAGCCCACAATCCACCCGTTGTTCCACTCCCCGCCGAGTTCGGCGGTTCCCGTCTTGGCCGCCGCCCGGTGTTTCTGGAGTTCCCTGCTTCTCGCCGTGCCCTGCGCTCCGAATACGACCTGTCTCATCCCTTCGCGCATTATATCAAGGGTCCGCCTCGAAACAGGGATTTTTCGCGCGATGTAATCCCTGCCCGGCACAGTAACGAGATGCGGGCGGTACAGCGTGCCGCCGTTGGCGATTGCGGCTGCCAGCCGCGCCATCTGGAGCGGCGTCGCGAGCACGTATCCCTGCCCTATCGACATGTTCCAGGTGTCGCCGGGCACCCAGGCGCGCTCGCTCTCGAAGAGCTTCAGCTTCTCCCTCTCCCGGACGAGTGTCTTCTCGAGTTCTTTCACTCTCTCTTTCATGGCATCAAATTGCCTTAGCATCGTCTCGTCCTGAGAAGGGTCCTCCTTCTCTATCTGCTCCCGATGGCTCACTTCATCGACCAGGTTGTCATACTCGACCTGGAGCCTGTGAACCCTCTGTCTCGTGGGAAACACCCTGCCTTTCTTCCACTCGGGGCTGGGGATAAGCCCCGCCGAATCGCCCGGCAGGTCTACTCCCGTTTCCTCGCCGAATCCCAGAATTCGGGCCCATTTTCTGAGCCTCTCGTGTCCGAGCTTCTGGCCCACGCCGCAGAAGAAGACGTTGCACGAAGCCTCCAGCGCATCCACAAGGCTCAGCGAGCCGTGCCCGCTTCTCTTCCAGCACCTGAACTCGCCCGGCTTCTTGAAATAGCCGCGGCAGTAGATGAAAGTGTTCGGCGTGATTACGCCTTCTTCAAGACCGGCAATCGCGGTCACCAACTTGAAGCCGGAGCCCGGGGAAAGCGCGCTCAGGGCGCGGTTGACAAGCGGATACGGCTTCTCCATGTGTTTTCTGAAGGTTTCCCGGTCCTTCCTGAATGTATTGAGGTCGTAGCCCGGAGATGACGCGAGGGCAAGCAATTCCCCGTTTGTGACATCCATGAGTACGACCGCCCCGACCAGCCCCGCCTGCGCAAGGGCATCCTGAGCCGCCTGCTGGACCTGTGCATCGAGCGCAAGATGCAGGTCTATTCCGGGATTAGGCGGAACCTCGCTGAGCACTTCGCACTCGGGCGTGCGAATATCGCGCACCAGAAGCCTTGCGCCTTTGCGGCCCTGCAGCAGCATGTCGTAGGTGCGTTCTATTCCCGTGGCGCCGACCATGTCATCGATGAAATAAGGATTCGTCGCTATTCTCTCGAAATCCTCGAGTTCGTTGAAACCGCGCCGGATGGTCCTGCCCTGCTCCCGGTACTCACTGTACTCGTCGGCCGAGAGCTGGCGCACGTAACCGAGCACGTGGCAGGCAAGTTCGCCCTCCGGGTTGACCCTCTGGGTGCGGTTTGTTACGACAATGCCCGGATAGCTGTTGTAACGCACCTCCAGCTCTTCCACCTGCTCTCTGGTGATGTTTTTCGCCAGCGTATAAGGCGTGTAAAGCTCGTATCTCCTCTGGTAGGCATTGGATATTCCGCTGATTTCCCTCTCCGC
This sequence comes from uncultured Planctomycetota bacterium, assembly GCA_964641955.1. GTDB lineage: Bacteria > Planctomycetota > SKW154 > SKW154 > DAOVDS01 > CAZXNM01. The sequence goes on from CAZXNM010000017.1 coordinate 50,276, forward strand.
CGCATCCACCCTCGCGACCGCGTCCTTCAGCGAAATCTCCAGCAGGCCCGCAGCGCTCTCCAGGGTCCTCTGCTTGCGGCACAGCTGCCCGATATCCGCTTCAAGCGAGTAATGCACCTCGCCGTCGAACTCCGCCTCGCGCACCTGAAGCGCGCCGTACTTTTCCGGATACTCGCCCGACAGGTAGCGGAGTTTCCGCGCAGCCCGCGCCGATATCCGCCGTACCAGCAGTCGAATCGCGCCTCCCTCCCGTGCAGCCTTCTTCGCTCTTTCGAGCTGAACGTTGAACTGCCCGGGCGTGATACCGCACTCGCTGCACACGAGAGGCCTGACTACCACAAGAGGGTCCAGCACGGGAAGAATGAACGAGGCATCGAGTACCTGCATGTCTCTTGCAAGCACCCGCGAGTGTTTGTCGTATATGGTCCCTCTCGGTCCCGCGTATATCTCGACCCTGCTGCGCTTGCGCTCGACGATTTCCTCGTAGAAGTGGCCGCGGGCAATCTGCATGCACGCCAGGCGGCTTACGAGCACGATAAAGGAAACGAGGAAAAGCACCAGAAACGTCGCCAGTCGGTTCTTGTACACTTGGTCAAACCTTCCGCCGTCGGAGGCGGCCTCCCGAACAGAAACCCTAATTTATCACAGCGCCGGGCCGAAAGCAACCTGGTCTTGGCGCGGGCGGCACTCTATACAAAAAACCGCGAAATTGCCTTAATCTTGACAGGATACATAAGCATTTGTATACTTGGTAACGGATTTTCTACAAACGACGAACCGAAGGAGTGCAGGATGAAGCTTTCGACAAGAGCGAGATACGGGCTGCGGGCTCTGATATTCCTCGCCCAGCAGAAACCCGAACACACTGTATCAGTCAGGGAGATAGGGGAGAACGAGAACGTTTCCGTCGATTACCTGGAGCACCTGCTTCATTCGATGAAGCAGGCCGGCCTCGTCGAAAGCCTCAGAGGGGCTGCCGGCGGGTTCAAGCTCGCCAAACCTCCCGCCCAGATAGCACTCAGAGATATTTTCGACGCACTCGGCGAGAAGATGCGACCGGTGTGGTGCCTGAACGAGGCCGAAACCTGCCCTCGCTGGGACCAGTGTTCAAGCAGGGTTATATGGGACAAGTTCGGCAAGCTAGTGGATGAATTCCTTTCAGGCACAACTCTTGCGGATGCGGCCGGCTCTTAGCAGCCTGAAGACATCTCTCGGGAACCCGGGGAAGCGGCATGCAGGCAATAATCGCCCTCTCAACGACGCCGGATGAAGAGACTGCAGCAAGCATTGCGGAAACGCTTGTTAACGAAAATCTCGCCGCATGCGTCCAGGTGCTGCCTGGCGCGATTTCATACTACCGGTGGGAAGGCAAGCTCGAAAAAAGCGGCGAAAAGCTCCTCATTATCAAGACCTCCCGCGACAGGCTTGATGAATTGACGTCAAGAATCGAGTCTATGCATCCTTACGAAGTCCCGGAACTCGTGGCAGTCGAAGTGACCGGAGGCGCGAAGAAATATCTGGACTGGATTGCTCAGGAAACGGTAAAGTAGGTCTCCGGGTGGCCAAGACGACAGTCAAACTGTTGACAACCCTCGGTTCGAAGCTGGTCAAGCACGACGGCGAGGTCGAAGCCCGGAACGTGGCGCAGGTTCTGGACCGGCTCGCGGGAAAATACGGAAGCGAATTCCGCGAAGAGATTTACGACGGAGAAGAAATCAAGAACTACTACATAGTGCTTCATAACGGCGAAGTAATCGAGAGGGAACACCCCGAGACGGTCCTGCTCTCCGACGGAGACACGATTCATGTTTTTCCGCCGGTGAGCGGCGGTTAGCGCAGCGAGGAAAACAAGTTGATAGACAGTCATACAGTCAGCGAAATGAACGAACGCGCCCTCTCGGGTGAAGGCATAACCGAGCCCCAGGCGCTCAGGGTCGCCGAGTGCACGAGGGAAGAACTCGTCCACCTGCTTGACATCGCAAACAGGGCCAGGCAGGAGTTCCGCGGCTCGACCGTCAAGCTTTGCGCCATTCTGAACACAAAGAGCGGTCGTTGTGCCGAAGACTGCGCCTTCTGCGCGCAGTCGGCGAAACACAAAACGGACATCAGGAAATACCCCCTTTTAACCAAAGCCAAAATACTCGCCGCCGCCCGGAAGGCCGCCAGGGATGGGGCCGGAGAATTCTCGATAGTCACTTCCGGCAGGATGGTCAACGAAAACGAGCTGGCCAAGATTGCACAGGCCGTAAAGGCCATAAAGGAACTCGGCCTCTCGACGTGCGCTTCACTGGGCATACTCGGGCCCGATGCCATGGAGATGCTCGCCGGAGCCGGACTCGACAAATACCACCACAACCTCGAGACATCGCGCTCGTTCTTCCCCAATATCTGCACGACCCACAGCTACGAAGAGGATATTCAGACCATATCGGCAGCCAGGGATGCGGGGCTGAAAGTGTGCTGCGGCGGAATCTTCGGGCTTGGGGAAAACAAACGCGACTGGGTCGAGCTGGCCGCAACGCTGCGCGAGCTTGATGTCGATTCGGTGCCGCTCAACTTCCATAATCCGATAAAAGGCACGAAGCTCGGGAACCTGCCCCTGCTCGGCCCCCTCGACGCACTCAGGGTAATCGTTATTTTCAGGCTCGTGCTGCCGGGGCGTGACATTGTAATATGCGGCGGCAGGGAAGTCGTGCTGCGCGATCTGCAGTGCATGGTCTTCCCCGCCGGCGCCAACGGCCTCATGCTCGGCGACTACCTGACGACCGGCGGCCGGGACCCGAAGCTCGACCTGCAGATGATAAAGGACTTTGAATTGCTGGCCTCGACACAGTGAACGGAGGAATGAAAGTGGAAGAGAAAGTCAAGGAAGTCGTGGAGAAAGAGATTCAGCCGCTGCTCGCCTCGCACGGAGGCGGCGTGGAGGTCATCGAAGTCAAGGACGGCGTGGTGAAGGTGCGCCTCAGCGGCGCGTGCGCGGGCTGCATGGGCGCCCAGATGACGCTGAAAGGCCTCGTCGAAGCCAAGCTCAAGGAGCGCATCCCGGAAGTCGTGCGCGTTGACGCCGCGTTCTAAGGAGCGCCGGATGCCTGAGAAGATACATCTCCAGGTGACGGGCATGACCTGCCAGCACTGCGTCATGCGCGTCACGAAGGCCACCGAGGGCATCGAAGGCGTCTCGAACGTCAAGGTTGACCTCGCCTCTGGTGCGCTTGAGGCGACCGTGGACTCAACGGAGGCTATCCAGAAGATAAAGGCTGCAGTAGAGGCAGCTGGCTACCAAGTTTCCGAATAGTCAAGAGCACTTGGTTTAAGCATTGGCGGCGGGTTTTTCCTCGCCTTCGAAGACTATCTTTGACAGATCGGCGATGCGCTCGACGTAGAGCCTGTTTATCTGCCAGTTCAGCAGCATGCGGTTGTTCTTGAGGGTCTCATCCTCGACGTTCACAAAGACCTTGTCGAAAAAGGTGTGCACAGGCTTAGAGAAAGACCCGTAGTACAGCTCCGACGCGGCGGTGTAATCGCCCTTCTTGATAAGCTCCTTGAATTTCGGTCTTGTCTTTTTGTAGACCGAGAAGAGTTCTTTTTCTTCCTTTTCCGCCAGCAGCTCCTCGTCGAGCTTACTTGCGAACTGGGCGCCCCGCGAGATGTTGTAGGTTCGCTCGACAATCTCGCAGAGCTTCTCCCAGTAGTCCTTCCCGGAAATCTCGACCGCCGCATCGAGCCGCCGTTTCGCGAGAACGAGGTCGTCGATGCCGGAGGCGAGCACCGCCTCGACAATGTCGTAGCGGTATCCTTCTTCGAGAAGCATGTTCTCGAAGCGCTCGCCCAGAAACTTCATAGCCCCTTCAAGCGCGAGCTTTTTCTGGGAGACCGCCACGGGCATCTCGGCCATCGCGGCACCGAGATTGTCCGACAGGGAGATACTCATGCCCGCGTCCAAGACAATCCTTATGATTGCAGCCGCCTGGCGTCTTAGTGCGAACGGGTCGGCGCTGCCCGTCGGCACGAGGTTGATGGAGAAGAAGGCGGCGATATTGTCGAATTTGTCCGTAAGCGACAGTATGCGCCCGAATTGTGTCCCGGGCAGCTTGCCGCCTGAACGCTTCGGCATGTGGTGCTCGGCGATTGCCGTCGCCACATCCTCCGGAATGCCCGCGCGCCGGGCATACTCGGCGCCCACTATCCCCTGGAGCGACGGGAACTCGCCCACCATGTGGGTCACGAGGTCGGCCTTGCAGAGTTCCGCCGCCTGCTGAAGCTGCACTATCTCCTTCGGCGCCAGCCCCAGCTTCTGGCCGAGTTTTCCCGTCAGGTTGCGCAGCCTCTGCGCCTTGTCGTAGTATGAGCCCAGCTTTTCCTGAAAAGTCACGCCCTTGAGTTCCGCCGTCCTCTTGGCGAAGGGAATCTCCATGTCTTCCTGGAAGAAGAAACGCGCATCGGAGAGGCGCGCACGCAGAACGTTCTCGTGTCCTTTCCGGATGACCTGGATATGGTCGTCGGGCCGGTCAACAACGGTCAGGAATCTCGGCAGAAGTTCGCCCCCGGGATTGCGGACGGGGAAATACCTCTGGTGTTCCATCATCGCGGCTTCGAGCACCTCGGCCGGCAGGTCGAGGAACGAATCGTAGAAGCTCCCCTCCATGACGTTGGGCCACTCCGCCATGTTGACGACCTCGTTCAGAAGGTCCTCGTGGTCCTCGGGAAAAGTGCAGCCGCGCTCCTCGAGATGCTCGATGATGCGCTCCCGGACCAGTCGCTTGCGCTTCTCGACCGGCAGAATGACGAACCTGTCTTCGAGCGTTCTGGCGAAACCGGCGTAATCCGCCTCAGAGACTTCGAACTGCTCCGGCGCAAGGAACGGATGCCCCGAGGAGACGCGCGCACTCCCGACGCCGGCGTACTCGAACTCGACCACGTCGCTTCCCAGTATGGCCATCAGACGGCGAATCGGGCGGGCGAAAGTCTCCTCGCGGGACGCCCAGCGCATCGTCTTCGGGAAGTACAGCTCCCTTATAAGGCGAGGAAGAGCCTCCGAAAACACATCCGCGGCCCGGCGACCCGGACTGGTCACGTGCGCGAAGCAGTATTTCCCCTTCGGCGTCTCCCTGACGACTATCTCATCGACCGGTATCCCGTGCTTGCGCGCAAAGCCCTCGGCGGCCTTCGTGGCTTTGCCATCCTTGAAGGCAACTTTCTCGGAAGGCCCCTGGAACTCCTGGTCGCGCTCGGGAAGCTGTTCGGGCATGCCTCGCACAGCCAGCACAATGCGGCGCGGCGTGCCCTCGACAACGACCCCTCCGGAAGTAAGCTCGTTCGATTTGAGCAGCGCTCGCACGCTTTTCCTGAGCTGCGCCAGCGCCGGTTCGAGATAGCTTGCGGGCAGCTCCTCGCACTGTATTTCGAGAAGCAGGTCAGGCATAGGCAGCGCTCAAATCTTCTTCAGGGAGTTCGTGTTCAGGAAAAATCGAATCTTTTCCTTGACCAGTATCTCGCGAAGCAGCCTGCGCAGGAGGTTACGCCACCGCAGACAGACTTCGTCGCGAAGCTTGGGAATGTCAATCTGCTCGTTGCGGGATGTGCCGTAGAGCATCCTGTTGCGGTCGCGGTAATCCTCCGTGACCCACGCTGGCGCGGGCTCGCCGAGTATCCTGGCGATTTTTTCCCGCAGTCCGTGCACGAGCACCTTGCCGCGCAGGCCCGGGCTGAACAGGCGGTCAACCACGAGCATAAGCAGAATGAAATGAGCCCTGACATCCTCGGTCTCGAGCCCGGCCCGGAACAGGTCGAGTGCCATTGTGACGCGCTCGATTCGGGGCGTGATGCCCGCAGCCCTGTGAAAGGAGCGGACCGCCTTCTCGTAACCCGGGTCCTCCTCCCAGAGGTGCAGCAGGCCTGCATACTTGTCAGTGAACTCTATCCTGTCCCGTTCCGCCTGGTTCATGCCTTCACCAGCGGGAAGTTCATCTCTTCCCGCTGCTCCAGATAAAGCTTCGCGCACGCGTTGGCCATTTTCCGTATCTTCAGAATGTAACCCGTGCGCTCGGCAACGCTTATCGCCCGTCTCGCATCCAGCATATTGAAGACGTGAGAACATCGCAACACGAAATCGTAAGCCGGCAGGACCAGTCCCGCCTCCATAAGGCGCCCGAACTCCTTCCGGCTCTCCTCGAACTGCACGCGCAGCATCTCCACGTCCGCCAGCTCGAAGTTGTAAGTGGAAAACTGCCGCTCGTCTTCCTTGTGCATCTCGCCGTAAGTGACGAACTCGTTCCACTTGAGCTTGTAAATGTCATCCTTCTCCTGAAGGAACATCCCGATGCGTTCCAGCCCGTACGTCAGCTCCAGCGTAATCGGATCGAGCTCCCGTCCGCCCATCTGCTGGAAGTAGGTAAACTGCGTCACCTCCAACCCGTCGAGCCACACCTCCCAGCCCAGCCCGGTCGCGCCCAGCGTCGGCGACTCCCAGTCATCCTCCACGAAGCGCACGTCGTGCTTGTCCAGCTCGATGCCGAGGAACCGCAGGCTGTCGAGGTAAAGCTTCTGCGAGTCCTCCGGGGCGGGCTTGATTATCGTCTGGAACTGGTAGAAGTGCTGCATCCGGTACGGGTTTTCGCCGTAGCGCCCGTCGGTCGGGCGCCGCGACGGTTCCACGTAGGCGCAGCGCCACGGCTCGGGCCCGAGACACCGGAAGAAGGTCGAGGGGTTGAAAGTGCCCGCACCCTTCTCGATGTCGTAGGGCTGGACCAGCAGGCATCCGTACCTCGACCAGTACTCGCTGAGCCTGAGAATTATATGCTGGAAGTTCACTTCAGTGCAGTCCGGAAAAAACCAGGAACGCAGGAGCATAACCAGATTGCCCCGTCAATGTCAAGCGTCTTTTGCGCACCAGGCTCGCGGCTCCCGCGACAGAAAGAAAGCCCCGGGCCCGTCGGGGTCCGGGGCTGTGATGTTCCGCGTGGAACGCCGGGCTACTTCCCTTTGCGCGGGCCGAAGAGGTCCGAGCCGGTCTCCGGCGCCTCGGGAATGCTGACAATCGGCTTCGTCGCCTTCTTCAGGAACAGAATCGCAAAGCACGTGTCGGGCACGGGTCCGGAAGTCCCGGCGCGTGCCTCCCACGAACCGTCGGAGCGCTGCTGCGAAAGAATCAGCCCCGCCCCTTCCTTGTACCAGTCATGTTCCCCGAACTTGGGCGTGAGCGTAATCATCCCCGCGCGCTCGAGCCCGTAAAGATAGTAGTAGTGGTGAATGACGTTCTCGCCGCTGCCGGTCGGATTCTGCGAAACGGTGAACTTGTGCGCAAGCCACGCGCAGCCGTCGCGGATGCCCTTGTTAATCGCCTTCGCCATGCCCGAGCTGCACTGCGACGTTCCCTCGAGGTACGCCTTGCACACTGTAAGCGCGATGATTCCGGAAGAGGTCATGGCGCCGGTGACGATTTTCCGCCACGGCTGGTTCTGCGGGTCCTCCGGCATGTAGCACCAGCCGCGCGCGTACATCTTGTGCTTCTCCGGCGCAAATATTTTCTCGCGCGCCTCGTCCACGACCGAGGTCGTCATGCCATCGGCCTTGGACTTGTCCTTGTCCCTCTTAAGGTCCGATTCTATCTTGCGTATCTGTTTCTTGATGTCCTTTTCTATCTTGCGCAGCTCCTTCATGGAGTGGTCGGCTGCGGGAACGGGGAAACCCTTGACCTCCGGGCCCTTCTTCTCCTGCCACTTCAGGAACCACTCGGCCATTCTCTTGCAGTTGTCGGCCGGAATCGGCACCTTCATGCGCATCGCGGCGCTGAACGCAAGCGCCACGTACTGCGTGTTGGAAGCGTCTTCCCCGTGCATCGGGTAGCGCCAAACGCTCGCCTGCTGGTTGTCCAGCAGCCACTTGATGAGGTCCAGAATCTTCGCCTTGTCCTGCGGCGAAGCCTTTTTCCTGAAGTCCTTGGCCGGGTCCTTCGCCAGCCCTGTGCGCATCTTCTCTTCGGGCGAGACTTCCTTCTCCTTTTCCTCCTCGGGCTCCGGCTCAGAGTAGAGCGCCTCAAGCGCCAGAATCAGGCACGACACGCAGTAGACGTGCTGCAGCTGGTGGTTGCGGCAGAAGTCCAGCCCCTTCTTGATGGCCGGGTCGTCCGGCTTGACGCCGCCCTTGAGCATCGCGAGGCAGCACAGCGCCGCGCAGCCCATCACCAAGTGCGTATCGACGCCCGGCATCTTCAGCGTGAACGGTCCGTCGCGGTAGTCCCACGAGCCGTCCGACTTCTGCTGGGTGCGAAGGTATGCGATGCCCTTCTGCACGGCGGCCTCGATGTTCTCCTTCGACACGCTGCCCGAGTTGCCGGCCGGGCCCGCCGCTGGCGGCGGCGCCTGGCCCCCTCCGGGCCGGGGCGGAGGCGGGGGAGGCGGGGGCGGCTGGCCCTGGGCGTAAGCATCGCCTACCGTGGCGAGCGCAAACACGATTACCGCAAGCAGGGCTGTCCATCTCATCCGGTTCATTGTGCGCTCCTTTCCGATGACTCGTCATGGCTTGCCCGGTTCATCGATTATACACACGTCCCTTTCGCAACGTTCCCAACTTTCTGACATTTCTTTTACACTCTCAATCCAGCCGCGTAATCGTGCAATCCGATTGCAAGAGAACAAGTCGCTCAGTGAAGTTCCCGGATTTGAAGGTCAGAACCTGAACTGGGCCGTCAGGAGCAACACATCATCATCTATATCAGGATTAATCTCGCTGTCGAGGCTTTTCCACTTGTAGTTGAGCTGCAGCCGGATGTCGGGCCCGACGGCGTAAGTGACGCCGAGAGTACAGCATTCCAGCTCTTCGGGCGTGTCGTTCTCGAAGTACTCCTCGGTATACGTGTCATAGCGAAAGCCCACCTCGAGCCTCCCGGGGATGACGACCGCGACTGCTTTCAGCTCCCAGCCGTCATACACGTAGTCAATCTTGTCATCGTTGTCGAAGTCATCGAGCACCAGCCCCCGCCCCACCATGCAGGTCAGCCGAAGCCGGTCCATGATATTCACCCGCAGGTCCAGCGACCAGGACTCCCTGTCGATGTCCATGACGGTTTTCTCATCCTTAAATATCAGCTCGGGGTGCCGGTTGACGCAGTAGTGCCCGCCCAGCGTAATGGAATGGAAGAGCGGCTCCTTCTCGTTCTGCCCGAGAACATGCGCGAAGTCGTACGAGATGCGGGCGCCGTAGAAGTAGGCACCGGCGTTGTTCGCGAAGATGTACTGCTTGTTCTCGGCGCCGCCTATCCAGAGATTCGAGCCCAACCCGTTGCCGACCATCAGGAAGTACCCGCCTGCACCGATTTCGCCCTTTACGCCCATCCCCATATCGCGCAGGTAGGTCCTTATCCCCTGCAGCGGGGAACTCACTGTCGCGCCCCGGCACAGAGACCAGTCCGTGACGCTCCTGGAAAACGTGCTGCGAGTGGCGAAATCCAGCTCAGTGCTCGGCGTCTCGACCTCGTAGGTCGAGGGTATCTTCATCTGCCCGGCCCAGACCTCGAGCTTCTTCTCGATTGCGCTCCATACCCCGTAGGCGTCCGAAAGCCTCGTGCTGCCATCGAGCGCAAGTTCCAGCTTGGCCCTGAAGACGTCGCGGCTGATATTCGCTGCAAGCCTCGCCCTGCGAAAGCTGAATCCGGACGCCTCCTGCGCCGCCTCATCGCCGGTGAGAGGCTGGAGCTTGCCGTTTTCAGTCTCCTCCTTGATGGTCCACCACAACTGCAGGTAGCCGCCGAGGCGAATCTTGACGGGTTCTTCGGATGAGTACGTCTTGTCCGGGGCAGACGGGGTCGTTTCAGGAGCAGCCTCCTTTTCCTGCGCGACTGCTTCAGTAGCAGCGGCTGTCAAAAGGCAGAGTGCGGCAAACAGCATGCTACACAAGACCGGTATTCTCACGACAAAGCCGCCTTTCTTTCAGGAAACGGAGCCGGGAGAGCGACCTCCCGGCTCACAGGAGCAAGTGCATGAAGTTCCGTTTCCGGGTCAGTTGCCAGTGACGCCCTGGCCGTAGATTATCAGCTTCTTGTCCTGCACCAGGGCCCATGCGCCGTTCTTCCAGTCGAACTCCTCGAGCCCCACAGGCATGGGATTGACGCGGATGGCAACCGTGGCCTTGACGCAGAGCCCCGCGTTGTGGTCCAGGGTGTCGTCATAGTCCCAACTGTCGCCGACGGGCGTCACTTTCGAGCCGCGGTCCGGCCGGCCGGGGGTCGTCTGCGGGACTATGTTCCTGTAAGGTCCTTCGCCGTTTATCTTGCCCGACACCGCGTCGAGGTAAGCCGGCTCCAGCGCCGTGCCGTTGTGCTCGTAGGCAATAATCAGCCACTGCTCGCCCGGAATCGGGCCGGTGTCAACCAGGCCCGGCGGCAGCAGGCTGTCATCCGGATAAGTGACGAACCCATGGTCCGGATTGACGAATCCATCCGGGTCAAGGTTCGCATAATAAATACTGTCAGGATACTGGTTGTTGATTTCATCCATCGTGAAGTCCTTGGCGTATCCGTCGGCGGCGAAGAAGGTGACGCCCGTCGCGCTCGTCAGGTCAACGCCTGCGTAAAGCAGAATGTCCTTCACCTTGACGCCCTTGTAAAGGTCGTAGCTGTCGTTGGGTTGCTTGTGCGCGTTCAGGAGCAGGAACTGCGTATGGGACGTGCAGGAGGTAACGTCGCTCCATGTCATGGTGAAAATCGGCGCGACAGGCTGGCCCGGGTAGCTGTCCGGGTCGCCGGGATACCTGATGTCCTCTATCTCCGTGATGTTATCGTGGCCGTCGCAGTCCGAGTCATCGCCCTCTATGCTGCGCAGGGCGGAAATGCTGCGCCCGGCGTTTTTGTACGCCAGGCCGTACGGGTTCAGCGTATCTTCGTAAGTCACCGGCGCGCCGGAGAGAATATCGCTGTCAGGGAACGGGATGAAGTGGCAGTAAGAACACGAATAGAAAGATTGCAGCTCCGTGGTTCCGCCGCCCGTGTCGAAGATTATGTCGCCACCCGTATGGCACGTCTGGCAGTCATCCAGCCGCGTACCCCTGACCGACATATAGGCGTAGATGAACCGGTTCATGTCAACGTCGCTCTCGTGCCCCTTGTAGGCCCTCGAAGAGCGAAATATCACCGCATCCTTCTTGTTATTCTTGCATCCGTAGACCAGGACGACCGCACCTATAAGATGCGTCAACAGCAGAATTACCAGATACCTGCGCTTCATTCTTCCTCCTCCTTCCCTCTTTGATGAAAGCCAAGGACTGTTTTTGTGTCCGTATCGACATATTCTATCGACCCGGATATAATTGTCAACGGCAAATCATGCCTTTATGAAGAATTTAATCCGAAGATATTTCGTGCAGGTTTGCCGCAGCGAAAGCGGAGGCAGGCTCCTTCAAAAAACGCCGAAAGCGAAATGTAACTCTCCTGTAAAATCGGCTCAAGCAGCGTGCCTTTTGCGATTGTGCGTGTTATTATTGCGACAAAGGGCGCTGCATGCGCCCGGCAGGCGCACAATCCGGCTTTGACCATCTTACCGGACTCGCACTCGTCGGGCTTTTCGTTGACTTTTCGATGCAAGACAAGATATAATTCGATTGAAACACGTGCGGAGCCGGGGTTCTGCGGAGGCGGTTTCTTGTGGACGCTGACCAACTTGACGACCTTTTCGGACGGATAGCGTTCGAGAAGGAATACATAACGGACGCCGAACTCAAGGACGCCCTCGAAGCCAAGCGGCACCTCGGTGAGCTGGGCATAACCGACAAGACCCTCGCGGACATACTTCTCCAGAAGGGATATATCTCCGACTTCGAGAAGGAGGAGATTACGTCCCAGCTCGAGGAGGCCGCCACTTCCGGCACCACTGTTCACGGCTACCAGGTCCTGCTCGAGCTGGAGCACGACGGGCCCGGCAAGCTCTACAAGGCTTACCAGCCCGCAATGGACCGAACCGTGCTCCTGCGCGTCCTGTCCAAGAAAGACCCCGCCGAAGCCGAACAGATACCCAAGCTCAAGCGCGAGGCGAAGCTCCTCGCGAGGCTCCAGCACCCGAGCGTCGTCGCGGGCTACGACGCGGGCGAGACGGACGAAGAATATTTCCTCGTCTCCGAGTACGTCGATGGTATCAAGCTATCGCAGCTTATCGAGCTGGAGAGCCCGCTGGGAGAGGAAGAGACGCTGAAGACCGGCCTGCGAATTGCCCGCGCCCTCGAATATCTCGACGAGCAGGAAATCGTCCACCGCGACGTCGAGCCCGAGAACATAGTCGTCACAAAGACCGGCGAGGCGAAAATCGCCAACCTCGCCCACGCAGTCAGCAGGGAAAACGTCGCCTCGTTCGCAGGCGAAAACATCCAGGCTGCCACGCCCTTTTACATGGCGCCGGAACAGGCCAAGGGCTTCACCGACCTCGACGGACGCACCGACCTTTTCTCGCTGGGCGCCACGCTCTACCACATGCTGACCGGCCAGTATCCTTACGGCAGCGACAGTGAGATGGTCCTCGCCCACATTATAACGAAGGAAGTGCCCGACCCGCGCACCATCGCGCCGGACGTCTCGCGGCCAATCGCCGAGCTTATCTCCAAAATGATGCAGAAGGAGCAGGAGGACCGGTACCAGAGCGCCGTCGAGGTCCGGATGCGAATCGAGGAGATTCTCGCCGCGGGCGTCAAGGCCGAGCCTGAAAAAGCCAGGCCGAAGAAGTCCTCCCGCTCCAGGCGCCAGAGGGTCAAGCAGGCATCCAGGATGTTCCAGGCGCAGGCCGCCACCCCCAAGCCGGCGACGCCTTTTCCCGTTCAGGCCGCCGCAGCGCCGCCCGTGACGAGTTACACGTCCGTCCCCTCGGCGGATACCGCGGCGGCGAAGCCGAAACCCGAGCCTGTGCGGCCGCGCTCGGCCGCCGTCGCAACCGCCAAAGCCGGGTCGCCCTACACGACCACCATCTTCGGCATAATAGGCATCGTCGTCGCCGTCGTTATCATTATCATCGTTGCAGTTGCGCTCTCGAGCAAGAGTTCGGACACGGACACGTCTCACGACGATGCCGGCGCTCGAAAACCCAGGCCCGCGCCGCCTGAGCCCAGGGGCCCGACGGTCGCGGAAATAGCCGCGCAGGAAGCATTCGAAAAGGAAAAAGAGCAGCTCGCGAAAATCAGGGAGTTCGAGCGCAAGTCTCCCGGCTCCTTCGAGGTCGTGGACAAGTACGACGAGTTCCTGAAAAACGCGAAGGATGCCAGAACCAAGGATGCGGCGCTCGAGGCGCGCTCGATGGCGCTCAGCGCACTCTACTCGGCCGCCAACAAGAATGCCGAAAAGCTCCGAGAACAGCACAACTACTCCGAGGCGGTTACTGTCTACCAGCGGCTGCTCGGCTTCATCCCGGCCTCCGAGAAAGACCCGCGCCGGACGGCCATGCGCCTGATAGAGCGCACCAGGGAGGAAAGCGAGAACTACTATACCCAGGAATCCTCTAAGGCCGAAAGTCTCTTTGACCTGGGCAAAATCGACGATGCCGTCGCAATCTACGAGAGGCTCAAGCGCAACTGCGCCAGGGAACAGGCCGAGATAGCCAAGAGGGTGCTGGCGCGCTACGCGACTGACAGGCCCAAAGTGGACCCGCGCGAGGAAGACATCCCGCCCGGCCCCGGACCGGAAGAGAAAACTCCCGAGGAAATAGAGGCGGAGCTGAAAAAGAAGGAAGCCGAGGAGAAGCTGCAGGCCATGAAGCAGAGGCTCGTGGCCCAGCTCCAGACCCAGGTCGGCGAGCACGTCCGCGGCATGCGCATTATCATGGCCAAACAGGTCGTGGCCAAAGCGCTCAGGGAAACGAAAGACCCCGGCCTGCTCGCCGCCGCCAAACAGGTCGAAAAGCACCTCCAGCTCATCGAAAAGGCGACCGCGGCCCTGAAAGTCTACATGGACAAGCTCTACAAGAAGCCCATCGTCGAACTCTGGCTCAAGAAGCGCCGCAGGCTGCTCGGCGAACTCACGAAATACGAGTTCGGCGTCATTATCTTCAAGGAACGCGACGGCGACATAGTCCAGGTGCGCCTCTCGGAACTGCTCGAAAGCGAGGTCGAGCGCGCACTGCTCGACGGTTTCGGCAGCAAGAACGCCGAAACCTACCTGAGCATGGCTGTCTTCTTCGTCTACTACTACGGCGACTGCGAGATTACGGGCAAGTACCTCAACCTGGCCCAGGCCGCCGGCGCGGATGTGAAGCAGTACGTCCAGATACTTCGCGGCGCGGGCTTCGAGACGGCACTCGCAAGCGCGGAAGACGACATGGAGAAGCAGAAGTTCTTTTCTGCCTACATGAAGCTTACGCGGCTGCGCGCCGACTACGCCCGGTCGGAAGTCTTCAAGCAGCGCAAGGACCAGGTGGACAAGCTTATCGACAAGGCCTTCGACTCCAGCGGGCTCGGCAAAGTATTCGTGGGCAAGCTCAGCTATGAGCCGTCCCTGTTCGAGATATCTTACGACTTCGCGCACTCCTCGCAGCTAAACGACTTCGACGCAGCCACGTGGAGCGCGAAAGGCGGTCAGCCGGAGGAAGGAACCTGGCGCCTCGAGGATGACACGCTCGCCGGCGGGGGCGCCGGTGTCATGGTCTGGCACGGGCGGGCCAAAGACGAGGTCTCGGTCTCCTTCTTCGCCGAACTGCGCCAGGCCGGGCCGTTCGAGGTGTTCCTGTTTGCCGACCCCGAAAAGCCCTATTCGAACCGCGCCTACGTCTTCGGCTTCAACACCATCGTGAACCCCAACGACAAGGACGCAGAGCCCGAGCACTACATCGCGCTCTGGGACGGCAAGAAGAAGGACTACAAGTACCTCAAGCGCGGGCTCATGAAGCCCATGTTCGAGGAGGAAAAGACCTACCTCATTCAGGTCCTCTACCGCCACGGCACGCTGCAGATGTTCATAAACGACAAGAAAATCGGCGAGGTCGAGGGGAAAGAGTCGGGCCTGGACTCCGGGACTGTCGTGCTGCGCGTCAACGAGTCGCTCGTGCGATTCGACAACCTCAAAATCAAGGCCAAGCTCGACGACGGCTGGCTGCGCAAAACCGCCAAAGACGCGAAGTAGCACTACATCTTACCTCGCTTTCCCGCTGAAAGGCGCTTGACACGCACCGTTGCTCGCGATAAGAGGTACAGAGTTGCTTTGAAGGAATGGCAAATGGGGTTGAGAAACGCAAAGCTCACCCTGAAGAATCCGAGGAAGCCCGGGCTCGCTCCCGTCGAGGTGGATGCGCTCGCGGATTCCGGCGCAGTGCATCTCTGCATTCCGGAACATGTCAGAATCCAGCTGGAGCTGGATGAAACAGGCGAAAAGGAAGTCACCCTGGCCGACGGCGCGAAGAAGCTGGTTCCTTACGTTGGACCCGTCGAGCTTCGCTTCAAGAACCGAATCGGCTTCGCCGGAGCCCTTGTCCTGGGCGACCAGGTCCTGCTCGGCGTGATTCCCATGGAAGACATGGACCTGGTCATCAATCCCAGAAACAGGTCTCTGGATGTGAACCCGGACAGCCCGAACATCTCCACCTCGATAGCCAAGTAGCGCTTTTCCTAACACAGAATGCAGGTGAAACGAATGTCAAATATTCACGAATGCCTGAACTGTGCCAAACCATACTTTGCATTTAACCGCGAGGAGAGGAATCTGGCGGCGATTTTCTACCATGTTCTTATGCTCGAATGGCCTGAGAATCTGCGCAGATTTCTGACATTAGTTTCTTGCGAATTCCCGGTAAAATCTTATGAAGACGTCGGCATTTACTTCGAATACTCCTATCTACGCGACTTTTGGGCTGCTCTTGGAAAGAGCGACTCCAACAAGAAGAAGCGTGAATTAATTTACAAGTGCCTGCAGCCGTCTAACGCTGAAGAACTGGAGAAAATGTCCGTCTTCGAATTCAACAGTTACTTCGGGGCCGTCCCGAGACCTTCCCGTAAATTCATTCAGAGTCCCGGAAACTGGAGTATTGCGAGATTCGGCGACAATATTGCCGACAGGCATGAGTTTTTCAGAGTCTGCAGGTTCAAGTGGTCGTTCAAGGCAAAACCGGACATTGTTATTCATCTATCGCACGATACCGCTATCTGCATCGAGGCGAAGCTGAAGTCGGGCGAGGCGTCTTATCCCACTAAACCCTCGGAAATCAACGAATTCAGGAGAAGGCGTCTACCTTTTGTGAAACAGACATCGCTTCAGAAGTACATGATGAAGGACTTACTCGGCATGGACACAGAATTCATCTTTCTTGTTCAGAAACCACTTGCGCAACACGGGAACCGCAGGATACTATTATGGAAAGAGGCTTTCGCCAGCATGGATACATCCAACTGCCCGCCATTTGTGAAAAACTGGATTCAGATGCTTTGAAACCTGCTGCACAACGCATTGACCATCTTGCGATTGTGTTTGCCTTCAACTTTTAACCTTGAACTTCTTCTTCGTGTCAATCCGGGTACTGGACAAGCCCCTCCAGCAGCGTATCGTCACCTATCCGATGTACTTTCGTCCGGCTAAGAGTCACTGCCTGCCGGATTTTGCCGACGCCGACGCCCTCGACCGGGCTGACCGCGCTGCGGCCCCCGATGACCTTCGGCGCGATAAACGCAAGCACCCGGTCAACCACCCGGTCCTCGAACGCGCTCGCAATAACTTCGCCCCCGCCCTCGATGAGCACGTTCGTGAAGTGCCTGCGCCCGAGAAACTCCAAGAGATCCAGAAGCTCTATGTAGCCCTTCCTGCGCACCCGCACCGGCAGGATGGCGCAGCCCGCTTTCTCCAGCGCCGCCGTGCGTGCCTTCGGCGCCTCGTGCGACACGACTATCAGCGTATCGACCGAAGATGCCGTCTGCGCAAGCGAACTCCCTATGGGCGTCCTCGCCATCGAGTCCAGCACGATTCGCGCCGGCGTGCGCTTCGCCCTGACATGGCGCGCCGTGAGCAGCGGGTCGTCCCGGATGACCGTGTTCACGCCGACCACGACCGCGTCCATCTCGCCCCGCAGCCTGTGAACCAGCCGCCGGGAGGCCTCGCTCGAAATCCACGCCGACTCGCCCAGCGCGGTCGCAATCTTCCCGTCCAGGCTCATCGCCCACTTCACCGTCACGTAGGGGATGCCCGTCGTAACGTGTTTGAAAAAGGGGGCGTTAAGGAACCGCGCCTCTTCCTCCAGAAGCCCGGTCTCGACCTCGATTCCCGCCTTCTTCAGCGCGCGAACGCCCCTGCCCTTCTGCTGCTCGGTGGGGTCCTTGCAGGCGACGACGACGCGCTTCAGGCCCGCCCTGATAATCGCTTCGGTGCACGGCGGCGTCTTGCCGTGGCGCGAGCAGGGCTCGAGCGTCACGTACATCCCGGCGCCCTTCGGGTTCGCGCAGGAGTCCAGCGCTTCAATCTCGGCGTGCTTCCCGCCGAACTTCCTGTGCCAGCCGCTGCCGACTATTTTGCCGCCGCGCACTATCACCGCGCCGACCATGGGGTTGGGCTCGACGTGCCCGCGCCCCTTCGCCGCCAGCCGCAGCGCCTCCTTCATGAACTTCTCGCCTGTCATCAGGAACCCCCGCTTCCACGAGGGAATATGGGGACATGCAGGAAATTTAGGGACATGTACTCGTTACGTGTCCCCAAATTCCCGACGTTAACAGCTATACGCCCTCATATTCCAGATACCCGCTACGTATCCCCATCTTCCCGTTCGATATGTCCGAAAAGCGTCAGCGGCGTCGAGGAGTCTATCCTCACATCGACGAACCTGCCCGCAAGCGACTCGTCGCCCTCGAACGCCACAATCCGGTTCGTGCGAGTGCGCCCCGTGAGCTTCGACCCGTCCCGCTTCGAGACCCCCTGCACCAGCACCTCGAACTTCTCCCCGACAAGCTCCTTCTGGCGCTCCTCCATTATCTCCTTCTGTATGGACAGCAGCCCGGAGTTGCGCTCGCGCTTCGTCTCCCACGGCACATCATCATCCATCTTATCAGCAGCCCGCGTGCCCGGCCTCGGCGAATACTTGAATGCGAAGCTGTTCTGGAACCTCGCCTGCCACATGAGGTCAATCGTCATGTGGTACTCCCGGTCCGTCTCGCCGGGAAATCCAACGATAAAGTCCGAGGCGACCTCGATTACGGGCACGATTTCGCGCGCCTCGCGCACTATTTCGAGGTAGCGCGCCCGGGTGTACCCCCTGCGCATCGCCTCCAGCACGCGGTCCGACCCGCTCTGTGCCGGCAGGTGAAGGTACGGGCAGATTACCGGGTACTTCGCCATCGTCTCGAAAAGCTCGGTCTCGACCGTCGCGGGATGCGAGGTTACGAACCACAGCCGCCTCAGACCCTCGACCTGCGCAAGCTCCGCGAGCACGTGCCACAGCCGCCTGCCCTGCTCATCCCGGTAGGCGTTTACGTCCTGCCCCAGAAGCGTGATGTCGCGCGCCCCGCCCGCGACAAGCTCCGTGACCTCCCGCGTGATGTCCTCCATCGGCCGCGAGCGCACCCGGCCCCGGACGTACGGCACGATGCAGTAGCTGCAAAACCGGTCGCACCCGCGCATGACCGATACGTAGGCGCTCACCGGCGAGCGTCCCGTCTCGCGCATAGCTTCGGGCCATTCGCCGCCGCCGTCGGTCGCGACGACGCAGCCCCGGCTCGCAGCACATTCCTCAAGCAATTGCGGCATCTTCGGCAGGTCCTGCGGCCCGCAGATAAGGTCAACGTGTCCGGCGCGGCTCTTGATTTCGTCGGCGGCACGCTGCGCCATGCACCCGATTACGCCGATGACGACCTCCGGGCGCTTCTTCTTGAGGTGCTTTAGCGCGCCGAGGCGCGAGAACACCCTGTCTTCCGCGTGCTTGCGGACGGAGCAGGTGTTGAAGAGGATAACATCGGCCCGGCTTTCGTCGTCCGTGAGCTCGTACCCGTCCGCGAGCAGCGCGTCCGCCACAAGCTGCGAGTCCAGCTTGTTCATCTGGCATCCGAAAGTCTGCATGTGAAGTATCTTCCCCATCGCCCACGAATCTATACCACGCCGCGCTGTCAGTCAAGCTATTTGGTATTATGCGGACTTCAGACCTAACCGCAGAGACGCTGAGGCACCGCTGAGAACCGCAGAGATAATTATTGGCTTTTTTCCGTCATAGCGAGGAGCGAAGTGACGTGGCTATCTCATTTTCTTACTCACGCCTCAAGCCTCAAGTCTCACGCCTTCTCTTCATTTGACTTCGCGGCTGTTGTGTGGTATTATGGTAATGTCACTGTTCATCCATACATGATGGAGGCAACACCATGGACAACAGAGTAATAGTAGTGAGATTACACTCTCAAGTATGGGATGCGCTCAGCATACATCTGGTGGAAATATTGATACCTTGCGCCATTGCGTTGGTCTATATGCTTGTCTCGATTCTGCAGCCCGACCGCAAGACCCTGTCTCGTGTTCTTATGGGTGCTTGCTATCTCAGCATACCCATCCTTTTCCTGATGCAAGCAGACTTCGCCCCTGCATCTTCGAACCCCTTAGAGACTTATCGAGAAGGCGGGGCATATCACTACACGCTGACATTGGGATTGCTACTTTCGGTTGCTTTCGTCTTGTCCATAACGATGGTCTTGACGCCTCTGCTGATGTGGCTTCTGCGCAAAGACAGGCTTGCACCACCGAGGTAGCTTCCTGACAGTCCAAAGGCATGATATTGGTTTAATGACCTGACCCTTCCCGCAGAGCGCAACATCCATTCCCTGCCGGGCAGGGCTATATGCGAATGTGGTGCCATATTCGCATATACATACTCAGGCCTCATACCTGTTTTCTGTCTACTGTCTACTTATTTGGCGCTTCGCGCCACTTGACTTCGCGGCTGTTGTGTGGTAGAATAGCGGCAATCATCAGAAACGCTTGCCGGGGGCATTGACATGTGGGAACACCGTCATCCGAGGAAAGCTGGCATCTGCATGTTTGTTGCAGCACTCATGGCCTTTGCCATGGGATTCATCGGGCTTTACGCCATGTTTCTGCGAGCACCGCTCCCGCTGCCGGAAATGGAAGATGCCAAAAGACTCGGAGCTTTCAATGTTCTGGTGCTTCTGATGCCGTTCGGGGGTGGAGTTCTTCTTTTCATCCGTGGGCTGTTCTTCATACTCGGTCTGAAGATTGTAAGGATTAGAAAGTCAGGCCAAAGCAACTCTTCTGTGGAGTGAGAATGAAATTCAGACGCTCCTATGTCATTGTCATCGCTGTCTTGTTTTGCGCATCTCTGGCGCTGACTATTGTGGACTATACAACTACTGGCAACAACGCGCAAATCGAGAAAATGGGCGTAAAAGTGTCCCTGGGGCCTATGGACGTAGTCGTTCTTTCAGTATCTGCTCGCTACAAGGAGATGATGCTGATAGTGGTGATGAATGTCCCCGGTGGCAGGACCGCCGCCCTGACTGAACAGGACCTGATAGATTTTGTGGCCAGTGTACTCTCATGCTCCGTCATATGGCGAGGTAAGGAATATGCGACTGCCGTTGACGAAGTCCAACGATACGGGGTCGGAGCACCGAAACCGGGTCCAACAAGCTATTTTGTCTACTGCAATTTGATTGATGTGCCCGTAGAGGCCGATGCAGTTGATGTCAGGATATCGATAGACCAGGCCATATTCGGGTTACCCTCGAAGTCCTACGGGACAACCCTTGAAGGATTCCCTTGCACAGACGACAGAAGATATGTCCCGGAGCAAGACACCGAAGACCCATCCGACGGCAGTCCGGGTGAGTAACACGAGTTAATGCCCCAGCCTGCTCCCTCCAAGCGCATTGGACATTCCCTGCCGGGTGCGGTTTTGTATTTACCTTCAACCTTTAACCTTTAACCTTAAACCTTCAACTCCCGGCGCTTCGCGCCACTTGACGCAGGCTGCCATCATGTGCTATGTTTTGCAGTGCAATCTGCCGCGTAAGAGGAGGAAAGACAGTGAAGAAGTCGAGTTTCGTGATGGCATGCGTTTTCGCGCTGACGATGATGGCCGGCGCTGTGCTTTACAGCCAGGAAGAACAGGAAAAGAAAGAACCTCTTTTCCCCGTCGAGCAGGACGGGAAGTTCGGGTTCATCAAATCCAACGGCAAGCTCGCCATTAAGCCGGACTTCGCCTACGCCGAAGCGTTCTCCGAGGGGCTGGCGCTCGTCAAGTTCGACCGGCGCAATTTCGGGTATATCGACCTGACAGGCAAGGTCATCTGCAAGAAGAAACTGCTCGACGCAGGCCAGTTCAGCGACGGCATGGCGCGCGTAAAGGAAAAGACGGACAAGGGCGAGTTCTGGGGATACATAGCCAGTAACGGCAAGGCTGTCATCGAGTGCAAATTTAAAGAAGCGCGCGACTTCCACGAAGGCCTCGCTGCCGTCCAAATCAACGGCAAGTGGGGCTTCATAGACAAGAAAGGCAAGACCGTCATCGACCCGGATTTTGCAGATGTTGTGGCTTTCTCCGACAGCCTGGCCGCTTTCAAGAAGGATGACAAGTGGGGTTTCATTGGGAAAGACGGCAAGGTCGTTATCGAGGCGCAGTTCGACCTCGCCGCCATCTTCTCGGAAGGGCTGTGTGTGGTTGTGACAGACGGCAAGGTCGGCTTCATTGACAAGGAAGGCAAGATAGCCCTCGAAGCCAAGTACGAGGATACTGGAACCTTCTCAGAAGGCCTTGCAGCAGTCAAGACGGATGGGAAATACTGCTTCATTGACAAGACGGGAAAGGCAATCACCGAGGCCAAGTATGACATCACTTTGCCCTTCTCCGGCGGGCTGGCTGCAGTATGCCTGAACGGCAAGTGGGGCTACATGGACAAAACGGGCAAGCTCGTCGTGGAGCCTAAATTCGAGAAGGCAGCCAGCTTCCGCGACGGCCTCGCGCTCGTAACCGAGGGCGGCAGGGAAGGCTACATAACTGCCGAGGGCAAGTACGTCTGGAGGGTATCGGAATCGGCTGCGGTCTCGAACGTCAATACTGCCCAAGCCGAAGCCCACGCAATCAGCGCGCTTCGGACCATGTCGTCCGCCCAGGAACTTTACAGGACCAGGATGGGGGTCTACGGCGACTGCACCGACCTGAACAACGGCACAAACAGAAGGTACATTGACGCAGCGCTTGCGGCGGCCGACCCCGACCATCCCAAATCAAAGCCGAAGAACGGCTACTACGTGGACGTCTGGGTTAATGCCGACGGAACCGACTGGTCCGCGACCGCGTGGCCGGTTCGGCCCGGAAAGACAGGCACGCGGAGCTTTTTCATAAGCAGCGACGGCGTAATCTACTACAAGAAATGCACAAGCTTCAAGGACCCGCTTGCGGACAAGAACAGCAAGGTCCTCGGCTCCGAATGACAGGAGGTGACACTATGAGAACACTGATTGTGCTGCTGGCGTGCGCGGCGCTGCTGTGCTCGTGCGAGTCTGCGGACAGGCGGGAGGCGCCGCCGGAGCGCCCGAAGGAAGTCAGAGAGCTTACAGCCGACGAGGAGATGCGCGTAGATGAGCTTCTCGAGATGCTCGCAAGCGCAGAGGTCGGCGTGCCGGAGAAGGCGCTGGATGAGCTTTCCGCCTACGGCAGGCGCATCGTGCCGCGGCTGCTTATCGCGCTCAACGACATCAATTCCGCCATACGCACCTACAGCGCGTGGCTCCTTTCCAAAACCGGCGGCATATCAGACCCGAAACCGCTGCTCGAAGCGCTCAGGGACAAGGTGCCCGGTGTGCGCGAGAACGCCTGCAATGCGCTGGGCACCATCCGCTCCAGGGCCTCCATCGGACCGCTCATCGATATGCTGAGAGACCCCGACGCCGATGTCCGAGCCGCGGCGGCAGAGTCGCTCGGCTACATCTCGAATATGAAAGACAGGCACGTCGTCAACGCTCTCATCGAGGCGCTCGGTGATGAGAACTGGTACGTGCGCGTCTCCGCGGCGTGGGCGTTCGGCCAAATCGGCGATGACGCGCCTGTCCCGCACCTGATAAAGCTGCTGGGCGACGAGATGTGGCGCGTGCGCGAGGCCGCGGCCGAATCGCTCGGGTGGATTGCCGACCCGGCCGCGGTGCCGCATATCATGAAGCTCACGAAGGACCCGAACTGGAACGTGCGCCTCTGCTCCATCTGGGCGCTCGGGCACATAGGCGACGAGTCCGCCCTGCCCGTGCTTATCGAGACGCTCAAGGATGACAACTGGCGCCTGGCGGCGAAGGCGCGCAAGTCGCTTCGCAAGATAACGCGCGAGGACTTCGGCATGGACCACGCCAGATGGCTCGAGTGGTACAAGTCTCACTACAAGAAGTAGCGCCGGGAGACTGGCAATGAAGAAGGCAAGCTTCATTCCTGCCGCATTGGTTTTCTTCATTGTGCTCTCTTTCGCTGCTGCATCGCAGAGCCAGGAGAAGGAAAAACCCCTCTTCAGCATCAAGCAGAACGGCAAGTGGGGCTTCATCGACAGCTCGGGAAAAGTCGTCATCAAGCCTCAGTTCGATGAGCAAGCATTCTACTCAGAGGGGTTTGCCTATGTGAGAATCGGTGACAAGTATGGCTTCATAGACATGGCAGGAAAGCTCGTAATTGAGCCCAAGTTCGATGGTGTATGGGAATTCTCAGAAGGTCTCGCAGGCGTAAACCTCGGCGGTAAACACGTAGGTCTCAGAATAGAAGGCGGCAAGTGGGGATTTATTGACAAAACTGGTAAGATGGTCATCCAGCCGAAGTTCGAAAATGTGGGGCGTTTCTCAGAAGGCCTTGCACGAGTAGGGCTCAGTGGTAAAGACGGATATATCGACAAGACAGGCAAGATAGTCATAAAGCCTCAATTCGACTGTGTCGGCAATTTCTCCGAAGGACTTGCATATGTCGAAGTCGGCAAGAAGTTCGGCTACATAGACAAGACAGGCGATATGTACATAACCCCGTGCTTCGACTGGGCCTATGGCTTCACCGAAGGCTTGGCATGTGTGCGCATTGATGGAAAGAGAGGGTATATCGACAAAAACAGGAAGATGGTAATAAAGCCGAGCTTCCCTGAAGCTGTGCCTTTCTCTGAAGGTCTCGCCTTAGTCGGGATTAGTCATGCCAACGGCTGGAATCACGGGTTCATCAACAACAAAGGCGACTACGTCATAAAGCCGCGATTCGAGTACGCAGGTTCTTTCTCCGAAGGCCTAGCCAGGATAAAGGTTGGAGAGAAATGGGGATACATAGACAAGACAGGGGATGTCGTCATCAAGCCGCAGTTCGATGGTGCAGGCGATTTCTTCAACGGTCTGGCGAGAGTAGATATAAGTATCGTGGACTTCGGCTACATTGACAAGACCGGGAAGTTCGTCTGGAACCCGCTGGAACCGCAGCAGGAAGAGGAGCACGAAACGCTCTTCCCCGTCCTGCACGAGGGGAAGTGGGGGTATATCGACGCGGGCGGCAAGCTGGTTATCAAATCGCAGTTTCTCGCAGCCGAACCGTTCCGCGAGGGTCTGGCGGCTGTCAAGCTCGACGACGGGTACTGGGCCTACGTAGACCCCAAGGGCAAAACTGTCATCAAGGGCAAGTACGCTGCGGCGGAGAGCTTCTGCGAAGGCCTCGCGAGGGTGAGGGTAAACCAAGGCGATAACTGCCTGTGGGGCTTTATAGACAAGAAGGGCGCGACAGTCATCAAGCCGGAATATGCCATGGCCGGGAATTTCTCGGACGGCCTTGCAGCAGTCGGAAAGACAACCTGGCGCATGACAGGCTATATCAACACGAAAGGCGAGCTTGCCGTCAAATGCGCATCAGACGAGATATGCACTTTCAGCGAGGGCCTGGTGCGCTTCGAGTCGGACCGCAAGTGGGGCTTCATGGACAAGGCCGGTAAGGTCGTCATCGAGGCGAAGTACGACGGGGTCTGGGACTTCCACGATGGCGTAGCGCTCGTCAGGTCGGGCGGCGAAGGGGGCGAGCCGATAGCGGGCGAAGGCGCCCTGCCCCGCGTGGACAGGGAGTTCGCCGAGAAGATGCGCCCCTCGCGCAAGAAGAGGGGCAAGTTCGGCTACATAGACAAGACAGGTAAAGAGATTCTCCCGGCGAAGTACGATGCTGCAGCCTCCTTCTCCGACGGCGCGGCAGTCGTCATGACGGGCGGCAAGTACGGGTTCGTGGATACCAACGGCAAGCTCATAGTCGAGATGAAATACGACGGCGCGCTCAGCTTCAAGGACGGCCTCGCCCCCGTGAAAACCGGCGGCAAGTGGGGCTACATTGACAAGAAGGGCAAGACCGTAATCGAGGCGCGCTTCGACGGCGCCTCGTGCTTCCGGAACGGGCTGGCATCCGTGTGCGAGAAAGACACCCTCTACTTCATAGACAAGACGGGCAGGAAGGTCTGGAAATCGGAGAAATATCTCGATACGGCGAAGAAAGCGCTGGAGAAGAAGCTCTATTACGATGCGTTCACGGCCGCGAACGATGTGCTAAGGATGACGCCCGCGAACGCCGCCGCGAAGGAGATTGTCAGAAAGGCCTGGGAAGCCGGGATGAATTCCGCCATAGATTGCTCAGTCATGAAGGTGATGGAGAAGGATATCATCATGCTGACGGTGGGAAGGCAGGATGGTGCGGCCGAAGGCACGGTCTTCATAGTCTACAGGGGCACGGTGGAAATAGGCCGCGCCCGCGTGACAAAGGTCGCCGAAGACACCTGCGAGGCTGTCTTCTTCGAGAAAAAGCGCACCGTGAAGGCCGGCGACGAGGCTGCCAGCGGCTCAACCCTCCTGTACTGGAAGAACAGGTAGCCCGCCGGAGGAGATAATATGCTGCCGGAGAAGAAAAGAGCGACCAACATCTACGCCGGGCTGGGCACGGCACTGTGCCTGGCCGGCGGCATGTTGTCTATCTATGCCGGCACGGTTGGGCTCATATTCGGAGTCATCCTCGTTGCCGCCGGAGTTCCCTGCCTTGTACTGGGGCTGGTCTCATACGCGCAGGGCAAGGGTCATTCGGGAATTTCGGGGTTAATGGGATTCATTCCCCTGGTGGGTTTCTGGCTCATATTCACGCTGCCCGACCACAACCGGGAAAGCGCGGTTGCTTCGTTTCTCGAACGAATCTATTACGCCGCTCTTCTTCTGTCCATAATTACAATAATCATCCTCGCAATTGTGTATTATTAGGGGTCAGTTATGAGAAGGATACTCGCGGCACTAACTGTCTGCTTCATCATTGGGCTTGCTTCGTGCAGCGGGTCGGAGAATGCCCAGCCGGTCGCTGCAGAAGATAAGCAGCAGCAGGAGACGCCCCGGCAGAAACCGGAGCAGCAGCGCCCGGAGCCGCAGAAACCCGAGCCGCGCAAGTCCGAGCCCCTGCACCTCTTCCCTGTCTGCGTCGAGGGCAAGTGGGGCTACATCAACTCGAAGGGCGAGGTCGCAATCCAGCCGCGATTCGACTACGCGGAGCCTTTCTCCGGAGGTTTCGCACGGGTCGTTGTCAGCGTTGAAGACACCGGCAGGGCCGCCCCCGCGCCGCATGACGGCGTTCGCAGGCCGCCGCCGCCTCCGACGCTGCGTGACCTCCGTGAGAATCCCGAGCAGGTGCGGGCGTTCATAGACACCACCGGCACAATCGTCATAAGGAGGAAGGAGGCCCTCTTCCGCGTCGCGCTGGGCGACTTCCACGAAGGTCTCGCCATGCTCGCGGTAGGCGACATGCGACCGGGCACGCACGGCTTCATTGACAAAACGGGCGCGGAAGTCATCGAGCCGAAGTTCTACGGAACGTACTGGTTCGTCGTGGACAGGGAGCCGATGCACTTCTCCGAGAGCCTCGCGCCCGTCAGCATTGACATGCTCAAAAGCAACACGAAGGCCTGGGGCTACATAGACACGAAGGGCGGCATGGCAATCGAGCCGCAATTCCAGCGGGCGCGCGTCTTCTCCGAAGGGCTGGCGGCCGTGCTCGTGGCTGACAAGGGCTGGGGCTTCATTGACAAGACAGGCAAAATGGTCATCAAGCCGCAGTTTCACGGTGCGTGGCACTTCTCGGAAGGGCTCGCGCTCGTGCGCATGGGTGGCCGGGATGGCTGGCCCGCGAACAAGGTGCTCAAGTATCCCGCGGACCCCGTGGGCGTGCGGGTATCCGACGAGTTCGGGCCCGCCGGCTGTGGCAAGTTCGGCTACGTTGACAGAAGCGGCGCCTACGTCATCGACCCGAAGTACGACTGGGCCGCCCCGTTCTCGGAAGGGCTCGCCGCAGTGCGTACCGGCGGCAAATGCGGCTACCTCGACAAGACAGGAAAGCTCGCCATCGAGGCCCGCTTCGACCACGCATACAGCCATACCGAAGGGCTCGCGCCGGTTGAAGTGGACGAAAAGTGGGGCTACATCGACACGAAGGGCAAGTTCGCCGTAAAGCCCCGGTTCGACAAGGCATACAGCTTCACCAACGGCCTCGCTGCCGTCGAGGAAGACGGCAGGCCCGGCTACGTTGACAAGGCCGGAAAATACGTCTGGATAGAGCCCCGAAAGCCCGAGCCGCCCGTAGACGCGCGCGTTGCCGAGGCAAAAACCATAAGCACGCTGCGAACACTCTCCTCCATGCAGGAAATGCACAAGATGAAGCACGGGCGCTTCGGCACGCTCGAAGAGCTCAGGGAAGAGAACCGCGAAGAAATGGAGAGGCTTGGAATAGGGAAGGAGAGCGGCTACATCTTCGAGATGGAGAAGTCAGCCGGCAAGTGGTCCTGCACCGCCCATCCGGCGAAACCGGGCGAGACCGGGAAGAGAAGCTTCTATATCGACCATACGGGGACAATCACGCAGAGAGCGTGTACCGGCCGTGATGACCCGCCCGCCGACAGCAGCAGCGACAAACTCAGATAGAAACGCCCAGTGGGGGGGCAATTCGCAAATCCCGCACGCGCCCGGAATCGGCCCCAACATGCAGGCGGGCAAGAAGTTGTGGAGCGCGTCAGGTTCGAGGTTCGAGACCCGGCGTGCGAGTTTTACATCATTTTACAAATCCCCGCCGGCCTCCGGCAGCGCGCCCGATTAGCGCATCTCCCTCGGCAGCATAGACTTACGCTGTTTGGGTCGATTAGTTTGGCATACTTCAGAGGGGTATTTTTGGGGAGTTTCTTGTAAAAATTCGTCGTAACCCCTTTGATAGTACCAACTCCATTTACAAGCTGTTTTCTAACCACAGAGGCACAGAGGAGAGGGAGAGAAATGATATCTCATCTTCCCCACGTCAGAGACGTGGGGTTTTGGAATTATCGTCTGCTGCGCTCTGTGCCTCCGTGTCTCTGTGGTGAATATATCTGCGCTCGCGGCGACAAGTACTCACGCCTCACGCCTCAAGTCCCAAGCCTGTATCCTCGATACTCGCTACTGGTTACTGGCTACTATTTTCATGTCAGGGTTGATTGGTTTTGAAACACGGTGTAGTATAAGCGTCTAATATAATGAGGGACACCCAACTGCAGTAAACTAACAGATGCACTGGAGGCGCACCGTGGAAGACAAGGAAAAGATACTGAAGTACATGGAGAAGCTCGGCAAGGCAGTCACCGACTGCCTGAACGAGTCGGACGAAGTGAAAGCCATGATAAAGAACCTCGAAGAAGCCGGCCTGAACCTCAACCTGAGCTTCGTGGCAATGGTGAGCGGCGCAAGGCCGCTGGCATTCCCCGTAAGCTGGGCGAAGCCTGCCAAGGAACTCAAGTTCGAGATAACGCCGGAGGACAGGGCGTTCCTCCAGGGCCTCGGCATCAAGTATGACGAAGCGTCCTGCGAAACGGAGACCGGGGGGGAAGAGGACGAGAACGAGGAAAAGGAAGAGCCCGAGGAAGAGACTAAAGAAGAGTCCGAAGAAGAAGAGGAATAGCATGAAGCTGCGCTGGCTTCTCGTTGCGGTGGTACTTGTGCTTTCGTCGGGCTGCGCCTGTCTCAAGTGGGAGCATGTGGAGCGGATTCTGCCGCGCGATTGCCCGCGCAACACGGTTATACGGTTTCAGCTTGCGATAGCGGCCGGGTATTCGAGCGACTCGTACGAGTCACTGACACAGTTGAACCGGGACATCATACCCTACCTCGTCTGGAAATACTTCATGAGCAGGCAGAAGGACCCGGAGACGGGCGAATATCTCTTCGACATAATGTACCTGTCCACGGTTGACCTGTGCTATGAGGCGACGGACGTGCCCGGCTGGCTCGCCGACTACGAGTTCGAGGAGGCGGCGATTGCCCAGATATTCTATAAAAAGACGAGGTACACCTACAACGTGTACCTGTTCCTCGAGGGCGAGGAGTGGAAGGTCGGGCTCATCGAGACCTTCGTGCCACCGAAGGTCCAGGAATACAGGGAAGAACATCCTGAGAAGTTCGGGAAGAAAGAGGGAGACATGAGCGAGAACGAAGCAGGCAGGGAAGTCGGCGTCATCCAGACGAATTTCGGGAAGATAGTGGTGGAGTTCTATCCCGACCTCGCGCCCAAGACGGTGGCGCGGATTAAGGAACTGGTGGGCGAGGGGTTCTACAACGGGCTGATTTTCCACAGAATCGTGCCCGGATTCTGCGTCCAGGGCGGCGACCCCACCGGCACCGGCTCCGGCGGCACGGGCACCAAGATTCCCGGCGAGTTCACCGACACTCCGTTCGAGGACGGCTCGCTCGGCATGGCGAGGTCGCAGGACCCGGACTCCAACGACTGCCAGTTCTTCTTCACGCTCGGTCGGATAGCTCACCTCGACAACCAGTACACGCTCTTCGGCAAGGTAATCGAGGGCCTCGACGTGCTGCACAAGATGGAGAAGGTGCCGCTCGAAGGGCCGGAGGGGATGACCAAGCCGAAGGAGGTGGTGAAAATCGAGAAGTTCACCATCGAGAAGCGCGCGCCGGAGTAAGCCCGCGTCTCAGCGCAGCTTGAGCTTGCGAAGCGATGGGAGCTGCTTTCCTATCATGCTCACGAGATATTTTTCGACAGCTTCGTCCGAGACTTTCGGAACGCTGGCACGCAGTTCTGAGAGCGGGATTTCCGCTCTGGCCATTGTCCTGTGACCGCCGGCGGAGCCGACTTCGCCGAACACTTCGGCAGCCAGCTTGCCTGCTTCTTTCTTGTAGCCGTCGCAGCGAAAAATCACCACCAGCAGCTCGTCGGCAATGCCCGAGACAATCACCCAGCCTATCTCGTAGATTGCCATGAAGAAGTCCGCGACCTGTACGCACACATCCGCGACCTCCACCATGCCGAGATGCGACAGGATAATTTCGCCGACCACGTGCTTCTTGATAATCGCCGTGCCGAAATAACCGAGCGAGCGAAGCGGGAAATGCGACTGCTCGACCTTGCGGATGACGTTCATGTTGGCCCGGGGGCGCAGATACCGGAACGCCGAGATGTCGGCATCGGTGGCTATCCGCTGGAGGCTCTTCGTGTCTTTCTCCAGGCCGTAGTAAAGGGCGGTCGCGATTGAGGTCGTCATCTTCACTTTCGACTGGTGAATGTACTCGGTCATTATCGTGCTGGTGGAGCCGTAGCTCGGCCTGACATCCTCGAAGTCGGCGCTGTAGCCCTTGTGGCGGGGGTGATGGTCGATGACGATGTTGAAGTGCAGCCCGGCTATGTCCGGGTCGTCCTTGAAAAAGTTCGGCTGCGCGTCAACCACTGCAAAGATGTCGTGACTTTCGAGCATGGACTTCTCGAACGGTTCGGCGGGAATGCGCAGGACCTTAATTATGGCGGCGTTCTCGAGCCTGCCGATTTCGCCCGTGTAGGCGATTGTGCACTTCTCCACCGCCCTGCCCGCCAACCTGCAAAGGGCAACGGCGGAGCCGAGCGCGTCGGGGTCTGGATTCTGATATATCAGGACAAGCAGCCTGCGGCCTTTCGAGATTTCTTCGCGCAGGAGTTCCAGCCTCTTCGATGCGTCCCTGCCTTTTGCCATTCGCTACTCCACCTTTCCTGAGCGCCAGCGCTTGAGCCACGGTTTCTCACTTTCCGGCAGCCTGCGTTCTTCCGGGCCGGCATTCGCCCAGCACTGTGAATGGCTTCGGATTACCCAATTGCCATTCACAGGTTTGAGAGAGAACTCCCATATGGCTTCATGGTTCTCGGGAGGGTCTTGTTCGTCGCCTTCGGTATGCTCGATGCCGCGTACGACGACGCACGCCCTGTTTCCCTCAATCCACCAACTGTCCACGCTGCGGGCGTAGCCCCAGTTTCCGAAAAACGGCCCCAGCTCGTTACCTTTCTTCCATTCTTCATGCATCCTGTTGGCCTGTTCCTCGAGCGTGCTTTCCGGGTCGGGGTCCGCGCTTGCGACCCTCATCCAGTCGCCCGCGAGGTATCCTTCAAAGGTGTTACACAGCGGTTCCAGAATCTCCACCGGCACATCGTGCGGCTCGAGCTCGAAGGCCGGCTCGTCCGGCGGCCTGTAGTCGGGGTTCACATCCGATTTGCCGGCCGGTATGAACAGGTCTTCTTCGCGCACGTCATCACCACCCCCGCCGCTCTTATCCTGTTCGTCCCAGTACCTCTCCCAACCATCCCACCATGCCTGCGTCTGTGCCTTCCACGTATCAATATCAAGCGGTACGCTGCCGGAGAATGGCTCGAAGTCATCGCATGCAAAGAGAATTTCGACATCGGCTTCGGGAACGCCAATATCGTGACCTTTGACCACGACACACACTCGATACGCACTGCTGTTGACAGACTCAAGGTCCCCTCGGAGCCAGTCAACGACCGCAGCGTTGATCACGCCGTCCGTGCAGCCGGAAGAATTGATATGCACCATATCGCCCACGTCGCCGCTCTGCACGTTCCCCAGGCTGTCGAGCGAGATTCTGCCGGACAGCTCCATTTGCGAAGGTCTTGTGGAAATGGACAGGCTCTCGTATCCGACGACGATGGCCTGGACGTTGCTCAACTGAAACTCGATGGAGGTATCCTCCATCTTGGAGCCATCGAGGTTTCTTCTGAGACAGCTGAACAGCAGGCATGCCCTGGCAAGCGTGGGGTCCCACTCAACATGCAGCAACTGCGCGTCGTGCATCAACTCGGTGATAGTCTTCAGCTCTTCGGCGCTTCTGGTGTGCATCTTCTACTACTCTATCACAGCGCTGGCGAAGGTAACGACGGAGTTCATCTCCTCGTCAACCGCCTGCATGTACCTCACGATTCTGCCGGTGCCCCCGCCGAGCACGGCGAGCATGGTGTAGATATTCGGCAGGCCGCATATGTTGCGCCTGTCGCCGTCTTCGGTCACGTGCCTGTGGAAGCCTTCCGCGTCTACTTTACAGACGTATTCGAGGGTTTCGAGGTCGCGCTCCTCGATATGCTTGAGCAGGCGGTCGTTCAGTTCGAGCTGGTCTCCGAATCGCTGGCCCACGTGGCTGAGGTCCGCGCCCGCGATAATGCATACCGACCCGCCGCGCTTCTCGACGGACTCTTTCAGCGCGTCGATGAACGAAGAGATCTCTGGATTCTCCGCCGGAGGCCTGTGCACGCCGTCGGGGCCGCGGAACGAGGCGCACAGGACGGGTACTATGCTTATCTGCCTTCGCCCGCCCAAGAGGTACTGGAGGAAGACGGCCTGGAACTCAATGGAGTGCTCGCTGCGATGGGTGAATTCATCTTCGGTAAGCCACGGGCAGCGCCCGAGAAGTTCGCCCCCGAACTCGCGGTCGCTGGCGAGCGTGCCGAGCGGCGTCTCGAAATCCTTCAGCGTGAGGCAGAACGGCTTCTTCATGTCGCAGTGGGCGGTGCCGAGCACGACGTACGTCTCGGCCTGGCTGTTCTCGGCGAGTTCGGCATATCCCAATCCGTAGCACGGCCCGCCACGCTCGAAGTCGATGTGCGGCGCGATGAATCCGCGTACAGTGTTCTCTCCCTTGCCCCAGTTTATCTCGCGCTCCGTGTCACCGTCCCTGAACATCGCCGCCAGCGCCTGCTTAAGCCCACTATCGGTGTCTGGATAGGCCGTGCCGGCATGGTAAGGCGGGCGGGTCGCGGAGTCGAGGAAGCCTTCGATAGTTTCCTGCCTGAGCGCCGCGAAGCGCTCGTTGTCGAGGAAATGGCACGAGTCGAGCTGCTCCAAGAGTTCCTCAATCATCTCGGAATGGACGAGCTGGCCGAATTGCCGCATGAATATAGCCTGGATGTCGCGTATGTCGCGCGTGCCGTTGAGCAGCGTAACCACGTAAAACGCTTCCTGCGACATTTGCAGGATTGCAGGCGAGAATCCGAACGGGTCGCGAAGCACGACGACGCGGCCTTTCTGCGTATCCACAGGAATCGCCTCAATCTGCCTGACTTTGGGTTTCTCGTCCATGACTGTCCAATTGTATCCGAACTCCCTGCCAAATCCAAAGACAACTTCGCGCAAGTTCGGATGCGCATGATGAGGGATGGTCTCGCCTATCGTCTTCTGCCGCGCGTGAAGAAGCTCCCGGCCATGGTCAGTGCGCTTTTTGCGCCTGGTTCGTCTATGAGCCGGACGATGAGGATGAGCGCGGCGAAGCGCGCGACGGAAGTGAAGAGGAAGATGACCTGGATGTTGTTCCAGTCGAACGGGCCGAGGCGCATCGAAGGTATCACCTCCACGAGAAGGCCGGAGAGCAGGCTGCCTGCGAACACCACCAGCGCACCCGTCGTCGCGTAGACTGCGTAGAACATCTCCTTGGTGCGGGACTTGCCCTTCAGGAGCAGCAGATTTGTCATGGCTATCCCGAAGCCCGTCCACATTACGCCGCTTGAAGCGAAGTCCACGTAGACGGGCAGGAGGAACTCGCTGGTGGCGATTAAGTAATAGAGCGGGTGAATGGCTGTAAAAAACATGACCGTCGCTATCACGGGGCGGTTGCCGAACCTGTCGCAAAGCCTGCCCCAGAGCTTCGTCGTCGCGAGGCCGCAGATTGAAGCGACGAGCGCGCAGACGGCAAGAGTGAAGTAGGGCATGTTCAGGTCTTCGAGAAAGTAGGGCGTCCAGTACGGGCTTGCGAAAGAGTTTATAAAGGCGTAGAGCGAGGCGAACGTCAGGAACCTGACAAACACTTTGTCCTTGAAAGGCTCCCTGACGAACCGGGCGAACGGGATTCTGCGCAGCCAGGGCTCCTGCAGGCGCTCGGGCTCGAACTGCCTGGCGACAAGCAGTGCACAGACCACGGCGGGCACGGCCGCCAGCAGGTAAAGAAACGCAAACGCACCCAGCTTGTTGGCTGGCGTGAAGACCCACGTCCCTTTGAGCGAAGGAAGAACGGAAAGCAGCCCTTTCGCGGGGTCTGCCGTAAACTGGTCAAGGAACCATGAGGCCGCGAGGCTCGATACAATCGTGGTCAGCGCGAGGGCGAAGTTTCTCGATGAGAAGTATCTGCCACGTATCCTCCGCGGCACGAGGTCGCTCATCCAGCCCGTCCATGCGTTCGCCGAGATGCTGCCGAGGGCGCCCCACAGGAAGGCTGCGCCTATTACCACTTTCAGGGCGGCCGGCAGCGGGAGCACGTACGGCACAACCACAACGGCGCACAGTATCAGGCGTGAGAGAAGCGCCGATACGACCACGACCGACTTGCGCCTGCTTATTCTGCTTACCCAGAACGCCGATAGAACCTGGAAGAGTTGCGCGAGCGCGGATACGGCGTTGACAATGGCGAAGTGTATTTTCTGCGCCCCGAGTGTCAGAAGGAAGCTCGTGAATATTACGCCGCCCGTCAGGTTGCCGTGGATGGTGGCCGATATGCCGTCAAACGTGGAGATACGCAGGCTGCGGCGCCTTTCGCCCACCGGTGGGCGCGCAGTCTCTTCACCTTGTTGCTGTTCGGCGACTTCCATTAAGACCGTCTCTGCTCATACTCACGCCAACAGCGTCGAAGCACTACCACAGCAGGAATCCAAACTCAAGACCCTAATCAGGAAATAATGAATAAAAATGCATTGCGCCTCGGCGGGCTTTCCCGCTGCAGAAAAAGGGGCGAACTCTGTCGCGTCGCGGCTCCATCGCACACGGAGGCGCCGCGTTTCACTAAAGAGCTTGTTGGCACAGGGCCAAATCCGGCGTGACCGCCCGCCGTTTATGCTTGAAGGACGCATGAAAGGCGGCTACAATTCAGCAAAGCTATTCAGGAGGGTTTCATGGAAAAAAGCCTGATAATAATCAAGCCCGACGGGGTGCAGAGGCGTCTAATCGGTGAGGTAATCGGGCGGATAGAGAAAAAGGGGCTCAAAATCGCCGCCCTGAAGATGCTCCGGGTCAGCCGTGAGCTGGCCGAGAAGCACTACGCGGTGCACAAGGGCAAGAAGTTCTACGAGTCGCTCGTAAGCTTTATCACGAGCGGGCCCGTCGTGGCGATGGCGGTCGAAGGTCCCAACGCGATAAGCGTAATGCGCAAGCTCATGGGCAAGACGTTCGGGTTCGATGCCGAGCCGGGTACAATCCGGGGAGACTTCGGCGTCTCCACGCAGTTTAACCTCGTGCACGGGTCCGACTCGCCCGAGACGGCCGGGTTCGAACTCTCGCTCTGGTTCGATGAGAGCGACTACGCGCATTACGAAATGCCGGACGAGAAATTCTGCAAACTGGAGTAACCGGGGTTGCCATGAAATTCTGTCTTGCAGTCATTTCCCTGGCGCTTGCGGCGGCATCCTGCTCGTCGGGACCCTATGCAAGGCACATCCCGGACGAACCGGGCCCGCGCGAGGGAGAGTATCCGGGCGCGGCCCGGTACGAAGAGAAGGTAATTCCCGGCTACATTCACTATCACAGGGCCTGGATAGCTTATCACGACTACAAGAATCTGCTTATCGAGCAGGAAGAGCGCGGGATGCGCGTGGGAAGGGGCAGCACCTCTTATATTCCCGAAGAGTATTACAAGAAGAAACAGCTCGAATACCTGGATGCAGCCGAAGCGCACCTCGCCAAAATGTTCGAAGTCAACACGCAGTACCCGGAAGCGCTCCTGCTGCAGGGCGCCATACACATGGCGCGAGACAAGTACAAGGAAGCCATCGACAGCTTCGAAGACGTGCTGAAGCTCGAACCGCTCGCCGATAAGGCGTGGGTCTACCTAGCTTACTGCCGGTGGCGGACGGGGAATGCCGATGGGGCGAAGGAGGCTGTCGCGGAGGCGCTGAAGGTAAAGCCGAACAACACCGACGCTGCATGGCTTCGCAATGCGATAGAGAAAGAAGAGCGCAGGAAAGCCCTGGAAAAAGAGCAGGAGGGAGTGCCCCCGTTCCGTCCCAGGCTTGATGGGAAGTAGCCGGGCGCTGCCCCGAGTCGAAGGAGGGGTGTCCGAGAGGCCGAAGGAGCACGCTTGGAAAGCGTGTGTACGTCAAAAGCGTACCGCGGGTTCGAATCCCGCCCTCTCCGCTTTGTATTCCTAAGCTCTGACTTAATGAGTAGTCAGCTATCAACTATAATCCCATGGTATCTGTGAGGGGACTGCGTTTGTCCCGGAGTAACCATGGGTACACTCTTCAAGAAGCACGATAATTGGTACCTCGACTACGAAGCCGGAGGCAGGCGGGTATGCAAACCCATCGGCACTTCCAAGAAAATTGCCGAACTTGCCCTCAAAGATATTGAAGCAAAGCTCGCCACTCGACAGGCTGGCTTTCCCCTCGAAGAAGAACCGGCTCCCAAGGACAAGGCTATTGACAAGTTCCTAAATGACTACCTGAAATACTCCCGTACTAACCCACGCGAAGAACACAACGAAGCGCTACAGGGCAGTTATTGAGCATTTCAAGGCCTTTCTGAAGGCCTATCCGGGCATCAAGACACTCTCGCAGTTCAGCCCCGGCCTGTTCGAGCAAGACAAGGCTCTCAAGC
This sequence comes from uncultured Planctomycetota bacterium, assembly GCA_964641955.1. GTDB lineage: Bacteria > Planctomycetota > SKW154 > SKW154 > DAOVDS01 > CAZXNM01. The sequence goes on from CAZXNM010000017.1 coordinate 87,092, forward strand.
GCAACGGCAACGAGGATGAAGACAACGGATACAGGCCCGACAAGTGCAACACGGTGAATCTTGAAGTCCAGTCCCTGCGCACAATCTTCAGCCTTGCCGAGCAGTGGGATTACATTGACAAGAATCCCACGAAAGGTGTCAAAGACCTCAGAGTTACTGACGCCAAGCCTCATCGATTCCTGACGAAGGAAGAAATCCAGAAAAAGCAAATACGTCTTTCCCGGCAAGGATGGCGGCAAGTATGACTGCCGGTTCCGCAAGAGGCTGATGCGAATTACGAAGAAACGCGGCTTCCCTGATATAACCGGGGTTCACGTTCTAAGCCACACCTTTGCAAGCCACTTGGTGATGAAAGGCGTTGACTTGCCTACAGTCGCCAAACTCTTGGGCCATTCAGACATTGCCATTACTCAAGTCTATGCTCACCTCGCCCCCGAACATCTCAAGGGCACTGTAGAGAAGCTTGATTTATGAGTCAAGCTTCTCAGCCTCTACCGTCTCCTCTTCACTCGGCGGCAGGAACGCGTCTATTCTCTCTCGGAACATCTACCCGTAGTAACCAGGAGCATGTAGGCATCTGCCAAGCCAAGTAACGACATTGAACCCTATTTGCCAGTTAGCGCCACAATGCCTCGCGTTTCTAATGATGTATACATGTTACCATATCGCTGGGCTGAACGTTGACCAAGCCGCCATCGCCAACCGGAAGCTGCGTCGGCAGCAGATACTCGTTATTTATCCGAACAGTACTACAACTTTCCAATCTTGATTGCACTGCATGTCGTAGTTATTCACTATACTATTGAGAATACACCCTTGACACGGGCAACTTTGCATGCCATACTTCAGCAATGCTTGATTTGCCCCATCAATTGCAGGAAAGGGGATAGCGATGAACAGGTCAGCAATTCTTCTCCTCCTGGCAGTCTTCGCGGCTGCAGCCATCTGTCATGGTTGCGGCGGTATAGGGGGAGGGGCATTCCCATGCGTAGCTACACCCAAGGCGACAGTCGGGACGCCTGCAAGTCCAGCGAGTGCGGACATCACTATATCTTTTGTTCTCATCGACCGGGAACTCGACCCGGCGGACATTACGCTGGAGTATTCCACCGACGGCGGACAGACCTACACGAACGCCACGCTGACAAATCCCGCTGAGGGCACCGGGCTCGCCACGGGCTGGCATCCGGGCAGGAAGCACACTGTGAGCTGGAACTCGTTGGGCGACATGATAGGCCTCTCCGGCGCTGTGGAGGTGAAGGTGAAAATAACACCTTCCGATGCCTCGAACCCGGCGGGCATTCCGGGCACCTCAGGGAGTTTCACGGTAAACAACATCGCGTACAATGACCCGCCGACAGTTGCCCTTACGACGCCCGGCGGCGTGCAGTCGGGGGGAATTTCGGTAAACTATACGCTTACCGACACCGAGGGGGATGCCTGCTCGATAACGGTAGAATACTCGATAGACGGGGGAGCGTGGCAGGCAGCAACGATGGGGCCTGCCGGCGATGGCACAAGCGGTCTTTCCTCCTCGCCTTCCGGAACAGGTCACATGTTCCTTTGGGATTCAAGTGCGGACGGCGTGGGTCTTGCGGGCCAGCAGGACAATGTCAGCATCAGGATAACGCCTGCGGATTTCAACGCGGGCACTGCGGACCAGACAGGTTCGTTCAGCGTGGATAATTCGCTGCCCAACGAGCCTCCGACAGTAGACATAACAGGCGGGCCGGCGGACGGTTCTACGGTGGAAACTACGCAGGTGACGTTTACCTGGAGCGGTTCTGATACAGACGGTTTTGTACAGGGCTACTACTACTCCTTCGACCACGACCCGCCGGACGTCTGGATTACGGACATCACAGTCACCTCGTCGCCTCTCTCGGAAGGCCTGCACACCTTCCGCGTAGTCGCCATGGATGACGACTCGGAGTTCTCCGCGGTCGCCTCCCGGACGTTCACGGTCCTGCCGGCGGGTGCTCTCGAGATTACGACCGAGAGTCTGCCAAACGGCATTGAAGGGCAGCCTTACAGCACATTCCTTACGGCTGCAGGCGGCACGCCTTCGTATACCTGGTCCTGCACGAGCGGCGACCTTTCCGCGATAGGCCTGTCGCTGGACGCGGGCACGGGGGAGATAGCGGGCGTTTTCTCCACCGGTAGCGCGGGCGTGCATGACTTCACTTTCCGTGTCGATGACTCGGGCGTCCCGTCGCAGTATGTTCAGAAGCCGCTCAGCATCACCGTTACTGTTTCGGGAAACCAGTGGACAAGAATCGCCGCCGACTGCGACTTCGGACCCGACGACGGCAACTACAAGCTCCTCTTCGAAGAAAACATGATAAAACTCGCACCGGAAGGGGATGTGTTCGGTAACGTCTTGGATTCCAATCATTGGACTGAATTAACAGGAACAGAAATAATCGTGGGCTGGGAGGGCAAGGGAAGCGCTTCGTTGTCGGAGACAGGAGGGATACTGACAAACATTGATGGCGGTAGCAGCGCATGGGCAATAGGTGCCCGTCGTGAAGTTACTTATCTTGATGCGGATATTGTCTTCGAATGGGGCGACAACGATGGCGCGGACAAATCATACGGTGCAGGACATGCTGCATTTCTTTGGAGAAACGTGGATAATTTCGTTCGAATTTCCTACGATTGCCGGGCGGTTTCAGGCAATCACAGACTTCAAGCGGCGAGCAATATAAACGGTGCCTGGAGTAATCTTTTCGGCCCAACGGATGTCGGATTGCACACAAGGCTTCGAATGCGTATTAAAAGGGAATCATCGACAAATACTTTCACCTTCTACTATGCCACTTGGGGAGGAAGCGATTGGAATACATGGCAGGAGGTATGGTCCGGTGTCGTGAACGATCCCACCCATTTTAATACTTTGCATGAGCTTTATCCCATTGAAGCATGTCGGATTATAGGTGCTGTTGCCGAGACGTTCACCCCCGAGGTCGATAGGTATTTCCAATACACGGCCGATATTTCTGCCCAAAGGTTCTGGGACGATTCGCCTGAGTGCGACATTATTGATACGGGCGCGGGCACGCCGGAATACTGCCTCGACGCCGGAGCCGGCGGAACGTGGACGCTGACGGGATTTTCCGCGCTGGCGTTTATGCCGGGCACATCTACCATCAAGTTCAAGGCGGGCTGGAGCGACTCGGCCACCCGAGCCTCGGCAACGTGGATAAACGGCGGAACGTGGATGACGGGGAGCGAACTCGATGTACAGGTCGCAGCCGCCGCGCTCGACGGGCACAGGTACGTGTTTCTCAAGGCTCAATTCAACTCCGACGGTACTGACCAGCCGATACTCGCCAACGTTACCTTCACGGGCGCGCCGAGCGCCGACTTCACGGCCGGCGCGTTCGATATCTCACCCGCCTTCGACGATAACAACCAGAAAATAATTATCGACGGCGGCATCGCAAAACTCGCACCGGATGGAGACGTTTTCGGGTCGGTCATTGACATCGGTAAGTGGACCGACGCCAGCGGTGGTTCGGCCTCTGTAGTCGAAACAGGCGGGATACTGCAACTTGTCTCACCAGTCGGCGGAGATGATGCGATACTGAGACGAGAGGTCGGATTCTTAGATGCAGATATCGCATCGGATATCTCTTCCACGAATGGTGAAAATACCGGGGCCGACCAGAATCGAGCAGGCCTTGACTTGTGGAAAGACAGTAACAACAGGGTTTTAGTGCTGTACAAGCCGGACGCTCCGGCCGGGAGTCACCACCTTGATGTCTACACAGTCGTTAATAGCTCGTGGACTCTCGTGCATCGCGGCGACATTGGGCTACACACGAGCATCAAGCTGCGTCTCAAGCGGGTCACTGGGGCGGGAAACCAGGCGTTTACAGCTTACTACGACATCGGCGCTGGATGGGTGGAAGTGTGGAGCGGAAGCGCGTATGATGCGGCAACGTTCAATGAGGCCCATCTGCTGAAACCCGCTGTCTGGTCCGATTCTGATGTGTCATGGTCGAACACGGTAGAAGTAACCAGCTACTACCAGATAGGCACGGATATTGGCTACCAACGCTTCTGGGACGACTCGCCGGAATTGCTGGTTGTAGACCATGCCGGAGCAGACTGGGCGTTCGATGCAGGCGCGGGGCATTACTGGAATCTCTCGAACGCGTCATGTGTGAAATCCGAGCCGGGTACGTCGTCTATACTGTTCAAGGTCGGTTACAGCGATACGGGTGACGACGCCGACGTGACCTGGGTCGATGCGACGTGGCAGACGATATCACAGGTCGATACGAACGCGGCCTCGGGCAGCTACGACGGCCACCGTCACATACACGTGAGGGCACAGTTCAACTCGGATGGCACTGACCAGCCGACACTGACAAGCGTGACATTCACCGGCAGTGCAGTCAGCAACACTTACACGGCAACTGCATTCGACACGACACCATCTATTAACGACAATAACGAGAAGATAAAGGTAGATAGCGGAATCGCAAAGCTCCAGACATGGAGTGACAAGTTTGGTTCGGTTTTGGACACTTCTCACATATTTGTTTATACAGGCGATGATGGAAATGTCTCTGAGGCGGGTGGTGCTCTCACCTTCACAAATGCATGGACCGACTCAGGTGGTTGGCGAGGTAGTACCAGTGTTTTTTTACCTCAAGATGACCCCGGACCTTATAAAGTTGCGGGCAAGCCCGTTTCATTTTGCGTGGATTATGTAGGATTTGGCGACGAAAGCCCGATAGACAGATACCTATACATATATGTATATTATGATAGCGATAACTGGGACTACATACGTCTCCAAAGAGGCCCTATACAAAATCGATTGCTTTCGCAGGTATATCAAGGTGGCGTCTCAAGACATTTGGTCAATTTCTACAACTGGTACAATGACAACGCAAAATTAAAAATCCTTGTCAACTCTACAGGACATTACTTCTACTATGACATAGGTGCAGGATGGGTCCTGTTCGACAGCCACGTTGGTGACACACTTCCAGATGGCAATTATAGCTTTTTGATTACTACGCAAGTATTAGATCCGGTTGCTCCCGGCTCAATAAGCGGCGATATCAATGAAGTGTGGTTTGAGGACGGAGTTTTTTACTGGGATGACTCGCCGGAGGTGCTGGTGGTTGACCATGCGGGTGGTGACTGGGCGTTCGATGCGGGTGCCGGGCTTCTGTGGCAAATATTCGATGCGGACTGCGTGAAGTCCGAGCCGGGCACATCTTCGGTGAAGTTCAAGGTCGGCGGCAGCGACACAGGGAATGGTGCGGAGGTGCTGTGGCTGGACGCGACCTGGCTGACGATCAGCGAGGTCAAAGCGAGGGCTGCCAGCGGGGCATACGACGGCAACCGCTACATTCACGTGAAAGCGCAGTTTAACTCAGACGGCACCGACCAGCCGAGCCTGAGTTCTTTCTCGATATCGGGAACCAAAGCCCCCTAAACCGGTTGGAGAGTGAGAGAGGTAAGAACAGTGAAGGCGATTTTAGTTGCGATATTCATATCGGCAGCGCTGGTCGCATCAGGCTGCGTTGCTACGGGTTTCAGCAGGGAAGGCACAATCGTCGAGGTTGAAGAACCGGCAAAAGAGGCGAGGGCAAGTGCCATGCTCAAGTTCAACGAAGCAACAGATATCCTGCACTCGGCGCATGATAAGGAATCCGGAAAGATGGATGCGGCCGCTGTAGACAGGGCGATAGAGTGTTACAAGGAAGCCGAGCGATTGTATCCGGAACTTGCCGAGACACAACTGCAGCTCGGCCTTGTATACGAATTCTTCAAGAACGACGCAAATACAGGCTATTCCTACTACAGGAAATACAGAGAACTCGGCGGGACCAACAAGGCCATTATCAAAACTCTGGATGAAGCCACCGAGAAACATGAGCAGGACAAATCCGGAGACAAATCCGGGGATTGAGTATTTCACAGAAAAGTAAGAGCCGTTTTGGAGGAAGCAACGCAATGAAGCGTTTCATGATTATCATCCTTGTAGCTGCTTTCACGGTTTTTCTGCTGGCCCAGGTTGCGCGCGCACAAGATAAACCGGAAAATATCCTTGGGGAAGCGAAAGAACTGTTCACACAGAAGAAGTTCGGGAGAGCCTTGACGAAGTTCAAGCTGGCGCTGCAAATGGAACCCGACAAGAAAGCTGCCCTGGAGGCGGCCTTCTACATAGGGGCTATTTACGCCGAGATGGGCGAGAGCGAGCTTGCAAAGCAGAATCTGAGGAAATACGTCACAGATAATCCCGTCGTGGAAACGCCCAAGACTTTCTCCGAGACTATGACAAAAACCTTGGAGGAAGTGCGGAGCGAATTCCCCATTGCCGGCAAGATAAGCGTGGAGAAGGACTCCTTCAAACCTTACAGAGAACAGCTTGGCATATCGTTCGAAGTAAAGGCGGCCAAGAGTGTTATCGAGCAAACCAAGGTCACCGTGAGTATAGTTTCCGAAGCACGGCAGGTAACACTTCTCGACTCACAGGTAACGCTTGATGCCTCACAACCTGTTCAGCTTTTCAACTGGGATGGTAAAAGCAAATACGGGAGCTTCCTGGAAAATGGCGAATATGTTCTTACGGTCGTTGTTGTCCGGGAAGATGGCTGGAAGCATTCCGCGCAGTACCCCGTAATTGTCGGCGGCAACCTCCAATCGCAGGAAATCGTCGCTTTGGCGGGCAAGGCACAGCGCTTCGAATGCCTGTCAGGGCAGATCCCGGTAGACTATATGCCCGGAAAACGGTTTCTGAAGATAGGCAAGGAACCGCTGAAAGCATCGACGATAGGGATTTGGAACTACGTATATTACATACCCCTTGGAGCTATCAGGGACATCCTGGATTTTCCGGTGAAATTCCTGTTCTCGCTAAAAGGCGTGGGTCATGTCTTGACCATTGCTGCGCCTTTTGTCGGAAGTTACCAGCTGGGCCGCTCCATCTGGAAGCTTGACAGGGCAGAGTATTATGACCCGGTCTGGGGATACGACGAGAGTGCGTGGGACCACGACAAGGGGGTCGTTGAAAAAAGGGCGCTCACCACGGCGGCCCTTGCACCCGCCTGGGTTATGGCCTATGCAGGTTTGATGAGCATTGTGAGCTGGGCGGGAACAGAGGATGGGATCGGCAAAGGTTTCATGTCCTACATTGACAGCAATGCTTACAGGAACGGCTACGACTGGAAGTATTTCTTCCCCAACTACCGCAGCCTTGATTTTTCCACCGTGCGCGTGGACCAGAAGAAACTCAAGCACCTTGAAGGGCAAATCAGGCTGACAAACAAAAGCATTCAGCTTGGCATCGATGCCGTTAACAGGGAAGTAGATGACTTCAACCGCAATAAATTGGTCCCATTCAAGCAGGAAATCTCAGAGAAATACAACAAGGAACTCCACGAACGGGCTGTTATGACTGTAAAGGGCAAGAAGAAGTAAACGGGAAAAGGGGCAAGAGGAGAATCCTGTCCGTTCGTCGAAATTTCTAACGCTTGACATCGGCGGCGCATCTGAAGCCGAGCGTAGCCCGGGTCGCGTAAGCGCTCGTGGGTTCCACGAGCTCCCTGAAAGAGGACCTCAGGAACAACTTGTCGTCCATGAAACAACCGCCCTTGGCTACGAAGGATTGCTTTTCCTCTTCGCTAAGCTTTTCTGTTGACCCGGGATACAGGTGAAACCTGGTCTTCGTCCACTCCCACACGTTCCCGGCCATATCCAGGCATCCAAAGGGACTTTTCCCTGCAGGATATTCGCCCACCGGTGAAGTGCCTTTCCGGCCAGCGTTTTCATCGTTTGCCGCGCCTGTTTTGTATGTGTTTCCCCATGGATATTTGAGGCCGTCAGGCCCGCGTGCGACCTTTTCCCACTCCGCTTCCGTCGGCAGTCGTTTTTTTGCCCATTTCGCGTACGCCTCGGCGTCTGTGATGTTCACATAAGTAACAGGATGACTTTCCTCACCCTCGGGTATTTTCTTTCCCGCGTTCGCCCAGTGGGCAGGCATCCTGTGTCCCGTGGCTTTGACGAACTTCATATATTCGGCGTTTGTAACCGGTACTATATCAATGTAGAAGGCGGGCAGCTTAACCTTATGGGTGGGTCCTTCTCTCTTCCAGATTTTCTGGGTCGAGTCGCCTACGATAGAATCACTCGCCGGGATGTAAACCATCCCCGCCGGTGTTGCCAGGCGGTCCGTCATCTCCTTCAGGAGGGACTCTGCCTCCCGTGTCTTTCTGTAACGCATCGCCTGCTGGAGCGCTTCCTTGGCTTCCTCGAATTTTTTCTTCTTCGCTGATTCCTTTGCTACTACCATATGCTCACTGTATTTTTCGTCTATAACCGCGTTTATCGCGGTCGAAAGGGCTTTCCCTTTCTCGAACACTTCGGGTATGCCGCGCATCCATTCCTCGGCCTGACTAATTGTGCTCAGAGCCTCATGATATTTCTTCTGCTCGAACTGCAAGCGGGCTTCCTGAAGGCAGCGCTCCGACTTGGTGGTATCAACTTCCCGCTTTACACGCCTGTCCTCGGGGAACGCCACGCTCATCCGCTGGCATTCCAGCAGGGCATCATCCCACTTCCCCTCGTTCCTCATGGCAGCCGCATGCGTAAGCCATTCGTTGCAGCATCGAGTGAGCAACTTGAGAGTTTCCTCGTCTTCTGGAAACTCGGCGAGAATCTTTCTCAACCGGACGCTTGAAGCAAGGTACTGCTGAGAATCAAGAAATTTACGTGCTGTCGCAAGCCAGCTTGATTTGAATTCGCCAATCGCTTTGTGAGCCTCATCGCGAATAAAAGCGAAATCAGAGGGCTCATCAGGAAGAGCATTCATGTTCGCAATTTCTCTTGCGCTTTTAATGGCCTCCGCGTAGTTCATCTCTTTGCCGAGTTTCCTGGCTGCTTCCATAGTCTCAAAGGCTTCGACCATGGCAATCAGGACCTTCGCTTCTCCTGTCCCGGGGCTGAGGTGCGCGGCTTCTCTGTATGCAGCTTTTGCCTTGTCCCACTCCTTGTTCGTTCTCGCGGCATTTCCGTTCTGCATGTGTATTCCATAGAGCGCTTCGCGCTTGAGCAACGCAAGCTCGTCGGCATCAACCAGAAAAGTTCCGGCTTTCTCGAACTCTTCGAGCGCCTTGTCGGGATGGCCGGATTGCAGATAATCTCTGCCCCATTCAACGCATCTGCGGTTGCTGTAACCGACGACTGCTACGGCTAAAATCGTCAGTCCGACGGCTGCAAGCACACCGAGCTTGACCATTGTGCGCATGCGCGCCGCTCGTGCTTTGGCCTCTTCTTCCGCAGCCTTGCTGTGCTTCTGGCGTGCTACAGCGTCTTCGGGAAGGATGCTCAGCACGCGCTCCCAAGCGCGTTTTGCTTCCGTCCAGCGTTCAGCTTTCAGTGCTTTCTCGCCGGCCGACCTGCCTTCCTCAAGAGTTTCCAGGGTCTTTCTTGTGTCATTAAGGAACCCCAGTAGCTTGGCGTCGAACGGTCTCCGTTCTGCCATCTCCTCTGCAAAGGTGATAGCTTCTTTGAAAGAATGGGCCTCCCGCAGCTTTTCTATTCGCTCGACTTCCTGTTCCCAGGCTTCGAAGCATCGTTGCGCTTCCTGTTTCAGGGGGAAGACATCTTTGGCGTAGGGATTGATATCCAACGCGAGACGAAACTTATCCAGCGCGTCTTCCCATCGATTTTCTTCATAGAATTCCTTGCCTTGTTTAAGAGCTTCATCAAATCTGCGGATGCTCGTGGAAGCTTGAGCTATTACGTTTTCGGCTTCGCGCAGATGGGGAATGACCTCCAGAATCTTCCATGCCTGGTTTTGAGCCTCTTCGAACTTGCGCTGTGCTATGAGAAGGCGCGCCTGCTCCAGGGTATCCTGTATGGCTTTGTATTCATCCTCAACCATGGAGAGATTCTTGGCCGCTTCGGCATGTTCGGGGTTGATATCAAGAATCTTATTGAAAGCGGCGATGGCTTCTTCGTACCGGTTGTCCTCGTAGGCGGTTGTCCCATCTTTCAGCAGCACTTGAATAAAACTGCCGACTATTGCATCGTGCACGGCTTCCTGGATTGAGCCGCAAGCCAGACAGAACAGGCTGTCCTCAGGAAGTGTGCTGTTGCAGGTGGTGCAGTTCATACCTCAGGACTCCTGGCGCTGCCTGCGTGAGAGCCGGAGGCTGTCCAAGGTCTTCACTTTTTCGAGCGATTTCAGCTCGGCAAGCACTTGAGCGAAGGTCTGGTAGCGCTCTTCCGGTTTCTTTGCCATCATGAACCCCACGACTTCTGCAACCCTTTTGGGTAGTACTGGAACAACACGGTTCACAGGTATGGGCTCTTCATGCAGGTGTTTGAGAATCAGACTGCGCCTGCCCGTATCCTTGAACGGGGTCCTTCCGGTAAGAACCTGGTAGAAGGTGACCCCGAGGGAGTAAATGTCGCTCTGGCTCGAAACCGCCTTGCCCATTGCCTGTTCCGGCGCCATGTAGTGCGGAGAGCCGTAGATGGAATCTCCATCTTGTGATTCCTCGCCTGTCAGCCCGGCAATTCCCATGTCGGAGACTTTAATCGTTCCGTCGCCTGCAATCAGAAGGTTGCCCGGCTTGATGTCTCTGTGAACAATACCGAGAACCTCGGCGAACGCGAGTCCCTCTGCCGCCTGGCGTACCACCCGTACGGCATGCTCAAGAGGAAGCTTCCCTTCGCGTTCCAGCAGGTCCTGTAAAGAACCTTTTGAGGAATACTCCATTACCATGAAGTACTTGCTCTCGAACAACGCTACGCTGAACACCCGCAGGATATTGGGGTGCTTGAGCTTGACCGCCCTGCGTGCTTCCTCGATGAAGGACTGCGCCTGCTGCTCGTTCCGTGAAAACTTATCCGAGAGGACCTTTACCGCTACCTTTCTTCCGCTTGGGTCTTCGCGAGCCAGTAGCACAGTCGCACAGGCGCCTCGGCCGAGTTCTTTGGTGATTGACAGATTGCCTATTTTCCTGCTTACCCAAGGGTGGATATCCCCGGAGTTTCCCGAGTTACTTGTATTTATCGCGCTCATTTAATCAGCTTGTCCGTGACTAACCCGCAAGCGGGCTTATCGATGCCTCTTTATTTGTCCCCGAAGACCGGTTGCAAGCAATCCATTTATATCTTTGACAACCTGTCTCCATTTCTGGATTCTGTGATTGGCGTTTTTCTCCATCATCCCGACGATCAATCTGCGAACCGCGGTCGGAACATACTCTCTTTCTTCCTCTGTGAATTCAGCCTTCCTGTCGAGTACCATCTTCATGGTCTCTACCGCGCTTTCTCCCGCAAATGGCCTGCGGCCAGTCAGCATGTGAAACAAGGTCGCTCCCAACGAGTAAATGTCCGCCCGATGGTCCACGTTTTTGGTTTCTCTTATCTGCTCGGGAGACATGTAGTAGGGCGTTCCAAGCCTCTCGCCGACCATGGTGATTTCGCCGCCGGAGTCCCTGCCCTCGCCAACCTCCTTTGCCAGCCCCATGTCCGCTATCTTCACTTCGCCTATATTGTCGACCATGATGTTCTCGGGCTTGATGTCTCGATGAATAATGCCGGCCGATTCGCTGGCATAGTCCAGCGCTTCTGCCACCCTCAGAGCTATTTCCAGAGAGCGCCGTGGTTCCAGCTTGCCCCTTTCCCTGATAAGCTGGTAAACTGTTTTACCGTCAACGAACTCCATTGATATGAAGTACGTCTCTTCGGTCTGCCCGAAATCAAAAACTCTTATAAGGTTAGGATGGCTCAGTCTCGCCGCTGCCCGGGCCTCTCGCTCGAATCTCTGAATAAGATTCTCGTTCTTGGCCAGCTCTTTCGAGAGCACTTTCAGCGCCACATCTCGGTTCAAAGAGAGCTGCACCGCGCGATATACCGCACCCATACCGCCTTTGCCAAGCTTCTTCGTGATTTTATAGCCTTGCACGGAAATTTCCGTTTCAGGCAGCACCTGCTCATCCGGTTCTTGCGGGGATACGAACGTCGCTTTGACATCCTCGAGAATCATGGCGCATGCGCGGCAGTTGCCTATGTGTTCACGCAACAGCTTGGCCTCGCGCTCTTGCAGCTTGTTCGCCAGGAATTCTTCGAGTTTGAGTCTGAAACCGCTGTAATCCATGATTCTGAACTGCCTACGAGTGCAGGGCCTGTCGATGCTGTCCACACACAGCGCCAGTCTCGGTATCCAGTAACGCCATATCTTACCGTCAGAAATGACATTTGGTCAAGCACAAAACAGTTTGACCACCGGCAAGCTTCTAAACTGTATGAAACGCCGGACAAATATGGACGCTATCCATCTCGTAACACAATGCAATGCACGCAGTTACAGTAATAATGCTATAGCTCTGATAAGAGGCAAACCTACTCGCGTGCCGGACTTCATTTTTGGGAGAAAACCACCTCTGCAGGTTGACTCATGCAACATTGCCTCGTATACTTGAGCAGTGCACATGCCATAACCTTCTTAGGTGTTCGGGAGGAAACAGCATGTCTTCAAGCGATAGACTTCTTTTCGTTCTTCTTCTCACACTTGTAATTTCTGTCTGCCACGGCTGCGGCAGGACAGAGGGTCCGCAGTTTCCCTGGGTTGCGTCACCGCTTGTGACAGTATCTACGCCATCCAGTCCTGCAAGCGGAGACATACCGGTCGTCTACAAGCTTATCGACCGGGAGATGGAACAGGGCACTATCACCCTCGAATACTCCACGGATAACGGACAGACATACACTGCAGCAACCCTTACAATCCCCATGGAAGCAGCCAACCTCGCTTCCGGATGGCATCCCGGAAAAACTCATGCCGTCCAGTGGGACTCGGTGACGGACATGGTGGGCCGTTCCGGCGCTGTAGAGGTGAAGGTGAGGATAACACCTTCCGACGCCTCCAATCCCTCGGGTACGGCAGGAGAGTCGAGTACTTTTACCGTGGACAACACATCTTACAACGAGCCTCCGACCGCAACGACAGCAGCACCGGCCGGCGTGCAGTCGGGAAACGTGCAGATAAACTACTTCCTCTCCGATGTCGAGAGCGATACCTGCTCCATAGAAGTGCTTTATTCCGTAAACGACGGGACGACCTGGCAGTCTGCGACGATGGGCACTGCCGGAGACGGAGTTTCCGGGCTGTCATCTTCGCCTTCGGGAACGGCACACGTCTACTTCTGGGATACGCGTGCAGACAACGTGGCTCTCTCCGGGCAGGTTGACACTGTAAAAATCCGAATCACCCCGACCGACTTCAACACCGGTACTGCCGGTGATAGCAACTCCTTCAGCGTGGACAACTCGGTTGCGAATAACCCGCCTACTGTGACAATCGAGACAGGTCCCGCCGATAGCTCGACAGTTACGACTACGCAGGTGACGTTCACCTGGAGCGGTTCTGATACCGATGGAAGCGTTATCGGTTATTATTACTCGTTCGACCACGACCCGCCGGATATCTGGACTACGGACACCACAGTCACCTCGTCGCCTCTCTCGGAAGGGCAGCACACTTTCAGGGTCGTCGCGATGGATAACAACAGCGATTTGTCAGCGGTCGCCTCGCGGACGTTCACGGTATTAATCACAGGGACGATAACGGCGGATTTCATTGGCACGCCGCTTACGGGCGAAGCGCCGCTTACAGTGGATTTCACCGATCTCTCGACTGCGACGCACGGGATAACCTCATGGGATTGGGATTTCGGCGATAGTGGCACGAGTACGGCGCAGAACCCGCAGCACATTTACCTGGGTGAAGGAACTTTCACCGTATCCCTTACTGTCACGGGCCCCGACGGCTCTGACACAAAGACCAGAGTGGAGTACATAACGGTAAATTCGGGAGGGAGCGGCCCCAACGCTGCCGAAACAGAGGTCTTCAGTCTGATTAACGAGGAAAGATTATCGAACGGCCGCAGCCCGTTGACATGGGATGATGGTCTCTTCAATTGCGCTAAAGCCCATTCCTGCGATATGTGTGACCGCGGCTTTTTCTCGCATATAAACCCCGAAGGAGAAAACCCGACGGACCGTGGTCGCGAAGGGCATGCAGGAATTTACACGTTCCCTTCTATTGTTCCCGACCCGTACGCCGGCATCGCTGAAAACATCGCCTTGGGGTTGACTTCTCCTCAAGAACTTGTAAACGCCTGGATGAACTCACCCGGCCACAGGGCCAACATTCTGAACAGTGCTTATACGCATACAGGTGTAGGAGTGTGTACTGGTTGTGGTAGGCACTGGACCCAGTGTTTTGCAGCCCAGTGAGTGTTGTAAGTCATTTGTCATTAAGAAGAGCCTATTTACCTGATAATCCAGGGGACAAGAATGAACAGAATCCATAGATTCCTTCTGTTGTTTATAGCTGCTGCTGGACTCTTTGTCTGTTATGGTTGCGGAGAAATAACGGGTGCGGGATTTCCGTACACAGCAACGCCGAAGGTGATGGTCGGGACGCCTGCAAGCCCCGCGAGCGCGGATATCAGCATACCTTTCGTCCTGATAGACAGGGAACTCGACCCGGCTGACATTACGCTGGAGTATTCTGCCGACGGCGGGCAGACCTACACGAGCGCCACGCTGACAAATCCTGCCGAGGGCACGGGTCTTGCCACAAGCTGGCACCCGGGAAAAGCTCATTCCGTCCAGTGGGACTCGGTGACGGACATGGTGGGCCGTTCCGGCGCCGTGGAGGTGAAGGTTAGGATAACACCTTCCGACGCCTCCAACCCCTCGGGTACGGCAGGAGAGTCGAGTACTTTCACCGTGGACAACACATCTTACAACGAGCCTCCGACCGCAACGACAGCAGCACCGG
>CAZXNM010000018.1:0-95422 GCA_964641955.1 uncultured Planctomycetota bacterium
TCTATCACGAATATCACCTCCGCGGTTTCCATCGGCTCGTCGAAAAACTCGGGAGGTGGTGTTCCAGGTGGTTCCTCTATCGGTGGGCGAATAGGCTCGGGAACGTCGGTATCCGTGCCATCACCGTCGTTGTCGTCTTCATTAGGCGGGGCTTCGGTGACTTTCCTTTCAAGTGGAAGGTCAGGATTCAAGGGGTCTGTGGCCGGGCCGTCATCTTGCGACAGCGCTTCGCCCATGAACAGCAGAACTAATACACCTGCAAGCGCAACCGTGATAAAAAATCGCGCGCCCATCTCAATCCTCCAACTTCTCTCAATGGGCGCTCGACTCTATTGCTCTTCGGCTTGGCGTGTCCGACACCAAAGACGCACTTTGTTCGCGAATCTTGCATCTTCCGGCACGGATAAGGAAAAAATTCCCACAATTGAGGAATATTTTTCTGGTAGTGGAGTAGTAATATATAGAACATTCAGCCTTCTGCCGAGGTTGAATCGTTACGGGGATAAGGAAAGTTTTCTTTTGGAACCGGGGGGTAAGTCATGAAGCGAGCCATGTTAATGGCTTTGGTCGCGGTGTTTGCCTTTGCACTCGTCGCGAACCTCTATGGCCAGGATGCCAAGCAGCTTCAGAAGAAGCTTAACGCGGCCATCCAGGCTCAGGACTGGACGACCGTCTGCAGCGTGACCAAGGAAATCGGCGCGCTGAACACCAAAAAGGCGGTCAAGTTCATCGTGACCATTGCTCTGAACCTCGAGAGAAAGGATGTCTACGATGCCGCCAAGGAGGCGCTCGAAGGCGTCACCGACGAGGAAGCGATTGCCTACATGTGCGAGCAGGCACTCAAGAACAAGAAATGGGAGGTTCGCTGCCTGCTTGTGGAGGTAATCGGCGACAGGGACGGCGATACGGTATTCCAGACCCTGAAGGATTGCCTGAAGGACAAGAACGACAATGTTCTGCGCGAGGCGGTTCTGGCACTCAAGGCCAAGGGCAAGACAGAGGCCGTTGACGCCCTTATTGACCTGCTTGGGCGCATCGAAAAAGGCAAGGGACTTGTCTGGGTCGAGGTGCGCAAGGCGCTGCACGAGCTGACCGGCGGCTACGACTACGCAACAGCCGAGAAGTGGAAAGAGTTCTGGCAGGTCCGCAAGGAGGAACTCAAGGCTGGAGAAAAGAATCCCGAGACTTCCAAGCCAGTGGGCAAAGAGCCCCGGACCTGGATAGAAGAAGAGAAAAAGAAAGCCCCCAAATTCTTCGGCCAGGAAGTAATGTCGAAGAAAATCATGTTCGTAATCGACAGGTCGGGCTCCATGCAGGCGCGCGACCCCGCCATGAAGAAGAGCGAGGGCGGGCAACTTTCGCCGGTTGACCCGAACTACAAGAAGGGACCGGAAGACCCGTGGGGTGGCGACACATCGCTGCCGCAGGACAGGGCGCGCATCGAAAGGGTCAAGAAAGAACTCGCCAAGTGCATTGCGGCAATGGACCCCAAGACCAAGTTCAACGTGGTTTACTTCTCGAGCGCCATTTCGATGTGGCAGAAGAAGCTTGTCTACGCAAACAGCGGGAACAAGAACGCGGCCATCAAGTGGATAACGGGCCTTGGACCGATGGGTGCAACCCATACAGATGAGGCCCTCAAGAAAGCGTTCGAGGACCAGGAGTTCGACACCATGTTCCTGCTCTCGGACGGGCAGCCTTTCCGAAATGGCCAGATGGTGCCGGTTGACCCGATACTGGAATGGGTCCGCAACGCGAACAGGCAGCGCAAGGTGAAAATCTTCACGTTCGGATTCGCGAACGTGAAGACGACTCAGAGCGTGAACAAGGAAGAGATGCTCAAGCTGCTCCAGGGTCTGGCCAAGGAGCACAACGGCACGTTCACGGACATTTACTGGTAGGTCAGCGGCCTGCCTTCGATGACTGCGGCGGGATTGGCCTCGACGAGGTCGCCCGCGGCGGATTCGCCTATAATATCGGCAGCGGTTTCCACCGCCTGCCTCATGTCGCCGGGACCGAACCGGAACGAGTGCGCATCCGTTGCGATGAAGTGAACCAGCCCCTGCTGCAGCATCGTGCGCGCGGACTGCTGCACGACGTCGCCGAGTCGCCCGAACACGCTGGCTGCGGTAATCTGCATGAGCGCGCCGCCCTCGACGAAGCGCTTGACAAGCTCCATGTCGTTCTGCAACTGCTGATTGCGCTCGGGATGAGCGAGAATCGGGAGATAACCGTGCACTTTCGCCTCGAAAACGAACGTTCGCGCAGCCGGCGGGACGAAGTACGGCGGGAACTCGAACAGGAAATACGGCGTCTTGCCAATCCTGAGCCGCTCACCGCGCTCCAGCTTGCCGAGCATGTCGTCCTGAAACGTAATCTCCTGGCCCAGGATAAGCTTGACGGGTATCTCCCTGCTGGCGATTGCGTCCTGCAGCGCGCTGGCGGACTGCTTTATGCGCTCGAGGGGGGTCTCGAACATGCCCGGCATGTTATGGGGAGTGGCGACGATGGTGTCCGTTCCGCCTTCCGCAAGCGAAGATATGGCGCGGACAGCCTCTTCCAGGTCTTCCGGACCGTCGTCAACCTTCGGAAGCACGTGCGTGTGAATGTCTATCAATGCAGCCTCCAGGGAGAAAATGCTAACAGGGAACCCGACTGAAGTCAAACAATCTTGCCTTGGGCCTGAGTTTATGATAAGTAGCGGAAGGCATTTCGAAACGAGCGGAGGGAGAAATGGCAAGAGAGATAGTGAAATCCGAAGCTGCGCCGGCGGCGCTCGGGCCGTATTCGCAGGCGGTCAAGGTCGATGGCTGGGTGTTCTGCTCCGGACAGATAGGTATGAACCCGCAGACCGGCGAGTTTGAGGAAGGCATTCAGGCCCAGACTGAGCGCTGCCTCAAGAATCTGTCTGCGGTCCTCGAAGCGGCGGGCGCGACGCTCGCCGACGCGGTAAAGGTCACGGTCTTTCTCAAGGACATGAACCAGTTCGGCCAGATGAACGAGGTCTATGCCAAGTTTTTCCCGGAGAATCCTCCTGCACGAGCATGCGTCGAGGTCGCGCGTCTGCCGAAGGATGTGATGGTCGAAATCGAGTTGATTACGAAGGTGCCTTAGCTGCAGGGCAGCCCCTTAAATCACTTGCCTTTGAATGCGTCAAGGTTGGAAAGGTCCTTATTCTCTCCTTCGCCACCCGGCTTGCCATCCGCGCCAAAAGTCTTAAGCTCGTATGGATACAGACTTTTGTTCAACTTTTTGTACATATAAGTTCGTCCCCACGCATCAATTGGAAGTCTTTTAAGATAAGGGCCACTCCAGCCGTTAATGCTTGGATTTTCAATGAGGTCTTCAAGCTCGCTTGGGTATGCACCTGTATCGCCCTTGAACAGCTCGATACCGTCTTCGATGGCTTTGATATCAGCCTTTGTTCGCCTCAGAATCTTCTCATCCATCGGCTTAACAGGCTTCATGCCCGGAAACAGGATTTCCTTGATATCGGAGGCGGGGATTGACAGCTTGCCTTTGCCTGTATCGACTTCGAGCTTGTCGATTTGTAGCATGCCGGTAACTGTGAAACGTACTGTTTCGACTTTATCTTCTTCCCGCGTTTCCTCTTGTTTCTTCCCAGGCCAGATTGCCCTGATGTCGCTTGATGGAATGGCCAGGTTTCCATAAGCCGTGTTCAGGTTCCATTTGTTGATGTTCACTTTTCCCTTTAACTTTGTTCCATTTCTCAAAATAACAAGAAGCTCGTTCACTTTCATGGATTTGCCAACCTTCATGATGGCAATCTTGCCTTCCGTCGATATAAAGATGGTTCCGTCTTTCCTGATAATGTATCCGAGGTTGTGAGGTTTTAGGGTCTTATTAAGCGCTTCGCCGGCAGGAACATGCTTAATGTCCAGAGTCGAGGTTAGTTTCTTGCATACTGCATCATCAATCGATATCTTCACCTCAGTCAGAATCTGGAACTCTCGCACAAGAGTTGATACAAGCATATCGCGCACGTTTACGGTGACTCTCTCGCTTTCGAGAATTAGTCTGGTTTTCTTCTGTTGTTCCGTCTCCTGCGCCAGCGCAGCAGCTGCAAAAGCGACGATAAGAATTGCAGTGGCAATTCTCTTCACGGATGCCTCCTATTTGTTCAGGCTGATTTCTGCGCTGTAAGAGCCTTTGAGGTCCTTCAGATGAGGTTTAGCGCTCTCGGCCACTTCGATTTTCAGGAACAATGTTCCGTTCTGGTCGATTTCTTTCTCGAGTTTCGAGCCGACCTTGAAGGGTTTGCCGCTTTCGCCAATCTTCGCCATGAGCGGGAACCCCCCGTTCAGCCACGGGGGCGGCGGCTCCTTTGACTTGTTCTTCCAGAGTCCGGTGGGCGAGTCGAATCCCCCATCCGGCCCGAAGCTTATCTGCTTCACCCATTCGAGCTTGCCTGTGGCGGTTATCTTCAGCTTCCGGCCCTTTTCCAGTTTAATGCCGGTGTCGAGCCATTCGCCGGTCGGCTTGACCTCGAACGACTTCTTCCCGACCGGCTGTGGGAAAATGATTTCCTTTATGGCGCTTCCCGGAATCGTGAGCTTGCCTTTGCCCGTATCGATTTCGAGCTTGTCGATTTCCAGCTTGCCGGCTGCCGTGAAGCGGACGGTCTCGACCTCATCCCTTTCCGCGGACCCTTTTTCCCTCTTACCGGGCCAGATTGCCTTTATGTTGCTCGTGGGGATAACAAGGTCTCCGTAAGCTGTCTTGAGGCTCCACTTCTCTACGCTAACCTTACCCTTCACCCGTGTGCCATCTCTGAGGACAAAGAGTAATTCTCCCGGCTTCAGGTCGGGTTTCTCTTCTTTCTTGCCGTGTTTGAGTTCCTCTATGTGTTTCTTGGTGGAGACGAAAATGACTCCATCCTTCCTGATAAGGTAGTCGAGCCCGCGCGGTTCGAGCGCCTGCTTGAGCAATTCGTCCATTGTTCCTGAGCCGTTGAACTCGAAACTCTCGTCTCTGGCCACGGACTGGTCAACCACGTAACTCAGCCCCGTGCGTTCCAATAGTGATTCAAGCAGGGACCGGATGCTTATACCGGTGCTGGAAATCCCCATAGAGTGCGACTTCAGAACCTGAAGAGTCTTTTTCTGCTCCTGCGTTTCCTGTGCGAGTGCAGCTGCTGCAATAGCGGCGACCAGTATTGCAATGATTATTCTCTTCATGACAGCCTGCTCCTACTTCTCGACTCGGACCTTAGTCTTGTATGCGCCCTTGAAGGTCTTGGCTGCCTCTTCGGCGCCCCTGGGGATTCTGATTTTCAGATAGAGATTGCCTCTCCGCAGTGCACACATCTCGCAAGAGTACTTGTACGCTGACTGGTACAGCACGAAAGGCTTGCCGTTTCTTCCTATTCTGGCAAGCAGGGGGAATTCTTTCCCGTACCATTCAGGGGGTGTCCAATCTACGCCAACTTTGGTTACAGAGTCTATTCCCCCGTCGGGATACAGGATGATTTCCGACTCATCCTGCGGGTTCGACAGAGTGAGCTTTCCCTCTGAGGCTATCTTGAGCCGGCAGTCTTCCCGGAGCGGTATCTTCGTATCGAGCCATTCGCCCGTCGCCTTCACGTCGAACGTCTTGTCTGCGAGGAGCTTCGAGAACAGGATTGCCTTTATGTCTTTCCGGGGAATGCTCAACTTGCCTTTGCCCGTGTCTATTTCGAGCTTGTCGAATCCGAGCTTTCCCGTTATCGAGAAGCGCACTGTCTCGACTTCATCCACAGTACCTTTGGGCATTTCCCTGGCAACGGTGATTCCCCTTATCTCGTTCGCGGGAATGACAAGCTCGCCGTAGGCGGTCTTGAGCTTCCACTTCTCGAAACTGACCTTGCCTTCGATTCTGCTGCCATCATTGAGAATGAGAAGCACACGGTCTGGTTTCAGGTCGGGCAGCTTGTGCCTGATGGGTTCGCCCATCAATTCAGCAATCTTCTCCCTGCTGACTATGTGCACAGTGCCGCCTTTGACTATGTAGTCAAGCCCATTGGGAATGAGAACGAAGTGCAGGGCGTTCTCAAGCCGTATTTCCCGGAGACGCAGGCTCACGCAGATGTCTTTCGTGCAATCCCGGGAGATGATGAATTTCAGACCTGTGATATCCTGGAAGAAGTGTATGGCCTCCTCCACCGGTGTCTCTTGGAAGTTTATCGTCACTATCTGGTTCTTGAGCTTCGAGAGGACTGCCTTGTCATTCTCGCTCTGCTGGGCGAGTGCTGCAGCAGTGACGAGAACCAGGAGAACAACGACCGCTTTCTTCATGATTTTGCGCCCCTGATGTCGAGGGTAGCGCTACTTATATATTTTTATCTTCACCTTGTAGGAGCCTGTTGCTTCCTCTTCGGTTTCGGGTTTCTTGATTTTCAGATACAGCTTTCCCTCTTCACCCGCAGGCGCCGCATAGGCGTCGCCTACCTTGAACTCGGTGCCTTTTTCGCCGATTTTGCCCATAAGCGTGAATTTCTCGCCCCCGGGCTTGTGCTCGTCGTTGATTGTTCCTTCAGCCTTGATATCAAGCGGGATGCCTTTCACAAGGGTGATTCCTGTGTCGAGCCAGTCGCCGGTCGGCTTGACTTCCAACGACTTCTCAAGATACGGTCTCGGGAACAGTATCTCTTTTATGTCTTTCCTCGTAACGGTGAGTTTCCCGCGGCCGGTGTCCACTTCGAGCTTGCCTATCTCGACCTTGCCGGTCACGGTGAAACGGACCGTTATTACCTCATCCTCTTCAGGGACTTCTTCCGCTTTTTCCTTATCCTCGCTTTCCTTCTCTTCTTTTTTAGCCTCGGGGGCGATTGCGATTTTCCCGATTTCGTGCGAGGGGACGGTCAGCTTGCCGTAGGCGGTCTCCATGTTCCACTTGTCCTTCTTGACCTTGCCCTTTATCCTGCTGCCATCCTTCATGTGAAAGAGCAGCTCGCCTTCCTTGAGTTCTGACTCGCCGGAAGCGCCGGCAGTTCCCTTCATTTTGGCGATAATATCTTTCGAAGATATGAAAAGAGCTCCTTTGTGTATCACGTAATCGAAGCCGTTCGGGTGCAGCATCAGGTCGAGCGCGTTCTTAAGCTTGACGTCTCTGAGGCGGGCCGTAATGGTTTTATCCTTGTCGCAGTTCGGGTCAATCACGATGTTCAGGCCGGTAATGTCCTGAATGAATGAAATCACGTTCTCAAGCGACGTGTCTGAAAAATGCAGGGTGACGCTCCTTTGCTCCAGAACTTGCTTTATGTGCTTCTCCGTCGCTTCATCCTGGCCGAGAGCTATGGAGAACGCCGCCAGCGTCATGCAGACAAAAAGGAATCTCTTCATTGCCCACCTCCTCATATAAACCATGCACAGATAATAACCCGGAACTGCACTCTCTGGCAAGGCGCATCCATATAAAAAAGTGGCCCGGCGCCCTCTGGGGGGCGCCAGGCCGCTCTCAAAAAGCTAATTCAGGATTTACGGTACGTCGATATCCACCGCATAAGGCGGAACAGTCTCGTCGCTTGTGCCTACATCATAGGTTATGAGACCTGCCGACATCTTGATTGCGATGTCGATGCCCGATGGGCTGTCCACAATGTAATTGCCCACCGTATGAATGCCCGGAACGGCGAACTTGGCGCCGGCGCCGATGTAGATGGTTACCTCGTTCGAGGCGGTCTGAAGCGCGTATGGGAACGAGCCGAAGCCGTCCCAGTCAACCGGCAGAATGAAGGAGCGCCACGGTTGGTAGGCGCCCGCTGTATTCACGTCAATATCCTTGGAGAAGGTGAGGGTGATTGTGTCATCCTCTGTAAGTGTGCCGCTGACATCTTCATCAACGTAGATTGCGCTGAACAGCACAGGCGCGGCGAACAAGAGCCTTCCTCCCATACTCTTGTAAGACCCTCCGCCGCTCATGGGCTTGAGCCATGTTGCGTCCTGAATTGCGGTAGATGGGATGGGAGTGTCTACTATGCGTATGCCGCTGGTAATATATCCATCCACGGATTCCTGGAGAGAGGCCCCGGTTCCGAGGACGATTGTCAGTGCATGGCCCGAAGTCTGCACCATGGAGCAGCCCGTGCCGAAGTCGTCCGCAACCCCGGAAAGCTCGAATACGTTTGCGACGGTCCCGGTGTTGAGAATGATGTGACGGTCGAACTGAACGATGATAATGTCGCCAGCATCGGCGACCGCGTTCTCGTTCTCGTCCGAGAACGTAACGCGGTAGATGCCCATCGGCACCATTATGCCCTCGCTCTTCTTCTTGCAGCCGACGTACGCCAGCACGGCCAACCCCACTATGAGCGATACCAGCAACGCTTTCTTCATACTTCCACCTCCTTCTTTAATGAGAGTTAACAGTTCTAAGCACCCTTAACGAGCAGGTAAATTGCGTATTCAAAATTCTCCGGTTCTTAATTACAATCCATTGCCTGGCGCGGTTTCCAAACATTGTTTCAGGAAGTCAGTTTCTCGCGAAGCTCGTACAGCAGGTCGAATACCCGGCGCGTATCGTCAATGCTCATCGAGCCGGCGCCGCAGGATGGCGTTAAGAGGCAGCGCTCCTCGAGCAGCGACTCGGAGAATCCCTTGGATACGAGCGGCTTGAATGAATCCGCCAGTCGCTTTGCCAGCGTGTCCTTGGTCTCGCCCCGGACCGCCTCTGACGTGGGCACAATGCCCCAGGCGATATTGCCGCCACGGTCGAGCAAAGCCCTGACTTCCGCCGCATACAGGGCGGCGGAGTAGCCGTACTCGTAGGCGTCGAAGTTGAGAATGTCAATCCCGCTTCGAATGACCACTCCCCAGTCGCTGTTTCCGCAGACGTGAATTGCGCTTACGGCGCCTTCCGCCTTGATGGCCTCGATAGGCTCCTGCAGGATGTCGTGGACATCCTGCTCGGAAATGCCGACGTAGGTGCTTGAACCATAAGCCGCGAGAATCGGCTCATCGAGAAAGGCTATCAAAGGGCCGTCGGAGAACCGGGCGAACCGCCGTGCTTGCCACTGCGTCTTTCGCACGAGCAGCTTGATTGCGGCATCTTTCAGGTCAGGGTCGTTGTAGATTGGATTTCCGGCCGGGTCCTGAATACCCTGAGTGAACGTAAGGGGGCCGGTAGTCTGTATCTTGGCGTTGTTCCACGCGCGCTCGCCGGCCGCCTCTTCGAACGCATACAGTCCTGCCGCGTAGTCGCGCGAAAGAGGGAAGCTCTCCGGGTCTTCCGCCAGGAACTTCTCGTAGAACTCCTCGAGGTTCTCTGCCTTGCGGTCGAGATTGCAGGCGATATCTTTCCTGTCGAAGTCAACTGATGCACACGGCAGGCCTTCGGAGTATTGCGGTATCATGAGTTCGCGGAAATCGCGCTGCGGGAGCTGAGGCCAGAACGGGATGGAAAGCTCGGCGTCCAGCACGAACCGCGCCGCCTCTTCGGGGTCTGTGAAAGGGAGGCTCCCGATTCCGGTCGTCCGAAGCTCCGCGGCGAAATTCACCGTCACTGCAGCGCCTCCTCGATTTCCTTCAATATCCCGTCTGCTGCCGCTGCCGGGTCCTGTGCAGCCGTTATGGGGCGGCCCACCACGAGCAGGTCCGTGCCCGATTTGATAGCTTCCAGCGGGGTTGTTACCCGCTTCTGGTCTCCCGTCCGGGCTCCGACAGGGCGAATGCCCGGCGTGACGGCGAGAAAATTCCTGCCGCAGGCTTTTTTCACGGCGGTTGCCTCTCGAGCGGAACAGACAACGCCGTCGGCACCCGAATCCTTCGCAAGTTGCGCGAGCCTGAGCACAAGTTTCTCAGGTGGCTCTGTTGTTCCCAGCGTCTGCGACAACGCCTGTCGGTCCAAGCTTGTCAGAACGGTCACGGCGAGCAGTCGAGGGCGTTCCACCGAGAATTCCAAGGCTGCGGCTTCGGCGGCCTCGCGCGCGGCCGCCACCATCTCGGCGCCGCCTGAAGCGTGGAGCGTGAAAAGAGATACGCCCAGGGAAGTCGCCTGCCGCACGGCCCTGCTTACGGTGTTGGGTATGTCATGGAGCTTGAGGTCCAGGAAAATTCGGAGGCCGAGGGTGCCCAGCTTCCTAACGGCCTCCGGTCCGGCTGCGCTGAAGAGTTCGAGCCCGACCTTGGCGTAGCCAGCTCGCCCTCCGAGGCTTTCGAGAAGCGCGTGCGCCTTCTCCAGGGAGTCGGTATCGAGCGCGACGCACAGGAATTCAGAAGCAGTTGCCATGATTTTCTCCGGAACTTGCGATGCAGGCTATTATCCACCGGCTGGCGGAGTTGTCAAACACAACTCAGTCCGTGATTACCTTGTCCCAGTGGTCGCCTTCCTCGCGGCAGTATGGCTGCAGTTCGCCCAACCGTTTGCACATGTCGAAGTATGTCTTGATGGCCACGCCGGGCTCGTAGAATTTCACGAAGAAGAGGTCGCGCACTTCACCGCGGGGTATGGCGTCGCAGACCATCGCCTGGTAAAGCTGGTTGCCGAGCATGTAGCCGAGCCCGTGGGTCAGGCCGAGATGCACATCGATGTCCTGGTCGTATATCTTGCGGGGCCTGCCGGTGAGCTTGCCGGTTTTGATGTACTTGTGCTCGAAGTCGTGGTGCTGGAGGATGAACCTGCTGACGGTGCGCATGGTTTCCATTTCGGGCGAAAGTTTTTCGCCCTTGTGCTCTTCGAGGAACTGTCGGTAGTCGTCGATACGGTAGCATTCGCGCTTGTGGTTGATAATCTTAGAGCCGAGAAACCCGATGGCTTCCGTCAGGATGCGGTGATAGAACTCATCAACCGAGTTTTCAACTTCCGGCGGGTATCCGCTGCACGTTATATTGATGAAGTGCGTCGCCTCCTCCGCCGCGTGGTTCAGGGACAGGTTTGCCAGGTATATGATATTGCCTTTCAGGATGAAGTATGACTCGTCGTGTTCAATCTGCTTCTTTATTTCCTCGATTTCGCTCGTTGTGAAATCTCCTCGTCCCGCGAGCACCTCGAGAAAATCGAGGTCGGCGGTCGAATACACGGTGAAGTTGTCGAGGCCCTCTGCCTTAATATCGAGATAGGATGTTATCGTGTCGATTATCTGCAGGATCTGTTCGGTGTAGTCGATTCTCGATATGCCCTTCTCCCACAGGTCGGCGTAGCCAAGTTCTTCCACCCCTTCTTCCCAGTTGAGAAAGGACTGCAGCTTTACGAGCGGGGTCGCGTTAATCACACAGTAAACGTCCTTCTTGAGTTGAACCACATCAATCCTGTGGGCGAGTCGCCGCTTCGCCAGGAGCCAGTAGATGGGAGTGCTGTTCTGGAATACAGTCAGCAGCTTCCTTTTCGCCTTGCGCTTGTCCAGCCTCTTCCTTACCTCGGTCGGCAGGTGCACGCTGGCAATGTGCCAGTCACCATCCATGACCAGGATAAGGGCATCCGGGTTCTTTATGGTGGTGTTTACGATAATTTCAGCCGAAAATTCGTCGCGCTCCCTGAGATGATGCCTTCCGGAACGACCGGTCGTGTTTATACCCAGAACGCGCAGATTGTGCTCCCTGGCGAAGTCGAAGATTACCTTGTAGTTTTCCCAGGTAAAGTTCCACGTGTGCCGGTAGTCCACCTCCTTCAGGAAAGTCTCGTCGTCTATTTCCCCTTTTATGTACCTGTCCAGCACTTCCTGGTGCATGGCGTACACCATTTCCATGGCGATGATGACCTTCCTGCCCCGGTGTACGGCCTGGTGCAGCAGTCTCAGGGGCGTGCGCTGGGCGAGGGAGAGGGTGTGGTAGTCTCCGCAGAAGACGATGTCCGACTCCACTGCGTTCTGAACGAGTTCGCGCTGGGTGGCTGTCCTGGAATAGGCCTGTATCTCGCGCTCGTACTCGTGGCGGTACTTGCGCATCATCGGCGAATCATCGGTTATGCACCGCCGCAATTCCGCTTCGAGATTCGCGACGATTCTCTTTTGAATCTCAATCAGTTCTTCGCGTGGTGTCATAAGAACTGCGGGTCAGACCTTGAGGTCTTCCGAGACCTCGTCATCGCCATCCACCTCGGACAGAACAGGTTCCACATGGGTTTGGAGAAACTCCTCCACCTGTGCGGCGCTCCGGCCCGCGAGCTTCCCGGCATCGGCCATGGCCTCGATTTCGTCCTTGATTGCCTTAAAAGCCGGGTCTTCGCGAACGCGCTTGAGGAAGTCGTTGGTTTTCCCGGATTCCACCTGTTTTTTGGCCGCAATCACATGCGCGCGCAGCTTTTCGTGAAGCTCCTGCCGGTTTCCGCCGCGCCTCGCCGCGGCCATGAGAATTGCCTCGGAGGCAAGGAAGGGCAGATAGTCGCCGAGCCTGCGTGCGATTACCTCTTCCTTCACTACCAGTCCCCTGATAATATCGAGGTAGATGTTGAGCACGGCGGAAACAGCCATAAACGTCTCGGGGATTGCCAGCCTGCGGTTGGCGCTGTCGTCGAGCGTGCGTTCGAGCCACTGTTCCGCGGCCGTGAAGGCGGCGTTCTGCGCGTGGTTCATGGCGAAGCGCGCGAGTGCGCAGATGCGCTCGCTTCGCATGGGATTGGCTTTCTGGGGCATTGCGCTCGAGCCGACCTGCGATTTGCCGTGCGGCTCGGAGAGTTCGCCGAAACCGCTCAACAGCCGCACATCGGTCGCGAACTTGGCTGCCGACTGCGCGATGCCGGAAAGCACTCCGAGGACGTAGTAATCCGCCTTGCGGGGATAAGTCTGTCCAGTTACGGGGAATGTCTCTTCGAATTCGAGCTTTTCCGCCACGAGGGAGTCGAGCTTTTCGACCTTGGACTCGTCGCCGTCGAAGAGCAGCAGCGCCGATGCCTGGGTACCCGTGGCGCCCTTGACGCCCCTGAATCTGAGCCGGGAGACGGCGAAATCGAGCTGCACGAGGTCCGTAAGAAGGTCCTGCAGCCACAAGGCGGCTCGCTTGCCGACAGTTACCGGCTGCGCCGGCTGTAGATGCGTGTAGCCCAGCGTCGGGAGCTTGGCATACTTGCGCGCGAATCCCGATAGCTCTTTCATTACGCTTGCAAGCTGGGTGCGTATGAGCTTTGCGGCCCGGTGTATTAGAATGATGTCGGTGTTATCCGTGACAAAGGCACTGGTGGCGCCGAGGTGGATAATCCCTGCCGCCTTCGGGCACTGGGCCCCGTAGGCGTGGATATGCGCCATGACATCGTGGCGCAGCTCTTTCTCGAAGTGGGCTGCAGCCTCGAAATCCACGTCATCCGCGTGCTTGCGAAGCTCTTCGACCTGCTCGTCCGTGATGGGCAGCCCGAGCGCCTTCTGGCTTTCGGCAAGCGCTACCCAGAGCCTGCGCCATGTCCGGAACTTGTTGAGGTCAGAGAAGTTGCGCCGCATCGCTTCAGGCGCGTAGCGGGTCGAAAGAGGGCTTGCATATTCTTCCCTGTCTAATTGCAAATCCTGTACCTCCGTTCCCTTTGCCGCGATAAGCTGCCTCGCGTCCGGAGACTACGTTATGCGTACATGATACTTTCGGTTTCGGCGGGGCGCAAGCAAATTCAAGGCCTGGAGAATCCGACTGTGTTTCCGCTACTGCGGGTTGCTCTTCGCAAGACGCCGCGCGTTGCCCTTGCGGACGGTCAGACCCTCCCTGTCGAAGTGTTCCATGAGGGGAATGGCGAACTTGCGGCTCGTTCCGATGAGGTTCTTCATATCAGCCGGAGAAAGCTCCTGACTTGACTGGAAATGGCCCTTGATGGCATCCCTCGCTTCGCTCAGAGCAGTTTGATGGATGTAAGTGTTGTCGCCTATCCTTACGATGTCGCCTTTTTCGAGCATGAAATCGAGGACTTTCCTGACCTTTTCCTGCGGACCCGTGACCCTGGCGAGCAGGTCTCCGAACGATGGTCCGCTGAAGCGGTCCGTCAGGTATATCTTCTCTATCTCGCTGGCGAGTTCCTCTTCCTCGCGCGACAGCCTTACGCGCCGCCCGGCGATAGTCAGCTTTCCGTCGCTCAGTTCCACTTTTCCCTGCGAGACGAGCTTCTGGGCGGCCATGGCGAGAACATCCTCGTCGAGTCGGCTGACGTTGACGAGATGCTTGAGGTCGCAGTGCACCTTCAGCGGATTGTCTTTGAAATACTTCTCGACGGCCCCGAGGGTGCGCTCGCACGCCCAGTCGAGCCCGGACGAGTGAATGTAACGCCTGCGCTTCGGCAGCGGAAGCACTTTGCCGTCAGCCAGCAGACTGTCGAGGGATTCCTGTGCCTTTGCCTCGGGTACATGCAGCAGCTTTTTTACTTGCGAAATTTCCGTCGGCACGGCGAGCCTCTCCTTCAGGAGAGCCGCCAGCATGGCGCGGTCGTTGCCGAGGGCCTCGCACTTATCCCCGACGATGCGGGCCAGCCTGCTCTTGAGCTGCCGCGGCCTGCCCTCGCCGCTTCCCAGGAGCGGACCACCGCCTATCGTCATAAGCGGCGACTGGAGCCGCACGACACACCTGTCGCCGATTCCGGCTACTATGGGCGTGTGCAGCCTGTACTGGACGCATGCGGACTCGCCGGGGGCGAGGTTCTTGCTGTCGAGCAGCACCATGACTCCCAGCGCTTCCACTGTTCCGACGTGCAGGCGAATATTGGTTCGCAGGCCGAGCTTCATCTTCTGGTTGCCGAGGAAATCGAATTTCCCATCGTAGGTTCTCGAAGGCTCGAAGTAACCCGGTGCGCATACCACGTCGCCGCGGGAGACCTTGTGGAAATCCACATCCGCGAGGTTCAACGCGGTGCGGTGCCCGGCGCGGGCCCAGCTCCTGTCCCGCCCGTAGACCTGGATTCCGCGGATTCTCGACTCCTTTCCGCGCGGAAGGACTTCCACCTTGTCTTCTTTCGTAACTCTGCCGGAGACGGGTACGCCGGTTACAACGGCGCCGTAGCCTTTGGCGCTGAAGACCCGCTGCACAGGCATCCGGAAAACGCCCTGACCGCTTTTCGGCACCGCCTTTTGGACGAGTTCTTGGAAAGCTTCGACAAATTCCGGAATGCCCTGCCTGGTAATAGACGAAACCCTCATGATGGGGGCGTTTTCGAGGAAGCTGCCTTTGAGGAAATCCCGGATGTCCTCTTCGACCAGTTCGAGCAGCTCTTCGTCAACGAGGTCGGTTTTGGTAATCACGGTCATGCCGCGAGTGATTCCAAGAAGTTCCATTATTTCGAGGTGTTCCCGGGTTTGCGGCATGACGGAATCGTCCGCGGCAATGACGAGGACGACGAAGTCGATTCCGCTGGCGCCCGCGACCATGTTCTTGATGAAGCGCTCATGGCCCGGCACATCGATTATGCCCACTTCACGCCCGTCGGGCAGCGTCATGCCTGCATAGCCCAGGTCGATGGTCATTCCGCGTTCTTTTTCTTCCTTGAGTCTGTCTGGGTCCGTGCCCGTGACAGCCCTTACAAGGGCGCTCTTGCCGTGGTCTATGTGCCCGGCGGTGCCGACCGTTATATGGACTATGTCGTCTTTATCCTGCATCCAGCCTCCATTGCAGCCTCCAGAGCGGTCAGACAGTTTTGTCTTGAAAGCTGCATTGACCGTCTGGTAATGTCTCGTTTCTATTTCACAGGAGGTTTGTCTGGTTTTCAAGCAAAAAGACATGGGTGCCTTCGAGGTGATGCGTGGCTGAGCTGCCGGAGGGAGACGAAATCCTGCATGATACAGGACAGGCATCCTGGCAGCCCGGGGAGCGCCCGCAGTCTGCTGCAAATACGATGTACATGATTCTTTTCATGCTCGCCCTGTTCGGCTTCGTCGTTGTCCCGATGTTAATGAAGGCTCCCAACGGCGGCAAGACTGTTATACCTGCGATTCAGAAAGAAAAATCTGTCGAGCCTGCCGCTGACACCGAGACCGAGATGAAAGCCATGCTCGAGCAGGCGTTTTGGTTGCAGGCGGCAATCCTCGTTACATTCATCCTTGGGACTATTCTGCTTATTGTTTATATCGGGCTGAGAGTCGCCGGGCTCAGGCCTGTCCGCCAGGTGCCTTTGAACAACGTCACCTGGACGCTCGGCTCTCTTGTCAAGGGCTTTGTAATCGCCCTGTTCATCGTTATGGTATTGGGCTACACGGGCGGGCCGCTGCTTTTGCCGCTTGGTCTTCATCTGCTGGCCGTTGCAGCTCTGATAACAGCCGTATTCGAGCTTCTGGTTGTTGCCTGGGTAGTGCTAATGCTCAGGTTCGAGTATAATGCGAGGCCCGCCGATTTCGGCTTGCGGTTCAGGAAGCCGCTGCGCGAAGTGGGCTACGCGTTTCTGACGTATCTGGTTGTTTTCCCCGTATTCCAGGTTGCGACAATCGCATGGCGATACATCGGCGAATTCTTCGGGTTCGAGTACGAGGCCCAGCCGCTTGTCGCGTTTCTTGTCAAGACGGATTCGGTCGCCTCGATTCTGATTGTTACGGTCTCGGCTGTTATAGTGGCTCCGATTGCGGAGGAGTTTTTTTTCCGCGTGTTTACATACTCCGCGCTTCGCAGGCGCTTCGGCGTTTTCCCCTCTGTTATAGTTACTTCAGCCTATTTCGCGCTTATACACCCCGGTTTCTTCAGCTTCCTCCCGATATTCATCCTCGGAGCCGCGCTCGCCTTCCTTTACGAGCGGCGACAGAGCATTGTCGCGCCCGTCGCGATGCACTTTTTTCATAACTCGTGGGTGGTGGGAAGCATTCTTCTGCTGAGATATGTGAATTCATAAGAACTGGAGGTTCTGCGTTGGACAAGGCTGGTTTCGGAAAATTGATGTCGCTGTCCGAGGCAAAGGAGCTGGCTCTGAAGAACGCCCCGGACCTCGGCATCGAGAAGGTTCCTGCGGACGAAGCGCTGGGTCGCGTGCTTGCCGGTCCGGTGAAAATCGGGATCGATGTCCCCCATTTCGCCAAAGCTGCAATGGACGGGTACGCCGTCAGGGCGGAGGACACTTACGGCGCCGGCGAGAATTCGCCCCTGCGGCTTCGCGTGGTGGGACATGTAACGCCGGGCGAGGTAATCGACAGGGCAATCGGCAAGGGAGAGTGCATAGGAATCTCCACGGGCGCGCCAATGCCGGAAGGCGCGGATGCGACCCTTATGGTCGAGAACACGGAGAGCGAGGGCGATGAGATACTCGTCTACAAGACCGTGGCTCCGGGACAGAATTACATCAAGGTCGGCTCCGACCTGAGCGCGGGAAGCGCTCTCTTCGAGGCCGGGCTGGAGCTTGCCCCGAGGCATCTCGGCGTGCTGGTTGCCGCCGGGTTGAAAGAGGTTGAGGTCAGGCGCCTGCCCGGCGTGGCTCTTATGTCCACTGGCAACGAGATAATCACACCCGGCGAACCGCTCGCCCCGGGCAAGGTCTACAATATAAACTCGACGACAATTGCCGCTGCGCTGAGAGGTTTCGGGTGCGAGGTAATCGACCTCGGCGTCATAGTGGACAGGCCCGAAGCGGTGAAAGAAGCGATAGCCGGCGCGCTTAAGAAGGCCGACATTGTAATGCTCTCGGGCGGCTCGTCTCTAGGGCGGGGCGACTTCGTACCCGAGATAATGGGTTCGTTCGGCAGCGTTCTCTTCCACGGCATTGCGGTGAAGCCGGGCAAGCCGACGGCGCTTGCGGTCGCCGGCTCGAAGCTGATATTCGGACTTCCGGGCTATCCCACGAGCGCCCTGTCCAACTATTACATACTGCTCGAACCCATTCTCGAGAAAATGACGGGCCGCACGGTGAAAAAATCCTTCGTCACTGCGAAGATGGAGCGCAAAGTATATTCCACCATAGGCCGCTACCAGTTCCTGCCGGTGAAACTCGAGGGCGAGACGGCGACGCCCGTCATGCGCGGGTCCAGTTCCATAACGACGCTCGCCATTGCCGATGGATTCATCGAGATTGAGGAAAACGTCGAGGTGCTCGAAAAAGGCGCCTCCGTAACGGTCCGGCTGTTCTGATGGGCTGTCAACCTTCTGGTCGAAGCCTTGCAACGGCACCACCTCTCGGGTAGAATCCATCTTTCCACAGCATCGGGGACGAGATGGCAGGACTGCTCCTCTGCATAATTGCGATAATCATCGGCGTTTCATACCCGGAGACGTGGGAGCCGGAGAGCTTCAGTCCTTTCCTCACGCTTGCCGCGCTCGTCCTCTGCGCGGGTGTCTGCAGAGCGCTTGGCTCGCTCGCCAGCATACGGATGAAGAAGCTCATGGAGACCGGGGGCGACCGCCTCCGGGCCGCCATCGAGTATGCGCGCCTGCGAAAAGTGTCCTGGCTCGCGGTTCTCGGGCTCTACGCGGTTCTCATCTACCTGTTCGACTACCCCTACCTGATAAGGACTCTGATAAGAAGCGAGGGCTGGCTCAACATGCACGGCGTTCCGCTTTCCGAGGCAATTGAGGCAATTCTCATTATACTGCCTTTCTTCCTGTTCGCGGCAAGCAATCTCGCCGGCCTCTATGGCGGCGACCGGCTGCTTCGCGGCTCTTCCTGGAGCGTGCGGCAGTTCCAGGCGTTCTACCTGCGCCAGTTCCTCGTGCCTGTCTTTCCGTTTCTCATCTTCTCCGCCGTTTACGATGGTCTTGCGAGAATTCCCGGCCTTGAGGAAACCATTTACGTGTATCCGTTTTTCCTGACGGTCGCCTACACGGTCTTCATTACCGTGCTCTTCGGCTTCGCGCCGGTCCTTTTTCGCCTGCTGTGGAAGGTCGAGCGCCTGCCTGACGGGCAATTGCGCCGCAGTGTCGAGCAGATGGCGGCGGAGAGCGGAATCAGGTACGGCGAAATATTTACCTGGCACACCGGCGGCTCGAACATAGCCAACGCGATGGTCACTGGCATCTTCGGCCGGTTTCGGTACATATTCGTCACCGATGCACTGCTGGCACGCCTTCCCGAGGAGGAGGTGGTCGCGGTCCTCGCGCACGAGCTGGGCCATGCGAAGCTAAAGCACATGCAGATTTATCTCCTGCTCGCCCTCTCTTTCATCACTTTCATAAACTCCGCCGAGCAGCAGGTCGGCACCTTCATGACTTGGGCCGGTAAAGCCTACGATATCTCCTTCGAGTTCATGTTCATTCTATACGCATTCAGCCTGCTGGTTGTCTTCTGGGGTTTAATCTTCGGATTCACATCGCGGCGCTTCGAGCAGGCGGCGGACGTGTTCGCCGCGCGGAAGGTCAGCCCCGCCATCTTCGGCTCCGCGCTCGAACGCATAGGATTTCTCAGCGGCGGTTCGCGTACAATGAGTTCCTGGCGGCACTTCTCCATCGACAAACGGGTCAGGTTCATGGAGGAAGCGGCCGCAGGCGGCGGAATGGAGAGATTCAGACGCAGCGTCAGAGCCGCGTACATCGTTGTCGGTGTAATCGTCGTGCTCGGCGTAAGCGCGCTCATCTACCAGGTCTTCGCCACGTTGGACCTGCAGAACAGGTGCGAGCGACGCTTTACATACGTATGGCACAAGGGCTCAGACTACGAGCGCGCGCTCGCCATTGTGGACCGCACCGTGAGCATCGACCCCAAAGAGGCGAACTACCGCTTCTACCGCGCCCTGACACTCGAGAAACTGAAACGGCTTGAAGAAGCGGAAGAGGCGATTCTCCAGGCAATCAGGCTTGACCCCAACAAATCGCACTTCTATTATCAGTACGGCGAGATACTGATGAAGCTGGAGCGCTTCAAGGATGCGAAGCAAGCGATTCTCAACGCAATAAAGCTTGAGCCCGGCGAAAGGGAGTATCACCTGCAGTTGAGCAGGCTCATGAGAGAGATTAGAAAAAGGAAGAAGGAAAATGGTCCGCTACGAGGGGATGGTAATCCGCCCGCCGAGTGAGGCTGACAGCCTGATAATACAGATAACTCTCGGCTGCTCACACAACAAGTGCACGTTTTGCGGAACGTATATGGACAAAAAGTTCCGTAGGCGCCCCATCGAGGAAGTCTTCGAGGACATAGATTCCGTCGGGCGATATGCCGACCAGGTCACGCGCGTGTTCCTCGCCGACGGCGATGCAATGGTGCTCTCGCAGGATCACATTATCAGAATTCTCGACAAGCTCAACGAGAGCTTTCCCAATCTCCAGCGCGCAGGCATCTACGTCAACGCCCGCGACGCCCTGAAGAGAACCCCGGACGAACTTGAAGAGCTGCACGGGCGCAAGCTGGGAATCGGCTATATCGGGCTGGAAAGCGGCTCCGATGAGATACTGTGCAGGGTGAAGAAGGGGGCGACCGCCCGGGAGCAGATTGACGCGGTCCGCAGGATGCAGGACGCGGGCATCAAGATGTCCGTCATTGCGCTTCTCGGACTTGGCGGGCGCGAGCTTTCCGAAGAGCATGCGAGAAAGACCGCCTGGGCGCTCAACGAGATGCAGCCGCGCTTCGCGAGCTTCCTGACGCTCATGCTCGTCCAGGGCACCGAGCTTGCGGCACAATACGAACGGGGCGAGTTCGAGCTTCTCGAGCCGCTCGAATTCCTCAGGGAGCTGCGCATGATTGTCGAGGGCCTCGAACTCAAGAAGACGATATTCCGCACCAATCACGCATCGAACTTCCTCGCACTGGGCGGGACTTTTCCGAAGGACAAAGAGAGGATACTCGCGGAGCTCGATCGCGGCATAAAGGGCGAAGCACCGCTGAGACCCGAGTTTTTCAGGGGGCTGTAGCGTGGCGAAAGTCACCCGCGTCATTGACATGGAGCGCTGCATCGGGTGCAACGTCTGCGCCTTCACCTGCGCGAGGGTCAACCGCGGCACCGTCTCGCTCGATGAGGCGGCGATTACCGTGAAGCCTGCGGGTGATTCGGACGGGTCGTATACAGTAGCCCTCTGCCGCGCCTGCGAAGACCCGCCCTGCGCCCACGCCTGTCCGAGGGGAGCGCTCGTTCCACGAAAAAGCGGCGGAGTAAGGGTCCGCAGTGACCTCTGCGACTCCTGCGGCGTGTGCGTCGATGCATGCATTATCGGCGCGATCCACCTCGATTCCGAGGAACGCAAACCCGTAGTCTGCATCCACTGCGGCGCATGCGTCGAATTCTGCCCGCACC
Organism: uncultured Planctomycetota bacterium; assembly: GCA_964641955.1. GTDB lineage: Bacteria > Planctomycetota > SKW154 > SKW154 > DAOVDS01 > CAZXNM01. The sequence continues at coordinate 21,026 of CAZXNM010000018.1, forward strand.
AGGTGCTCTTAACGGAGAATCGCCCGGATGCCTGAAATTGCCAGAATCAATCTGACCGATGGCATGATAGAGCGTGAGGCTCGACCTCATTTGTTCCAAGATTTCATTGGCGGAAGCGGGCTTGCTGCAGTTCTGTTTGATGAATCTCTTGAGCCTCCCACGAACACAGAGACATCCGACAATGCCGTTGTCCTTGCCGCGGGGCCGCTCTCGCCCTATTTCCCGTGCGTATCGAAGACTGCTGCCGTATTCCGCTCCCCTTTGACAAGCGAATACGGCGAGAGCCACGCCGGCGGCCGGCTGGCGTGCGCCATGCGCATGGCGGGACTTGATGCGCTCGTGATAACCGGGCGGGCGGCGCGGCCCTGCTACATATTAGTTGCGGATGACGAAATCGAACTCAGGGACGCCCGGACGCTCTGGGGCATGAGTTCGGTCAGGACCGCGACCCGCATCCTGCGCCAACGCCACGATGCGCGCGGGCTGTCGGTAGCCGTAATCGGCAGGGCGGGGGAGCAGGGGGTTGCATATTCCGGTGTGACGGTTGACTCCTTCCGGCATTTCGGCAGGCTCGGTCTCGGAAGCGTCATGGGTGCGAAGAACCTCAAGGGTATCGTAGTCTCTGGAACGGGCGAGCTGCCGATTCCCGACCGCAGGAAATACAAGCAAACCTACAAGATGGTTTACGACCTCGTGGTGAAGACCGAGGCAATGACGAAGTACCACGACCTCGGCACGGCGGTGAATATAACTCCCCTGAATATCCTCGGCGGTCTCCCGACCCGAAACTTCAGCTCGGGAAGGTTCGAGGAGGCGGACGAAATCTCCGGCGAAGCGTTCGGCAGGCAGCTCCTCGCGAGGCAAACCGCCTGCATGCACTGTCCCATAGGCTGCATTCATGTCGCATCGCTCAGGGAGCAGTTCGGAGAGGAGCATGAGTTCACGACGCGCGAAGTGAGCTATGATTACGAGCTTATATACGCGCTCGGCTCCAACCTCGGCATCGGTTCCGCGCGCGATGTTCTCAGGCTGATTGACGCCTGCGAGGCCGCGGGGCTTGACGCAATGAGCGCCGGTGTCTCGCTCGCCTGGGCGACCGAGGCGTTCAGAAAGGGTCTGATAGGCATTAAAGACACGGGCCTGGAACTCTCATTTGGCAATGCAGAAGCTTATCTGGCGGGTATAGCGAGAATCGCAAGGCGCGACGGCGAGTTCTGGCATGTGCTTGGCAGGGGTGTCGAAGAAGCCGCCGGGAAGTACGGGGGCGCCGAGTACGCCGTGGCCTGCGCCGGGAACGAGAGCCCGGGCTACCATACGGGCGTCGGAGCCATGGCGGGAGCAATGCTTGGGCTGCGTCATTCGCACCTCGATAACGCCGGATATTCGCTCGACCAGAAGAACCTCGGCGGCTACAAGTCAGCCGAATATCTCGCAGAGAAGCTTATCGAGGAAGAGACCGCGCGCCAGGTTGTTACCAGCCTCCACGCCTGCCTTTTCGCCCGGAAAGTTTTTACGCCGGAGGTCATGGAAGAGTGCTTCGATTCGATTGGCAGGCCGTTTCCCGCCGCCGCGCTCGAAGAGGCGGGAAAGCGTATATTCGATCTGAAGAACTCGCTTCGGCGAAAGCTCGGCTACAATCCCGGCGCTCTTCGCATTCCGGCGCGCCTGCTCGAAACGCCGACCTCCATGGGCAAAATAGAAGAACAGTTCCTGCGAGATGTGATTTTGGCCTACAAGCGCAGGGCTGGATTTGAGTAGTATTCCAGGGAGAGCTAATCGGGCTGAGAACTGCCCGCGACTTCGAGAATCACCTCGCCGCTTCTGACCATCTTGAGCCTGCGGCGGGTGACCGCTTCGACGTAGCGCGGGTCGTCGTTGAGCGCGACTATCTCGGCGCGTAGATGCTTGTTGCGCTGCTGTAGGTCGAGCGTCTCGTCCTTCAGCCCGGCGACTTTCTCGACGAGTTCGCAGTTGCGCCTGTGGTTGGGGAATGTCGTGGTGACGAACGCCAGCAGCACGCACAGGCCGACGAGCAGCATGAAACAGGCCGCATCGCGCAGCTCGCTGTCCTGAGCGGCCTCTTCGCCCTCGTCGTCTTCCTCTTCCCAGTATCTTCGTTCGCTCATGTCCGTCCCTGTAAGCGGGATGCCGCCGGCGTCAGCTCAGTTTAATCCCGTACTTCGCGCGACCCCCGAGCATTTCCTCTATACGCAGCAGCCGGTTGTATTTTGACGTCCTCTCGCTGCGGCAGACGGAGCCGGTCTTTATCTGGCCCGCGTTGACCGCGACCGCGAGGTCGGCAATCGTAGTGTCCTCGGTCTCCCCGCTTCTGTGCGAGATGACCGTAGTGAAGTTGTTCTCCTTAGCCAGGCTTATGGCGTTCAGCGTCTCGGTGAGCGTGCCAATCTGGTTGAGCTTGATGAGAATCGAGTTCGACGCCTTTTTCTCGATTCCCTCCTGCAGGCGCTTCGTGTTGGTGACGTAGAGGTCGTCGCCCACAAGCTGGAGACGCTCGTCGTCGCGCGCCATGAACGAGCGCCAGCCTTCCCAGTCGTCCTGCGCGAGGCCGTCCTCAATCGAGAAAATCGGGAACTCGTCGCACAGCCTCAAGTAAAGCTCAATCATCTCGTCGCTCGAATAGTCCCTCTTGGCCTCGGCCTTCAGGACGTAGTGGTCTTCCTCGTAGAACTCGCTTGCAGCCGGGTCGAGCGCAATCTGTATCTGCCTGCCCGGACTGTAACCGGCATTGTTAATCGCATCCATTATCACTTCGAGCGCCTCGGCGTTCGAGTGAAGGTTCGGCGCGAACCCGCCCTCGTCGCCTACTGCCGTAGAGTAGCCGCGCGCCTTGAGTACCTTTTTAAGGTGATGAAAGGTCTCGGCCGCCGCCCGGATGGCCTCCGCGAAGCTCCCGAAGCCGCTCGGCACTATCATGAATTCCTGGAAATCGACGTTGTTGTCGGCGTGCTTGCCGCCGTTGAGGATATTGATAAGCGGAACGGGGATTAGAACCGACTCCTCCCCGCCTATCTGCTGGAAAAGCTCGACGCCCGCTTCCGCGGCTGCGGCGCGGCAGGCTCCGAGACTCACCGAAAGGATGGCGTTCGCGCCCAGCTTGCCCTTGTTCGGCGTGCCGTCGAGTTCGAGCATCGCGTTGTCGATTGTGGACTGCTCGGTGGCATCCATGCCCTTGACCTTCGGACCGATTACCTCGTTGACGTTCTTGACTGCATTGTGCACGCCTTTGCCGAGGTAGCGCTCACCGCCGTCGCGTAGCTCGACCGCCTCGTGCACTCCGGTGGAGGCGCCGCTGGGCACGGCCGCCCTGCCGAAAGCCCCGGATTCGAGTCGCACGTCGCACTCGACCGTGGGGTTGCCCCGCGAATCAAGTATCTCCCGGGCCGTCACTTCGACTATCTTGCTCATTAATGCTCTCCTTACTGAGTTGGTCTCAGCCGGATGTTACCGACGGCCCGGCGATGAGTCAAAATGTTTCCTCAAGAGAGATTCCTCCGAAGGTCTTATCGGCAAATCAGGCCCCGACCGTGAGCCAATTACCACGCCGGTCGGGCTGCCTGATAAGAACGGGGGATGCCGAAGCATCCCCCGTATGTCAAGCGCTTCCAGTGTCTACTTGTCGCGCTTACCGAGTTCGCGCTTGAGTTCCTCTTCCATCTTCTCGAGTTCGTGAAGGTGATTCTTGAGCTTCTCCAGTTCGTGCATAATCTCCTCGCGCTCGCGCCTTACATCTTCGAGCGCGCCCTTGACGTTACCGCCCTCGGGACGGGGCTTGCGATGCCCAGTGAGTTCGCCGAGGTGTTTCTCAAGCTCTTCGGCTTGCCTGTGAAGCTCGCGAGCTTTATCCTCGTTGCCGTTTTCTTTGGCTTCTTGAGCCATCTCAATCAGCTTGTGGATTTTGCGCTTGAGCTGCTCGATTTCTTCATCCGAAGGCTTCCCGGGCTTTTCGCCGTGATGCTTGCCGAGCATCTCTTTAAGCTTCTGTTCGAGCTTTTCCGCCTCGCGCCAGCACTGCTCGGCCTTGTCGTGCTGGCCTTTTTCCTTGGCTTGGTGCGCCTTTTCGCGAAGCTGCTCGATTTCTCTCTTCATACTTTCGGCCTTCTCGGCCAGCTCGGGGTTAAGACCCGGTTTCTCGCCTTCGCCGTGCTTCTTCATGGCTTCGGCCAGCTTGCGCTTGAGCTGCTCCGCCTCGTTCCACAGTTTCCTGGCCTCGTCGTGGCGGCCTTCCTCTTTCGCCCTGCGTGCAGCTTCCTGCAGCTTCTCCAGTTCGTGTTTGGCCTTTTCGGCCCGCTCCATTCCCTCGCGCGGCTTTTCGGGCTTGCCGCGATGCTCACGTTCGAGCTTTTCGAGGTAAGCCATCAACTCCCGCTCCATGGCTTCGGCTTTCCTGTGAAGCTCGCGGGCGCGGTCCTCGTTGCCGTTTTCCGCGGCCTCTTCGGCCATGCGGTGGAGTTTCTCGATTTCCATCTTTGCGCGCTCTATCTTCTCCATGACCTCCGGCGGGAATGGCGGCTTGTCGCCTTCGGGCCTGTGCTCGCGGTGGAACTTCTCCATTGCCTCGGCGACCTGTTTCTCGAGCTGGCGAGCCCGCTCCATCAGCTCGCGCGCTTTGTCGTGGTCGCCGTTTTCCTTCGCCTCGGCGGCTTCCCTGTGCAGTTTCTCTATCTGGTTCTGCGCACGCTTGAGCTTGGCTGCCATCTCGGGCGGAAACTCCGGCTTCTCGCGCTCAGGTCTCTCCCGTCTTTCTCGCTCGGGGCGCTTCTCCGGTTTCTCGCCCCGCTCGGGTCTTTCACGCCGCTCACGCGTCTCCGGCCTGTCTTTCGGCAGGTGCTGGCTCAAGCGGTCAATCTCCTTAAGCAGCTTCTCGCACTCTTTGAGCAGCTCGAGGGCTTCATCCTTTTTGCCTTGCTTCTCAGCTGCTTCGGCCTTACGCAGTAGCTGGGCGAGTTCGCGCTCCATCTGCGCAATCTGCTCGGGCGTGACCCTGGGCTCTTCCCTGCGCGGCTTTTCCTTCTCGGGGCGCGCGGCTTCGAGCCTGCGCTTGAGCTGTTCGACTTGCTGGCGAAGCTGCTGCGCCCTGCGCTCGTTGCCTTCTTCCTCGGCCTGCTCGGCGGCCCGGAGCAGTTCCTGTATGCGCTCCTTGGCCTGATCGATATCCCTCGGTCCCTCTCTTCGTGGCCTGTCCGGCCTGGGCGGGCGCTCCTGCGCATACAGCATGCTCCCCGCCAGTACAAGCACTGCGGCCGCAATCAGAATCTTCCTCACCGCCTCCTCCTTTCAGACATGAGACGCCGGATTCGTCCTTCACTACGCATCAATAACGCGCCTGCATCGATGATTATTGTGCAGCCGGAAATAAATGTCAATACGGTTCGGCTGGCAGCCGGTAATCAGTGACAGGCTCCCGGTCTCATCATTCTTTTCAATCCATAACTCGAAACCCACAACTATGAATCAGTAAGCAGTATCCAGTAGCGAGTACACAGGGCATTCAAATCGAGAATCGGACTTGTAAACTGATTTGGTGCTATCAAAGGACTTGCGTCGTATTTTTACAAAAAATTCCTTCATAGTGCCCCTCAGTAGTATGCCACAATAATCAACCTTCTGGGCGTAACACGCGATGGTTAAAGAAGATGCAGAAACAGGTCTCCTCGCCGGAGGCAGGCAGGGTCTTGTAAAATCAGTAGACGGCAGACCATAAACGGCAGACAGGGCGCGCGCAATGCTTTGCGCATTAAGATGTTATGACGATTTCAGGGCATTCGCAAATTGGCAGATTGAGATACTTGCCTTCAGAGTCGGGAGAACAGAGTGTTTTTCACATCTCATTGGGACATTGGTGTCGCGAAGTTCTGCCAGAGTTGATTTCCGGGAAGCATTGGTGCTATGATGTATTCAGGGGAATATGATGAAAGCGACTGTCTGTATCATACTTGCATTCATCGGCCTTCTAGCCGGGTGTTCGGAGACACAGGAAGAGAAGATACAGGGACTGCTCCGGGAGATAGAGGTCAAGAGCTGGGATGATTCCCGGGACTCGGCAAGCGAGTTGGAAGATATCGGCAAGCCCGCCGTTCCATATCTGCTGAAAGCACTGAAGAGCGAGAGCGCGGATGTAAGAGGATGTGTAATACAGATTCTCTGCACGATGAATGTTCTCCACGATATCGACCAAGTTGCTGCTTGCAGGGAGATAGTCCCTCTGCTGGACGATGCGGATGACAACGTGCGCGCTCAGGCGGCGCGGGCGCTCGGGCTTATGGGCGAGAGGAGAGCTGTCAAGCGCCTTATCGAGCTTCTGAAAGACTCCAACAAGTGGGTCCGCCAGCAGGCGGCGGGTGCGTTGGGCGACCTGCGTGAAACAGGCGCGGCAGGTCCTCTTATCGAAGTGCTGGAAACGGACAACGACTACATGACGCGCAGCCATGCTGCCGAAGCCCTCGGCGAGCTCAGAGAAAAAAGCGCAATCCCCGCACTTGCCGAGGCGCTCGGGCACGGGCACTACCAGGTCAGAAACGAAGTCGCCGAAGCGCTGAGGGAAATCGGCGAAGATTCCTATGAGCATGTCGTGAAGGTCCTGAAGACCGGCAATGATGATGGGCGCTGGTATGCTGCATTAATATTGGCTGGCTTGAAGGGTAAAAGCGCGGTGAAACCGCTGTGCGAAGCGCTCAAAGACAAGTATCCTCTCGTCCGCGAGGCGGCTGCGAAATCGCTCGGCAGCCTCGGTTTCACAGAAGCGGTCGGGCCGCTTATCAGCCTTCTTGCCGACGATAACTACAACGTCAGGGGGGCCACGGCCGAGGCGCTCGGTAAACTCAGAGATGAGAAAGCCGTTCCCGCCCTCGCCGGAGTGCTCGAAAACAAGCTGGAGAAATGGCATGTGCGCGTGGATGCCGCAGTGGCTCTCGGGGAGATAGGCGACGGGAGCGCAGTACCGAGCCTCATCAGAGCGCTGAAATGCGAGCACTCGAACATCAGGGGCTGCGCGGCAAAGGCACTTGGGGAAATCGGCGATGCGAGCGCAGCGAAGGCGTTGATAGATGCTCTCGAAACTACACCGCATACTGCGGCGATTGCGCTCGGGCAGCTCAGGGAAGAATCTGCAACCGTACGCCTCATTGAGCTTTGGAAAAAGGGATACATTGGCCCGGAGGAACCGAAAGGTTCTTGCGCCTTCATGGAGATGCCGCAGGCCAGGCTCGACGCCGCGTACGCGCTCTTCAAGATAACTGGTGACCGCAAGTACCTGAAAAACCTTGTAGATGCCCTGAAAAGCAACGAATGGTATGAACACAGATGCGCTGCGGAACTGCTCGGGATGCTCAGGCAAAAGAGCACCGCCGGGCCGCTCGTTATGAGATTCAAGGAACGCGCGAAAACCACATCAGATGTCGAACTGCAGGACATGCCTTCCTATTGGGAAGCTCTGGCGAACATGGGTGAACTTGCAGTAGAACCTCTGATGAGTTTGTTGGATGACAAGAACGAGCTTGTACGTTTTCGCACAGTAGGTGTACTCAGTAGTATTTGCGATAAAAGGGCGGTTGAGCCGCTCATAGAAAGACTGAGCGATGAGTCCGAGCATGTTCGAAGGCAGGCTGCCGATGCCCTCGGCGACCTCGGTGATTGCAGGGCGGTCGAGCCGCTGGTCAGGATAATCGAGGGCGGCGGCAGGGGAATGCTCTACGCAAGCGCCATATCCCTGGGCAAGCTCGGCGATAAGCGCGCAGTCGGACCGCTGGTGGAGCTTCTGCGGCACAGGACAGGCTACGTTCGCGGTGCGGCGGCGAAGGCGCTCAGGAAGCTGACGAATCAGGATTTCGGCTTCGACTATGATAAATGGAAAGCCTGGCACAAGAAGAATAAAGATAAGTAACAGTTATTTCTTCTTGCGGGCGGCGTACCAATCGGACCATGCCTTGTAAGTCTTGCCGGGGTTCTGGCGGGTGATTTTCCTGAGCGTGTCGTGGGCGAGGCCGCGGGCGAATTCATCCTTATCTTTGAGCATTTCGATAAGCGGCTCCACGGCTGCCATACCGAACCGCTTCAGCTCGTTTGCAGCCACGAAACGCGAGCCCTGGTCCCTGAGCTTCGCAATAAGAGGCTTTATGGCTCTCTCGTCGCCTATTCTGCCCAGCGCCTCCGCCGCCCGGCACCGAACGAGCCATGATTTGTCGTCCAGAGCCTTGATAAGCGGCTTGAGAGCTTCCCTGCTGCTGGTCGCGCCAAGCGCCTTCGCCGCTTCTTCGCGTACTCCCTGCTCCTTGTGATCCAGGCCACGAACCAGTGTCCCGACCACTGCTTCACCGAAGCAGGCAAGGTCCTCGGCGACAAAGGAGGATGCATGCTCATCCGCCAGAAAAGCCTCGGACATGGGTTTTATGGCCTTCGGGTCACCTATAAGGCCCAGTGATTGCGAAACATGAATGCGGACTTCGATGTCCTCGTCCTTGAGAAGAGCAATCAGGGGACCGACTGCTTTTTTGTCGCGAATGTCTCCGAGTGCCTGTGCCGCGATGCTGCGAACTTCCGGAAGCTCGTCCTTCAAGGCTTCGATGAACGGCTCCAGGGATGTTCCGTCATGCATTTTCCGCAGGGATTGCACTGCGTTGTAGCGCACGAACCACGACTTGTCCTTGAGCATCGGAATCAAGGCTCTGACCGTATCCGCGCCGGGCATGCCGCCCAGTTCTTCCGCAATGGCGCCGCGGACATCGGCGTCGTTCTCTTTCATGAGCATTTCAAGCAGCAGTTTCTTCGCTTCTGTCGGGACTATCTCTGCAAGCGCCTGGACGGCTGTTGTACGCACGGTGGCATCATCATCTTTCAACAACTCTTTCAGAGGCTTAACGGCAGCTTTATTGCCTGACAGACGCATGGCATAAGCTGCCCACTCCCGAGCAGAGGCGCTCTTATAGAGGCAGACTTTCGCAAGGTGGGCAATTGCAGGTGTACCGATTGTGGAAAGCGCTTTTGCCGCCATATGGGCCTTGTTCGTGTCAGTATGACCAAGAAGTTCCGCCAGGTATGGGATTGAGTCTTCTCCTAACCGCACCAGGGCCTCAGACGCCACCCAGTCAGCATTGGGCATGCCGGCTTCTTCGAGTATGATGACGGGTCCACTGCTGGATTGGCATACAGTCCCGATTGTCTCGCGCATGAGAATTGCCGTAAACAATCCCGCGGCATCTTCTGAGTGCAGCTTATCAACTGCCCTGAGTGCGTGGCAGAGCTGTTCATCGGGGCCGTTCTCGCAGAGCCTGGTAATATTGGGCACAGCTTTCAGTATATCCGGCGTTATTCTGTACTTGTCGTAGAGCCTGAGTATTCGCTTCAAGCGGACTTCGATTTCTTCATCGCCGGTGGTCTTGCGCGTTTCCTGCGCCATCTCGAGCGCGAGGGCAGAGCCGGATTCGAGCAGCTTGATGAGTTCCTGGTGCGCGCTTTCGCGCTCGCGCCATTCTTCGGAGCTGAGGCCGGTCAGCAGTTTGGATATTTTCGCCTTTTCTTTCTCCGCTTCCCGGTTTTTGGCAGGCTGCTTTTCCTGCGCGTGCGTGAGGTTCACCGCCAGAAACATCACCGCTGCTATAAGGAGTGCCTTTCTCATGCAGATACTCCGCAAATCCTGACGCTAAAAGTATACAACCGGCGCGTTTGCAGATGCAAAGGAGGGCAACATGGTTAATGCTTGACAGGGCCGAACGGAACTCTAAGCTTTCCGTATTGACAGTGCACAGGGCGACATGGCTCAAGGGGTGAAGCGTTGCCTGCTGAAGTCAACGGGCAGGACAAGCGAGAAAAAAGCAGGAGAAGTGTTGGACGCATTGTCAGGAGAGCGGCTATCACCGCGGTGGTTGTCTACGGAATTCTCCTGGTTGCGGCTATTATCTTTCAGAAGCGTATGACGTACTATCCACAGAAGCTTGATAAATCCGTGGACCTGATGCTTAAGCCGGGTGACAGGGAAGTATGGATTGATGTCAAGGATGTCGGCAGAATCCACGGTATCCACCACCCGGCGCCTGAGGGTGCGCGTACCATTCTCTTCCTGCACGGGAACGCCGGCAGCGTGCTGACCTGGCGGGTTCTTCACGACCAGCTTGGCAAGCTCGGCACCGGCGTGCTGACAATCGACTATCCCGGCTACGGCAAGAGCGAGGGAACGCCGTCGGAAGAGGCGCTGTACGCCTCGGCGCGCGCCGCCGTGAAGTTCCTGAATAACTCTGGAATAGAGGACGGGAGCATCATCCTTTTCGGCAAATCGCTCGGAACCGGCGTCGCAGTGGAAGTCGCATCCACGGAAAAGTTCGCGGGCCTGATTCTCGAATCTCCGTTCACGGACATTGCCTCGGTGGGGCAGGAGCATTTCTGGTTCCTGCCGGTGCGGTTCCTGCTGAGCGAGAAATATGACAGCCTCTCGAAGATTGGGCGGGTCGAGTGCCCGCTCCTCGTCATTGTCGGAACGGGTGACACGCTCGTTTCTCCGGGGCTGTCGGAAGAGCTATTCTCCGCCGCGAACCAGCCGAAGGAATACCTCGAAATCGCGGGCGCGGGCCACAACGACATCCAGTCCGTCGGCGCAGAGCGCTACTGGGACAGCTTTTCATATTGGCTCAAGCAGTTGAAATAGGCTGCTGCGAGAATATTCCGGCTGCCGATTACGGCGGAATTTATCTAAATTCTCAGGATAAATTTGACAGGCCAATTGTATGGATGATAAGGTATGTCGAGTTTGTTTCGCATTGCGGGCGTGTGGCTGAGAAAATCCTTGAGAACGGAAAGGAGAAAGTGTCATGGCCGAGAAGCTTCAGATTTACAAGTGCGGGGCGTGCGGGAACATTGTCGAGGTCCTGCACGGAGGCAAGGGACAGCTTGTCTGCTGCGGCGCACCGATGAATCTCTATACGGAGAACACGACCGACGCCGCCACGGAGAAGCACGTGCCGGTAGTCGAAAAGGCGGGCGAGGGCACGCTTGCGAAGGTCGGGAGCGTGGCGCACCCCATGGAGGAGAAGCATTACATCGAATGGATTGAGATGATAACCGCCGACGGGAAGGCGGTTCGCCAGTTCCTGAAGCCGGGCGATGCGCCGCAGGCCGGGTTCTGCGAGGGACCGGAAGGGGCAGTGGTGCGCGAGTACTGCAACGTGCACGGCCTGTGGAAGGCATAGCCGCAGTCTGACGATAGAGAGATAACGATGCCGGGGTGTGCAGCGAATGACTGCGTGCCCCGGTCCTGCTGTCAGGGGGAAGCTCGTGAGGATAAATGTTTTTGCCATAGCGGCGGCGATTGGCCTTATTGTGGTTTTCGAGGTCGCCGGACAGCCAGAAACTGAGGAGAAGCCGGTCAGCGAGGCGACCGGGGAATGCCTCGACTGCCATGAGGTGGTCAGCCCGGGAATCGTGGCCGACTGGCGCCGCAGCAGGCACGCGAAGACGACCCCCGCCGAAGCGCTCAAGAAGGAGAAACTCGAAAAGCGGGTCTCTTCGCAGGAAATTCCCGACGCGCTCTCGGGCGTCGTGGTGGGCTGCGCGGAGTGCCACAAGCTGAACCCCGGCAGCCACAAGGACACGTTCGAGCACAGCGAACACAAGGTTCACACGGTCGTCACGCCCGCCGACTGCGCTGTCTGTCACAAGGTCGAGGCGGAGCAGTACGGCATGAACATCATGGCGCACGCCTACGGCAACCTGAAGAACAACCCGGTCTTCCAGAGCCTTGAAAAATCTATAAACGGCCCGCAGTCATACGAAAACGGCAGGTTCTCCGAGAGCGATGCCGATTCGCTGACCGGCGAGGATTCGTGCTACGTCTGCCACGGGACGGAAATCACCGTGAAAGGTGCAAAGAAGGTCGAGACTGACTTCGGCGAGATGCAGTTTCCCGTCCTCGGGGGCTGGCCGAACCAGGGCACCGGCAGGCTGAACCCGGACGGCAGCATGGGGGCGTGCACGTCCTGCCACCCGCGCCACGTGTTCTCGATCGAGGTCGCGCGAAAGCCATACACGTGCTCGCAATGCCACAAGGGGCCCGACGTCCCCGCCTACAAGGTCTACGAGGTGAGCAAGCATGGGAACATCTTCAAGTCGGCCGGCGGGAAGTGGGATTTCGCGGCGGTTCCATGGAAAGTAGGCAAAGATTTCACTGTGCCGACATGCGCGGGATGCCACGTGAGCCTTGTCACGAGCGACGGGGAAGTTATCGCGGAACGCACTCACCGGATGAACGACAGGCTGGGCTGGCGGCTGTTCGGAGTAATATACGCCCACCCGCACCCGAAATCCCCCGATACGTCGAAAATCAAGAACAGGGCGGGCCTGCCGCTCCCCACGGAGCTTACCGGCGAGCCTGCCGCGGAGTTCGTCATTGATGCCAAAGAGAAGGCGAAGCGAGACGGGGCGATGCGAAAGGTCTGCGCCGCGTGTCACAGCGCGGGTTGGGTTGACGGACATTTCGCGCGCCTTGACAGGGCTGTCGAGACGACGAACAGGATGACCCTGGCCGCAACGAAGGTCCTGCTCGAAGCGTGGGAGAAAGGCGCGGCGAAGGGACTTGCGCAGGATGACAGCATTTTCAACGAGCCCATCGAGAAAAAGTGGGTCGAGCAGTGGCTTTTCTATGCGAACTCGACGCGCTTTGCATCGGCGATGGCAGGCGCTGACCTGGGCGTGTTCGCAGGCGGACGCTGGCATTTGAGCAGGAATCTCCGGGAGATGTCCGACTGGCTTGAGTTAAAGATGATGAAGTATAACAAAGAGGGAAAATAGTCGGCCGCTACCTCGCAAACGAAGTGCCTGCGAGAGCGTACAAAGGATGGCGGTTTTGACGTGATATTAGAACTGGCGAAGCGTCTTACGGTATGCTAACATACCGGCGGGCTTGAAATATTGTTCCGGAGGGATCAAATGCATTATCGCAATCTTCTTCTGTTGTTCTCGTTCTGCGTTGTGCTGCTGCTTTTCCTGCCGGGCGCTGCGCTTGCGGATACTATCTTCAAGACGGACGGCACGCAGCTAAAAGGCAAAATTACCAAGGAGAACGAGGACTATGTCTGGATTGAAACCAGATTCGGCGTCATGAAGGTGGACAGGCTCGACGTAGACTACATCGAGCGAGGCGGCAACGAGGAAGCGGAAAAGCCGAAGGTAGAAGAAGAGAAACCCGTCAAGCCGGAGAAGCCTGTCGAGAAAGAGACAATAAAGCCGGTCAAACCCGAAGAACCCGAGAAGCCAGACAAGGCCAAGAAACCGGAGGAGCCGGAAGACAAGCCGGCGCTCTTCGATGACAAGTTGATGAGCGAAACGAATCTCAAGAAACTCCAGAAGATTTGCCAGGATAGGATGAAGGCATACGAAGGAGTCTCATGGGACCAGGCGTACAACCTGACGGTCGAGGGCGGTGGAAGGACGATTTTCAATATCAAGTGCAACAGCACCAAGAAAGTCGCGGAGCACTACAAGTGGCTGCTCAGCAAGCTTTATTCCAAGTACTGCAAGGTTTTCGCCGCGTTCAGGCCCAGCGCGATACCGTGCAACATTGAGATTTACCGCAACTACACCGAGTTCCGCCAGGTCAAGGGCGTGCAGCCGGGAGTGGGCGGGTTCTACCAGCCCGGCAGGCACGTGCTGTGCGCCTTCCACGGCACAATGGGCTCGTTGGACACCAAGGGAGTCCTGGCGCACGAGGGGTGTCATCTTTTCCAGGACCTTATCGGGCTGTTCGGCCGGGGCCGCGGGGGCGGCGGCTGCCCTATCTGGGTGCTCGAGGGCATGGCGGTGCTTATGGAGGCAGCCAAGGTCGAGAGGGATGGAGAGATTCACATCAAGGGGGTATCACCCGACCGGCTCCAGAACCTCCAGAACAAGATAAAGAGCGGCACCGCGATACCTCTTGCAACGGTAATGAGCACGCCCCAGCCGCAGTTCAGGGCGGACCATTACGCGCATGCCGGCATGTTCACGTTCTGGCTGATTAAGGGCTCGAAGAAGAAGAGCACCGTCGCGCTTTACAACGACTATCTCAAGATTGCCGCGGGCGGCGTGACGAGTTCGGGCGCTACGCTTCGGCCCGGCAGGATAAACTCGGGCGATTTCGAGCGGCTCTGCCAGGCGCGCGGGACCACCTTGGACAAGCTCGAGGAGCAGTGGAAGAAGTGGGTCATGAAGCAGAAGATAGAGAGGCCGGGCAGGGTCGAGGGCAACAATTTCGTCTGCGACGAGTACGGTCTGATCGTCTCGAGGCCCGATTCCAAGTGGAAATTCGAGACCAAGGAAACCCACGGCGCGCTCTGCATGATGACGCACAAGGACATCAAAGGCTGGATTCTTGTCTCCTTAGGCGGGACTTTCGGAACGCCCAAACTGGACGAATATCTCGCCATGGGCGACACGATGCGCAAGAACTACATATCGAGGTTCGACCGATACAAGCAGATTTCCCGGGAGACCAAGAAGTTCTTCAAGGATTCTCTCGACGGCTACGAATCGGTCAGCGAGTATGCCGACAAGGAAAGCCCTCTCACTAAGGAGTTCATGCGGCGCCGCGGCATCAGCGTGTCAATGGTGGACACGCTCTACCACATAAGCTGCATGGCGCCCCCGGAAGGGTTCGACGAATACCAGAAGTACTTCGACAAGGTCGTCGCCTCGTTCCGGCTCGACGCCGACAAGATCGAGTAGGCTCCCGGATCTGGGTGCCGGGACAAAATTTCGTTTCCGAAATTCGAGGGTCGCGTGAACCGCGGCCCTTTTTCTTGGTCTAAACACCTGAGACGGCATTTTCTAAGGCAGCTGTTTATGCTTGGAACATCAATACTTGAGACAACGTGCAGCAGGTTTCTCGACGGGAACTGGTCGAGGGTTTGCTACACGTACTATCGGATGAGGCAGAAGGCGGGGCTGCTCGCGCCGCCCGAGGACGTGCAGTGGCTCGCCACATCGCGGTGCAACCTGCACTGCAGGCACTGCGGCACGGACGCCGGCGCTGCCGCGCCCAACGAGCTGACCACGGAAGAAATCAAGGGCGTTCTCGACGAGCTGGCCGCGCTGGACACGACGTATCTGACGCTCACCGGCGGCGAGCCGCTTATGCGGGAAGACCTCTTCGAGGTGCTTCATTACGCGGCCGAGCTTGGCATTCGGTACAACATAGTCACGAACGCGACCTTCGTGCCGAGATTCGAGGATGAGTTCAGGAAGCTCCCGCCGGCGTCGGTGAAAGTCTCGATAGACGGCCCGCCCGAGACGCACGCCTACATCCGCGGCGACCGGGACAACTTCGAGGCCTGCATGCACGCGCTTACTTTCTTCAAGACGCTCGGAATCGACACGCGCGTTATCTGCACGACGCTCAACCAGCGCAATATCGGCGAAGTGGAAGAGCTTTTAAGGTACGTCAGGTCTTCGGACGCGACACTGTGGGAATTCCATCGCCCGACTCTCGAGGGCCGGGCGGCTGTCAACTCCGGCTGGATGTACCTGACGCAGGAGCAGTTCACGGGACTGTTCCGGTTCATAATGGAGAACCAGCACCTTTTCCCGATTTTCATGGGCGAGGGGTGCGGGTATACCGGCTCGATTACGCGCAGAATATACGACGGGCGCAGATTCTTCTGCGGGGCGGGGTGGTCCACGTTCACGATTATGCACGACGGCTCGGTCGCGGGCTGTCCTGCGTTCGAGAAACAGTGGACTGAGGGCTCCATCAGGGAAAAATCTGTCACCGAGCTGTGGCGGACGGGCTTCAGGCGCTTTCGCGAGATATACAGTAACCTTAACGAGGAATGCAGGCAGTGCAAGTACCTGAGCGCCTGCCACGGCGGATGCTGGATGCACAGGCGCACCGGCGACCAGTGCCTGAAGGAAGTATGGGAAAAGATGACCCGGGCTTGACGGGAGATTAAGACTATGGAAAAGCTGCAGAATGTCGTGTTGTTCACGGCCGCGCTGTTCAGCGCGCTGGCGCTGTTCGCCGTCGGGAAGCGCTATATAGCCACGAGCGCCAACTCGCGCAGGGCAAGGAAATACCTGCTCTACACTTCCGCCGTGCTTGTCTTCCTCTGTGGGACGACGGGCCTGCTCAGGTCCAACTCGGGAGGCGTTGCTTACGCGCAGGAAAAAGCCCGCCCCACCACTGACACGAATCTCAGCCAGTGCGCCGGGTGGCAGCGGATACGCTCGTTTACCATGACGACAATCGGGCGTCTGCGGCTTCGTGAGAAGCTCGATACGGACAAGCTCAATAAGTTCAGGTCCGAGTTGAAGGAGCGAATCTCCGATGCGGGCGAGTTGAAGAAATCGGGCACAATCTCCGAGCCGGTGAGATTTTACGTGGAGACCATTCTCAAGGACCTCGCGTGGCAGGTGGAGAACGCCGCTTCCGGCAAAACGCCGGCGAAGAGCGAGGTGGCGAAAAGGTTCGCGTTCGAGCTGAGGCTGCATCGCGATGTTGCGCGATACCTTAACGGGTCGAGCCGCTGCGACGATTCTCAACGGCCGGAAAAGCTCAAGGATGTATTGGGCGACAAGGCGATAAGAAAGTCGGATATCACTCTGGCAGCACAGCTAAAGGCAACAGTCCAGGCCGCTTTCGACATGGCGAAAAGCCTTGCGTTCAAGGACAAGCTTACCGGCAGCGGTTGCGCCCGCGAGGGATACAAGAAACTCCTCTGTACACTTTCCGATGAGGTCTATGGTTTCGTCGCCCGCTCGCGCCCGGGCATTCACAGGGAGATTCCGCCCGACCCGGCACCGGTTCCCGAGTACGGTGTGAAACCGCTCTACGGCGTACGCCCAGAGCCGCCGCGCCGCATGCCAAAGCTGCAGGCTGCGCAGGGGCCGACTGTGGTTTCGCTCGAAGGCAAGCTGAAAGTCAGGCGCCCCGGCGGCGTCTGGCGCGGAGTCGGCACAGGGACCACGGTCACGGTTGCTTCGGTAGTCGAGAACTGCCGCGACAAGAAGGATGTCGTTAAATTTTCGAACGGGCCTGCAGCGACAATCGAGCCGCGGGAAGTCCTCGCCGGATGGGAACTCCGGGCCGAGACCCCTCCGGAACTGCTGCGACGTGTGGCGAAGCTCATTGAGAACCTCGCAGGCGAGGACGAGGTGCGCTCCGGGGCAATGACCGAACTCAGGGGAATGGGGCTTTCGGTGTGGCCTTCGCTGCAGGAAACGGCTTTCTGCGACGTGAGCCGGCGGGCCGAAGCGGCCATCCAGCTTCTGCGGGAGCTTGCGAACCGTTACGGGACGTACGGCGGCAGTCTGACGGCTGACGACCTCTCGCTCAGCAGTTCCACGCTGCCAGCGGAGCCCGTGCCCCCGCCGTCCATGACCCGGTACGGGGTCAGGCCTCGCGGGCGTTAGGGAGAGAATTCGCCCGTACCGCGAAGATGAAGACACCAATTCCCGGCGGAACTCTCGCCTTTGCCGCGCGTTAAACTCACCGGACAGGCTTTACAAGGGAGGATTACCCGTGAAATATACGCTGTATATTGCGCTGGCAGTGGCGCTTCTTATGTATCCCGCCGCTGTCTTCGCCCAGGAAGGCCAGGGTGATGGTCCGCGCGACGCCCGACCTGCCGCGAAGAAAGCAGGCAGCAAGAAGGATGAGGCGGCGACCAGCGACCCGGCTTCGCTCAAGGACCTCAAGCACACCATCAGCTTCCTGAACCTCCTGAACGGGCTCAACCTGACGCAGGAACAGCTTGATAAGCTCATCAAGCTCAACAAAAAGTACGGGGAGACGGCGGTCGAATACGAAAAAAAGTACAGGGAAGTCCTGGATGACGAGAAGTCCGTGCTGTCGGAACTCGAAGAAGTCGTCCGTCAGAACAAGCCCATTCCCAAAAAGCTCGAGAACAGGGTCCACAAGGTCGAGGAGCGCTCCCGTGAGGTCAAGCGCGTTGTGGATGAAACGAACGTTAAGTTCATAAAGACGACGGAGTCGATTTTTACCGAGGAGCAGATGGAGGTTATCGAGGATTTCGAACCCTGCACTATACCCCCGAAAAACCTCAGCGACCCGGTCCGCGTCGGCCAGGCTTCAGACAACGAGCGCGTTGTCAGTATCATGCGCAGAATCCGGCAAATGCCCCAGCATATGTTCGATGCCAATCTCGATGGTATCCTGGACAAGCACATGGAACACCTCACAAAGAAGAAAAGGCTGTCAGACAAGGAAAAACAGGCTGAGAGGGAGAGGCTCAAGGGATTCCTCAACATGGTCCGCAACATGGAGGAAGTGGAGTTCGAGATAAACAAAGACAAGCTCGCCGAGGATTACAAGTGGAAGGACCAGGCCAAGGAACTGCGCAAGGAACTCGACAAAGTCTCCAGGGTGAGGCACCCGAACCGCGGCCAGAGCAAGGCGGCTCGGTACTTCCTCGATCCGAAAATCATACCCGTGCTCGAAGAGAGGCTCGAAAAGGCCAGAGGCGACGAAGGCAAGCTCAGGGGCGGCAAGCGCTCCGGCGGGAAAAAGCGTTAGACGACCAGGCCGACAGGCTTATTTGACCCACGGACGGCTGCAATATGAAACCTTGCACCGGCGTTCCTGCTATTACATAATAGAAAAGGAACAAACACTGCGCAGGTGAATCAAAATGCACATAACGAGAAGGGAATTCCTGAGGCAGGCGGGAAAAACCACGGTGGCCGTGGGGAGCCTGCCTTTGCTGCTGAAGGCGCTCGGCCTGATTGACGAGCCGCTCTTCGCCGCGGGCGGGTATCCCGAGGCAAAGTACTACGACAAGCTGTCCGGCAAGCAGGTCCACTGCATGCTCTGCCCGATGCAGCACGTGCTCGACGACGGCGAGACGGGGCCCTGCCGCACGCGAAAGAATCACGGCGGAGTTCTGAAGACTCACGCATACGAGAATCCCGCAATTATCAAGGTGGACCCGATAGAGAAGCTGCCCTCGACGCATTTCCTTCCCGACACGAAGACGCTGACCATAGCGACAGGGGGCTGCACCCTGAGATGCCTCTACTGCCAGAACTGGCAGCAGTCGCAAAGCGCGCCGGAGGCTCTCAAGACGGTTGACCTGCCGGCGGCGGAGGCGGTCAAGCGCGCCCTCGGCAAGGAAATCAAGGCGATTGCGTTCAGCTACACCGAGCCGTTCGTTTTCTACGAGTACGCGCTGGAGATTGCGAAAAAAGCCAAAGAGAAGAAGATGCGCGTCGCGATTGCCACGGGTGGCTATATCGAGGAGAAGCCGCTCGTCGAGCTGTGCAAGTACGTGGATGCGATTACGGTCGGGCTAAAGGGATTCACGGAGAAATGTTACGAAAAGCTGACGAGCCGGTCGCTTGACAATGTGAAAAAAACGCTGCAGACAATCAAGAAAAAGACCAAGGTCTGGCTCGAAATCACGAACTTGGTCGTTCCCACGTACAACGACGACCGGAAGATGATTACCGAGATGTGCAAATGGATTAAGAAAAACCTCGGTACGGACGTTCCGCTGCATTTCGGCCGGTTCGTGCCCAAGTACAAGCTCAAGAACCTGCCGCAGACGCCCCTGAAGAGCCTCGAAGAAGCCCGGCAAATCGGCTTGAAGGAAGGGCTCAGGTTCGTCTACATATCGAACGTGGCTCCGCACGAGGGCAATAACACCTACTGCCCGGGCTGCAAGAAGCCGCTGATAAAGCGCGTTGGCTTCAAGGTTCTCGAGAACGAGATAAAAGACGGCAAGTGCAGGTTCTGCGGCAGGAAGATACCGGGGGTGTGGAAATAGCCTCCCGCCGAGCCACCGCCGCCGCGACCCTGGCCGCGCTTCTCGCGGTAGGCGCATTCGAGCAGATTTCCCAGGTCATCCTCGTCAGGGAATTCTTCGTCGTTTTCAAGGGCAACGAGGTCTCGTTCGGCGCTGTCTTTGCCTTCTGGATGCTCTGGACCGCCGCCGGTAGCTGGGTTGCGGGCATGCTCGCCAGCAGAATCGAAAAGCCCGCCCGCTGGTTCTGCGTGCTCAACCTGCTGCTCGGCGTGCTTCTGGTCGCGGAAATCTACCTCGCGCGCATCTCGCGCAGCTTCTTCGACATACCCTCCGGGGCTTATGTAAGCATCTTTTCCATGGCGCTTTTCACTTTCATCATGCTTGCCGGGGTGTGCTTCGTCGGCGGGACGCTTTTCGTGGTCGGCGCGAAGCTTTACGCCGCCGTGCGTGACAGCTCCGGGGCGGACGTGCCCGCGAGGGCCTACATAGCCGACTCGCTCGGCTGTCTCGTCGGCGGGGTCGGTGCGACCTTCGTGTTCGTGATATTTTTCGATTCGTTCACGAGCGCTTTCATCGCATCCGCGGCGCTTCTTGCAGCGGCGGCGTGGCTTGCGTTCTCCAGCGGTCTGCGAGTGCTGCGCGTGGTCGTTCCGGCTGCCGGCGCGGCGTGCATTGTGCTCTGCTTCTTCGGGCCTTCGCTTAACTGGGCTGCGGAGAAGGCACAGTGGCGGCGCTACAACAAGGCCTACGAACTCGTCGATACGCGCAACTCGAAATACGGCAACCTCGCAGTACTTAAGTATGGCGAACAGCACTCGCTCTTCGGGAACGGCGACCTGTACTTCTCCATGCCTGACGAGGAAGCTCCGAAGAACGCGGCGAATCTCTTCATGCTGCAGCATCCAGCCCCGAAGGATGTCCTTGTCGTGGGAGGCGGAATATCCGGGATGCTGCGCTGGATTCTGCTCTACGATGTCGAGCGCCTCGACTACGTGGAGCTTGACCCCGAGGTTATCGAAATGGCGAGGAAGTATCTCGCGCCGGACGACTTGGAAGCACTCGAGCACGAAGCGGTGCATATCCACAATACGGACGGCAGGATGTTCATCTGGCGCACGCAGCACATGTACGACCTCGTTATCTGCCAGCTTCCCGACCCGTCCACCGCGTCGCTGAACCGGTTCTACACGCTGGAATTTTTCGAGCGCGCGCGGAAGGTTCTCAAAAAAGGCGGCGTATTTGTCACGGGCGTGTCCGGCGAGGGTTTCTGGGAAAAGGAGCTGATGCAGCGCAACGGCTCCGTCTTTGTGACGCTCGCGCAGGCATTCCCGAAGGTGATAGCCACGCCGGGCGGGACTTTCGTTGCGGGCGAAGAGGACGCGCCGGTCTCGCTCGATGCGGACGAACTCGCGCACAGGTACAGGTCGCGCGGGCTGGAAGTGCCGGGCTTCGTGCCGGAGCTGTTCTGTCTCATGCTCGAACCCGATTCGGTGGAGGCTGTAAACAGCAAGCTACAGGCATTTTCATCGCGCAAGGGGCAAGAGGGAGCGATTATAAACACCGACTCTTATCCCATCAGTTATTTCTACAATCTTCTGATATGGAACAGGTATTCCGAGTCGGAGTGGGTGGCGGCGTTCGACTGGATGATTACGGTCCGGGCGTGGTGGGTTTTCCCGGTGCTCGCGGTGCTGCTGCTGCCTCTGCTGGTTCTGGCGGTTCTGCCGCGGACGAGGAAGGGCGGGGCGCACGCCAGGTACACGGTGCTCCTTCTCATGGCGGTTACGGGCCTGTTCGGCATGGTCGTCGAGATTACGCTGCTCTACTGGTTCCAGAATATCTACGGCTACGTTTACGCCATGGTGGGCCTGCTGACATCGATGTTCATGTTCGGTCTGGCGGTGGGGGCGCTGGTCTCGCGGCGGGTAATGGGTGGCTGGCGGTCAAAGAGCGCTACTCTCGTCTGGGGCGCCGCGGCGCTCGCCTTCTGCGCCATTGTGGGGCTTCTGGGCCGCGCAACGCTGGGAGTTTCCCCGTCTCTGTCGATCTGGTTCTTCCTTGTCCTTAACTTCGCGGGCGGGCTGATTGTGGGGGCGATATTCCGCATGATGGCGGTTGCTGCCGAAGGGCTGGGATGGAAGCCTGAAAAATCCGCGGGCCTGCTTTACGGCGCCGACCTGGGCGGGGCGTGTCTTGGCTCGCTTGCTGCAGGGTCGCTCCTCATTCCCGTCCTCGGCACCCAGACTACGTGCCTCGTCGTTGGGATTCTCATGGCCGGCGCGCTGGCGGGATTTGCGCTTGCAGTGCGGAAATCTTGAAACCTGCCCGGCATGCCCGCGTTACTGATGTTTGAGGGAAACAATTAAGGTTCGTAAATGCACGGAGGTCGATATGGGCAAGCTGGCGATTATCGTGGTCGCTGTCGCTCTTGCAATTGTTCTGGTAACGGGGTCGGCTGTCACGGCGCAGGAAAAGGACGGGGAGCAACCAGAAAAGAAATACGCCTCCTGGGACGAGCACCTGTACGAACTTGGCTACCGGCTCTACATCAACTCGACGATTAACGTGATAAACGGCGTCAACCTTACAAGGGAACAGGCTGTCAAACTGCGCGACTTGGCAAAGGAAGTAGAGAAGAAAGGCATCAAAAAGCCGGAAAGCAAAGGTAAGTTCCTGCCGGAAGTCCAGAAAGTCCGGGACGTCTTCATGGGGATTCAAAAGACCTTATCTGAAAGGAAAGAGGTCGGCAAGGAACTGAACGCGAAGCTTGTGGAGGCGAGAAAGCTCGAATCCAGGATTCTCAGGGACGGTTTGACTTCTCCCGTCGTGGGCGAGAAATACGCCTCGTGCCGCCGCTGTCACGCCGAGCCAGGTTCCGAGGATGGGAAAATCACTTACGACGTCAAGGGCAAGAAGTGGAAAGCCATGGGTGCACAGGCAAAGTCGTCACGGGTAAAGAGGGAAATGGCAATCGCCCACCTCGGCGCAATTCTCAAGGATGAAGCAGGGTTCAAGTTCATGAGCAAGGAGATGAGCAAGAAGGTTGCTGCAATACTCACGGACAATCAGAAAGAGGTCGTAGGCAACTTCTCCTGCTGCCTCGTGCCGCCGAAGTCGCTGAGCGACCCGGTGCGCGTGGGGCAGGCCGATGTGGCCGAGTGGCAGGTCGAGATGCTCGAGAAGGCGCGCAAGTGCCCCGACAGGCTCTGGCCTGCCGCGAAGAAGCGCACCCTCGACGAGCTCGAGAAGGCGGCTGCGGTTACCGACCCCGGGATAACCGAGAAGAAGAAAAAAGAGGAGCGCGAACGGGTAGCCGCGATACTCGACAAGGCGCGCTCTCTTTCAGACGTAGATTTCGAGATGGAAAAAGAAGAACTCGCTGCGCAGATTAAACTCTCTGCGGCCGAGATGCCCGAGTACCTGAGAGATTTCAACAGCGCGTTCTTCCTTCTCATGCCGGGCTCGGTGGAAGTGTACGACGGGCTTATAAAGCACCTCGACAGCCAGGAGTCACTTAAAGGCACCAAAAAGGGCGAAGCCGAAAAGGACAAATAACAATCAGGGCGCTCTTTTTCCCATACAGGCCGCGGGCCTCGAAATCCGCGGCCTTTTCTTATTCAGGCAGCTTTGCACTTGAAGTTTGACCCGGCGGGCAACGTTTCTATAATTGTACCGGAGCTTTGTGCTTCTTAACACCCGGCGTTGGCAGAGGGACGGTCCGAATGACCAGGCGCGCGATTGCTGCCGCGTTGCTTTTAATTCTCGCGCTTGGACTCTGCGATGCCGCGTTGGCCCAGGAAGAGAAGGAGTTCGAGGAGGATTTCCCCACCCACCGCTGGCCAATCGTGAACATCACGCGCGAGAAGCACAGATACAGCCTGAGGGCCCTCTACCTCCCTTTCCCGCTGTTCGAGCGGGAATGCAGGCCTAACGGATACGACTACCTGGCTGTGAGGCCGTTCTACTCGCGGACGATAGACCCGGAAAGGGAACTGGACTCTTTCAACCTGCTGTATCTCTTCGTGTACACGAAGGAAGCGGATGACACGCGCGTGGAGATGCGACCCTTCTTCTGGCACGCGAACAGTCCCGAGAGGTCGCATACGGTGGTCTTTCCCATTTTCTGGCGATACCTGTGGGAGGACAGCGCGAGGACCGTGGTCTTCCCGTTCTTCTGGCGCTCGAGCTGGGGGGACGACCACACGACGGCGGTGTTCCCGCTGGTGTGGACGAGCCGCTGGGGAGATGATGCCTCCACCGTAGTGTTCCCCTTCTTCTGGAAATACCGCTGGGGAAAAGACAGCGCGAGCGTCGTTTTCCCCTTCTACTGGCATCGCAGGGACGGCCCGGAGGTATCGGCGATATTCCTGCCTTTCTTCTGGTACGAGCGCAGGCCCGGATACTCTTCGGTCGATGTATGGCCGTTCTACGGGCGCTCGACTAGCGAGGATGGGAGCCGGTGGAACCGCCTGCTGGCGCCGGTCTTTTCGTGGGGCGGCGACTCTCCGGACGAGTTCCAGTTCAACATGCTCTGGCCGCTCAACACAGTCTACTGGAACAGCGCTGAGAAGCGTTTCCTGATGCGGATATTTCCCCTGCTGTTTCATGAGAGCGGCGAGGGGACGCGCCCCTACACGGTTATCTTCCCGGTGTTCTGGAGCCTTCCTGCCGGCGAGGACGGGCGCTTCAACATGGTGTTTCCGCTTTTCTGGACAATGCGTGCCGGAGGCATATCGAACCTGTTTATTTTTCCGAGCTTCTATCGCAGTACCTGTGGCGATACCAGTCGGACGGTCTTCTTCCCGTTCTTCTGGCACGTCACCGACGGGGAAGCATACAAGACTTTCATCTTCCCGAGCTTCTTCAGCAGGCGCACGCAGGATGTCAAAGAGACGGGCTTCCTGCCGTTCTTCTGGCATCTGGCCAGAGAGGGAGAAACGAGGACGTTCATCTTTCCCGGTTACTATCGGCGGAACGCCGGGGAGAACACGGACACGGTCTTTTTCCCCGTTTACTGGGATTTCAGGAGGGGCGAGTCGCTCACGAGGCTCATTTTTCCGCTCTATTTCCACCGGAAGGCCGGCGACGAGGCGGCGACGGTTCTCTTCCCGTTATGGTGGAATTTCCGCAGGGGCGAGAACTCCACGAAACTGCTGCTACCACTGTGCTACCGGCGAGTCGCGGGCGAGGAGAAGGATTTAGTCCTGTTCCCGTTCTACTGGTGCTTCGCCAGGCCCGGAGCCACAACGACGTGCATCTTTCCCAACTGCTACTTCCACTCCACGGAGGAGCAGAGCGAGAGCGTGGTTTTCCCGTTCTACTGGAACTTCCGCAAGGACGAATCCCTGACGAGGGTGCTGTTCCCCTTCCATTTCCACCGGACTTCCGGCGAGAAGAAGGCGAACGTATGGTTCCCATTCTACTGGAACTTCCGGGAAGGCGAGGACCACACGAAGCTGATTCTCCCGACTTACTACAGCCGCGTCTCCGGCGAGGAAAAGACGAAGGTTGTCTTCCCGTTCTACTACCACTCCGAGGATTCCGA
This sequence comes from uncultured Planctomycetota bacterium, assembly GCA_964641955.1. Taxonomy (GTDB): domain Bacteria; phylum Planctomycetota; class SKW154; order SKW154; family DAOVDS01; genus CAZXNM01. The sequence continues at coordinate 46,307 of CAZXNM010000018.1, forward strand.
AAGCAGCACGACCTTCATCGCCCCGAATTTCTACAAAGGCATTTCGGGAGTCGATAAAAAGACGATGCTCTTTCCGTTCTTCTGGGACCTGCGCGGTGAGAACTCGCGCTCGTTTCACGTATGGCCGTTTTACGGTTACGAGTACGAAGGCGAGAATTACCGGCGCCACTGGGTTTCGCTGCCGCTGTTTTCGTGGGCGACTCACGGCCCGGGCGACAGGGAGTACGACCTCCTCTGGCCGCTTTTCAAGTATCACACGAACAAAGAAAAGGGCCTGACCTACGCCCGCGCCTTCCCGCTGGCGTTCCACAAGCGAAGCAACGAAGGCAGGCAGTTCACTGTCATCTTCCCGACCCTGTGGCATTTCGCCGACCCCTCTTCGGACAGCAGCTTCACGTCGGTCTTTCCGTTCTACTGGCACAGCAAGAGAGAGTCCGGCGCGCGCTTCACCTCGGTTTTTCCCGTGTACTGGAACAACACAAGCTCCGATGGCGGCAGGTTCACTTCCGTATTCCCGTTCTACTGGAAGAACGTCAACCCGGAGGGCGACAGATTCACGGCGGTGTTTCCCTTCTACTGGAACAACAAGCCCGCCGACGGCGGCGATTTTACATCCCTCTTTCCCTTTTACTGGCATAACCGAACCAGGTCGGGTTCCGTTCTCAACGCGCTGTTTCCTTTCTACTGGGAGAAATACAGCCCGGACGGCGACCGATTCAGGGCGGTCTTTCCCGTCTACTGGTACAATCGCACGCTGGAAGGCTCGGTTTTCACGTCAGTGTTCCCGTTTTACTGGAAGCATTGGGGCGCGGGCGGGAACGTATTCACGGGAGTGTTCCCGTTCTACTGGCGCAATCGCAGCGCGAAAGGAGATGTTTTTACTTCCCTCTTCCCGCTTTACTGGCACAGTGCCAGGACCACGGGCTCGCGATTCACTTCCATCTTCCCGCTTTACTGGGACAACCTGAAAGCGGATGGCGACCGGCTTACGACACTCTTCCCGGTGTTCTGGAAAGTCAAAGAGGGCGACCAGCGCTGCGTCCACGTCTGGCCTTTGTTCGGGTACGACAGGTGGGGCGAGGAGCGCAGCAGGTACTCCTTCCTGTTTCCGCTGATAACGTACGACATTCGCACTGACAGCTTTTTCGACCCGGATTTCGAGCCGGAGGGAAAAGGGCGTTCGGGCGCCGAGCGCTCGTTCTGCATCAATCCGCTGTTCCGCTTCAAGACGAGCCCGCGGGGAATCAGCACTCATCTGTTTCCGCTCTACATATACGACCGCGACAGGTTCAGGGATTGGTCGCGCCTGTTTCTTTTCTGGCCCCTGTGGAGGACGGAGTGGAGCAGGGAACGCTTCAGCAGCTACCTCTTCCCGCTCTATATCTACGGCAGGGAGCCCGGCTCCTACAGCCTGCACCTTTTCTGGCCGCTCTTCCGCTTCGCGCGAGACCGGAACCGGACGGCCAGCCACCTGTTCCCCCTGTACATCTACAATCACAATAAAATCGACAATTCCTGCGACCTGTCCGTGATGTGGCCGCTGTTTCAGTACGCCGGAGACGGAAACGAGACGACGAGCTATCTATTCCCGCTGTACTACTATCAGAGGAACCGGGCCGAGAAATCGGTGAATCTCAATCTCGCGGCGGGCCTTCTGGGCTACTCTTCCGACAGGCACGGGGTCAGGAGCTATCTTTTCCCGCTGTGCAGGTACGAGAGCGACAGGCGCAAGGAAGAAAGGCGATTCTCGGTGCTCCAGGTTGCGCCCGACGACACGTTCTCGCTGTTCCGCTACGCATCGAACAAAGACTCGACGAAATCCCACCTGTTTCCGCTGTACTACTACAGCCGCGACAAGACGAAGGATGAGACCAGATTCTCCGTGCTCTGGCCGATATTCATGTCGAAGAGCAGCCCGAAGGAGAAGAGATTCAACTTCCTCTGGAAAGTGTGCGACGGCTACCGCGACGCCGACGGAAACGGTCATTTCGCCATCCTCCACGAGCTTGTGAGGTCGGAGAAGGATGGCGAGTCCTACAGTTTCAGGGTCAATCCGTTCTACTCCTACGACAGGCGCGGTAAAGTATACCGGGTGAGCATCCTCTGGGGTACTCTTTACAGCGATGAGGTCCGAAAGGATGGTACGCGTAGAAGGAGAGTGCTGGGTTTCATACCGTTTTGAGCCGCACGCGGGTTGCTTCTAAGAGAACTTGAACGTCACGACCGTGATGTCGTCGTGCTGGGTAGCGCGGCCCTGGTGCTCGGTAAGCGCATTGACGAGCGTATTGAGAAACTCGGCCGAACTCTTGTCCCCGTACTCGGAGACGATGTCAAGGAACGCCTCCTCGCCGAACTCATCCTGGTGTTCGTTCATTGACTCGACCACGCCGTCGGTGTAGGCCACGATGCGGTCACCGGGCTGTATTTGGATGAGGTCTTCCTTGAGAGTGCGCTCGAAGACGGGCCCCATGTCGAGGCCTATGGCGATGCCCTGTGGATTGACGAGGCGGTAGTTGTTGTCGCGCCAGAGGATGAGCGGGTTGTGGCCGGCGTTTATCACCTGCAGCGTCGTGGTGCGCACGTTGAGCACCATGTAGAGGACGGTCAGGAACATGACGTTCTTTATGTCGCGGGTCATGAACTTGTTGACCTTGACGATGGTGTCGCGCGCGGAAGGATTGCCCCGCGCAAGGAGGCGCAGCGTCGTGCGCGCCATCGTCATAATCATGCCAGCGGGCACGCCCTTGCCCGAGACGTCCGCCACCACGATGCCGAGGTTCTCGTGGTCTATCGCGATGAAGTCGTAGTAGTCGCCGCCGATTTCCTTGGCGGAGTGGTAGTGCACCTTCATGTCGAAGCCGCGGATGGTCGGAATCCTGTCCGGCAACAGGTTGAACTGAATCTTCGTCGCGCGCGCGAGGTCTGCCTGCGCGGCCGCTTCTTCTCCCTTCATCTTGCCGATGGCCGAGAGCAGCATCTTCTTGCCGGTGCTCATCGGCGGCGGCCTCCGCCGGCGTGGCGGCGGGGCATACCCTCTGCCCTTGCTGGGTCCCCGGTGTCGTGGAGGGGGATGGTAGGCTGGGGGAGGGTGGCGTGTCGGCGTGCGCCTCGGTGCGCGTGGCGGTCCCGGCTTCTTGTCTCTTCCCCCTTCCGTTTCGGAAGGCCTGAACTTGTTCCCGCAGACGGGACACTTCACTGAGAGTTCGTAATACTCATCAGGGATTGACAGGAGCTTGCCGCATTCGGAACAGGTCACCTTCTTAGCCACGGCCAATTCTCCGCCATGCACTGCCAGGCTGCACGATGAGTTTAAACAGTATAACCCATTACCGGCAGGTTGTCAAGGAGGCGGCCCCGATAATTTGCCGGAGGTGATGTTACTTCAGCAGATGCCTGCTCAACGCAACGTATTCCCCGGCAAGCAGTTATCGTACTTATACTGAGGGGCCGACGGGCTGCAGCAGACCGAGCACATCTGGCGTCACTTTTTTCGGAACAAGCAAATCGAGCACCATGGTCGCGCCTGACACGATATGTTCGCATGCGACTTCGCCTGATTGCAGGCAACTGTGAAATGCCGTTACAGTGGGCCGGCGGACAGGTCGATATAACCGGTGGCAACGGTATGTAAGTCGCTCTTTGACAATCGGTTGGAAAGGAGGTGCTTATCGAGCGAAGCTGTTGAGCATTTCTATACCAGTCAGTCCAGTAGCGCATCAGAAAGGAGACTTTTATGCGCACGGTACTGAGAAGACTGGTGCTTCTTTTCGTTGTTGCGTTCGCGCTGACTGTCCTGGGACAGCCGGCAGGTGCGCACTATGACCCGTGGGCGAAGGAGCGAGCCGCAATCGCCAGGCAGTACGAGGCGAAGATGAAGCAGCTTGCTTCCGAGAACGCGGAGCTGAAGAATGAGCTTGAAGAGTCTCACAGGCATGCTCAGGAAGTAGAGAAGCAGCTTGACGAGTACAAGCTCAGGCTCCAGCACCTGCACAACGCGATTGCGCTGCGCAACAAGCGCCACGACAGGCTTGCGGAAAAGAAGGAAGCTGTGTGCACGAAAAGCGTGGAAAGCATGCCCACCGTCGAATCCACGGCGGTAGTGAATGTCCCCACGACTCTAGCACAAAAGCTCGCCCCGGTTCAGGCAGTCTCCGTCGAGACTGCCGCCAAACCGGACAACTCGAGCGCATTCGGGCGTTTCCGGACGTTCGACCATGCGCGAAAAGCCGTCAGGAGTCTGCTGCTTTCCTTGTGCTGCCCGCCCTGGATGTCGGCGGCGGCCAGTCACGAGAGCGGCGAGACATGCCGGGAAATCGCTAAACCTGTCACGGAGAAGCCCGTCCCGAACCTTGAGAGCCTTCGCAGGCGCGTCAGGGAACTCGGGACCCGGCTGAAGGGTGCTGTAGAGAAAAGGCCCGTCCCGCAGAAAGTCAAGTCGGAGAAACACTCCCCGGCGCCACAAGCTCCCAGAGGACTCAGGGAAAAACTGCTTGAGGAACTACGGGAAGCGTTCCGCAGCGAGCTTCAGAAGAGGCTCGAAGCGCTCAGACGCCATCTGGAGGGAAGGTTCACAACGCAAAAGCACCGAAGCACGTGGTTCTAACGAAGAGGAGACACCTGCAAAAGGCGGCCTTCAGGGCCGCCTTTTCGTATTTTAGCCAAAGATGCGTGCGCCGGGGCTTATGATGCTCGAATGTGCTGCACCTGGCAGCCTTCGACCACGAGCTTGGCCGCTTCGGCGAATTTCCACTGGCTCACGTAGGCTTGAACGGCTTTCTTCCTCAGCTCCCCGTTCTGGGGAGAGATTTCGAGTGCTCCCTTGAGTATGCCCGCGGCCGTTTGGTGGTTCCCCTCCCGGCTTGCGAGGTCCGCGAGGTCGGCCATTCTCGACGCGGCTTCTTCGTGCGAACCGGCGCTCAGGACAATCTCGTCCAGCCTCGCCCGGTAGCCGAGGTCGTCCACTGCCCAGGACTTCGGTTTTCGCCACTGCTCCTCGGTCTTATTCTCTGCGGGAGGCGGAGGCGGCGCTGGCTCCGCGGCAAGCTCGCCGGCTGCTTCGCGTATCCGGCCCCGCCGTATCAGGTAGGTAACGAGCTTGGCGGTCGAGTCGCGGTCGAGCCCGAGGCGGCTCGATATCTCATCGATTGTGAGCGGTTTGTCGAGTATAAACGGCAGCCTGCTGACGATGGCCAGCGGTATGCCGAACGGCGAAGTGTCGGGCATTACGGGATAGCCGTTCTTGTAAATGTACCTGGACCCGGAGTTCTGTACGTTTACCAGAAGTACCGTCCATTCGTCAACGTTCCTGGCGGCCTCGACGAGAAGGCGGCTCACGTTTATATCGAAGACGCGGCCCTCGCCGGTCGGGTCGAAGTAGCTTTCCCTCGGGAGGCCCGGCTCGAACGAAAACTCAGCGTTGTTCCAAAGGAATATCTCGCAGATTTCCTCTTCTATCTGGCGGCGCAGGCAGTCCTCGATTTCCTCGCGGCTGAGCAGGCCGTACTCCACCAGAATATCACCCAGCTTCCTGCCGGTGGACCTGTTAATCTGAAGCGCGAACTCGAGGTCTTCCGGAGAGAAATCTTCCTTCTCCAGCAGAATGCTGCCGAGTCTCGTGTGTCTCAGGGAACCCGTGGACAGCAGCCGGACGCCGCCGGTGCTGAAGTGGACCTTGATTTCCTTGCCGCCGGACGAAACTGAGAGGATGCCCTCGCGCTTGCTCAATGCGAGCGCCTGGAAGATATCGGCCAGTCCTACTGCCCGCGTATCACCCTTCAAAGCCATGCCTGTCCCCCTGCAAATATCACCACTTCGCCGGGGAATACACCGAACCCCGCAGCGACAGGCCCGGCTGTTCGTGCATTTCTTTCAGCGAATCAGTGCCGGGTACGATTTCGAAATAAGTTAGCGGCGAAGAGGCGTGAATTCAAGTAAAATCGCATCGAGACGAAATTTTTCGGCAGGTTCTTGCGGGCTGCCGCATGCCGCCGCTTGGTCATTCGGCAGAAGGCTTGCATACTCTGGCCGAGTTCGTTAGAATCTGCACGCCAACCCGGAAAAATATAAGGAGAAATATGATATGGGCGAACGTACCCGGAAGCTCGAAAGGCTGCACGATGATAGGGAACTGCTGCAAAGCAGGCCGAAAGTCGCGGAGCCTGATTTCACTTCTTCGGACCCGTGGCGGGTTTTTCGCATACTCGGTGAGTTTGTAGAAGGGTTTGACACGCTGCACAATCTCGGACCTGCCGTGGCGTTTTTCGGCTCGTCGCGGCTTGCCCCTGGCAGCGAATACTACAGGTCGGCGGAACTCGCGGCGCAGATTGTCGCAAGAAGGGGACTGAATGTAATCACCGGAGGTGGCCCCGGAATCATGGAGGCTGCTAACAAGGGCGCCTTCGCGGAAAAAGGAGTGTCGGTCGGGTGCAACATCCAGCTCCCCATGGAGCAGGAGCCGAACGAATACCAGAAAATCTCCCTGCAGTTCAGATACTTCTTCGTCCGCAAGATGATGTTCGTCAAGTACTCGGTGGCGTTCGTCATTTTTCCCGGCGGGTACGGCACGATAGACGAACTCTTCGAGGCGCTCACGCTCGTGCAGACCGAGAAAATAGAGCATTTCCCCATTATCCTCTTCGGTTCCGAGTACTGGACGCCCCTGGTGGATTGGCTGAGAAATACCATGCTCGCAGAGGGCTGCATCTCGGAAGAGGACCTCGACATTTTCACAATAACGGACGACTACGAAGAGCTGGCCAGGGTTATCGAGGACAACTGCAGGGCGCAGGGATACATGTAAGCTTGCGGATATGAGGGGCTGCGCTGGAAAATACCGTACAGGTACAGATACTGTGCATCGGGCTGCTGGTGCTGGGCTCGTACTTCATGGGTAAACTCACCAGGCACCTGAAGATAGGCGAGACGACCGGCCAGATGATAGGCGGGCTCCTGGTCGGCCCGTACTTCCTTATCCTGACCGGAATCCTGCCCGCCGGACGCGAGTTCTCGACTGATTACAAGCAGGCGTTCAATACGTTCCACTTCTTCACGTTTGCATTTCTCGGACTCGTCGCGTTCGGCATCGGCGAGGAGCTGCACGTTGACCGGCTCAAGGCCGTCGGCATGAAGGCGGTTGTAATCTGCGTCATCCAGGGCGCCCTGACCTTCGTGTTGACCACGGTGGTCTTCCTGTACGTGCTCGATTACGACCTGCTCTACGCCCTGCTTATCGGGTCCATAGGAATTGCCACCGCTCCCGCGACCACGTTCGCGATAATGAACAAGATAGCACTCGAAGGCAAGCTGCGCGACATGCTCGCCAACATTGTCGTTCTCGCTGACATTATCGAGGTTATAGTATTTTCAATTATCATGCAGCTTGCCTGGATGAAACATCGGGGCATAGCATCACAGAACGCAGGCGCCGCACTCCTGCCTGCCTTCACGGATATAGGGCTGGCAGTGTGTATAGGAGTTGCGATATTCGTGGCGCTCAAGCTGATTATTCGCGAAAGGGGGAAAGTTGGCGCCAGCACGTCGCGCCCGCTGAAGTATACAGGATTCGACTTCCTGTCCAGCATATTCCAGGAAACTCCGACTCCTTCCATCGAGGTGCTTCTTGTCATACTCGGTTTCGTCGCCGTCGGCGTTGGCATAGGGATGTCATTGCACCTGCCTTTCCTGATAATCACCGTCGTGGCGGGATTCTGCATCGCCAATTTCCACAGTCCCGTCCTGTTCGACTCGCTCAAAATCGCCAACGTGATGCCCATGTTCCACCTGCTGTTCTTCGCGATAATCGGGGCTAACATACGGCTCGACACATTCCGCGGTGAGACCATCACCTTCGTGCTGGCCTACATTGCCACGAGGGGCATTGGCAAAATTTTCGGTACGTGGCTCGGCGCCGTTCTTACGGGGCAGGGCGCCAAGCTGCGCCGCGTCCTGCCGCTTCTGATGATGCCGCAGGCGGGAGTCGCAGCCGTCGAGGCCTATTTCGTGGGAGTCATGCTTGGTGAGAGAGGAGACCTGATAGTCCAGGTGATACTCCCCGCGCTGGTTGTCTTCGAAATGTCGGGAGTGATTATTTCCGAGCGCGTGCTGACCAAATGGAAGAGTTGGACTGTCGGCGAGGAGCAGGCTATCAGGCGTCCGGAAAAGACATCACGCATCGAGCGGCTGAAGGGCGGCGCCCTGCTTGCGAAGGTACTTTGCGATGAGACTATCAAGATACCTCTTTTCGCGTCCGACAGGGCAGGCGCCGTGGCCGAACTCGCCGGACTGCTCGAGAAGGCGGGGAAGATACCCCCCGGCACGCCGCTCGTCGAGGAGGTCATGGAGCGCGAAAGGCTCGCGCCCACGGGGCTTGGAAGCGGCGTGGCCCTGCCTCATGGCAGGAGCCCCGAGATAACATCGCCGGTCTGCGCCCTCGGCATCAAGCACCACGGCGAGGGCATAGACTTCGGCAGTCCTGACGGCGCGCCCGCCGATATAATCTTCCTGATTGTCTCGCCGGAGGCTTCTTCGGGCGAGCACCTGCAGATGCTCGCGGCAATAGCGCTTATCGCCAGGCGGGAGGAAAACCGGGAAGCGCTCAGGCACGCGCACGATGCGCACGACGTTCTCGGCATTCTGAGAAAGGCGACTCCCGCGTAACCGGCGGGTGTCGGCTACTTCTGGCGGGCCTTTTCCCACTCCTCCTGGACCCGGCGCGCTTCCTCCTCTTTGCCGAGCCGGTGAAGCGCCTCGAAGCGGCCCTGCGCCGCTGTGGGGTCGGCAGGATTTATCCGGCCGCTGCGCCCGAAAGAGGACAGGGCAAGTCCGGGCTCTCCCTGCTCGAGGTACAGGCTGCCGAGCGCGTTCCAGAGGATAGGGTTGCCCGGGTTAAGAGTCAGGGCCTTGCGGTAGTACTGGACGGCCTCGGCGGTCAGCTTCTTCTGCGCGGCGCACCCGGCGAGCATGCTCCACGCGTCCCGCTCGGCCGGATTGATGCTCAGCGCCTCTTTCAGCATAAGGTACGCCCTGTCCCAGTCGCGCCGTTGTATCTGCTCGTGGGCGCTGTCCACAATCTTGGCTGCTCGGCGGATGTCGAGAGGGTCTTCCGGCTGAGGCAACGGTCGCCCGGAACCCATTGGCATTGCCGAGAGCATCTCCAGCTTTCTCTCATAACGCGAATACGATTCGTCTTCGATGCGCGATTCAAGTCCTGCCAGCAGCGCACGCGCCCTGGTGAGGCTCCCGTGATACAGTTCGTAAAGCATGGAAGTCAGCACAGTCTCGGGCTTGTCCACGCCCATGCCCGCGAGCTTGAGCACGTTCGCCGGAGCAAGGTCCGCCGGGCGTATGCGCCACGTCTTATTTTCGCCGAGCTTCAGGTAGTATCCGTCAGCTTCTGCAGAGACCGTGCCGCTTATGGTCCTGCCATCCGCCAGCGTGAAGTCGGTCGTGCCCTCCCTGCCCGCCGCATCGCCCAGCGCCGCCTCGAAGTTTTCCATTACTTTCTGCAGGCTCGAAATATCCTGCTTTTCCCACTGGAGAATCTGCTCCACGCCGGCCGGCAAGGAACTCGAAAGAAACTCCTCGTACAGCGCCATCGCACCGTCGTATTCGTGTTCGACAATCCGGCTCGCCGCGGTCGCCAGCATTGGACTGGCCGCCTGCCACGCTGCGCTGTAAGTCTTCTGGAGCGCCTGGGAACCGGCGTTGGCGAGTTCCCTGTCAAAATCCCGCCTCGCTTTGTCCCTGAGTTCCGGGGTGCTGTAGCTTAGTATCCCTGCCAGCACCGCCCGCGCCTGGTCGGTCTTTCCTTCCTGAATCAGCGTTCCCGCTTCGAGCATGTTCCTGTTGTAGTTGTCTCTAATCATGTCGAGCAGGTGCGCCTTTTCTTGCGCGGCTTCCTTGCTCTGCGGCGCATCGGGATACTGGTTTGCGTATATCTCGTATGCCAGGACGGCATCATACAGCCGGTTCTCCCGGCCAAGCCTGGTCGCGTCCGCCGCGGCCGCCTTGTAGGCAATCCTTCTTTCCGCTTCCTTCGCCTTGCCGACCACGCTCGTGTCCGGGAAAAATCGGGAGATGCTCTTGTATTTTTCCAGCGTTACCACGAAGTCGTCAGCGTGCTCCGCCTCGTACGTTTTCGCATCTTTAAGCGCCGCCGCCGCCTGCTCTTCGATGGTCGGGGTTTTACGGCCGGTTCCTTCTCCCGGCCCGCCGCTCGGCAGGAGGAAGATGAAAATCGTCCCCGCGACAATCGCTGCAATAATCGCGTATACCAGCACCGGCTGCCACTCCCTGACCGTGCGCCTTGTCATGGCGGCCCGGGCTTCCTCCGTGGGGGCCGCACCCACGACGACCGGCGTGTACTTTGCCGCAAGCTTCTCCATCTCGGAAATCACTTCCAGCATGTCCGTCGGCCTGTCTCCCGGATACTTGGCGGTCATCCTCGCTATCAGGTCCGCCATGTCGTCCGGCACGCCTTTCATGTCCGACACGGGCAGCGGCTCGTTCATTATTCGAAGCACCGTCTCGTGCGGCGTCGCTCCCTTAAAGGGCATGGTGCCCGTCAGCGCCTCGAACGCCGTTATGCCCAGCGAGTAAATATCTGCCCGGTGGTCGATGTTGGTCGGCCCCTTCACCAGTTCCGGCGCCAGGTACACCGGCGTAACTTGCACCTTGGCCTTGATTTGCTTTGGCCGCAGGAGAAGCTTCTTGGCCAGCCCGACGTCCACGAGCTTCACCTCGCCCATGGGAGTCGTTCTTATGTTGCCGGGATTGACGCCGCCGTGGATTATGCCGTGCGAGTGAAGGTGTCTGAGCGCCTTGGCGATGGTAAGAATCAGCGACAGCACAACTTCCGGGTCGAGGCGACCCTGGCGTTCGATGCGCGAGGCGAGCGTGTCGCCGGGAACGAACTCGCTTGCCGTATAGAGCACGTTGTCAACCGTTCCCGCGGCGTAGAGCTTGGCGACGTGCCTGTGCTCGGTCTCGATTGCGGCCGAAGCCTGCTCCTCGAACCACCTGACGTAAGCCTCGTCCTTAACAAGCTCGGGCTGCAATATCTTGAGGGCCACGCGCTTGACGGAAGTCGTGTCACGGGCGAGGTAGACCATCCCCATTATTCCCGGGCCGAGCTTCTCGACCACCCTGTACCCGGCGAAAACATCGCCCGGCTTGAGTTCGCTGCGCTCTTCTTCCATGCCGCTATCCATGTTCAAAGTTGCACCAATATATACAAGCCTGCCCTTCCTGACAAGCGTTTTGTCCGAGGAAACCGCTTTGCTTTTCAATTTGCACGCATTACTGACACCTGTATAATCGCCTCGCACGCAAGGGAGACATGATGCTTGACGGGCTGACGGAATCGCAGAGAAGGGCCGTGGTGCACCCGGGGGGGCCGCTGCTCGTGCTTGCCGGCGCGGGCTCGGGCAAGACCAGGGTCATAACGACCCGGGTCGCCTACCTCGTCAGAAGCGGCGTCAACCCGCACCGCATCGTCGCCGTGACCTTCACCAACAAGGCAGCCGGCGAGATGAAGGAGCGGATCGAGAAGCTGCTGGGCAGGTCGCTGCGCGGGCTCACGCTGCGGACGTTCCACTCGTTCTGCGCGCTCATCCTGCGCCGCTTCGCCGACAGGCTCGGCTACGACCGCGCCTTTTCGATTGCCGACGACCGCGCCTCGTGGCGGCTCATAAAGCAGGTCATCAAGGATGTCAACCTGTCGAGTTCGCAGTTCAAGCCCGCCGCGGTGCAGGACACGATTTCGAGAATCAAGGGCGCGGGCGAAACGCCCGAGACCTACCTCGAATTCGCCGACGACTACAGGCGCGAGTGCATTGGCCGCGTCTTCAAAACCTACCAGGAAAGGCTCCTCGCGCAGAACGCGATGGATTTCGATGACCTGCTCGTAAACGTCATAAAGCTGCTCGACGCGGAGCGCAGCGTACGCGATTTATACCAGGACACGATTCTGCACCTGCTCGTGGACGAGTACCAGGACACGAACCGCGCCCAATACCTCATCGCGAAGGCCTTGAGCGGCAGGCACCGCAACATCTGCGTCGCGGGCGACCCGGACCAGTCCATCTACGGCTGGCGCGGCGCTGAAATCTCGAACATTCTCGACTTCGAGTCCGACTACCCCGACACCACCGTCGTGAGGCTCGAAGAGAACTGGCGCTCCTGCGGCGCGATTCTCGCAAACGCCCAGTCCGTCATACAGAACAACAGGATGCGCAAGGAAAAGACCCTCCTTCCCACGCGCGAGACCGGGCCGAATGTCCAGCTCCTCGGGTGCTACGACGAGGAACACGAAGCGCACGCCGTGGCCGAACGGATTGCCGAACTCAAGGACAACGGAGCCGAATACAGCGACTTCGCCATCCTCTACAGAGTGAACGCGTTCAGCCGCAGCCTCGAAGAAGCCCTGAGCGAGGCGAAAATACCCTACCAGGTTATCGCCGGAATAGAATTTTACAACCGGAAGGAAATCAAGGACCTCGTCGCCTACCTCGACCTCGTGGTCAATCCGCGAAACAACTTCAGCTTCGAGCGCGTAATCAACACGCCGCCGCGCGGACTCGGCAAGAAGGCGGTTGACACTATCAAAGCCACCGCGTTCAGGCAGAAGACATCGATGTACGAGGCGCTGCAGGAAATCTCGGGCTCGGACGCCTTTTCGAAGCGCGCTGCGAAGAGTGCAGCCGCATTCCTCGAACTGATGGAAATGCTCAGGGGCATGGTTGACCGGCCGCCCGAGGACCTTCTCAACGAGATTATCGCCCGCACCGGCTACAGGGAATATATTTTGAAGCAGGAGAACGGGCCTGACCGGCTCGAAAACATTGCCGAACTCATTAACGCGGCAGCGCGGTTCACCCGCGAGAACCCGGAAGCCGGGACGGTTGAATACGTCGAGCAGGTCTCGCTCGTCGCCGATATTGACGGCTACGAAGAGAATACGAGCAAGGTCTCGCTGATGACGCTGCACACGGCTAAGGGGCTGGAATTTCCCGTGGTGTTCATAGGCGGGCTGGAGGAGGGGCTGCTGCCCCACAGGCGCTCCGTCGAGGCCGGAATGCCCGCCGAGCTCGAGGAGGAGCGCAGGCTATTCTACGTCGGAATGACGCGTGCGAAGGACAGGCTCTACATAATGCTCGCCAAGTTCCGCGACGAGTTCGGCAAGCCGAACCGCCAGATTAAGTCGCGTTTCCTGAGCGAGCTTGACTTGACGCATACCGACCTTATAGACTTAAGCGAAGAGTACTGATTCTAACCGCAGAGCCGCTGAGCAGCGCAGAGGTACGCAGAGGAAGAACTCTTGGATATGTTTGAAAACATAATCGGCGCTCCGGTCAAAAGGCGGTGTTAAAAGACTGGTTTTAGGTCTTGAAGAATAGTAAAAAAATCTCAGCGAACCTCAGCGTATTCTCTGCGTCTCTGCGGTTAAGAGGAGGATAAGGCTTGGCTGACCTTTCAGTGAACATAGGACCTCTCAAGCTCAAGAATCCCATCATGCCCGCGTCCGGTACGTTCGGATGGGGCGAGGAGATGGAACCGTTCTGCGACATCTCGAAGCTCGGCGCGGTAGTCCCGAAAAGCGTTACGGTCGGCCCGCGCGAGGGCAACCCGCCGCCGCGCACCGCCGAGACGCCCTGCGGCATGGTCAATGCAATCGGCCTGCAGAATCCCGGCATCGATGCCTTCCTCAAGAAGCACATGCCGAAGCTGCGCTCTTACGGCGTCCCCGTAATCGTCTCGATAGCAGGCTTCGCGATAGACGAGTACAGACAGCTTGCGGAACTCCTCGACGGCGTCGAAGGCGTGTCCGCAATCGAGGTCAACATATCATGCCCCAACGTCGAGGGCGGCGGCGTCGAGTTCGGCACGAAAGCGGAATCAGTAACAGTCGTTATAGAGAAGGTCAAGGAAGCGACTAAGCTGCCAGTAATTCCCAAGCTCAGCCCGAACGTACAGAACATCGATGCAATCGCCCGCGCGGCCGAAGCGGCGGGTGCGGACGCTTTGACCGTGGCGAACACGCTCAAGGCGCTTGCCGTTGACTGGAAGACCCGCAGGCCGCTTCTTGGCAACGTGACGGGCGGGCTCTCCGGCCCGGCAATCAAGCCGCACGCGCTCTACCTCGTGTGCGAGGTCAGCAAGGCGGTGAAAATCCCCGTAATCGCAAGCGGCGGCGTGATGAGCGCCTCCGACGTGCTCGAATTCATCGTCTGCGGCGCGACTGCGGTGCAGGTCGGCACGGCTACATTCGTGGACCCCGCCACCTGCAGCCGCTTGCCAGACGAAATCGACAAGCTCCTCACTAAAAACGGAATTGACAAACTATCTGATTTGATAGGAACATTGCAGGGATGACTGCTTATCCCCGGAGGCCGGTATGCGACAAACAGCCTTCGTAATCCTGATTGTGCTTTTCATCTTCTCCTGTGCATCGCAGGACAGACTTCAGCCTGTTGAGCCGAAAGACCCCGACCCGTTGTTCCCCATTCAGGTTGATGGCAAATGGGGATTTATCAATAAAAACAGCGAGGTAGTTATCGAACCTCATTTTGAACACGCAAAGGATTTTATAAATGGAATGGCAAGAGTAAAAATAAATGATCTCTTTGGCTGGATTGATGTATCAGGTAGATTTGTTATAGAACCACAATTCAAATGGGCTAGAGTTTTTTCAGAGAACTTATGCTTTGTTGGTAATGGGGAATATTGGGGATGCATAGATAAATCAAGTCAAATAGTGATTGATTATATTTATGAGGATGCTTGGCCTTTCAACGAAGGATTAGCATCTGCTAAAGTTAATGGTAAATATGGTTATATAAACAAAAAAGGAGTTTTTGTTTTAAAGCCTGAATATGACTTTACAGGTAGATTTACAGAAGAACGCGGGACTGTCGAAGTCGATTATAAATGGGGTTATTCTGATAGAAATGGTGTTATTGTAATTCCTATAAAATTTGATTCGATCTTATGGTTCTCTGAAGGAATTGCGCCAGTCAAAACCGAAGGGAAGTATTTCTACATTAATAGATTCGGAAAAAAGATAATTGATTCTACTTATGAAGATGCTGATGCGTTTACTGAAGGTCTTGCTCCAGTGCAAATTAGTAGTAAGTGGGGTTTCATTGATAAAACAGGAAATTTTGTTATCAAACCGACATTTGAGGAAGCATATAGTTTCGTAGATGGGTATGCGATAATCAAGATGAATGGAAAGTTGGGATATATAGACAAAAAAGGATCAATTGCAATAAAGCCTCAATTTGACTGCTGTTGGCCTTTCTCCAATGGCTTGGCTAAGGTAGAGATCGGCGAAAAATCAGGATATATCGATAAAAAAGGCGAGTATGTCTGGAAACCTACTAAATGATGCGAAAATCAAAAAGGGAAGGGGGAAGAGAATGAGAGGAACGGTTTTTCTGTTGTTTGTGATTGGCATTGCGGCTGCGGCTGTCTCGTGCAGCGCGGACGAGGCGGAGCAGAGGGCGGCCGAGGACAAGGCCGCGGATGAGAAGGGCGTCGGCCCGCTGTTTCCCGTGACGGTCGAGGGCAGGTACGGCTTTATCGACCAGAAGGGCAGGACCATAATCCAGCCGCAGTACGAGTGGGCTTCGGTCTTCCGGGGCGGGCTGGCTGCTGTGCAAATCGGCGGGAAGTACGGCTTTATCGACAAGACAGGCAAGGTCATCATAAACCCAGAGTTCGACAAGGCGGGCGACTTCTCGGAAGGCCTCGCAACCATCGAGAGGGATGACAAGTGGGGCTATATTGACAAGAACGGCAAAATAGCGGTCGAGCCGATTTACGCGTGGGCAATGGCGTTCTCGGAAGGGCTCGGGGCGGTGAATATCGGCGGCATCTGGGCGCAGAACGGCTTCGAGGGCGGCAAGTGGGGCTACGTTGACCCGAAGGGCAAGATTGTCATAGACCCGCAGTACGACTTCGCGCTCGCGTTCTCGGAGGGCCTGGCAGCCGTGAGTTCGGACAGCAAGTGGGGCTACGTGGACAAGACGGGCGCCTTGAAAATAGAGTGCAAGCTCGACGGTCGGCCTGGCAGCTTCTCCGGTAATTTCGCTGTTTTCCAGACCGACGGGAAATGGGGTTTCATAAACACGTCCGGCAACGTGGCAATCGAGGCGAAGTTCCAGCACGCAGACCGGTTCTCCGAAGAGCTTGCGCCCGTGAGGGCCGGGGACAAGTCCGGCTATATCGACACCGGTGGCAGCTTCGTCATCGAGCCGCAGGCTTACGGCTGGGCTGAGTGCTTTTCGGAAGGTCTTGCGCGCGTCTGGGTCGGGCAGAAGCACGGTTTCATAGACAAGACGGGCAAGCTTGTCATAGAAGCGCAGTACGACCGCGCGGACGACTTCCACAATGGCCTTGCGCTGGTCTGGGTCGGCGACAAGTACGGCTACATCAACAAAAAGGGCGAGTACGCCTGGCAGCCGACGAGGTAAATTCATTCGATTTGACACAAGGCTATGCGCATCTGCATGTTATGACGAGAAACGAATCCTGCGCTAACACAAGTGCAGGTTTGGTAACAGGTTAGGGCTGTCCACGCCGCCTTAGACCCACGCAGACGTTTCACAGGCCTTTGATTTTCTTGTAAATATTTGCCATAAGTCGTTGTCGCGTAAGAGACTCTTGTCACAAACAGACAGAGTGGCTTTCAAGCATCGGGACATCGTATCGGCTTGACATCGGCGCTGTTCGGTTGTCTAATAAGATGTAGAGGTTTGTGGAGGATAGAGCGTGTTCTTCCTGGTGACGGACTTTCTCGGGAAGATGATAACGAAGATATTCGGCTCGGCCAACGAGCGCATGCTCAGGTCGATGGCGCCGATTGTGGAGGCGGTGTGCGAGCTCGAGCCGAAGATGAGCCGGCTGACGGACGAGGAGCTTCGCAACCTCACGCCGCACTTCAAGGAGCGCCTGGGGAAGGGCGAGACGCTCGACGACCTGCTGCCGGAGGCGTTCGCGGCGTGCCGCGAGTCGGCGCGGCGCAACATCCGCACGCAGGACGGCATGCCCATGCGCCACTTCGACGTGCAGGTAATCGGCGGGATTGTGCTGCACAGGGGCAGCATCGCCGAGATGCAGACGGGCGAGGGAAAGACGCTCGTGGCGACGCTTGCGGCGTACCTGAACGCGCTCGGGACGAAGGGCGTGCATGTCGTCACGGTAAACGACTACCTCGCGAGGCGCGATGCGGAATGGATGGGGCCGGTGTACCGGGCGCTGGGGCTGACCGTCGGATTCATCCAGTCGCACATGCCCTACGACGAGCGCAAGACGGCCTACTCGTGCGATATAACCTACGGCACGAACAACGAGTTCGGATTCGACTACCTGCGCGACAACATGAAGATGGCCATCGAGGAGCAGGTGCAGGGCCATCTCGGCTATGCCATTGTTGACGAGGTGGACTCGATACTCATAGACGAGGCGCGAACGCCGCTTATCATATCCGGCTCGGCCGAGAAGGCGACAGACCTCTACTACCAGGCCGACAAAGTAATCAAGCGCCTCCGCAAGGACATCGACTACGAAGTCAAGGAGAAGGACCACACCGTGACCCTCACCGACGAGGGGCAGGAGAAGGCGGAGGAGTTCGCGGGCATTCCCGGCCTCTACAACATCGAGGAAGACGACATCAAGGCGCACGAACTTCGCCACTGCATCGACCAGGCGCTCGTAGCGCACAATCTCTACCATCTCGACCAGCAGTACATTATCAAGGACGGTGAGGTGGTGATAGTGGACGAGTTCACCGGCCGGCTCATGCCGGGCCGGGTCTGGAGCGACGGCCTGCACCAGGCGGTCGCAGCCAAGGAGAACGTGAAAATCCGCGAGGAGACCCAGACGCTCGCGACCGTCACGCTGCAGAACTACTTCCGCATGTACGACAAGCTGGCGGGGATGACCGGTACGGCCCTGACCGAGGCGGTCGAGTTCATGAAGATATACAAGCTGGGCGTAACCACCATCCCGACCAACCGCCCGCTCCTTCGCACAAACTACCCGGACGTCATATTTCGCACCAGGGATGAGAAGTGGAAGGCGGTCGTCGAAGAAATCTGGCGCCAGAACCAGGAGGGCAGGCCCGTCCTCGTCGGGACGCGCTCGGTCGAGGATTCCGAGCGGCTCTCGCGCATGCTCAAGAAGCGCGGCATAGTCAAACACGAGGTCCTCAACGCCAAGCACCACGAGCGCGAGGCGCTCATCGTTACGAACGCCGGCCAGGAGGGGGCAGTCACAATCGCCACGAACATGGCGGGCCGCGGGACCGACATCGTGCTGGGCGAGGGCGTCGCGGAACTCGGCGGACTGCACATCATAGGAACCGAGCGCCACGAGGCGCGTCGAATCGACAACCAGCTTCGCGGGCGCTCGGGCCGCCAGGGCGACCCGGGCTCCAGCGTGTTCATCGTTTCGCTCGAAGACGACCTCATGCGCATCTTCGCGGGCGAGAGGGTCCGCAAGATACTCGGTTTCATTGGCATGAAGGAAGGCGTCTCGATATCGCACGGCATGGTCTCCCGGGCGGTCGAGCGGGCGCAGAAGAAGGTCGAGGAACGCAACTTCGAGATTCGCAAGAACCTGCTCGACTACGATGAGGTGATGGACAAGCAGCGAAAGGGCGTCTATTCAAGCCGCCAGAAAATACTGCGCGGGGAGAGCCTTAAGGAGGACTTCGTTGTCCCGTGGCTGGAAGATTCGGTAGCCGCAACGGTGGAAGAGCATATCGGGGGCCATCTCGACAAGGACGAGCGGGACGTCGAGGTGCTCAAGAAGAAGCTCGAAGAGAAATACGGCCTGAAAGCACCGGCGAGCGCACTTGCCGGCGACCCCGGGGAAGTCGCCGAGAAGCTCACAAAGGCCGTCATCGAGGCATACGAGGCAAGGGAACGGACGGTCGGCCCCGAGACGATGCGCAGGATTGAATGCTGGGTAATGCTGCAGAAGCTCGACGAAAAATGGAAGGACCATCTCTACTTCATGGACATCCTCAGGTCGAACATAGGCTTGGAGGCTTACGCGCAGAAGGACCCCAAGGTTCAGTACATTATCAAGGGTTCTCAGGCGTTCGAGGACATGCTGGACTCGTGGCGCGAGGAGGTGGTGGAGCTTGTCCCGCGCGTGAAGCTCAGAGATGAGGAAGAAACGCCGGAGACCGTCTGGAACGTCACCGACTACTCCGGAACTTCGTGGTCGAGCGAGCAGGCCATGCGCGAGGCCGCGATGGAGGCCGCGAGCGGCGAAGAAGGTATCGAGCCAATTAAGGCAGAGCGCAAGGTGGGTCGCAACGACCCGTGCCCGTGCGGCAGCGGGAAAAAGTACAAGAAATGCTGCGGCCGGACGCAGTAGCCGAAGGTTGCCATGGAATTCGTCCTGGATTCTCTTTACATAGCGCTTCTTGTGGTCGGCATGCCGCTTGTTCTTGCCAGCCGCAAGCTGCGAAGGGGGCTCTGGGTCCGGCTGAAGGCCGCACTCGGCGGGAGGCCACCGCAGTTCGACCCGGACCGCGGCGTGATACTCATACACTGTGTGAGCGTTGGCGAGGTCGCCGGCGCGGTCTCGCTGATTGAGGCTCTCGAAGACTCGTTCCCGCGCCACCAGGTGGTCGTCTCGACCACAACGCCGCAGGGCATGGAGACAGCGCGCAAGCGCCTTCCCGGCCGCGCGCTTGCTTACTTCCCTTTCGACTTCTCACTCGGCGTGCGGAAATTCCTCGGGCAACTCTCGCCGGACCTCATTGTGCTCATGGAACTCGAGGCATGGCCCAATTTCCTCGCCGAAGCGAAGCGCCGCAGCGTTCCCGTGGTTCTGGCCAACGGGCGCCTGACGGAGCTGAGCCTGCGCCGGTACATGAAGTTCAGCTTCTTCCCGCGCGAGGTATTCAGCCGGATAGACCGGTTTCTTGTGCAGACCGAGGAATACGGGAAACGCTTCCTGCGCCTCGGCGTGCCGGAGTCGAAGATAATCTTGGCCGGCAATATCAAGTACGACTCGGTGCGTCTGAAGGCGGATGAAGAGAAGCTCGCCGCGCTTCGTAATTTATTCGGTCTGGGAAACGATGCCTTGACAATCGTCGGCGGCAGCACTTACGTCGAAGAGGAAAAGGCGCTCGCGGAGATATACAAGGACTTAAAAGGTTCCCGGCCCCGGCTGCGGCTCGTGCTCGCTCCGCGACAGCTTGACAGGCTTGGCGAGGTTATATCAGTCGTCGAACAGGCAGGGCTGAAGTACGCACTTCGCTCGAAGCTCGAGCGCGACAAACCGGCGGACCTCGGCGAGCGTGTGATTATCCTCGATACGGTCGGTGAGCTTGCAAACGCATACGGCCTTGCGGATGTGGCTTTCGTCGGGGGAAGCCTCATTGACCGCGGCGGGCACAACATGGTCGAGCCTGCCGCGCTGGGCGTGCCGACGCTTTTCGGGCCTCATACCTACAATTTCAACGCGACGACGCGGTTTCTTCTCGACGCGCGCGGCGCGTTGATGGTGGGAGACCGTCACGAGCTGAAGCAGGTCATTATGCACTTGCTGGACAACCCGCAGGACCGCGAGGGAATGGGCAAAAACGCCGTCGCGGCAATCCGGCGCGAACAAGGCGCAGTCGAGAGACACATCGGCGAAATCAGGAACGTTCTGGAGCAGCATACCTGCTGAATCACTGGTTCTGGATTTTGATGATGGTCTCGGGCGGGTTGGCGGGGAAATCCTTGTTAGGGTGCTTCCACTTCGGGTATTTCTGCAGAATTTTCGCCCAGCAGTCCTCGCACCACTTGGGCGCGCCCTTCGGACCTGCCATTATACACTTGCCATCCTTGGAGCCGTCGTACTCGTCGCGCAGCTTGAACAGTAGGTGTCCCAGTTCGTGTGTGACCGTGTAGGGGTCTACCGTTCCGCCCGTGACAATCTTGCGGAAATCGCAGTAGGCATACGCTTTTGTGCCATCGGGAGTCTCCACGCGGTTTTCTTCAAGATTTTGAATCCACCAGTTACCTTTTTCGCACTTGTCGGTTATTACCGCCGTGGAGATGTAAGCCTGGCCTTCCGTGAGCTTCCAGAGATAGGCGGAGGCGCTTTTCACCCGCCCCGCGAACTTCTCCAGCCACTCCTCCTCCACGTCCTGCTTGACATAAACCTGGGCGTCCCAGCACAGCATCTTGCCTTCAAGCTGCTTTTTCTTCTGCTCGAGCGCTTTTCTCTTTGCTTCGCGCTCGGCCTCCTGTTTCTTCAGCTTCTCGGCCTTCTCCGGAGTGACCCACTTGTTGTCGTGTCTTACGTAGCCCTTGGCCTTGTAGTATTCGTCTTCCGAGACCCACTTGCCTTCGAGCCTGCGGAAGCCTTTCTTGCGCATGTCGAGTTCTTCTTTCTTGACCCACTCGCCGCGATACTTGATGAAACCGGTCTTGAGCTTTTCGGCCTCTTCCTTCAGAACCCATTTGCCTTCGTATTTGACGTATCCTTCGGATTTCTTGTACTCTTCCTGCGTAAGCCATTTGCCGCCCTTGCGGACATAGCCGAGTTCGCATCGCGCGTAGTCGTGGTTCGGGTCTATTTTTATGACTTTCTCGAACTCTTTTTTGGCTTCGTCGTACATGCCGACGTTGCGCAGCCACACGCCGAGATTGTAGTGGGCCGTGGCATCGTCGTCTTTTATCTGCTTGAGACGCTCCTGGTACATCTCCTTTAGCGAGCCGCCTTCCTCGATATAGTCCACGTCATCGGTGCTCACTGTAGTGACGCCGTGAGGGGTACGGACGACGAGCTTGTCGAGGTCGCGCTTGATTATCTTGCCCTTGATTACGCCGCCGGTGTTGAGATAGATGATGTCGCCGGCGCAAACCGCGCACAGGAACAGCACAAGCCCCCCGACAAGCAGCGCCGATTTAATATTCCCCATTAGCAGCGTCTCTGCTCAGTTGTTTGTGATGGTTATCTTGGTTTCCGGCGGCTCGCCGAAGTCCTGCCCGGGCTGCGTTGGCCTTTTCAGACCCGGGTATTTCTTAAGAATAGTTTCCCAGCAGCCTGACCCTTTGCTCGGGTCACGGGTCTTACCTGTGCAGTACATGAACTTCATATGCCTTGCGCCGTCGCCTGCATTCATGATGCAGTCAACCTGCTCGCCGTAATGGTCGGGCAGGCCGAACTTAGCATGGCCGAACTCGTGGACGAAAGTCAGAATAAGGCATTTCCCGCCGACGAACATGCGTCGGCCCGGCTCCGCGTATCCGTAAGCGGTTTTGCCATCTTTGGTCTGGACCTTGTTCTGGTCGAGGTTCTTTACCACGACGTCGCCGTCCGATTTCTTGTCGTATATGTGCGCTTCGGCAATATAGATGCCGCCTCCGGTCATATCCCAGATTTTCGCGGAGGCTTCCTGCACTATTTTTCCGAAACGTTCGAGGTGCATGTCTTGCGCGTCCGGTTCGAACGAGCATCGAATCTTGAACGCCATCTTGATCTGCTTTGACAGCTTGAGCATCTTCTCCCGGCGCTCGCGCTCTTCCTCGGCCTTCTTGATTTTTTCGAGCTGTTCGGGTCTGACCCACTTGTCCTTGTACTTGACGTATCCCTTTGCCTTGAAGTATTCGTCCTTTGAGACCCACTTGCTGCCGAGTTTGCGGAAGCCCTTCCTGGCCATTTCGAGGTCTTCCTTCTTAATCCATTCATCAGCGTACTTGACGAAGCCTGCCTTGAGCTTCTGATGTTCTTCTTTCGTGACCCAATTCCCCTCGTACTTGACCAGCCCCATGGCCTTGTTGTATTCGTCCTCGCTCATCCATTTGCCCTTGTGCTTGCGGTGGCCGAGTTCCATTCGGGCGAAGTAATGGTCGGGATTCAGTTTTATGGCTTTTTCGAACATCTGCTTCGCTTCTTCGGCGAGGCCGACGCTCTGGGCCCAGCCGCCCAGCTCGACGCAGGCATCTGCGTTGTCCTTCTTGAGCTTCTTCAGCCGCTGCTGGAATATCTCCTTGTCGGTGCCTCTCTCGATGAATTCGACGTCGTCCCTGTTGACCGGGATGGGGCCGTACTTGGTCTTGACTATGTATCTGTCGTCATCCTCTTCTATAATCTTGCCTTTGACTACTCCGCCCGTGTTGAGGTAGATTATGTCCGCCGAGGCTGCTCCCACCAGCCCGAGAAGCATGACGACGAGCGCAATCCAGCGCAGAGAGATGTTTCCAGACTCCATGCGTCTGCCCCTTTCAGAAGGCATAATGAGTTGATATCTGGCTGTCTATTATTATCATGCCGCTGAAGTCACATGCGTTAAGTCACTGAAATGTAACTTCTACTTTCCCAGGACCCTTATCTGAAGCGAGTTCGTTGTGCCCGATGTGCCGATTGGCAGTCCGGCGGTGAAGATGACGGCATCTCCCTTCTTCGCGAGCCCTCGTGCCGAAACTGCCTGCTCGGCGCTGGCAATCATTTCCTCGAAGTATTTGCGGTTCTCCGTCCTGACGGGACAGACCCCGAAATAGAGCGCCATACGCCTGAGAGAGGTGGCGTGAGGGCTGAGGCCGGCTATGGGTGTGACCGGGCGATACTTGGACATGAGCAGCGCGGTCCGGCCCGTTATGGTGAATATTCCGATAAGGGCGGCGTCAGCGTCGCGGGCGACCTGATAGACGCCGTGGCAGACTGCGTCGCTGACGGGCGAATCCTTGCTTATCTGCGTGTGCGGCTCGGAGCTGCAGGTTTCCCGGAGGTACTTCTCCGCCCGCTGCGCTATCCTGTCCATCATCTGGACCGACCGGACCGGGTATTCGCCCACCGCAGTCTCGCCGGAGAGCATCACGCAGTCGGTCCCGTCGATAATGGCATTTGCGACGTCGGAGGCTTCGGCGCGGGTGGGGCGTGCGTTGTGGGTCATGGATTCGAGCATCTGGGTCGCTGTTATGACGGGCTTGTCCATTTCGTTGCACTTGCGAATGAGCGACTTCTGCACTTCCGGCACGGCTTCCGGGTTCATCTCGACGCCGAGGTCACCGCGCGCCACCATTATCCCGTCGGACGCTTCGATAATGTCGCCTATGACGTCGAGCGCTTCCGGCTTCTCGATTTTTGCGATTACCCGCGCGGAGCCGCTATGCTCCGTAACGAGTTCCTTTACTTCCTTGACGTCTTCGGGACTCCTGACGAATGAAAGGGCGATGTAGTCAATCTCGTGCTCGACACCCCATCTAAGGAACTCCCTGTCTCGCATCCCGAGTGTAGGCGCGGATACTGTGGTGCCGGGCAGGTTGATGCCTTTCCTCGAAGTCACGACCCCGCCTTCGATGACTTTGCATTGCAGGCGGTCCCCGCTCTTCTCTACGACGGTCAGCTCGATATTGCCATCATCAATCAGGATTCTCGCGCCTTCGGCGACGTCCGAGACAATCTGCTCGTACTGCACGGGGAGGACGTTCGGTTCCGACACTGTGCCTGCCGCAAGCTGAATATCCTGTCCGTTTTCGAGGGTGACGGGCGCGGCGAGGTCGCCGATTCTTATTTTCGGCCCCGGCAGGTCCTGGAGGACAGCGACGTATGCGTCCAGCTTCTCCGACATGTCTCGCACGGTTTGAAGGGTCTTCTCGTGCTCTTCAGGCTTTCCATGCGAGAAATTGAGCCTGAACGCGTTCGCGCCTGCTTCTATGAGTTTGCCTATAATTTCCGGGCTTGAGCTGGCAGGCCCGAGCGTCGCGATTATCTTTGTCTTTCTCATTTTTCCACCAGGTGTCCGAAGGGAGTCTCCTACTCGTCGAGTTCGGCCAGCTTGCGTGCAGCGTCACGCGCCTCGGATGAGTCCGGGAATTCGTCCACAAGCCGCTGGAGTATCTGCCGCGCCGCATCCTTCATGCCTGAATCCAGATACCTGGAGGCTTTCGCCATGAGGCTTTGCGGCGTGTCCTCCTTCTTCTCTGGCGGAGTCTCCTTCGCCTCGCCGGGCTCCGCTTTCTTCGGAGTCACTTTGGGAGCGGGCTCCTTCGCATCGAGCTTGTCGAGAGCTGCTTTGGCCTTATCGGCTACTGGTGTGTCCTTGAAGGCGGACATTACCTTCTTGAGGAGCTTTTTCGCCTTTGAGCTGCTCTTCTCGGCGGCGCTGAGGGCTTCCTCGATTTCCTTGCCGCCGAGTTCTTCTATCTGTTTCATGCCGGACTGGGCCTCTTCCTTCTTCACGCCCGTGGCCAGCGCCTCCTTGTAAGCTTTGTAGGCCTTGTCGTAATCTTTTTTCTCGAAGGCATTTTTTGCCTCTTCGAGCTTCTCTTTCGCAACAAGTTCGGGCGGGTCTTTAGGCGGGTGCTTTTTTACCCATTCCCACGCCTGCCGGTTGTACTGAGGGTTATAGGCGTGGCCCTGGCCGGGTATTTCCTTGTACCAGACGGGCCAGCCGGCGGCCTTGAGCGTCTCGTGTAATTTTCGCGTGCCATCCACCTTGATGTTGCCGTCCTTCTCGCCGTGAACGAGTGCCACCGGTATCTTGCGGGGGCCCAGCGCGGGACCGCTGCAGCCGGCGTAGGTAATAATGCCGGCGAAGTAGTCGCTGTTCGGTATTCCAATGCGGCAGGAATGGCATGCGCCCGCGGAGTAGCCGCCGATATAGATGCGCTTACTGTCAATCCTGTACTTCTTCGCGACCTCTTTAACAAGGGCCTTGATGAAGTCGATGCCTTCGTTCTCGTTGTCGCGCCACGCCGCAGCCTGATTGAGCGAGTTGGGGCCGACACAGAGGACCCCGTCCGGGTGGACAATCTTCGTCCATCTCCCGGCAGCCATTCCCCCGTTCCCGCCGTTGCAGTGCAGAGTAACGAAGACGCCGAGCGGCCTAGATGATCTCGGTGCTGAGACCACGTAGGTTCTCTGTCGCCCCTTGAACGTGAACGAGTCTGCCATGAGAGGCGATGTGAAGAGCAGGATGGCAATCACAACCGCAAGCGTTGTCAGGCGTTTCATAGGGGACCCTCCGCGAAACGTGTTACTTGCTCTTACCTTCGGAAGCTTGCAGCGCCTTGGCGCGCTCCTGCGCCGCCGCTGCCTCGGGCGCATCCTTGTATTTCTTGGCAAAGGCGGCGTATTCCTTCACTGTTTTCTTGGCAGAGCTGCCCTTCAGGTCGCTCTCGAAGGCTTTCTCGATTTTTTTCCTGCGTTGCTGCGTCTTCTTCAGAGTCTTTTCAAGCTCCTTGTAATTATCAAGCTTCTCGAGTTCCGCGAGCTTGTCGGTGAACATCTTCTCGTGTTCGGTGTCCTTGAAGTCTTCCGCGCCGAACGAGGCGCATTCAAGCGCACCGGCGTCGTTTCCGGCAAGGGTTTTCTCGGCCGAGGCCAGGTGTGCCTTGAGTGCTTCGTCGAAGGATTTAGAGGCCTCCTCTATTTTCTTGTATTTCCTTTGCATGCGAACGTCGTCGGTTTTTTCGGGCTTAAGCTTTTCGGCCTTCTTGCGCGCTTCGAGAGCCTGGCCCCACAGGCCGAACTTTGGCCCCCATACAAGGGCAAGCTCGGTTTCCCCGAAGGGCTTGAGCTTCTTGGCGTATTTTTCTTCGAACGAGTAATTCTGCGACACCCACTGCTTCTGGCTCTTGGCCTCGACGAACTCGATGGGCACCGACTCGAGCATCTCGAACTTGTTGACGGAGAAATGCAAGTGCGGCGTGCCCGTCCCGGACGCGCCGGAGTAGGCCACGACGTCGCCCTGGAAGACAAAATCACCGAGCCTGGGGATGACACCCTTGTTCTTGAGGTGCAGGTAGCACGTGCACATGCCATCCGCGTGCTGGATTATGAGGGAGTTCTGCTTTCCGCCCCGGTCGGGTCCGGATTCGATGATTTTTATGACGATACCGTCAGCCGACGCGCAGACGGGGGAGCCTATGCGCATGGAGAAGTCTATGGCGTGCTTGTTCTGCAGCACGGTATGGCTTGCGCCGCCGGGGAGTTGTCCGAAACTCTTTCCGGCGGGGAAGGGGAGGTAGAATTTCGCCGGGGTGGTCTTCGGAACGTCCGCAGGCCACTTGCCGCCGTAAAACTCGCCTTCCTCGTCGCCTTCACCTGCAGTCGCAGCACCCGCGCACAGGCATGCCGCCAGTAATGCCAGAAATATACCTGATAGCCTCATCTCGACCGCCTCCATATTCCCACGTCTAAGTGTATCTGCAGTCCGGCCTGCGGTCAAACTCTTTCAGCATTTGCTTGCGCGGTTGAGAGATTCAAGCTATGATGCATATAGGCGGTTATGGGAGTCTCCGACCGTGCGAATATGGTTTATTTTCCTGCTGGTGTGTGCCGTTCCCGGTGCAGTCTGTCTTGCTCAGGACAAGAAGCAGCCGGAGCAGCCTCCGGAACCCTGTACAGAACCCGGGGGAGATTTCGAGTTGCTGGCCGAATTGCGGCTTTTGGAGCAGAGAGGCCGTATCAATTCATTCGCCTTGAGCGATGACGACAAGCTCCTGGCAACTGCCGGTGCAGACAACACAGTCCGCATATGGGATTTTCAGGCTGTCAGGTGCCTTCGTACACTCAGGGCGCACAGGGACCAGGTCCTGACGGTCGCGTTTAGTCCCGGCGCGGAGCTCCTGTCTTCGGGCAGCGCAGACAAGACGGCGTGCATCTGGCATGTGAAATCCGGCGAGCGCTATTACACTCTCAAGAAGCACACCGGCGTGGTCAACGCCGTCGAGTTCAGCCGGGACGGCAAGCTGCTCGCGACCGCAAGCTCTGATAAGACACTGCGGCTGTGGGAGCCGGTCAGGGGCCAGTGTCTTCGCACGTTCCGGGGGCACGTGAAAGGAGTCAACTCCACCGCGTTCAGCCCGGACGGCAAGGTTCTGGCCTCGGCGGGCGGGGATAAGCTGGTCTATCTCTGGGATACGCAGACGGCTAAACGCCTGCGGGAGTTCGGGGAGCACTCTGGCAGCATCAGCTCGCTTGCATGTAGCAGAGACGGCACACTGCTGGCGTCCGCGGGCGATGACAAGGTAATCTTCATGTGGAATCCTCGGACGGGAAAGCAGCTCCGCAAACTCATTGGGAGCAAGAAGACAATCAGCTCGATCGCCCTGAGTCCGGACGGCATGCTCCTGGCATCTGCAAGCTCCGGCAGCCCGGTGCGGCTCTGGAACGTGGGTTCAGGTAGGATTAAGCAGGAAATCAAGCCTGAACCGGACCCGTCAATCATGGTTTCGTTCACTTCCAAGGGGGAGCTACTGATACTGACGGGGGAAGCGAAGACTCTCCAAATCTGGGGCGTGCTCGGGCGGGACGTGAAGCTCAAATGCGAGCAGCTGATGAAGGAGATGGGGAGCGAAGCTTACAGGGAGCGGGAAGACGCAAGCGGGAACCTGCGTAAGTTGCTCAAATACTCTCTTATGAAGCGCCACACCCTCCTCGTATTCCTCCGGAAGCGGTTGAAAGAAACCGAGGACCCCGAGGTAATACACCGTCTGGGACGCGAACTCGATTACTACTTGAAGCCGTGGAAGTTCATCAAGGTGCTCCGAACAATCAAGACCGGGACTTACCCTCAGAGTGTCGGGTTGAGTTCCGACGGCAGCCTGTTAGTTCTCGCCGGCGGCGGGTCCGACCAGGCGGGTATCTGGGACCTTCGAACCGGGAAGTGCAACTGTACGCTGCCTGTGAAGAATGCGACCTGGACTTCTTTTGCGTTCAGCCCGGACGGGAAGGTCCTGGCGGCAGCCAACTTCGGCGGCCTAATCTGTCTATATGACCCGAAGACAGGCAAGGATTTCTCTTCACTCAAGCAAGATGTGGAACGGCCGTGCAGTGTGAGGACGATCGCCTTTAGCCACAATGGCAGGCTGCTTGCATCCGGGCAGGAAGATGGCATTGTGCGGTTGTGGAATCCCAGTTCGGGCAAATGCCTTCATGTGCTCAAGGGGCACGAAAGGGAAGTCGTGTTATTGACGTTCGGCCCATACGGCAGGATGCTGGCTTCGGCGGATGGGGCGGGCATGCTGAAGCTCTGGGATGTCAAAACCGGCAAACAACTGCGCTCCATCGAAAAGGATTCCACTCGCGGCATAACAATTGCGGTCGGTCCCGATGGCGGGCAAATGGCCGCCGTCTTTGGACCGCAGGGGCTGCGAATCTGTAATCCGGATACGGCAAAGCGCCTCCTGGGAAAACGCACTGACTCCCAGCGTAAGAGGATGTTGCGGCGCATGAGATGGCGTTCGCCCTTTGACTCCTCGCGCGTATACAGCCCGGACGGGAAGATTGCGGTGAGTGCGGGCTTTTGGGATGGCGTGGATGTATATGATGCTCAGACCGGCAAGTGTGTCCGCAATCTCGAGGGACACGGCGAGAGCGTACATTCCGTGTCTTTCGACAGGTCGGGCAGACGCATAATATCAATAGATCAGGGCGGGGTGGTGATTATCTGGAGCTGTCCCGGGCAGTAATCCCGGTTCTCAATCCATCTTCTTGAAGTTACCGCCGGTGGCTTTGGCGAGCGCTTCCATGAACTGGGCGCACTTGGCCTTATCTTCCTCGAAGCCGAAATCCTCGCCCTTGCCCACCATGAACGCGATGGTGTGGACCTTCCTGCTGCCCACAAGGTTCATGGCCTTGGTCTGGCCGAGAATCCAGTCGCGGTTGGCCTCGTCGCTGTTGGGCGGGTGCGTCGGCTCGCCGTCTGAGAGGAAGTAAATCGTGTCGATGTCCTCGTTCTGGAAGGCCTCCTTCAGGGCGCCGTAAGTGTATGTAACGCCATCGGCCTTGAGTTTCTTGATAAAGCCCTTAGCGCTGCTCTTGTTCCCGGCGGTTGCCTTGACGGGCTTCTTCTTCCAGGATTTGACCGACAGGTCGAAAGTGATTATGTTGAACTTGCACTTTTCGTCTATCTGCGTGTCGAGGACCTTGCAAAGCTCATCCTTGACAATGTCGAGCCGGCTCATTTTCTTCTTGGACTCTCCCCATTCCCCTTCGGTCTTCATGGAACCGGACGTATCGACTACGAATATCACTTTCTTGCTCTTGATTCGCCCGTAGATGGGACTGACCGCCACGGTCTTGGGCTCACCGATAATCGGCCTTGCGGTCTCGGGATTGTCATCATACCCACCGCCGCCTGCCGGCGGGGCCCAGGAGTCCCTCTTTTTCTTCCA
This sequence comes from uncultured Planctomycetota bacterium, assembly GCA_964641955.1. Classification (GTDB taxonomy): domain Bacteria; phylum Planctomycetota; class SKW154; order SKW154; family DAOVDS01; genus CAZXNM01. The sequence goes on from CAZXNM010000018.1 coordinate 76,441, forward strand.
CCAGTTTTTCCAGTCCTCGGGCTCTTCGAGCCCGGTAGCGCCGGTCATCTTTTCGAGCACTTCGCCGATTTCATAGACGAGTCGGCCCTGCTCCTTCTGCACCTGCGCTATCAGCGCATCGACGAGCCTCGTGCTCGGGGTCATCGCGCCGAGCGCCTTCGCCACCGCAAGACGGACCTCCCATTTCTTGTCGCCGAGAATCTTGAGCAGCCCGTCAATCGAGAAGTCGTCTCCATACTCGCCGAGCACCTTGGCCATGACGGCGCGCAGCCGCCAGCTCTTCTCTTTCGTTATGTTTTCCGACATCCAGTGAACTATTTCCTGAGTGCGCATGCGGGAGAGGGCATCGTATGCAGCCTGCGTGGCGATATAGGAGGCATCCTTCTCGAACGCAACAGCGAGGATGGCCTTGGCGGCCTCGACTGTCATCTGGCGGGAGACCTTATTTATTGCGGCTTTCTGATTGAGCGGGAAGTTCTTGGCATCTGCCCATTCCTTCTGGAATTCCTTGATGGCGTCGCTCTGGGCGAGACACAGCGGCACCGTCAGGAACACCAGTAGGAGAGCCGCGAGAATAAAACGCAAATGTCCGGAAAACAGCATCTGTAATCCTCCTGTCCCGCGAGCAGGAACCCGGCTGCCTTACTTGCTGTTGCCGTCGGCCTTGAAGAAGAGCCGGTGCCTGAACTCGCCGTAGTTTCTCTTTGAGAGGTCTCGCAGGAAGTCCACGCTGGGTCCCACGGGCACGGGGTTGTTGGCTCCATCGGTGTGTTGAACCGTGTAGAAGCCTACTGCGTGGATGCGCGTTTTGCCCTGCAGGTTCTGGTCGGCAATAACTCGCACAAGCTTCGGGGGGTAGACATAACGCCCTTCGTTCGGCACGCCGTCGCTGATGATGACTAGGTCGTCCGGCTTGCTGCGCAGGACCGTTGTCAGGGCGTGGTAGAAATTGGTTTTTCTTTCTTGGGGCAGCAGCACCCTGTCGAGCCACTGCAGAGCCTTGGCTTTGTTGAGCTTGTCGGCGCGCGGGAGAGATGTCTGGGAAAAGCCCCGTATGTTCGAGCTGAAGAAGACTATGTTGAACTTGGTTTCCTTCGGGAGGCCGATTATGGACTGCTTGATTAGGTTTTTCGCCTCGTCCAGCTTGCCGTCGTTTCTCATGCTGCCCGATGCATCCACGAGGTAAACAACCGAGTTTGTCCACAGCGGGATGTCGATAAACGATGCGGGCGCGCCCGGAATCGCCCCGGGGTCGGGATTTGTCTCGGGGTATGGCCCCATCTTCTTGAACCAGGAACTCCAGTCGGAGCCTTTCACGTAGCGCTCGCCCGTAATCCGCCACAGAGCAGTCAGGACGGCGCCGCGCAGTCTCAGGTCTGTCTGGGTCTTGTGGCTCTTGTAAAGCTTAATCAGCGGTTCGACCGCCCTCACATCGGGATTCTCGGAAAGCGCCATGGCGGCGGCTTCCTCGACGAGCGGCTGGGCATCGTTGAGGAGGCGGATCAGCGGCATCACGCAGCTAAATGTTCCCGTCCTGCCGAGTGCCCGGAGCGCGGCTTCTCTTACGACCCACTGCCTGTCCTTGAGAGCCTTTAGCAGGACCTCCTCGGCGGCCGTGTCCTTAGTTGCGCCGAGCGCCATGCAGATAGCCACACGCACCTTTTCGTCCGGTTCCTTAAGCAACGCGGCCGCAAGCGGCTTGTAAGATACGGGCTTGTCCACGATGGCGAGTACTTCGGCGACCATCTTGCGCACGTTCGCTTGCCGCTTCTGAGAAGACAGGACTTCGCTGACCAGCCAGTCGAGAGTCTCCTGCCGTTCTATCTGGGCAAGCGCGTCCGGTACGGTCTCGCGAATTTCCCCTTCTTCTGCTGCGTCATCGTAGATGTAGAGCATTACGCCTGCAGCCTGCTTGCTGCCGTTTTCCGCAAGCGCAAACAGCGCCTCCCGCCGCACGGAAGTATCAACTTTCCTGCGTTCGCCTATCAGGATGCTCTTGAAGAAATTCAGGGTTTTTTCAATAGGCAGACTTGCCAGCTTGTGCAGAGCATCCACCTGGCCGTCAACGTTGCGGGCCTTGGCCGCCGAGAAGAAATCGTTCTCGAGCGTCCGCAGATTTGCCGCGGCAACCTTGACTTCTTTGTCGGGTTCCTGCTTCAGAGGTTCTTCGCCGGGGCCTTCGACGTGTGTGCCTTCACTGCCCGGTGCGGGTGGCGTTTCGGGAATTTCAGGTTTCTCCTCGACATCATGCTCCCTGGGCTTGTCTTTAACGATAGCTTCTGGTTTTTCTTGCCTGCCTTCGTCTACAAAGGATGGTAATTCAGGCGCCTTGGGTCTGTCAGGCACCTCTACCGGTTTCTCGCGCTCAGATTCTATCGGGAACAGCTCGGCCAAATGCTGCTTCTTCTTTTCCTCTTCATACTGCTCCGGACTTACGTATGTAGTCTTCACGAATGGCTGCTTCTCCTGGCTGTCGTCCGCAGCGGTAATATCAGGCTCGTCCGGTATATCGGTTGGCTCTTTTACGCCGGATTTGGACATGATAAGCACTATGACTATCAACGCTGCTGCGGCAATGCCGGCCGATATGGCTTTCCTGACCCAGTTGCGCGACATCACCGGTACCATGTAGGCCCCGGTGCCCTCCCTGTGCAGCCGGGCTTCCAGGCGTCTTACGAACGAGGGCGAGGCTGCAAGGCGGGGTGCCTGCTTGAGCGCTTTCTTCGCATCCCGGAGATCCTTGAAGTACTGCGAACACTCCCGGCACGAACTTATGTGATTGAGCAGGGACCGGGCCTCTTCCGGCTCAAGCTGTCCGTCCACAAGGTACGATAATTTTATCTTGTTCTCTTCGCAGCCCATTTAATTCCTCTGAGCGCGACCACGTTCCTGTAGCACGAACCCCGGCAACCGGGGTGCCGCAATCGAAACCAGGCACCTCCATATAGTGGGTTCCTGCATAAATATATACACGTAAATTTCCTCTCCTATTGCACAATTCAGCAACTTCTCAGAAATTTCAGGAAAAAATCTCGGAGTTCTTTGTCGATGGTCCGGGCGGGATGTTTAATGCTACCCCGGGATGCGTTTTTTTGCTACAATATCTTCATGGAAACGGAAGGCGATGATTTCTTCATGGGCGAGGCTTTGAAGCTTGCGCGCCGCGCCGCGCAGGAGAATGAGGTCCCGGTCGGGTGCGTGATTGTACACGGAGGCAGGATAATCGCGCGCGCACACAATCAGGTCGAAACGCTGCGGGACCCGACGGCGCATGCCGAGATGATTGCCATAACCCAGGCGGCGGAGGCACTCGGGAACCACAGGTTCGCGGGAACATGCCTGTACGTTACCTGCGAGCCGTGCGCCATGTGTTCCGGCGCCATGCTGCTTGCGAGAATCGAAAGAGTAGTATACGGCGCTTCGGAGCCCAAGACGGGTTGCGCGGGGTCGCTAATGGACTTGCTGCGAGATGGGCGGTTTAACCACCGCTGCGAGGTCACCGGCGGCGTTATGGCGCAGGAGGCAGCGGAGCTTATGAAGCAGTTTTTCGAAGACATGAGGAAGAAGAAGGGTTTAAAAAACGTCGAAAGCTGATAGAATTGCTTGGATGGGAGAGGTGCCGGAGTGGTCGAACGGGACGGTCTCGAAAACCGTTGTGCCTTCGGGTACCGTGGGTTCGAATCCCACCCTCTCCGTTTTGTAACCCGCGTGAATGCTGGCTTTCAGCGCGGTTGCCCGAGTTCGGGTTGGAGTGGCTTTGCAACTCCTCAACGGGGATTTCTGTCGAAACCTTGTCGGAATCGGGCAGGGACTCAACCGTGCCATGCTGCCTTTCGGTGTTACCTCAGCCTGCATTATGAGCCCGAGTAAAGTGTGAAGACTGGAACTCATCTCATATTCAATTCGATGGGACGACTGGGTTTTCCGGTATGTAGACGACTTCTCCCGTCTTGAGCCTGTAGCATACACCGAGTCTCTTTCCCTCGCCTCCTATCCGGTCGGTGGTCATCCTGTATTTTTCCAGCTTGATTCCTCTCTTGTTGATAATCTCCATATCCGGCTTGCCGGGATTCTTGACCAGAGTTACATCCTCTCTCTCTGCCAGGAATTCCGGCAGGCTGAAATAGGTGACCAGCGCCAGAAGCAGCGCAACGGCGAAGACCATGCCTGCATCAAAGAGATTGGCCATGCCCGCGAGAGGGTCGTCTTCAGCCGGAGACAATATTTTCCTGAACCGCCTTGCCTGCCTGTATCCTGCCGGCGTTTCCGTCATCCTGTATTTCTCCTCCCTTGTTCCGGGTGGACCAGTTCATGACGAATTCAATATCCGCCATGTCCTGCGCATACCACCTGCGGCGCGCGAGATTCATTCCGTAACAGAGGCCGCCGACGGCAAGCCCCAGAACGGTCGTGCTGAAGGCAACCACGAGGTTCATCGCCATTTCATGGATGTTTCCCGATGTCAGCCCTATCAGAGCGGGCCCCAGGGGAATGAGGGTTCCCATCAGGCCCAGCATGGGCCCCAACCGGGTGCCAAAAGACATTCGGGAGAGCTTCCCTGCAATCTCGATTTCCAAATCGGCCATCAGTTTGTGCATCAAGATCAAGTCGCCGTGCAGTTGCTGCGCCATATACGAGAACTTTCCCAGGAAGCCCGGCAACGCAGGCTTGCCGAAGAACTCCAGGTTGAAACCGGCGGGGTTTTTCCGGGAGCTTCCGGAGCTTTTCGCGGAAAGGTTTTTGTACAGCCGCCTCCATTCTTTCCGCCCCTTGCGACGGTCGAGATACTCTCGAACGAAACCGCCGGCTTCCATGAGCGACCATCCCAGCATGAACAGCAAGGTGAGAATGACAGGCACCAGCAGCGCCGTAGAGACGACATAGAGAATTCTAATAAGGGACTCCAACGCATTCCCCTCCTTTATTTTGCCTCGAAACGAGGAGCGCCTTTCCGAAACCGGTAGCCCGCATATATGACAAGGATGACCACAAGGCCTATCAGCATCTCGGTCAGGGGCCAAGTCCGTGCGACCGACGAAGTTTCTTTTACGGGCTCCATCTTCTTGCCTTCCACAGTCTCTTCTTCAGGCTCCTCGACCGGCGGCGCGGGCGCAGCTTCTTCCGGCCTGGATGATGCCATCTCGGCGGCCGTCTTCTGGCGGTACTGCTCAAGGAGCGCCCGGGTTACCTTTCCCGTCGTGCTGTCGGGGCCCGGCGCCGAGAGCGTCCGCGCGAGGAAGAAATCGAGCTTCTCGTTGACCTCGCCGGGCTCGCTGTGGCCGTGGCGGACGACCGACTCTGCATACGCAGTCGCTATTTCCAGAAGAGTCGCCTCGTCGGGACGCCAGTACTCCTTCCTGATTGCCTCCAGCAGGTTTTCCGTCAGCCCCTGGAAAGCATACGGATTCTTGGCTTCGAACCACTCCCGGATATTCAGGTTCTTCTTGTCGCGCAGGTAGACATTGACAATCTCCTCCCAGATGTCGGCGGAGACGCTGTCTTCCCGGTTGATTTCCCATCCCAGCGTGCAGAATACTCCGCCAGCCATCTGCTGGGCACCGGCGTAACCCTCCTCCATCATACCCTCAATCCACTTGCGATTGAAGAGCGTCGCGCGGATATCCTTGCGCATGGCGTCTTCCGCCCGGACGACTTCTTCCTCACCGGGATTGCGAAGGTCCGAAATAAAATAATCCGGCTCCTTGCCCGTCACTTCCTTGATAACCAGACACAGGTTTCCGCCGTTGTACCATCCGCCCCTGTGCGGGCCGCCCCGGGTGACATTTTTCAGCACGACCCCGGTTCCCTGGAGGTGACGCCTGTATGCTTCGCGCGTCTTCTCGCCCCAGCATCCCTCGGTGTACGCGTAGTCCCGCTCTTCGAGATACACATCGACCAGCTCCAGGCGCGAGTCCCATTTGCCCGTCTCTTCGAGCAGAAGGAAGTGAGTATAGCTTACCAGTTCCGGTGCCATTGCGAAAATGCGGGCGCGGGACAACGTTTCCGCGCGCTCCTGCGACAGGCCGTCCACCTTGAGCTCTCGATAGACTCGCGTCCGGTTCTTGAAGAGATTGTTGTTCGGTTCGTCAAGCTCGGAGACCATTCGAATAGCCTTGTCCCACAGGCGCAGCCGGCCTTCGAGATAGTCAACGTAATAATCGTATGTCTCGACGAAAACATCGATTCTCGGACGGCCCAACTCCTTTGAGGGAATAAGCGCAACATCCATCACCCGGTTGCTCGCGTCCCAGACTGGACGGACCCCAATCAGATAGAGAATCTGCGACTCCAGAACGCCGTAATCCATAAGGGTGCTGCGGAAATTCAGGGAAAGGCCGATTTTCTCCGGATAGCACCCGTCGGTTTTGAGTTTCTCGGCAAGCAGTTGGTCCACGAGCTGCTTGCCAAGCTCCCATGAGGGCTTGCTGGGAATTTCTTCCGGGTTCATGATATACATGTTCCGGCCCGTGGGGAGCACGGCCGGGTTGCGTTCGGGCAGGTTTCCCGGACCCGGCGGCATGAACCGCCCGTTCAGCGCGACGAGGTAATTGTCGATTTCCATGTGCGTTCGGGCGAAGCCGTCGTGCAGGTGCTTGGCGGCGTCGAAACCTTCCTTGAGCTTCCTCGGCATCCCCTGCTCGCCTATCTTGCCTCCGACCGAGGCGATGGCTTCCCCCGGAGATTGATTCTGCTTGAGAACCTTTTCAATCACTTCCTGCGCCTTTTGCCGGAGATATTTCTTGCGGTCTCCCGGCAGGCGGTCATGTTCCGGCGGGACCGGGACCGTTTCATCCAACCCGTCCAGGAAATGTCCCCCCAGACAGGTCACGACATAAGGTGCCAGCAAGTCGTCGCGCGGAGGCTGCCCCATCACGTGATAGTTCACGTTTATCTTCTCGTGGTAAATCTCGCTTAAATATCCGGCGATGCTCCTGATTTCCTCGGGTGTCAGTAACTGGTCCCTCTTCAAGTCAAGGCGCAGGTCCTGGTCCAGATGCGTTTCGCGCACCTGCTGCGTGATGGATGCCCGGAATTTTTCTTCGAGCGCACCTTCGGGCGTCCGGTCCCACTTGATGATATCGGTCTGGAGGTTCAAGAGCTCGTCCGCCAGTTCCGCGTTCACGTCCGGCGAGACGAGATGGTCATCGAGGACGGCGCGCGTCTTGCGTCGCGCCGGCAGGGACCAGTTCAGCTCGCAAATCGGCCATACCCGGACGTTTGGCATATTCCCCATGAGGATGTCGGGCCAGTCCGCCCGGCGCAGGCCTATCGCCTTGCGGGGCAGGCAGTAGTCCATTATCAGGAACTCCCACACGACTAGGGCATCGGTCTTGAAGCCCTCCTCGATCCAGAAATTGGCCGCCAGCTCGTTGTGGCTGGGCTGGACGTTGTAGGGGTCCTCTCTCAGTCGCTTCAGGAGCGCCTCGCGGTTGTCTTGGTCCAGGGCGTCCTCGCCCTCCGGGAACTGCTTGGGCACGAGAATCACCTTGCTGCCGTCCAGGTCAATCTTGGGAATGACGAGGAACTGTTTCCCCCGGTCATCCTTCCAGACCATGAACTTGCCCGGTATCTCACCCCACTCCTTGATTACGGCCTTTCTCTGCTCCTCGGGCACTTTCGCTTCGAACCACTTCCGGTACGTCTCCACGGGAAGCAGGACGGCTTTCCCGCTGCGGGCCAGCTTGTCCAGTTCGTCCGGCGCGTCGGACAGAATCTGCCGGCCGTGGTCTATCATCCAGTCAATCAGCTCGTCCTGGTCCTTCGGTATCTTGTTAACCACATAGCCTTCCCGCTTCATCCGTTTAAGTAGATTAATGATGCTCTCGGCGTAAAGCGTGTCCTGCGTGCCTACCAGCATCTCCCCCTTGTCCGGAGGCCCGAGATACTGGATGGCGAGTTTCTTGTCCCGGTTGTGCTTGCGGCGAAGGTTGCACCACGCCGCCGCCCGGGCGATGAAGTGTTCCATGCGGTCCGGAATGGGAACCACCTGCGAGAAGAAATCCCGGCTGCTGACGGTCGGACCTGCGACTGCATGCGGCTCGATAATGCCACGGCTTTCCGATATCATCTGGAAGCCCCTGACCCTGCTTCGGGGGCGCTTCGTATCCCCGGCTTCCGGGTGCAGCCACTCGTCAATCGTCTCGCCCATCAGGGACATCGGCTGAATCACGGGCGCGCCGAGGGAGATGTAGAACTCGACCTTTCCGCTCTTGCCGGTGTGCCTCATAAGCAAATCGGGCTTGAACTCCCTCATGTATTTCTCGTAAGTCTCACCGATTGTGTTTATGGCGGCTGCAAGCATTCCATGCTTCTCGAACGCACGTATCAGCATGTCCACGTATTCCGGGCGGTGAACGACATGACCCATGTTCGTCTCTATGAGCGCCCGCGGGGCGTCGATGTCCCTGCCCTGCTTGCGGGCCCACTGCAGGAACTCCTCCACGCTCGCGAAAGTCCCCTCGTGGTCGGGGTGATAGAACCACCGGCTCTCGTATTTCTCCGGGGGCTCGACCTTCCCGGGCCGTCCCAGGTACGTCACGGCCAGGTATACCAGGTATCGCCGCATGTTTTCCTGCGATATGGCCTGGAACCAGGTGTACTTTTCAATCTCGGCATCTTTCTCGACCGTCCCGCTTTCAATCAGGCCCGGAAAGCTCTTCTGGAACTGGCCGGCACCCCGGCCGCCCACCACGATGCGCATATTCGGATGCTGTTTATTCGCGGAAACAAGGAACTTTTCAAGAAGCTCCTTGTCTTCCTTGCTGTCCAAACCTCTTATTCCCCCTAGGATAATGAGCCGGCAGGAGGACAGGTCCACTGCTTTTCGCTTGATGTCCTCGTTCGTGAAGGATACGACCTGCACGCCCAGCGATTCCTTGAGCTCCTTGAAGCGGTCTGCCAAGAATCCCCCCATGCCGTAGATGCAGATAACTTCCGGCTTCTCCGGCTCCTGCCCGCGGACCTTTCCGGGCAATCCGACGCTGGCAATCAGGACCGCAAGACTTATCAGGACGGCGATTGTCAGGCTCTTTTTCTTTACCATGTCTGATTTCTCCCATGTCAGAAACGGCACGTCTGCCGAGTGTTTCTCCGTATTCCTTATTAGAATTCGGCTGTCACGCTCAGCTTGAGGCTGAACGGGTCGCCGGGGCTGACCCTTATCTTGTGGCGGGCGCCCGTGTAGTATTTCTCGTTCGTGAGGTTGTCGATGTTCACACGGAATTTCCACGTGGCGTCCTTGCGCTTCAGCGGATACTCGAAAAACAGGCCCGCCACGCCGTATGCGGGAAGCTCGTATCCCGGCAGCGTCCCGTCGGTGTCCAGGTTCTTTGCGCCTTTGAACTTGAGGCTCGTTCCCATCTTCAGGTTGGCGAGCCTGCCGTAAGGAACCTTGTACGCCACCTGCGCTGCAATGTCATACCTCGGCTCTTGCCAGTAGCCTTCGTTGTTGAGTTTGCACGAAGGCACCAAAGTGCACGACAACCGGGCGGACCAGTCTTTGGTTACCTGCCCGGCCGCGGTGAATTCGTAGCCGCGCGACCCCGTCTTGCTCGTAAGCTCTACGTAGGTACGGGTGGCGTCCCACTCGGGAAGGTTGTCCTGCTTCAGATAATAGGCCGAGACGGTGCACATGAGTTTCTTCGCGGGCTTCACCTTGAAGCCGCACTCGTTGAGTCTCGCCGACCATCCCTCGGTGATTCTGTCTCCATTGATATCGACCATGCCAAGGTTCGGCCCGTTGGTGTCCATGTACGCCGCGTAAACCGCAAAGGCGGGGTCGAAGAGATACGTGATGCCGTATCTGGTGGAGTTGTCACGCCCTCTGACGCCATCATCGTAGTGCTCGTCGTAGCGTCCGCCCGCAAGAAAGCGCCACGATTTCCAGGAGAACTGGTCCTGCAGGAATATACCCGTGCGCTTGACGATAGACTCGCTCGGTGAACTTATCCTTCCACCAGGCTGGAGGGCGGGAAAGTCCAGAATCTCCGGGTCGGTCACATCGTACCAGTCGGCTGTCGTCAACCAGGCTCCAACACCTCTACGGTCCCTGATATCCAGGACCTCCACGCCCCCGACAAGCTTGTTGTCTAACTCCTTCCCGGATTTGTTATGAAGCATGAAGCTCACGTTGTATCCCTTACGCGTGGATACGTTGTCCCCGACGAATATACCCATGGGAGAGGTGCCCGTATTGCGTATCTCGTTAAAGAAATTGATATCCATCTTCCATCCCGCAGCGCTGTAGGCCAGCCCGCGGGTGACATACTGATTCCTGCCGCGGAACCACGATACTCCGGCATTGACGGTCAGAATTTCGTTGGGCTTCCATCTTATTCTGGATTGCCCGAGCTGTCCCGCGTAATAGGTGCGCGTGTCCTCGTTGCCGTAGTAGGTGTCATAGTCGCTTATCAGCTTGCCCTCTATCAGGGGGACACCGAAGTAAGAGGCTATATCCTTCCCCAGGCAGGAATAGTCGAAGAGTATCTCCAGACCTTCGGCGGGCAGCAGCTTGATGCTCGGAGCCACGATGTAGCCGACATCCGGCTTGATTTCACTCGGCAGGTAATGCGGCCGCTCCGTGTCCCTGGCCACGTTCAGGCGGAAAAGTACCCCTTTGGATACCGGTATGTTGTAATCTGCGTGAACACGGCGGGAATCATCTCCTTCATCCAGCCCCAGCAGCCCCACCGCGCTGAAAGTCGTCTTCAAAGACTGCTTCTCGAATGGCTCCTTCGTTACGATATTAATGCCGCCCCCGAGGCCGGCCGAGTTGTCACTGGAAAGAAACTGACCCTGGACCGCTGCAGCCGAGCCCTTGAAATACTCGATACGCTCGACTATCGCCGAGTCCAGAAACATGTTCATGTTCTTGGGAAGCGCGAACCCGTTGATTGTGGTCTCCGTGTCCCCGAATCCGCGAACCTTCGCGGCGGGCCCCCATCGTAACCCGAGAAACGGCGCTTCCGTGTAATCCACTCCCGATACCAGTTGCCAGGCATCCGCGAACTGCGTAACACCCAGCTCATGCAGCATCTGCCTGCCCAGCACTTCATACGAGAGGGGCAGCTCGATGGGCGGAGTATCGGTCAGCGTCAAACTCCTCGCCGGCGGTATCTCTTCGTCTTTTTCTCCCTTGACAACGACTTCGGGCAGCTCGACCTCCTTTTTCGGCTCATCTTTCTTGACTTTTTCCGTCGTCCCCGTCTGGGTGGATTTGCCTTCATCATCTTGGGCCAGGCCGGTTGAAGGTGTCAGGACTGCCAGAAACACGGCGATGCGCAGCCACTTCATAGAGTATCCCCTATAAGCATGTGGAGCATTGATAATGAAAGGGTACTCCAGCGGCTTCGAGGATAAATCCCCGCTGCGACACTGGGACTTGACACACGCAAGTCCTTCAACAGAAGAGTGTTCCTGCCCATCTGCCGAAGAGTACCCTTTCAACCGGGATTTCGATGAGGATTGAATCCGCGAAGCAACCGACAGGCAGGAACTATCCGACCTCAAACAGCAAATGATGTGCCACAGGCGGGTATCCCCGAGATGCGTTTCACATAGAAGCGCGTAATTGTCAGCCAGACAAACATTTATAAGCGATTGCTCTGGTTGCCGGCTTCCTCAGGATGGCAGGAGGCGGCGCTCAATTCCTATGCACACCGTGTCCACTTGCTGGCCAGTAGCCAGGTGCGCTGGGGCGTGGCGGATGGTCATTTCCGAGGGTAGACGCCGAGTTCGAGCGTCAGTTCAATCTCCTCACCCGCGCGCTTCACCTTGAATACCGCCTTGTCGCCACGTTTCTTCTTCTTGAGGAGTTCGAGGTTGGCCTTGTGGTCATCCACCTGCTTGCCATCCATTGCGAGGATAATATCGCCGGCCTGTATTCCACCTTTTTGGGCAGGGGAGCCCGCGACGACTTCGCGGACCTTTGCGCCCTTGCCATTGTAGTTCTCGTCGAAGTAGACGCCCATCATGGGCTTGTTCACGCTTGAGACCCAGTTCTTCCATTCCGGTTCGAAGTCGTCGATCTTCTTCCCGACGACCTTCTCGAGTGCCTTGACGGCGGCTGCCGTCGTGTTTGTGGCATTGGGGTCATCCGGATATGTCTTTGTGTACTCCTTGTAGAACTTGTAAAGCAGGCCTTCTTCCTGCAGATAAAGGAACAGGTACTTCACAATCTGGTAGGCATGGGCGATATTCACTGCCGACCAGTTGTAAAACACGTTCTTGAATCCCTTGTATGTCCCGTTTTGTATCGACTGTTGAAGGCCCGGAAGCCGCCAGTGGTGCTGCCAGGAGAGATGACTCTTTATCTCGCCCGATTTCGTAAAAGTGGGACTTTCGTATAAAGTGCCGAATCCCTCGACTACCCACTGGGGCTGCGCGTCCTGTTTCCGGGCAAGCGCATCGGCCCAGTGCAGCGCATGGGTGAATTCGTGCGTGACAGTGCCAATTCCCGTGTCGATTCTCACGTAAAGGGTCTTGTGGGCGTGTACGTAAGCTCCCGCAGCTCTCGAATATCCTGCGCCGAGCAGTCTCGTGAAAGCCTGTCCGCCCGCGCAGATTACGACCGAGAGGTAGTAGTCGGGTTTCTTGGTGAAAAGGTGCTTCGCGTGAGAATCCGCCGTGAGCTGCAAGTTGCGAATTATATTCTGCATCTGCGCCGCCGACACCTCGTAGGCCACGATGAATTTGTACTTGTCGTCGCGGGCGTACTTGAACGGGTCGCCGAGCTTGCCTTTCCAGTATTCCAGTTTCTTGTCTGCTGCTGCCCTGACGTACTTGTCCTTTTCCTTGAGGATAGCTTTGAAGTCATTGTCGTTCTTGAGCTTCTTGAGGTCCGGGTCGTCCTTCATCCGCTCGAAATACACGTAGCCCTTATCCACGGCCATCTTGAGGCTCTCGACGGCGCTCTTCCTGTCGCCCTTGAGAGCTTGCGCGCATGCGAGGTCGTAATAGCCCACGGCGAAGTCCGGGCTGAGTTCCAGCACCTTCCTGTACAGCCCGATTGCCTCGTCGTAATTCTTGGACTGCTTGGCCTTGTTTGCCTGCGCGTAGAGCTGGTTCACATCCTGGGCCTGTGCCGGCAGACAGAGAATGGAAAGCAGTATAGGGACTGCGAAAACAATCGGTATCCTGCTCGAATGCATAATGAAATCCTTTCCCTCTCATTCGGGAGCGTCGCCTACACGCAATGATACGCATCCTCTGCGCCCATGTTGGAAATGCGGCCGATAATTTTACATTTTGACTATCGCCGACCGTGCTGGTAAGGTATGCGGGCTTTAAAGACGGTATCTCGCAGGAGAACAAGTTGGATAAGTTGTCCATTTTCAAGCGGAGTCCTTTATTCAAAGACATTTCCGGGGAATCCCTGAAGGCTCTCGCCGCGCTGGCTGAAGTTGCGGATTACGCTCCGGACGAGCCGATAATCCGTTTCGGAGAGAAGGGCAGGTTTTTCGGGATTATCGTATCCGGCGAGCTTGAAGTGACGCGAACCTCGGCAACCGGCGAGCAGGAGCGGCTCAACATTCTTTCGCCCGGCGACTACTTCGGCGAAATGTCGCTTATGACGGGCGAGCCCACTTCGGCCAACGTCAGCGCAATCTCCGACACGCGGGTTCTTCTGATTCCGCACGAAGCCATGTACCCGGTGATAGCCGCGGAGCCGGGCCTTGCGGCATCGCTTGCCATGATGATATCGAAGCGGCTCGTGCTCCAGGAGCGCGATGGTCGGGAGCGGGCGAGGCTTGCCGAGGCGCGCCGCGTGCAGGAAGACCCCTACAACCTGAAAAGCTTCCTCAAGCCAGGCACGGGGCGAATTCTCACGATTAACTGCGGCAGCTCCTCCCTCAAGTACAGGCTGTTCGACTGCGACGACCCTGAAAACGGGGTCGAAGGCTACGTCGAGAGAATAGGCCTCGATGGCACCCGCAGCGTGTTCGAAAGAGCCGGCAGGAAGAGCGAAAGCGCCGTTACCGGGGAAGGCTACAAGGCGGCGTTCGAGGCCATGGCCGAGGCACTGGGCGGCGAGGCCGTTCTTGACGCAGTGAGTGCGGTGGGCCACAGGGTCGTCCATGGCGGCAGCAGCCACGGTTCGGCTGCGGTGATTGACAAGGAGGTTCTCGCCGGCATCCGCGGGTGCGAGAAACTCGCGCCTCTGCACATCCCGGCCAATATCGCGGGCATAGAAGAGGCGATGAGGCGGATGCCCGATGTCCCGCACGTCGCGGTATTCGACACCGGATTTCACCAGACCATTCCGAGGCATGCGCGCATATACGGCCTCCCGTACGACTACTACGCCGAGGACGGCGTGCGCAGGTACGGCTTCCACGGCATGTCGCACAAGTTCGTATCGCTCCAGGCCGCGACCTTCCTGCGAAAGCCCGTCAACGAGCTCGAAATGATAACCTGCCACCTCGGTAACGGCGTGTCTCTCGCGGCGGTTGACCACGGGCGCTGCATAGACACCACCATGGGCATGACGCCGCTCGAGGGGCTGATAATGGGGACCCGCTCCGGCGATGTGGACCCCGGCGCCCTGCTGCACATCATGAGGGAGAAGGGCCTGTCTGTTGCCGAGATGGAAAATATTCTGATGCGAAAAAGCGGCCTTCTGGGTCTCTCCGGCATATCGAGCGACATGCGCGAGATACTCGAAGCCGCAGACGGCGGGAACGACCGCGCCCTCCTCGCCGTGGAGGCCTTCTGCTACAGGGTCAAGAAGTATATTGGCGCCTTCTGGGCGGTTCTCGGGGGCCTTGATGTGCTTGTGTTCACCGGCGGCATAGGCGAGAACTCGGCCGAAGTGCGGGCGCGCGTGTGCCAGGGCCTTGCCGGCAACGGCGTGATACTCGAAGAATCGCTCAACCAGAACCCGGATTGCAGAGACGACGGGGCGGCGGTGATTTCCGCCGAGGACTCGCCGGTCACCGTGATGGTCATTCCCACCGACGAAGAGAGGATGATTGCCAGGGAAACGGTCAGGGCCATTTCACGCAAGCAGTTGAATGCGGTCGTTAAAATACCGGACATACCTATCCCGATAGGCGTTTCGGCCCACCACGTCCACCTGTGCAAGGAGCACGTCGAAGCCCTCTTCGGAGAAAGGCACAAGCTGACCCCCCGCTCACCGCTTACGCAGCCGGGCCAGTTCGCCTGCGAGGAGCGCGTGACGCTCGTCGGGCCCAAGGGCAGGGTGGAGCGCGTGCGGGTGCTCGGCCCCGAGCGCGAATTCTCGCAGGTCGAGATATCGCGCACCGAGGAGTTCAAGCTCGGTATCGACGCGCCTGTGCGCCTCTCCGGCGACCTCGACGGCTCGCCCGGCATACGGATAGAAGGCCCGGAAGGCGCCGTACAGCTTGAGCAGGGCGTCATATGCGCCCAGCGCCACATACACATGTCGCCCGAAGACGCGCTCCGCTTCGGCATACACGACAGGGACATCGTCATGGTAAGGGCCGAAGGAGGCAGGTCGCTCATCTTCGGCGATGTGGTCGTGAGGGTCAGGCCCACCTTCAAGCTCGAGTTCCACCTCGACACCGACGAGGCGAACGCCGCCGAGCTCGACAGCGGCATGACCGCCCGCCTGCACGCAATCCAGTCGCGCAAATAGCCGGCAGGCGGTGACAGCATGTTGTGTCTCAGTTATCGAGATTGAAGTACTTGACCCAGTTCCAGGCATCCTGTCGCTTGTGGTAGGTCGCCTCGCCAATTTCGTGCCCGCAGCCGGCAACTATATCGCACCTGACAGTGTAGCCCTGGCTCTGGCGGTAGTTCGCCTCGTCCACGCAGCCGGGGTAATAACCGGTGGCTGTGTCTTGGTCGCCGACGGCGTAGTAGTACTTGGCACCTGCCGGGCGCCCTGGCGGTATCGAGGGCGGCGCCCCTCCGCTGCCCGGAAAGACCATGGCGGCTGCCACGGAAGTCTGGTTCTGGTCGGTTATCATGATAGCTATGTTGCCGCCAGCACTCCATCCGGCATAATAGTACCTGGCTCTGTCAACGTTGTACTCGACCGGCAGCTTCGGCAGCACCACGCTGTTTATCTTGTTCACCATTGCCGTCGTGCTGTTGTACTCATCGAGGTCCACGAGTATCAGGCCGTTCGCATCCGCGAGTTCCTGCCAAGAGGCAATCTCCTCATTGAAGAGCCAGATTACGGGCGAGGCAAGCGAGCTAGGATTATACGAGGTCGGTACGTACACGTAGACGTGCCCGGAGCCGTAGGCGCATGTCCAGTCGCCCGTACTTCCAGGCGAAATATCACCCCCGGACCCGCCCGAAGGGTCCACGTTCTGCGCTGGCGACGGTGCATGTTCGTATGCGCCTATGTCCACTGTGGCCGAGCCGTTGTTATCCCCGTCGTAGATGCGCGCATTACCGTCGAGGTCGGTCGTGACGCCCGGCGGCACCAGGGAGTTGTCGCCGGCATCGATACATGGTGAGCCCGACTGAAGGTGAAAATCGTCGGCCGCCGCGCTCACGAAACTCGGGTCGGGAAAAACTGTGCCAACTTCGTTAATAATACCGGTTCCTCCGAAGCGGCTGGGATCCGTCCCATTGTGGGGGATGTTACAGCAGTTCAGCCATACGGACGAACTTGCAGAGGAGTATAGTTCATTGGCATCGTTTGTGGCATCGTTTCCCCAGAGGATGGTGTTTGTCGCGGTTGCCTGGGAATTCTCGCTGCACATGATTCCGCCGCCGAGGTCGCCGGACGAATTGTCCGACAGAGTACAGTCACTGACAGTGACAACGGAGTAATCTCTGCAGTTTATGCCGCCGCCGTAGGAAGCGGAGGTGTTGTTGGCTATGACGCAGTTGTCAAGCTGCGGGGTAGAACTGCTCCAGATGTAGATTCCGCCGCCCCGGTCGTTGTCGGCGTGGTTGCGGGTAATAAGGCACCTGCTCAGTACGGCGGCTGATGACCTGATAACCACTCCGCCGCCGTTTTGAACTGTCTCGTTATTACTGATAGTGCAGTCTTTGAGGATGGGGTCGCACGCGCTGCATACGATGCCTCCTCCATCGCCCAGGTTTGAGATATTGCTTGTAACGGTGCAGTCACTGACTACCACGCTGGATGCGGTAAGGTATATGCCACCGCCACCTTCGCTCTCGTTGCCTTCTATCAGACAGTCTTTAATTCTCGAATCCGTACAGTCCTGGCTGTAAATGGCACCACCGGTTTGAGCAGTGGCCGTGTTTCGCAGGAAGGTGCAGTTGAAAATCGTATACGAGCCGCCTTTTATGTATGCTCCGGCGCCGCATGCGCCCCAGTTGTCTTTCACTACGCAGTTTGTCATCGTCAGGTTCGTGTCCCAGAAATACATTCCTGACTCGAAGTTGCCCGAGATGGTGCAGTCCGTGATTGTCAGTGTTGATAGATAACAGTGAATGCCCTCATCCGGGTTGTTGCTGATAGTGGAACCCGTAATAGTTGATGAAAGGCTGCTGTCGATGTTGATGCCGCTGCGGCTGTTGTAGCTTGAAGTGTTGCCGTCTATCAGGCAGTTGCTGATTGTAATGCTGCTGTCGTGACTGACATCTATTCCTCCTCCCGCCGGGGCGTAGTTATTCGTTATCTCGCAGTTGATTAATGTTATGCCTGCATCCCGGCACGATATACCACCGCCGTAACAATGGGATACGTGCCCTATGTTGTTGCCCGTTATCTTGCAGTTGATTACAGTGGGGCTCGAACCGTTTTCACTGCGTATTCCGCCGCCGTCGTCCGAGCCAAGCTTGCCTCTGGTTATTGTGAAACCGTCTACAACGGCATCTTCCGGTTCGCCGCTGTGGAAGTAGATTCCCCGCCCGTCGTCCTCGCAGTCAATGATACACGAAGCGGGGCCGTGTTCGGAGCAGAGCGTTATTGCCCGCCCGCCGAAGTCCAAATCCTTGTTTCCGACACCGGTGTAGGTGCCATCCCTGACAATGACCGTATCGCCGTCCGTTGAAGCGTTGATGGCCGATTGGATGGTGTAGTAGGGACCGTTTGTGAGGTCTACAATGGACCATCCGCCCTCGTGGCAGCCCAAATCGACTGTGCTGTTCTTGATTCGTGGGTTACCGTCGAGGTCGGTCGTCACTCCCGGCGGCACCAGCGAATCGTCACCCGCGTCAATACACGGCGAGCCCGACTGCAGGTGATAATCCTGCGCCGTCGCGTTCACAAACAGAGGGTTCAAGTTGATACACACTCCCTGCTCAGCTATCACACCCGTTCCAACGACATCGCCGGGGCCGTTGGCATAGTTACACGTATCGAGCGTCACGACAGTGCCAGTGTAGTAGGTGTATATCTGGCGTCCGTTGCCGGGAGTATCGTTGCCCCAGAGGATGGAGTTCTCCAGCGTTGGGGTGCTTGCATCATTGGAGCAGTTGACTCCGCCGCCAGCGTTGCCTGCAGTGTTGCCCACTATGGTGCAGTTTGTCATAACTGGGCTGGAGAGGTTGTAGCACTGTATGGCACCTCCCCGGTAGCCTGCAGCGTTATCGGCTATCAGGCAGTTTGTCATGACTGGGCTGGAGTTGTTGCAGTAGAGACCGCCTCCATTTTTTCCCGCGTTGTTGCTTGTGATTATACAGTTGCTGACAATCGACGCGCAGTTGTAGCAGAAGATACCTCCACCGTGCGCTTCACCGCCAGTAGCCGAGTTGCCGGTGATTGTGCAGTTCTCCAGTGTCGGGCTGGAGCTGGTGCAGTAGATACCACCGCCGTAACCCCAGCTCCCGGCACGCAGAGCCTCGCAGTTCTCGATGATGCAGTCTCTCACGGTCGGCGCGCTGCCGCCGCGGCACGATATGCCGCCGCCGTTCTCATCCGTAATTTTACCGTTGCAAATCGTGAAGCCTTCGACGATGGAAGTAGAAGTCTCACCAGAGTGGAAATCAAAGCCCCGGCCATCCAGCTCGGAGTCTATGATGCAGTTGGCTGCTCCGCCGACAGACTTGAGGTGTATCGCCTTGCCGGTGA
>CAZXNM010000019.1:0-92308 GCA_964641955.1 uncultured Planctomycetota bacterium
TCTATCACGAATATCACCTCCGCGGTTTCCATCGGCTCGTCGAAAAACTCGGGAGTCGGGGTTCCCGGCGGTTCCTCGGGAGGAGTTTCAGCAGGAGGCTCTTCGGGCGGGGTCTGTTCCGGCGGGGTCTGTTCCGGGGGCTCTTCCTCGTCGGGCGGGTCTTCAGCCGTTTCCGGAATCGGTTTCTCAAGAGGCAGGTCCGGCTTCACCACCGTCTCGCCCGGACCCTTGTCCTGCGCTAACGCCTGTCCCGCCAGCAATGCAAGAAGCATTGCAACCGCAGACACCGCAACAAACAATCTCATTCCTAGCCCCCTTTCACCCCGGTTTCCTTATAGCGCACTATTAACTACCTAATTATACACCCGTTTTCCTCATCAGGCCAGACGGATTTCCCGAATTAGTCTTACGCAACTTTTTCAAAATATTAAAAATTTATTCTCCGCCCGAATCACCGTGCGGGGAGTATGATTCTTGACTTTATCCGCAACAGTTCATAGGATTGTGTAAAATCCCATAGACGGAACACGCGATGACTGAGCCCACCCCCGTTCAGGAAGCCGCAGAAAAACCGACCCGCAATCCATTCAAGAGGCTCTACCACTGGGTATTGAAATGGTCCGAGAGCCGACATGCGGGCTGGGCCCTGTTTTTGATTGCTTTTGCGGAAAGCTCCTTTTTTCCCGTACCGCCCGATGTTCTGCTGCTGCCGCTATGCCTCGGAGACCGGAAGAAGGCGTTCAAGTTCGCTCTCATCTGCACAATCGGTTCGGTTCTGGGCGGTATTTTCGGTTACTTCATCGGCTGGGCGCTCAGAGAGCCCGTGGCCGAACCTTTTATCGACCTGCTCGGACTCACCGCGCAGTATCATCACGTCCAGGTCCTTTACGAGCAGTATGCGGGCCTTGCGGTCGGTGCGGCAGCGCTTACTCCGCTTCCGTACAAGCTGTTCACAATCAGCGCGGGCGTCTGCGGCATCAACTTGGGCGTATTCATACTGGCTTCGGTCGCCTTCAGGGGACTTCGTTTCTTCGTGGAGGCGGTCTTTATCTGGAAATTCGGCCTCAGAATCCGCAAATTCATCGAGCGTTACTTCTGGCTTGCAACGACGATTTTTTTCGCGCTTCTTGTCGGGGGCTTCGTCGTTGTCAGGCATATGGCGGGTTCCTGCGAAAAAGAAACTCCTGCCAGGGAGCAGAAACTGGAGCAGCACGATGACGGATAACGGACGACCCCTGCGAATTTCTATTGCAGGCTCGGGCGGCGCCACGGCACGCGAGCTGGAAATGGCTGAGGAAACAGGCGGGCTCCTGGCGAAACGCGGCGCCATTCTCATTTGCGGCGGGCTTGGAGGCGTTATGGAAGCGGCCTGCCGCGGTGCTTTATCAGCCGGCGGCATCACTATCGGCATCCTGCCCGGCTCAGACCCGGACATGGCGAATCAATACGTTTCGATACCCATTCCTACCGGTCTCAACGAGGCCAGAAACGCCTTGGTCGCTACCGCATCGGATGCGCTGATAGCAATAGGAGGCAAGCTCGGGACGCTCTCGGAAATCGCCCTGGCGCTCAGAAGCGGGATTCCCGTCATTGGGCTGGACACGTGGGAGCTTGATGAGAAACGCTCCTTGCCGTTCAAAATTAACAGGGCCTCCACCCCGGCTGAAGCCGTCGAGCTTGCATTCAGCCTCACCGGATGGAAGCCGCGCATTCCCGGGCAGTGATTTCGGCACTCGTCCGTTGTTATAGCTAAACTTGATTATTCCTGTTTTAAGTGATAGACTTTACCACTTGGTATAATTTGTAGAAGCGTATTGGCATATAGTGACTGACGAGAACAATAAGGCCAAGTGTATCCTCTGCGGACGGCCCGCCATGCGCGGCAGGAGATTTTGCCCCGTATGCCACGGGGCGATATTGGCCAGCCGCTCGGGAGAGGCTGACGACACCGAAGACCTCGATATCAACGAGTTCCAGAAGGACCAGAAATTCTACCTCAACGAAGCGGGAATGCCCCTGGTTTACATCCCTCCGGGCGAATTCATCATGGGCGCTAAGTACGGCACGGACCTCGAAAAGCCGATGCACTACGTCTATCTCGATGCTTACTACATAGGGCGCTTTCCCGTCACGAATCGCCAGTATCACGAGTTCGCAACCGCCACGAAGAGCGACCTGCCGCCATATATGCAGCAGCCCGGATACAACGACCCGGAGCAGCCCGTTGTGGGCGTGAGCTGGCACGACGCCACAAAATTCTGCGAATGGTGCAGCGCCAGGACAGAGAAGGAATACTTTCTGCCTACAGAAGCCCAGTGGGAAAAAGCCGCGCGCGGCATTGAAGGATTCCGTTATCCGTGGGGAGACGATAAACCAACGCCCGAGAGGGCAAATTACCACGAGGGAACGGCAGTTGGCCCGCCTTCAGAAGTAACTTCACACCCCGATGGAGCATCACCGTTTGGATGTCAGGACATGGCGGGAAACGCATGGGAATGGGTCTCGGATGCATTTAACGGAAGACCCTACGACACAAGCCGTTATGAGAATCCTCCTCCCCTGGCAGATTCCGACAAGCGCATGCTCCGCGGCGGCGGACGGGCCGGCAAGGGTGATTTCCTGCGCATTACCCGAAGAGTGGGCGCTGACCCGGGCACCAGGGCGCGGCAGACCGGCTTCAGAATCGCAAGGGAAGTCGCCGAAAGCGAAGTGCAGCCCGGCAGCATGAAAGTGAGATACGAGGCCCGGTCCATCGTCAAGCAGGCCAAGCAGGCAATAAGCGAGAACAGGCGCCGCCAGGCAACCACCCTACTTATCAAGGCGCTCAAGCTGAATCCGGATAACAGGGCCGCCATAGACCTGCTCAAGGGAATGCCGGAACTCCCCGAAGGCCTGGAGCCCGCCAAGGATGCCAAGTACCACGCCGGGACAGGCCTGCCGCTCGAAGCAATCTGCACTGTCACCGGCGCCATCATGGTGCTTGTACCGGTGGGGAAGTTCCAGATGGGCTCGGACAGGGGCGCTCAAGATGAAAAGCCCGCGCATGAGGTCTTACTCGACTCGTTCTACATGGATAAGTATGAAGTCACGAACGAGATGTTCGCCAATTTCCTTGAGAAAACAGGACATAAGGAAAGCAAAGATTCTGCCGTGTTATTCGAATCTCACCCCCACGGGGTCGTCTGGCGCGGTGGACGCTGGATACCTGCGCCGCGCCTGCGAAAGCACCCCGCCGTCTGCGTTACCTGGCAGGGTGCCCTTGAATATGCCCAGTGGGCCGGTCTCGACCTTCCCACCGAAGCGCAGTGGGAGAAGGCCGCAAAGGGCACCGACGGCCGCTTCTTCCCGTGGGGCAATGAATTCAGTTCAGCCAAGTGCAACTGCAAGCAGTCTGGCATAATGCATACTACGCCCGTGCACCAGTATAAAGACGGTATCTCGCCTTACGGCTGCTGGGACATGTCCGGCAACGTCTGGGAATGGTGCTACGACTGGTACGCCCCGGACTATTACGCCCAGTGCCCGGACTCCGAGCCTCTCGGCCCAGTTGACGGCGAAATGAAGGTCCTGCGGAGCGGCGGCTGGGGAGCGGACGCGGCTGCCATACGCTGCTCCGCGCGCTATTATGCTCCGCCCGAGATACACATCGAAACGCTCGGCGGCTTCCGTTGCGTCAAGCTACTCAATCCCCGGCCTGTCCGCAAAGTGACCGAAAAAAGAACAAGAAGACTGGTAAAAAAAATAACGACCGCCCTGAAAAGGCCCTCGAGCCGGCGAAAAGACAAGCCGGCCAAGTAATCCATCTCGAATCCCGGCGTTGCCAAACTGGCTCCGTTCTGCTATTATTCCCGCTGACCTTGATGTAGTGTGGAGGTGTGATGGAGTTCGCCTATCCTGCAGCGTTCGCGGGGCTGGCGGCTATTCCGCTACTGTTCCTGCTGAACCTCTGGAAGTATCGCCGCCTCCGTGTCAAAGTTTCGAGCTTTATAGTCTGGCAGCGCATGAGCCAGCATGCGGACGCGCCTCCATCCTCCAAACAGCGTTATTTCAATATCTCGCTTCTGGTGCAGATACTGGTCGTTGTCCTCCTTATACTCGCCGTGGCCGGTCCGAGGGCCAAGCGCTCGCTTCAGGCACAGAGAGTCATCCACATCCTTATTGACCACAGCGCAAGCACGGAAGCCAACAGCGCCGGCAGCAGGGTCTTCGACAGGATAACCCTCGCCGCATCCACGTTTCTTAAACACCTCTCCCAGGCAGACATGGTCTACTGCCACAGCGCCCCGGGGCTTTCCGGGATAGACTCGACCGGTCCGCTGGCGCCCGACAAGGCACAGGAATGGCTGTCATCCCTCGGCCCGCTAGAGCTTGGCTGCTCGATGTCCGAAGCTGCGCTCGCGCTCGCCGCCCGCGCCGCGCCCGAAGACGACCAGTTGCTTGTTTTCACAGACAGCGATATACGCGGCACCCCGGATTCCGTGCGCGTCGCTGTCGTTCCGGCGGATGCAGGCAACATGGCGATAACAACCGCAAAGGTAAGGCGTGATGGCGATAGGCTGCACCTCTTCTTTCGCATCGCGAACTTCTCGGAAGAGGCCCGTACCGCAAGATGGTCCGTGGTGGGCGCAAGCGGGCTCGAGCACGCTTCAAGCGGGGAACCGGGCTTGCACCTGCAAGCAGGAGGAAGCTCCGGCATCAACCTGACGCTGCCTGAAAAAGCTCTGAGCGAGGATGTCATTGAAATTCGACTGCTCGACAGCGACGCTCTTGCCGGCGACAACCGCGCCTTCATAACGCGCAACCCCGGGGCCGGCCTTGATATTGCCTGCATTGGCAGGCAGGACAAGAACCTTGTCCGTGCGCTCTCGGCGCTCCCGGGCGCTACCGTGACAGTTGCGGAAGAACCCGGACCAGATTGCGCACTTGCTATCTTCAACGAAATTTCCCCGCATGAACTGCCACCCTGCAACACTGTTGTAATTGCACCTCCCGGAGGAATACCAGACCTGCTGATTTCAAGCCCGCAGGACATCTACGAGCCATCCGGCTCTCTCACGGCGACCGCCGATTCTACCCTCATGCCCGACCCCGGCTGGGCTTCGAGACTGACCATACACGAAGCGCTCAAACCCGCGCTCCTCAAGCAGACCAGCACCTCGGTGCTTCTTGCCGATAACGACATCCCGCTTATCATTGATTTCTCGCTCGAAGGCCGCAGGCTTGTCTACATAGGTTTCAAGCTGACCGATACAAACTGGCCCAGCCAGGTTTCGTTTCCCCTGTTCTGGGGCCTCCTGACCGAGCAGTTCGGTGCGTCGCAGGATAAATGGGTCACTTGGTGTACTGGAGAGACTGTTATGCTTCCCGCCCGCGGTCTTAAAAGCATTATCGCGCCAAACGGCGAAACTCTCGTCCAGGCCCAGCCCTGGCCGCGCATTGCCTTTCGCCCCGAGCAGACCGGCATCTACCGCGCCATCTACGCAGACAGGCAGATGCTCCTCGGCGTATCATTGCTGAGTGAGGAAGAGTCCAGGCTCAGCAGCAAGAACGTCCCGTTCAGCCCTGCCTGGCTGAGACCTCCACGGGCGCGCAGGCATATCACGACATCCGACTGGCTCTGGCAATACTTCGCCTTCGCTGCGGCAATTGGAATGCTTGCAGGCTGGCTACTCTGGCGCGAAAGGAAGAAGGACTGATTTCAGTGCAACCCCTACTAATCCGGAGGTGGATGAAGATGCTTAGAATGTTGATTCTGGGTTGTTTCTGCATTGCTCTCTTCGGCTGCGGCGGCGAGACCGCCACCGAGAAGCCCGAGACGGAAAAGACCGACACCGGCGGCGGAGTAGCCGCACCGGGCCCCGGCGGTGGAGTCATCGCTCCCGGGGTTTCTCAATCCACCATCAACCCGCAGGGCGCGCGCCAGAGCGCCGACAGGGCAAGGGAAGACCTCAACAAGGCCGCGTCCGACCTGCAGAAAAACCTCGACAGGACGAAAAACACCCGCGGCGATTAGAGCCCCCGAGGGAATTTGGGCAGCAGTCTTTTGCTGTTGACTTGATTGCCACCCGGCTGTATTATTCCCGGTAGTAACCTGTCCCGGAGGCAGAAGTGCAGAAGGTAGTTATTCTCTTCATGTTTGTCGCAGCGGCCGGATGCTGCACTGCGGTAGACCGAAGGCCTGTCCTCGAAACCGGACTAACCAGCTCACCTGTGGCGGAGAGCGCCGATGCCACGCCCACAGACGAGGCGGCGCTCGCGCTGGCGACAGAACAGGCTGCTGAAGATACACGTCCGCCGGATGCTCCCGGAACTGCCGCTGAGGTGCCCGCCAACCAACCGCTTGAGCGCGTCGAATGGACCCACAACCGCCGCCACTTCAAGAAATGGCGCGAAGAGATAAGGGAGATGCACAGGGATTTCGACAGAACAATATTCGAGCTTGAAGCCGCAGGCAAAGACGGAACCGGCAAAGAACCGAAGAGACATCTGCCGTTTACCCCGCATCCCACACCGCAGCAATAGCCTTGACACCCTTCATCGCGCGTGATAGTATCCCGCCTTCCGCGACGGGGGCAGGGAGTTGGAGAAGCTTTCCGAAGACCGCATTCGATACCTCGGCAAACTCGCCGGGAAGAAGGATTTCCTCCTCGGCGATGTGGCCTGCGCTTATGGTGCTCTGTACGCCGGCTGCAGCTTCTTCGGCGCATACCCCATAACGCCCGCCTCGGAAGTGGCCGAGACGGCCGCCCGCGAACTTCCCTTCGTCGGCGGGTACTTCGTCCAGTTCGAGGATGAGATAGCCTCCATCTCGGCAGTAATCGGCGCCGCCTGGGCGGGCGCGCGCTCCATGACCGCGACCTCCGGGCCCGGCTTCTCGCTAATGCAGGAGGGCATAGGCTACGCCGTAATGACCGAGACCCCCTGCGTCATCGTTGACATCCAGCGCTCCGGCCCCTCGACCGGTCAGGCCACGAAAGGCGCGCAGGGCGACTTCTACCAGGCGCGCTGGGGCACGCACGGCGACCACGAGATAATCGCGTTCGCGCCAAACTCGGTGCAGGAGTACTTCGACCTCACCATCGACTGCTTTAACCTCGCCGAGCGTTACAGGACGCCCGTCATTTTACTGGGAGACGGCGAGGTTGGCCACATGCGCGAGAACATCACTTTCCCCGACCCGGCTGATATCAAAGTTGAGCCGCGCCGCAAAGTGAAGGCAGACGAGCCGCACATGGGCGGCGAGCCCGTTCCTCCCATGCTCGAGTTCGGCGAGGGCACGCTGCGCCACGTCACCGGCTCGACCCACAAGCCGACCGGCATGCGCGACGTCGAAACCCAGTCCGTCCACGACCAGCTTGTCCGCCGCCTCGTCGGCAAAATCGAGAATGCCCGCGAGGAGATTGTTCGCGTCGAAGAAACTCTCACCGACGATGCCGAAGTCGTGATAATAGCCTACGGGGCCGCTTCCCGGCCCGCGCTGGGCGCCGTCGAAATGGCGCGGGCGAAGGGTCTTCCTGTCGGCATGATGCGCCTCGTGAGCGTCTGGCCGTTCCCGCAGACGCAGGTCGCCGAGTTGGGCAGGCAGCTCAAGAAGATTGTCGTGCCCGAGATGTGCCTCGGGCAGCTTTCGCGCGAGGTTGAGCGCTTCGTCCCCTGCCCCGTCATCTCCGTCCCCAAGATAGGCGGCATCTCCCATACCGTAGCCGAAATCCTCGCCGCCGTTGAGGAGGCGCTGAAATGACAAAACAAGTAGAAAATCCGCTGCTTGACTACCTGAGACGTGACATTCTGCCGACGCCGTTCTGTTCGGGCTGCGGATGCGGGACTGTGCTCAATCTCTTCACCCGCGCAATCCATGAGAGCAGCATCAAGCCCGAGGAGATGGTTTGCGTAACCGGCATAGGATGCTCGTCCTGGATACCCTCTCCCTTCTTCAAGTGCGACACACTCCATACCACGCATGGCCGCGCGCTCGCCTTCGCGACCGGCATCAAGGTCATGAAGCCGCACCTCAAGGTAATCGTCATAGCCGGCGACGGCGACATCACAGGAATCGGCGGCAACCACCTGATTCACGCCGCGAGACGCAATGTGGGCCTCAGCGTCTTTCTTGTCAACAACTCCATCTACGCCATGACCGGCGGCCAGGTCGCGCCCACAACCCCACCCGGAGTCCATACCACGACGACGCCGCACGGCTCGGTCGAGCCGCCTTTGCGGGCCGCCGAGCTTGTGATGGCAGCCGGGGCAACCTATGTCGCGCGTTGGACTACCTACCATGCCATGCAGCTCAAGGCGGCTATGAAGAAAGCGATTGCGAAAGACGGATTCTCCTTCCTCGAAATAGTCTCGCAGTGCCCGGTCAGCTACGGCAAGGCCATACGCCGCCGCACCGCTTCCGAATTTCTCTCTCACTATCGGGACAACTCCGTTCGAGTCAAAGACGCTACCGACATGTCCGATGATGAGCTTGCTGACAAGATTGTGGTTGGCGAGTTTCTCGATATCGAGCGGCCGGAGTTCGCCCGCGCGCTCCGGGCCGTGAACGAGCGTGTCGGGCGGGAGGCGGCGAAATGAGGGTGCGCTTCACCGGTTTCGGCGGCCAGGGCATTCTCATGCTCGGCCAGATATACGGCGCCGCAGCCGCACTCGAAGGCCGGCGCGCCCTGCAGACCCAGTCCTACGGCAGCGCGGCCCGAGGCGGCGCCTCCAAGAGCGATGTCACCGTCGAGGACGGCGCCATACACGAACTCGAAGCCGAGACAGCCGACGTCGTGGTGTGCATGAGCCAGCCCGCGTTCGACAAGTACGGTGCCACCGTCGTGCCCGGCGGAACCCTCATATACGATTCCGGCCTCGTCCATCCCGGAGCGACGCCGGCAGGCAGGATGCTCGCCGTACCCGCCGCTACCACCGCGAAGGAGAAATTCGCCTCCGGCCTGTTCGCCAACACGCTGCTCCTCGGGTTCGTCGCTGAATCCGCCGGCGCGGTCGGCCCCGAGGCGGTACGCGACGCGCTGCTCGCGCGCATTCCAACCAGGGTCAGGGAAAACACGGAAGCGTTCGAGCTGGGCAGAAGCCTCGCACGCGACGCGCTTGATTGCAAGAGGTGAGAACATGGCAGTCAACCTCAATGTAGAACTCGAACCAGCCGCGGACACGTTCTGCGGCGTCGTCAAGAGCATGCTCGACCACGCCGGCGACAGGCACCCGCTCTGGGAAGTCGAGGGCCTCTCAGGCTACGCCTTCAGAATCCTCGTCCACCAGGACATCTGCCCTTCCGGCACGCACCACACGAACTGGAAGGAGCTTCACCCGCTGGCGTTGCGCCGCCTCGGCTGGGAGCCGCGATTCTTCCTGCACATCGACTGGGACCGCGGCGAGACCTTCGCCTCGAAGCGCGAGAAGCTCATCAAGCACATTACCGCCGCCATCGACGAAGGCCAGCCCGTCGCCGTCTACGACGTCTACGTTCCCGGCTGGTCGCTCGTCTCGGGCTACGACGGAGCGGCGAGGAAGCTCTCCGTCGAGACCTTCATTAACATCGCCCACTGGAAGACCGTCGATTACGACAAGCTCGGCGACTTCAACCTCCCAATCCTTTACGCGCTCGCGCCCGGCACGCGCATCGAGGGCTATGACCGCGAGCAGGCCTACCGCGACGCCATCGCCGTGGCGACGAAGCACTACAACGTGCAGGAATACACCTGGCGCCCGACCGTCCGCGACGGCAAGCAGGCCTACGGCCACTGGCTCGCCGCCCTCACCGGCTACCCCGAGGCGAAGTGCCTGCCGGAGGGCATGGCCGACTACGCCGCCAAGTTCGGCGAATGGCGAAAGAGCGCGGCGAAGTTCTGCCGCGAGGCGGCATCCATCTTCCCCGGGGCGAAAGGCTCGCTCAACGCCGCGGCCAAGGACTTCGAGGAAGAAGCCGCAGCATTTGCGCGGCTCGCAAAGCTCTTCCCGCTACCCGGCGGCAAAGGCATCGACAAGTCCAAGGTCGCACAGGCGATACTCCTCGTCCAGAAAGCCCAGACCAACTACAACGCCGCTATTGCAGACCTGCGCGCCGCAAAGCTCTAAGCCTTGATGATACTTGTGTGTGGCCTTAACCCGGCGGCGGCTATGCTGCGTATTCCTCGACTATCGCCGCCATGAGCTTCACGCCGTTCTCGAAGTCGTCGAGGCAGGCAAGCTCGACCGGCGAGTGAGTGTACCTCGCGGGAAACGCGATGGGCAGCGACTTCGGGCCCTGCACCTCGATTGCGGCCGCGTCCGTGCTGCCGCCCGTGAAGATTACCTGGATGGGAATGCCGTTCTTCTCGGCGATTGCCTTGATTTCCTTCACGAACGCGGGGTCGGAGATGTGCCTGTTGTCAATCGCCCGCAGCGCCGGCCCGCCGCCCAGGACCGCCGGCCCCATTGACCTGTCGCTCGACGGCTCGCGCCCGCTCGAAGCAGTGTCTATCGCGAAGCAGTACTCCGCCTCGAAATTGTGCCCCACGAGCTGCGCGCCGCGCAGGCCCCGCTCCTCCTGCACCGTGAACGCGAAGTGTACCTTCTTCTTCTTCAGCGTCCTGCCCTTCAGCGCTTCGAGCGCCATTATCTGCATCGCACACCCCGCCCTGTCGTCGAGCCCGCGCGCCGAGACGTATTTGCCGTTCAAGACCTCGAACGTCTTGTCGAAAGTCACCGGGTCGAGCACCTCGATTCCCATCTCGCGTGCCTCGTCGCCTGAATCCGCGCCTATGTCCAGATGCATTTTCTCGAACGGCACGACCTCGTTCATTTCCGACCTGTCGCCGGACATGAGATGCGGCGGCTTGACCCCGACTACACCCCTGACCTCGCCCTTCTTGGTCTTCACGCGCAGTACGCGGCCCGCCATAACCCGCGCATCGATTCCGCCGAGCGATTTGAGCTTGATGAACCCGTCGTCGCGTATGTCGGCAACCACCATGCCCAGCTCGTCCATGTGCGCTGCGAATATGATTGCGCCCGGCCCCGTCCCGATTGTCGCAATGAGGTTGCCGAGGTTGTCCACCGTCTTCTCCACGCCGGCAGGCAGCTTCGCCTCGAT
This sequence comes from uncultured Planctomycetota bacterium, assembly GCA_964641955.1. Taxonomy (GTDB): domain Bacteria; phylum Planctomycetota; class SKW154; order SKW154; family DAOVDS01; genus CAZXNM01. The sequence goes on from CAZXNM010000019.1 coordinate 11,081, forward strand.
GGCCTCGCGTATGCCCGACTCGTACCCGGTCACGCCGTGGACCATGACAAGTTCTCTAAGCAGCTCGAGCATCTTAATCCTCCTCTTGCATTCTTATTCGCACTCCCTCTTATACGCCCCTGCCCGGTGTTTGTAAATAGCCTCCTTTACCTGCCAACGACTTACAACGTGCTGCTCAATATGAGCAAAAAGGTGTGATACGACAAGCAAGTTGTTATCTATTCTTCAAACTTCACCAGAAGCTCTGAAAATTTGTAGCTTATGTACGACTCGTCGATGCTGCCATCCTCGTGGTCCAACCACACGAAAACGCCCATCTTCATGTCATGGGAAGGTTCTTGAATACAGAAGTAATCTCCTGCGCCATTCGCATTGATTGCCACCAGAGACTTGGACGGTGGTTGCGCCCTTTCTTGCTGGATAGTGTTGGTATTTTCCCACATTTCTGATTTGAGTCCACCCTTTGGGGAAAGCCAGCCTACTGGCAAAATACCTTTCGGTCGCTCTATCATCCAATTCACGTAATCGTTTGGGAAGCTAAATCCTACATGACTTTCAATCTCCCGGATACCTTCTAACATCGATTTATCGATCTTTGATGCTGACTTAATCCGCCTGCAGAGGAACTTCTTTAGTTTAGGTGCAATAGCCTCGGTTATGACAGGTCCGAACTTCGCATACATATAGCCACCCCAGTACTTCTTCAATATCTTGGCAAAGGCTTGACTCAACAATATTATCCCGTTTCCAAGACGGAAAATGTCTGCCTGCGGCAATCCGCGACCTTTCACTTGAAGAGGAGCCTCGGAAATCACCTTATGAGGAATTTCAACATCGTCATTGTCAATCCTGTAAAGTTCGAACAGCCCGGCAACGTCTTCTTCGAGTCGCGTTAAGCCGACAATACCGGCATCAACAAAAGCACTTAATTCAGAACACAACGCGACCAGTCCGTCCGTACTTAACCCCCATGAATCCTCAGCGTCAATGACTATCCTGTCAAGCTTCGTAATGATTACGGGCGGGCACCATTGAACGAGAGGTTGTCTGAACGTGGAAATGCCGAAGTCTTCGTCCATTACATTGCCGTCGAAATAGGAACAACTCTCGAACTGCAAATCAGGATATTTGGCTATCACTTGCTCTAATTTTTCTACATGCAATTGAAAGAAGCATTGGTGGGTTCTGTGTTTGCTATAAGTAAAACCTATGTGGTCGCCGGATTCTCTGATCTCCTCAAGTTCCGAGAGAACTTTGTCGCCAATTTCCCCTGCGTGGAAATAGTAAATCCAGTTCAGATCCATGATAATAGTTCCCCATATTCAAATTGCGAATGAAGTGTCATTATAGCGCTGTAATGCTAATGATACAATAAACTGGGTGGGAGTTAGTGGAAATCGCAGTGTCGGTATAACACTATCTGATAGGGACTCGAACTCAAAGCCCTAACTCGTTACCCACTAAGCACATTCCAGCAGGATAATCTCTTCGAACAGCAATTGCTCGAAATGAGCATCACGATACGACGAATTTTTACAAAACATCTGCAAAAAAGGGGAGGTTTCCCTTTTTCCGGCTGGCTATTACGTGGATGATGGTTCGAGTCTTGTTTTGAAGGGGAGCATGCCTGTCGTGGGGATTCGCCTACCGGAGATAAGTATAAACGGCGCAGCACGGCGGGCAATTGCACCCATCTTCTTCAGGTCAGAGAGGCTTGTGAGACGGTTTTTGGAGCGCGCCTTCACGATGCGCGATGCAGACCGGGGGCCGATGCCCGGAACGCGCAGAAGGTGCGCCCTCGAGGCAGTGTTCACGTCAACGGGGAACCACTCGGGATGCCCGAGGGCGGCTGCGAGCTTGACGTCGGTATCATGGTAGAGGCCGCCCCCGGCGGTCAGTGCCAGCTCGCCAGCGCTGAACCCGTAGAGGCGCAGCAGGTGCTCCGCCTGGTAAAGCCGCACTTCGCGAATCAGGGGCGCGGGCGGCGCGTCCTCGAGGGGCGTGCCCTTCGCCGGGCTGAACGCGCTGAAGTAGACGCGGCTCATCGAATCGTCCTTTATCAGGTGCTCCGCGGCTTCGAGGTACTGCGCGTCGGACTCCCGCGTGGCTCCGACGATGAACTGCGTCGTGTGGCTGCCCAGCCGCAGGTCGGGGTCGCGCGCAAGGCGGGCTATGAACTGCGCCCTCTCCCTTATGTCCCCGCTCAGGTCCTTATTCGGCGCGAGCGAGCGCAGCGCGGCGTCGGCGGTCGCCTCGAAGTTGATGGACATCCTGTCGGCGAACCGCGCACCCGCTTCGATAAGGTGCAGCGGCGCGCCGGGCAGGGCCTTCAGGTGTATGTAGCCGCGGAAGCGGTACTTCTCGCGCAGTATCTCGCAGGTGGCGACCATTTTCTCCATCTGCCCGGCGGGCGACGTGGCTATGGTGGATGAGAGAAAGAGGCCGTGCGCGAGGTGCGCCCTGTTCATGAGATGGAACGCCTTCGCCAGCTCGTCGGGCGTGAACGAGACGTCAATGCCGGAGCCGGCTCGATTGGAGCAGTAGGCGCAGTCGTTGACGCACTCGCCACTCATGAGGACTTTGAGGATGTGCGTCACGCGGCCGTCGGGGAGCGACGCGGGATACAGCCAGCGCCTGTACTTGTCGAGCGGGTCGGGCTTCCTGCCGCCGGCGACGCAGCCGGAGAGGCATACGTCGAACTTCGCCGCATCGCCCAGAACTTCCAGCTTTTTCTCGGTATCCATGCCAGTCACCCGAAGGCCGCACCGCTGCAAGTATACCCCGTGTTATTCCCGTTGGCAAGGCTCGACAACGACAGAAGTTCTCTGAAAGAAGCGCAAGCTTCCTTTTTATGTGGTATACTCGGGGCATGGGAGAGCCGCAGGAAGCACAATTCGTCTGTTCCGTCTGCCGCGCCGCGTTCACGCAGCGCGATATAGACAGGGGCCTTGCCGTCGTGCGCCTCGGCGAGGTGCTCTGCATGAGGCATTTCAAGGAGAAATACCCCGGCGAGTGCGCGAACCACCCGGGCGCGAAAGCCACCGAGAGATGCGACCAGTGCGGCCGGATGTTCTGCACGGACTGCATTGTCGAGCTTGCGGGCGAGACGGCATGCCCGAAATGCAAGCCGGTCAGGATGGCCGAAATATACACCGGTCACCAGATTGTGCCGCCAGGAACCAGGAAACACCGTCACATCCCCATTGAGAGAACAAAGGAATATATCAAGCACCTCGTCCATGAAAAAAAGAAGGAAGAGTACAGGCAGATGCTGTCACCCCCGCCCGGCAGCGGCGAAGTGGACACCATCCGTATCATGTTCTACGGCGCAATACTGTCGCTCTTCATACCTTTCGTCGGAATATCGGTGATTGTCGCGTACAGGAACAAGCTGAAAGTGCTCTTCGACAAGGGGTATGTCGAGGGCGCGGAAAAAGCCCGCATCGCATATTACATTGCCATAGCTACGACCATATTCTGGAGCGCGGCGATTCCGCTGATAATAATCCTCAGTCTTGCCCTGTAGGGACATGACCATAATTCCGCAGGAATTATGGACGTGTCCCGCCGTTATCTCTTCCTGAACTTCAATGACACTGAGTTAATGCAGTAGCGCAGTCCCGTCGGCGGAGGCCCGTCGGGAAAGACGTGCCCGAGGTGCGCGTCGCAGCGGCTGCATAGCACCTCGGTGCGAGCCATTCCATAGCTGTAGTCGGGCTTCTCGACCACCCTGCCGGCGTCGAGCGGCTGGAAGAAGCTCGGCCAGCCGCAGCCGGACTGGAACTTCGCCTCCGAGCCGAAGAGCGCCTGGCCGCAACCGGCGCACTCGTAAGTCCCGTCCCCGGTCGTGTTCCAGTATTCGCCGGTGAAGGCGCGTTCCGTGCCTTTGCGGCGCATTACCTCGTACTGCTCCGGCGTGAGCTGCGCGCGCCACTCGGCGTCGGGCTTGCAGATTTTCTCCTGTACTGGTTCGCTTGCGGGATTCTGCGTGTCTTCGCTCATCTCTTCACCTCCACGCGGTTCTCTCGCTCCGGCCGGAGCTTCGGTCGGGAACACTCCTCAGCATCCGGCGACCAGTACCGCTCCGAGCACAGCCGCCGCGAGCCAGGCGAAAGACCTCCACTTGCCGCTGTCTCTCATGTCGCCGCCCTTTCTCTTTCTTCCGGGGAAGTTGAAATACCATTTGTTAGACAACGCAGCCTGCGCCATGCACAGGAATACCGCCGAATGCGAATGCTGCCGCCTCGGATTTTGGGCTTGAATAGCCGGACGCCCGGCGTTACTTTCTGTGTCGAAACCGGCAAATAAACGGGAGGAGGCACGGATGAGAATCGCAGTTTTCGCTTCTCTTATCGGAATCATGGCAGCGCTGGCGCTCGCTACGTCCGGATGCGGCGAGGAAGACCTGACGAGCGTCAGGTTCAACATCGAAGCGGGCGGCAAGGGCAAGCTTGTAGCCACGGTCATACGGGTCAGGGATGTCGGGGAAAGCCCCCTTTCAAAGAGCGCAAGCGGACTTGAATGGAAGAGCCGGGAGCTCGCCGTAGTCGTACAGGAAGCGAGCTTCGACGACATATCCAAGGCACAGATTGCAGGCATCACCGCCTCGATATCGGGCAACTCGTTCAAGCTGAAGGTTCCGCTTGGCAAGGACGTGCAATGGACGAAGGTCCTCGCCGCGACCGAGAAGGACATAGAGGTCGTCAAGAAGCTCAACGCGGAGCAGAAGATGGCCATTCCCTCGACAATCGGCGCCAAGTTCAAGTTCACCGTCCGCCTGCCCGGCGAAGTCGTGGCCAAGGGCTTCACGCCGAAGATAGCGAAGGAGGCGTCCGGCGGATTTCTCGATGTGGGCGGGGAAGAAGCCAAGAAAGAGGCAACGCTCGTGCTTCCTCTCAAGAAAGTGCTCGAATCGACCGAGAAGGAGCTTGTCTGGGAAGTCACCTGGAAAGAGTAGGCTTCTTTCGCTGACAGCGCCGCAGGTTCCCGCAGCATGAACGCCGTGAACTCACACTCACGCAAGAAGACCGGCATTGCGGCAATACTCGGCGCAAGCCTCATGTGGGCCATCGAGCCAGCCATAGCCAAGCTCTCCTACGGCGGGCCCTGCCTTGCCTCTTCCGCCTCGATGAACACTGTTATCCAGACAGTGACTGTGAGAACGCTGGTCACGACGCTCGCCGCGCTCGCCTACGTCATGGTTACCCGCCGCGCCAGCCTGAGAATCACCCGCAGGCAGCTCCCGAAGGTCGCCTACATCGGTCTCGTCGGCACCGTCTTCGCCGACCTCATGTACTTCTACGCCTTCACGAAAGTCCCGGTCGTTAATGCCGTCCTGATCGGCCACATGCAGCCCGTATTCGTCGTTCTGATAGGCTTCCTCATTCTCAAGGAAGACAGGCTCACTAAGTACGACTATCTCGGGATTCTCGTCCTGATTTGCGCGGGTCTTCTCGTCTCGACGAAGACGCTGCAGCGGCTCGCCCGGCTTCAGCTTGGCTCGGTCGGCGACCTGATTGTGCTCGCCGCGACGTTCGCGTGGGCGACCGCGGGCATTGTCGCCCGAAGATACCTTCGCGATATGGATGCCGGCGTGCTGACCTTCTACAGGTTCCTCGTGGCTTCGATTGCGCTCGTCATCATCTCGGGCGGTTCTCTGCTGGCGGGGTCGGCCGCCATCGGATTCAACTTCTACCAGCTTCTGGTGGGGGTAGTAGCCGGCGTGGGCTACGTGCTCTACTACGAGGGCCTGAAGCGCATCAAGGCGGCGCAGGCTTCCGCGATCGAGCTTTCCACGCCGTTCTTCGCGGCGCTGCTGGGGTTCTTAATCCTGCGCGAATCCGTGACCGGAATGCAGGTCGCGGGCATCGCGCTGCTGTTTGCAGGCATCTACCTGCTCTCGAAGAAGGAAGAACTGCCTTTCTAAGGCACACCGTTTGACTTCATGTCTCGTGTGTGGTATAATCAGGGATAACCCGGGTATATGTAATCCTTGCGTGTCTCGGATTCGAAGGTAAGAATGGGTGACATGACATGCTCTATGTCAGTAGACTGCGCCCGGAAACCAGTATTGCGAGCCCACGTTTTCCATTGCTGCTTCTCGCGCTGATGAGCTTGAGCTTTGTCAGTTGCAGCGCTCTTCCACGAAAGACCGAGGCCGAAACATTCTGTGACAAGGGCCTGGCCAAATATGAGGAACGAGACTATGACGCCGCCGTCGTTGACTATACTCGAGCGATAAGCTTGGACTCAAGTTGCTGGGAGGCCTTCTATGGTCGTGGACGGGCTAAGACCGCCAAGGGCAATTATGACGGCGCGATTGCTGACTACGACATGGCAATCATGCTGCTTAAAGGGACTGGTAGCACACGAGAGCTTGCTGAAGTATATCACAACAGAGGATTTGTGAAGGCAAAGATGCGGAATGATGATGACGCTATTGCTGACTACTGCGAGGCAGTTCGACTAAACCCGGAATATGCGACAGTCTACGCGAAGACCTACCGCAGTGTCGCCGAGGCCAAGGAAGAACAAGGGGATTTCGAGGGCGCCGTAAATGCGTACGGAACGATAATCGCGTTGCTCCAGGTGGCTGTGGACAAGCAGGGCCTTGCCGAGGCCTACTGTACCAGAGGTTATCTCAAAGAGAGGATGGGCGACTATCGGAGGGCCATTGCCGACTATGACGAAGCGATCCGATTGTATCCAAATTGCGTACAAGCCCTTATCAATCGCGGCGCAGCAAAGACTGAACAAGGTAACCTTAATAGTGCCCTGATTGATCTTGACAAGGCGATTGTATTGCTTAACGGAACAGACGACAACGAGAAATCCGCTATGGCATACTGCAACCGTGGGAATGTGAAGGTGAGAAAGAAGGAATACGATGAGGCCATCGCTAATTATGACAAAGCAGTACATCTCGATCCAAATCTGGCTCGGGCATTTCTCAACCGCGGGGTGGCAAAGAAATCCATAGGCAATTTCGATTCTGCTGCACATGACTATGATACAGCCATTGCCATGCTTGAGAAAGGCGATGAGAAGCACATACTGGCTATGGCATATAAGAACCGTGGTATCTTAGACACAAAGCAGGGGAACTTCGACAAAGCCCTGGCGTATTATGACAAAGCAATCACTGCCTACCAGGACACAAAGGACAAGAACGGGCTTGCCGGAGCTTACGATTGTCGTGCGTTCACCAGATTCTGTAAACGTGATTATTCAGGTGCTATCTCAGACTGCACTGAGGCGATACGCCTGTGTCCAAAACGCGAGAGTGCGTTGTCGGGTCGTGCTTTGGCAAAAGCAATGATGGCTGCTTACGATGATGCAATAAAAGATCTCAAAAGGCTACTTGAGTTGAATCCCAACTTGGCCGGAGCGTGGCAAATGCTGGCGTTTGCATATTCAAAGAAGCGCGATAAGAAGAACTGTCTTGCAGCTTTGCGCGAGGCCGTCAAATTGGATCGGAAATGCCGTTCTCATGTCCTGCAAAAGGGCCAAGGTTTTGACTGGCTACATGATGATCCTGACTTCAAGCGCTTGGTAGAGGAGTAGAATGATAACATCCCCTGGAAAACCTGGGCACATAATACGGGTTTTCCGCGACCGCTTCTGCGTTTTGCGTGTGTCGAAGAAGGAGGAAGTGCCTTTTTAAGGCACGTCCTGCGGTGCCGTAAAGGTCACCTTCTTCTTCTCGACCTTGAAGGGAATCTCCTCGAACTCGAGTTCCGCCGTGAGTTCCTTGCCCTTGAGTTCAGCCGGCACCTGCCAGCTGAAAGCGCACCAGCCGCCTCAGCCCGGTTTGAACGTGTGAGTTGCGATCTCGTTGCCCTCGGAGTCCTTTATCACGAGTTTCGGCGGCGACAGCGCCTTCTTGTTCTTCGCCAGCGCGACGCTCCCGCCCGAAGCGCTCGTCAGGTTCGCCCGGAATGAAATCCTGTTCGCCCGCTGAGAGATGGTCGCGGAGAGCTTGAGCGGCTCGAACTCGCCCGGCTTGAAGCCTTCCTTCACCTCGAAGTTCCGCGAGCCAAGAAGCACCCTCATGTCGTATACGTCGTCTCCGACCTTCTTGCCGAAGTATCCATACGCCACGGAGTACTTCCCCTTGGGCATGTAGGCCTTCCCCTCCTCGGCCACGCATGCGACGCCGTCTCTGCCCTGGTGCAGCGTGACGTATTTCAGGAGGTCGCCCCCCGGGACCTCGACGAGGCCTTCCTCTTCCTGCAGCACGCATTCGGCCGCCACCTTGCCGTCCTTGAGCGTCACGCCGCCGCCCTTGAGCGTCAGCTTCTTCTTGCCGAAATAGTACGCCGAAAATCCCTGCCGCCACCCCTCGGGATACAGTTGCGGCTGCTGGCCCGGCGTCCAGTCTATCCTGACCTTCTTCCCCTCGACCTCGGCGGAGCCGGAGTATTTCGTGCTTATGCCGACGTAGCCGTTCCTCGGCGTGTACTGGAGTATGAAGATGTTCGTCTTGTCGATGAGCGTGCCGCCCGCCACCTCGAACTCGACCGGCATTCCTTCGATTGTGATGAAGCTTCCCCGGAGCTTAGCCGGCGTCTCCTCGGCGAAGTCGTTGTCGGCGTCGGCATCGAGGTAAAGCTTCGTGAACATGTTTCGCTCTTTCGTGAGACAGACGTTGTAGCTTCGCTTCCCAACCGTCAGCCTGCCCCATTCGAGGTCTCCGTCCGGCGCTTTGGCGCTGTCGGGCGCGGAAATTCTATCGTACTTGAGCTTATCGGTTTTGAAATAGGCCATCGGCCTGCCGGAGCTGTTCGCCTGCTTTTCGAGAACCACCTCGCCCGCGAACGCCGCCGGGCAGAGCATCACTATGACCGCCGCCAGCAATGCCTTGCGCATGTCCAGTCCTCCCTGAGTAGTTTGCTCAACAATCCTCAACAATGAATACGTATTGTATACAATGTTTGATGGAAGCAAAAACTTGATTTTTTTAGATTTCCGGACCGGTGACTGTGCAAGCGGCAGGAGGCACAGGAAGCTGACAGCCAATTCGCCTGATTCGCGGGCGGCCAGAAGGCAAGAGGCGTGAGAATTTATGCTCAATCCTCACGCCTCTGTTCTGTATCCTGTGTTCCGTATTCCGAGTTCTTTTTTCCTAAAGCCCGACCGCTTTCCAGGACACAGGCTACTTTTCGGCGCTCAGCTTCTCGGTGCCGTTGCCGGTGGATGCCCCGCCCCACTGGTACCAGGCGTCTTTCTCGTAGTCCTTGTCAAGCTTCAGGCAGTAAAGCCGCCCCGACGGCGAGACAGTGCAGAGGTAGCCGCACCTGACCGCCGGCTGGCGCAGCATCGGGAAGGGAAACTTGAGCGAGAAAAGCACCTTGCCGGTCTTGGCGTCGAGGCAGTACAGGTCGCCTTTTTTCGTGCCCGCGTAGACGTGTCCGTTGGTCACGGCGGGCGAGGTGAGGAGGGGCAGCGATTTCGAATCTACGCTCCTGGCCGCCGCTATCTCGGCTTCCTGAGCCTGCTTTTCCTTCTTGGAAGTAGTCGCAGGAGCGACCGTGGTGGACATGGGGTCGGTCTTTTTCTTCGATTCATCGTAGGAAGTGGACCATTCGGATTTCTTCTCCTTGATATTGAAGCAGGATACTTCCTTTCCCAGAGAGGTGTAGAGACAGCCATCGATGACGCACGGCCGGCTGCCCTGGTACGACCACAATGCGCTGCTGCCCGGGTGAACGCGGGCAAGGCTGTCTCTTTTCTTGTCGAAATCCTTCATATGCGGCGCTGGCTTCTTCATTATGGTCCGGCTTTTAAGCCCGTCTTCGCAATTTATGCTCAGCAGGGCCTCGCAGGGCTCGAGAGATTCATCCGTCGCGGGAGCCGTCACATACAGCGTATCCCCGTCAATCCAGGGCGCGCTGGCCACCTTGTAGTCGCGCTTCCAGCAGAACGAGCCGTCCTTTGCGTTATGGCAGTAGAGCGTTCCATCGGTACATGAAGTGTAGACGAACCCGTTGGATATGACCGGTGCCGAGAGCGCCTCGCTGGAGAGGGAAACAGCCCAGGAGACTTTGCCTTGCACCACGCCGAGAAGCGCGTGGGATATTTTCTCGCCGTCTTTTTCCACGCTGGGAGATGTCGTGACGTAGGTGTCTTCCCATGCGCTTACCTGCGTCTGCAGGTGCGATGAGAGATAGCGGCTCCACATCCGCCCTCCGTTGCTGACATCCATGGCGTAGATTGTGCAGCTTTCCGTCGCGACGCTGACTCTTTTCCCGTGGACGGTCGGCGAAGTGGGGTCGGTGTCGCTGAGTTTCCTGCGCCACCTGCGTCTCCCGCTTTTGGTGTTGTATGCCTCGACGTGCTGACGCTTGCAGGCCACGACCAGGCCGTCCTCCGAGATGGCGGGCGTCTGGGGATAGATAAAGCCCGTGGCGGTCCAGCCTTTCAGGCCCGAGTCCGTGCCCACCTTCTTGATGGTGTAACTGCTGTGCAGCACGAACACGGCGTTGTCGCTCGGTTCCAGCGGAACACAGGCGGCCTTCTGCTCGTCGTCACCCGCCAGAATCGTGCCGGCGATTGCCGACATGAGGCATAGAGCCAGTATCCTCTTCATGACGAACTCCTTATGTAAAAACAGAATGTCCGCACCTTCTCCACACGTGAATAAGAGTACTGGTATTTCTGGAGAGGCGCGTCCCCGGCTTCACTTATTACACGACACTGTCGCAATAATGTTCCGAACCTGGGAGAGGAATTCCTGTCACCGCCCTGTTTGACGCCGGAGATGCCCGTTCATTCGGATGAATCAGGAAAACATCAGAGCATCGGGCCAAAACGTGTATATGCGAATGTGGTGCCATATTCGCATATAGCTGGAATAGCGCCTATTTACTGGTTTTTTCCACCATCTTCTTCATCAGTTCGGCTGCAGCCGCGATTACGGGACCGCCGAGCGGGTCGCCGGCGAGGATGTCGAACGGGGCCTGCCCGAAATGCAGTCCGCTGGGGGTGAGCATGTTGATACGCACCTGGCCCTCTGGGGGTGCAGTCGGTCTCGGGTCTTCCCACGGCCCGATTTCCTTGACTACGGTTTTTCCCGCGCTCAGGAGATTCTCGATTTCGCTTTGGAGTGAATCGTCGGGGGCTTCCCAGATGACCGCCGCCCCGCTGTAGTTGAAATAGCGGGCCGTGCCGTCGGCGTAGGCGGCCACTATATCAAGCCCTTCCCGCAGTGCGACTTCCACGACCACGCCGAGTACCTGCTTCGCGGTCGAGGAGTCGGGTTGTACTCCCGCCTGCCGCAGGAAGTGCCGCGCCTGCAGGTAGTGTCTGGATTCCAGCCCGGGCATGGCCAGGATGCGCTCGAAAACGGCGGTCGCTTCGTCCGTGCGTTTCGAATCGAGGAGGTCGCGTGCTTTCTGAAAAGACAGCCACGGCTCCTGCGTGTTGGGGGTCTTTTCGCCCGCCCATTGCTTTATCGGAACATCTCCGAAAAGAACGTCGCGAATATCCTGCTGATTCTGGTTCATCTTGAACGCTCCTGCTTAACCCGCAACCGCGGCAATTATATTCGATATTCGCACGAATATCGAACATAGACTCCCCGGTCTTTTCGCGGTCCTGAATCCTGACCCCCGAATCTTGTATCCTGTGTTTTTCCCTTGCAGCCCGCCCCGCTATCCACTATCATGTGCTCTGCATTACAGCACGTGGGAAACAATGAAGGCATCCTTCATGAGAATGGCCAGTGTTTGCATTTTGATGTTCTGTCAGATACTGACGCTCTTTGTCCTGTTCACTGTATCTCCTGCTCTCAATGAGGGCCTTTTCAACACGTGCATGGCGCACCCTCTGCCCACAGACGTGGCATTGGAGCTTGGTGCGGGTTATGGTAGGTGCGTTCCCATCCTACTGTTTGCAGTCTCTGCCTTCATAGCCATTCTGTTGATTCGTGCAAGAGACAAATCGGACCAGAAGTACGCTGATATGGCGCTGTTACTGACAGCCATGACGATTCTGCAGTTGGTGATTGCGGGATGCTGTCTGATGTTTATTATTCTGCCTTTCTATTGCTGAGAGGTCGGCAGCGTGAGTTTCGAAAGAACGGAAGACATAATGCATTACAAACAAACCACTCGCGCAGGGAAACTCCTATTGTGTCCCCGCTTTTTCTGTCATCTTGGTCTGATTTGACATACTGCTTCCGCTGATACTATACTTACGGTGGAGGTCGGCAGTCTTGAGTATTCACCGAAAGGTCAGGCTCAGTTTCTACCGCAGCGGCGGCGACGCCCATAAGGCGATGAGTGCGCACACGCTGTTCTACCCGTGGCTTGTTCCGGCATTCCTCGTGCTGCAGGGTTTCACCTACCTCTTCATACAGGCGGCCTTCTCCTACGCACCGATTGAATACCACATAGTATGGCGAATGCCCCTCCTTTTCGGACTTGACCTGACGGGGGTCGCGCAGATGTTGGCGCTTCTGTTTGCCGGTTACGCGCTCGTAACTCTCGCGCTCTTCGTCACCGGCCCGCGGACAGACCGCCGCAGCTTCCAGATAGGCGTAGCACTGCACGTCTTCGCGATACTGCTATTTATCGGACATATCGTGGCATATGATTTCTTCAACCAGCAGATCGATAAAATGGCTTACGCACTGAGACATTAGGGGTTGATATGGCAGTCCGGCGTCACAGCCGAGTCGCAACCTGCTTCCTCTGCGCAATGGGCGCATTTGCCGTTTTGACCGTGTCCCTGTACCTGCAGTGGCGCGGCAGGGCGCAGCACTACCTGCGCAGCGTAGAGCCGATTCTCTCAAGAAGGGGAGAGATGCTCTACGTGGAGCTCCACAAGTGGGAGACGTTCAACCTTCATACGCTTCAGGAGCAGCTGGACAAGAGACTTGCGGAAGAGAAAATCGAGGGGAGTGACACGACACTTCGGGAGGGCATACTGATTGCCGACACCTGGGTCAATGCGAAAGACACCAGCGATTTCCTTGCCTTCGCCCTGTCACGCGGAGTGACCAGGGCCGAGTTCGAGAACGGGAGCTATCCGCCGTTCTATGATACGGCCGCCGTCAAAATCGTGAGTGATGAAGAGGGCAAGCTTCCTCCGGGTGTATCAAAGGTGACAGTCTTCGGAAACCGCATCGAAGTGGGCGAATCCCTGATAGAATTCAATCGCTTCATTGAGTATCCCGAACACGCCGAAGAGGTTAAGCAGCTACTGAAAGACTCTGCCTGCACGAAAGTCCGGCTTCGCATCCATGATTTCGTGCAGACCCGCACTATATACGACTTCGCGCAGATGTTCGAGTCCATCGGGGTGGAGACGCTTCTTGTTGTCAACCCTCCTTCTGCAAGCCTTGACCGGGTCAGTGTGTACAGCTTCAGGGACGGGGCCGAGTTCCCCACGAGAATACCCGCTGACAGCTTCGGCACCGGCAGCGCCTGGGAGAAAATCGTCGAACTCGGCAAGACCGAGAAGGACTCTCTTGCCGTCATCTTCGGCTCCAGGTTGACGTTTGCCGATATGGAGAGATTTGCCGGCACCCTGTCAGAATCCGGAATAAGGAGCTTCGTGCTGCTGTACCCTGCGACAACGACGTTAAACTGTGGCAAGCGTTGCATGCAGCCCGCCTGCGTCTCGTTCGTTAACGCGGATTTCAAACCGCCGGATGCAGACAGGGCGGTCAGGGTTTCTCTCTGTCTTGAACGAGGCCTTGTCGAGGCCAGATTCGGCAAGTCCAGGACCATCCGCTATGTGCCTGACAGGTACCGGTACTACTTCACCCGCGAGGAAATCAGGGAATATGTCTACTCCCTTGAGAGGTTTGGCCCGGATGACCGCCCCGAGACGGCAATTATTAAGGTCGAGCCTGAAGTACCCGCCGACTACGCGGTGGACCTCGCGCTGGCCTTCAACTACTGCTATTACCATAATCTCCACTTCGTCTGGCTTACGCCGCGTCCCGAGCCTGTCGAAGAAGGTAAATCTGTTCCCACCGAGCTTCGCGACCCCGGGCTGCGCACAGTCCCGGAGGATAAGTGACTGTCAGAGATTCGGCCCGTATTTTCGTAGGTCTTTTGCAGCAGTGGATTGCCTATTCCCCGCCAGGGGATTTGTAGACTGTCTTGCCGCCGATTATTGTCATTTCCACGCGGGTATCGAGTATTTCGGGGGCCGGAACGCTCATGATGTCCCTGGACAGCACAATACGCCCAGTGTAACTATATTCGATAGTTGTATAATTATCGAATATAGACTTTCTGGTGCAGCATCAAGCCAAGACGTGTATATGCGAATATGGCACCATATTCGCATATAGCCGCAAGCGTGCTTATTTGCTGCTGCCCGCAGAGCCGGGGGCGGGGGATTTGTAGACTGTCTTGCCGCCGATTATTGTCATTTCCACGTGGGTATCGAGTATTTCGGCAGCAGGAACGCTCATAATGTCCTTCGACAGCACGGTCATGTCGGCCAGCCTGCCGGGTGCCAGCGAGCCTTTCAGCTTCTCCTCGAACGCAGCGTAGGCGGCGTCCACCGTGAAGCTCCGAAGCGCCTCCTCGCGCGTCATACGCTGCTGCGGGAACCACCCGCCCTCGGGCCAGCCCTTGTGGTCCTGCCTCGTCACGGCTGCGTAAATCCCCCACAGCGGGTTGTTCGACTCTATCGGAAAATCCGAGCCGGAAGCGATTTTCGCGCCCGTCTTCAGCAGCGAGCGCCACACGTAAGCGCCCTTCACCCTCTCGGCCCCCAGCCGGTCGCCCGCCCAGTACATGTCCGAAGTGCAGTGGGTCGGCTGCATCGAGGCTATAATGCCGAGCTTGCCGAACCTCGGTATGTCCTCCGGCGCGAGCACCTGCGCGTGCTCCACCCGCAGCCTGTGGTCCTTTACCGGGACGGCCTTCAGCGCAGCCTCGTAGCCGTCGAGGACGACCCTGTTCGCCCTGTCGCCAATTGCGTGCGTGCAGACCTGGTAGCCCTCACAGAGGGCTTTTTGAGTAACCGCTGAGATGGCGTCCGTGGTCATAGTCAGCAGGCCGCTGTTGCCGGGGCTGTCGCTGTATGGCGCGAGCAGGGCGGCGCCGCGCGAGCCCAGCGCACCGTCCGAAAACAGCTTGATGCTGCGCACCGTCAGGAACCCGCCCGCAGCACCGATTTCCGGCTTGTTCGCGAGCCAGTACCCGCTGCCGCCATCCACCATTGCATAGACACGCAGATTAAGCTTGCCTTCGGACGCAAGTTCCTTGTAGATGGCTATCTCGGTCGCGCTGACGCCCGCGTCATGAACGCCGGTGAGGCCCACCTTCAGGCATTCATTTATCGCAAGCTCGATGCATTCCCTGAGCTCCCGGCGCGTCATGCCGGGCCTGACGCCCGAGACGAGCGAACTTGCCGTGTCTATGAGAACGCCTGTGGGCTCGCCTGTCACGGGGTCTTTGTGTATCTTGCCGCCGGGCGGGTCGAGTGTGTCTTTCGTGACGCCGGCAAGCTTGAGCGCGAGCCTGTTCACGAACGCGGCGTGCCCGCAGATTCTCGTGAGATAGACGGGGTTGTCGGGGCTGATTGCGCTCAAAGCGTCGTTCGTGGGAAAGTGCTTCTTTTTCCAGTCGTTCTGGTCCCAGCCCCTGCCGACAATCCACTCGCCCGGCTTGCTCTTCTTGACCTTCTCTTTCACAAGCGCGATTATCTCTTCGAGGCTCTCGGTGCCGACGAGGTTGAGCTTGCGCAGGCTGTCGCCGTAGCTTGCAACGTGGCAGTGGGCGTCAATCAGGCCGGGCACGACTGTCTTTCCGCCGAGGTCGATTACTTCCGTGCCTTCGTCCGTGGTGTTCATGGCTTCTTCGTTGGTGCCGACGAGGATGATTCTGTCGCCTATGATCGCGACGGCCTGCGCCTTGGGATGCTCCGGGTCCATGGTAATGACGTTGCCGTTTACGAACACCGTGTCTGCGGCATCCTTGCCGATGTCACTGCCCGTCTTCGGCGCCGGCGGGCTGCAGCACGACAGCGCAAGCAACGCTGCAAGCAGAATCGTACCTGAAATTCTCATGGGAGTTCCTTTCATTGTCGCTCGTATCTCTATCGCGATTATACACGCCCGCGCCGCCGGTGTGCCACTCCAACCTGATGTTGAAACGACTTCGCAGTTTGCTTACTATCAGCGTACTAAATACAGGGAGGAGACAATGCGAAGGCTTGTTATAGCATGCATATCAATCCTGCTGGCGGCGATGCCGGCTTTGAGCCAGCCGCCGTGCGACTGCCGGGACGAGCTGCGCCCGCTCTGCCATCACCTGCCGCCGGTAAACATGGAGCTTGCGAGCAACAAGCCGTGGGTGCAGGTTCGCGTGAACGATGCCAAGCCGCTGTGGTTCGTGCTCGATACGGGAAACCCGGCTGTCAGCTTCATAGACATGGCGCGCGCAAAAGAGATGGGGCTCAAGGTCGAGAACGAGCGAAAGCAGCGCTCCGGCGCCGGCGAGGGCGTGACCACCACGGTCGGCACGACGAGCGGCGTCACGCTGGAGACTGGCGGGCGAAAGGCCGTAAACCAAACGGTAAGCGTGGTCGATGTTAGCCACGTGTCCGAGTTCGAGGGGCGGCACCTCAACGGAACGCTCGGCGGCGCGTTTTTCAGCCGCTACACGCTCGAAATAGACTACCCGGGAAAAATCGTTCAGTTCCACGATGCGCGCACCTACCGGTATGCCGGCCCCGGCGTGAAGATTCCGATTACGTTCCTCAACGGCCTTGTGACGGTGAAAGCTGCGGTAACGCTGCCGGGCGGGGAGCCGCTCGAAGCCGACTTCGTCGTAGACACGGGCGCGCGCACGGCGCTGCTTCTGAACAGCACCTTCGTCGCGAAGCACAAGATGCTCGAATCACTTAAAGATAAATTCCTCGCGACAATCGGCGGAGGCGTCGGCGGCGAGAGCAAGGGGTATGTCTGCCGCATGGAAAGCCTGAAAATCGGCCCGCTTGTGACGCGCGAGCCCGTGGTGGTCTGCTCTACCGACAAAACGGGTGTGCTGGCGAGCCCGAGCTTCGCCGGGATAATCGGCGGCGGGGTGCTGAAACGCTGCAGGGTTATCTTTGACTACGTCAACAAGACTCTCATTCTCGAACCATCATCGCGCAGGCCCGGGCGATACGAATACGACATGAGCGGCATGTTCCTGACAGCCGAAGGCCCGGACTTCAGGAAGTTCAAGGTCATGTCCGTCGTGGAAGGCTCGCCCGCCGCAGTCGTGGGAATCCAGAGGGGCGACATCATAACGTCGATGAACGGGCGAAAAGCGTCGCGTTTCACGCTGGAGCGACTGAGAAAGATGTTCTTGCAGGAAGGGCGGGAGTTTCGGTTGGAGATACTTCGCGGCGACAAGAAAATCCAGGTCAACTTCAGGACGAGGCGGCTTATCTGAGCGCGCTTACTTCGGCACCTCGAAGAACTTGCGAAGCGCTTTCGCCTGTTCCTCGTTGACGAGCGGCACTATCTGCGCTTCGGCATCCGCGTAGATGCCCTTCATCTTCTCCTGGAACGCGGCCCAGTCCACCTCGCTCTGCGGCTGGTTCATCGCCTCTTCCAGAAGCACCATGAGCTGCTTGAACGCGCTCTCCGCGATGTCCTTTATGGCCATTTCCTGGGTGGGATTGAGGCCGATTTTCTGCGCGAATTTGGGAAATTCCTCGTCTATCTGCTTGCGCCACTCCTTCGTCTGCATTTGCTGGACCTGCTGGGCCATGCGCTCGCGGTCCTTCTGCTCCTTCAGCATACGCTCTTCCTGCAGCTCCTTCTTCACCTGCTCCTTGAGCGCCTCGACGGCCTCCGGCGCATCCGCAAGCGGTTGGGATGAATCGACGGACGGGATACCAGGCTGGCCGCCAAGAACCTCGGCCCGGGCGACGTCTTTTTTCATGTCCTCGATGCGGGATATGCGCTGTGAGATTTCGTTCAGCCTGGCGCTGTTCGTCTCGATAAGCAGGCTGTTCGATTCCTGCTTTTCGGCGAGCGCGGCAAGCTTCTTTTCCGTAACTCCGAGCCGCGCGGCCGCCGCATCAATCGAGTTGCTCGCCGCCTGCAGCTTCGATTCGAGGTCCTTCGTGTTTCCTTTGCCGACGAAAGCAATGAGGGCAGCCCCAGCGATGAGCCCGACCATTATCAGAATCCCGGCTATCAGCGCCGAACCCTTCATTTTATTCCACCTCCGGAAGATAGTGTTCGAAAGTTTGAATCAAGCGCATGGTATCGCAGCACGGCATGCTGTTTCAAGGCTAATCCCCGTGCGGGAATTCGGGGATATGCAGGAATTTGGAGACATGTACTCGTTACGTGTACCCAAATTCCGGTCATCTGCCACGGGACACGACCCATAATTCCTTGCGGAATTATGGTCATGTCCCCATCATCCTATTTGAACCAGTTGCTTTCCTTGCACATCTCGTCGTATTTCTTGCGCTGGGGCGCGGTCAGGATATCTCTGACGAACTGCCTCGTGCCCTGGAGCATATCGTTGGAGCGGTCTCGGTAGAGCTGGCTCAACTCCTTGTTGTCGGCTTTCGGATACTGCTTCTTCAACTGCTCCCAGAGGCCCGAGGAATCGTCCTGGTGACCCTTCAGTATCGCGTAGTATTTCCTTTTCTGGTCGGCGGTCATGTCCAGCTTGCGCCCGGTGTTGTGCACGATGTGGGCGTAGAAGCCGAACTCTTCCTTCTCCCAGTCTTCCGGCTTCTGGGCCTCCCATTCCCTTTTCTGCTCTTCCTTGCGCTCTTCTTCGAGATTCTTGATTTCTTCCCGAATCGTCCTCCGCAGCGCGACCTTTTCATCGGACTGCGCGGCCCCCTCCGGTGCGTCCGCGCCTTTGGCACCCGCGCCGCCCGCCGCAGCGTCCCCTGCCCCGGAGAGTGAATCCCGTCCTGCAGGCGCCGCCCTCCCCGCGGACATCTCCGCCGCAGTGATTCTCTCCGCGAGCATCTCCGACTCGGTGCGCAGCCTGTCGGCGCTCTGCTGCAGCTCGCCGATTTTCTTCTCCAGGCCGGAAATGCGGTCCTGCATGGCGCTGTCGGGGCCGGTCTTCTCGTTCGCGGTCCCGAACCCCGTCACGAGAAAGAGCGCGACACCGGCCGCCATGAGGCTCACGAAACTCACCACTATTGCCACAAGGCGCATTGCACAGGCCTCCTTGAGTTCCCATCTGATTCTACGAACGCCGGGCTGTAAGTGTTTACACACCGTCCGCCGCGTTCAAAGAAACAAATAGCTTCCGCGCGCACAAAATGCAAGAAAACATCAGGTGGAAAAACCCGCAAATTCCCGCTTATTCCATTGAAACTCTACCATGGATTAATCGTTATTTCTATAATGTAGGGCAATCACCGAACCGGGAGGTCAAATTGAGAAGCTTTATTCCAGTCCTTTTGGCCGGCGCCGCTGCACTGCTTGCTTCGGCCTGCAGCGACAGCAAGGACCCGTTCGTGCCGCCGCGCGTGGCAGTCGAAGACCCGATTGAGACTGACTCCGGGCCGGTTACGGGCGAAGAGAACAGCGGCGTGCGTTCTTACAAAGGCATCCCCTACGCAGCGCCGCCAGTGGGCGACCTGCGGTGGAAGCCGCCCCAGCCGCCCGTGCCCTGGACAGACCCGAGAGACTGCACTTCCTTCGGCCCGTCCTGCCCACAGCACGAAGACTCCGTGCTGGGCTCCACGGCGGGCACTACGGACGAGGACTGCCTCTACCTCAATGTCTGGACGCCGGCGCAGTACGAGAGCGACAGGCTGCCCGTCATGTTCTGGATACACGGCGGCGGCTTCATTCTCGGGTGCGGCACGCACGAGAATTACGACGGCGAGCGCCTCGCCCTTGAGAACAATGTCGTCGTCGTGACGATAAACTACAGGCTGGGTGTGTTCGGATTCCTCGCGCATCCAGAACTCTCCGACGAGGACCCGAACAGCGTTTCGGGCAACTACGGACTCAAGGACCAGCTCTTCGCGCTGCAGTGGGTGAAGAAGAACATAAGGAAGTTCGGCGGCAACCCCAACAATGTGACAATATTCGGCGAGTCAGCCGGGAGCGTGAGCGTATGCATCCTCATGGCCTCGCCGATGGCGCGCGGGCTCTTCCACCGCGCCATAGCCCAGAGCGGGGGCGCCCCACCCACACTGCGATACCTGAAAGATGCGACCCCGGCGCTCGAATCGCAGGAAACGCTCGGAATCCAGTACGCGGAGAACTTCGGCATTTACGAGGTCGAAGGCGCCGTGGCGCAGCTTCGCGCAAAGACCTGGCAGGAAATCCTCGAAGCGGACGATTCGAGCGTGGTCCTGCCCGGCGGTACGCTCATGAAGACTGTCTGCATTGACGACAAGGTGCTGACCGACTCGCCGCTTAACGTGTTCAAGGCGGGCGGGCAGGCGCGCGTGCCTTTCATTACAGGCACGAACGAGAACGAAGGCTCGATTTTCAAGGCCAAGGTCACGGTAAACACAATCAATGCACTGAGGCTGCTGCTTATCCTGGTTTATGGAACGACCGTCGCGGACGAGATGCTCGCGCTCTACGAGGTCGATGAGGACGCCGACGCCGAGCGGGCCTACGAGGAAATACTCACCGACCAGTTCGTGGCCGGCGCGCGCCGGACGCTTCGTTACCACGTCGCAGCCGGGAACCCGGGTTACCTGTACCAGTTCACGCGTTCGCTGTCGTGGATGGACACGCTGGGCATAGGCGCGTTTCACGGGTGCGAGATAGTCTACGTCTTCGGCAACCTGAAGCCCGCTACCGGCTATACTGCGGTCGATGAGCAGATTTCAGCCGACATGCGCGGCTACTGGACTCGCTTCGCCCGGACGGGCGACCCGAACGGAGATGGCGCGTTCGCATGGCCACTTTATGATGAAGTCTCAGACCAGCACCTGATAATCGACGAGACAATAACGACAGGCGCGAACCTGCGCAAGCCATACTGCGACTACCTCGATTCGCTGCTCGAACCCTGATTCACTGTTTGACACCCAACCCGTGTGGCGCGACTGTGTCATTTCACACCTCAAACCTCAGGTTTGCGGGAAATTTGTGCTTGCGGCGGGCGGCCCGGCGCAATAACATATCCGTTCCCGGATTTGCGCGGTAGCAGCGGAGGTGTCGCGTGGAAGGCATGGAGTTCAACAGGGAACTGTTCAACGTGATGAAGGCCGTCATCGACGGAACCGCCGGCATGCTGTCAATGGCGCTGCAGCAGAACGAGAGGATTCTCAACCTCCTCCTCGACCATTCCCTCGCGACCCAGAAAGAGGGAAAGAAGATGCTCGACGAGTGGCTCAGGAAGGCCAGGAACTCCAACGAAATCTACAAGAAGCTGCTCGAAGAAAACCTGCGCAGGGTCTTTCAGGCAAACGCCGGCAAGTAAGCTCCACAATAACACACAAGCCCGTGATGAGGGGTTTGTCTTTCATTCCTGTCGCTTTGGACAGTGCACCAAGAATTGTAATCCCGCATCGTCAACATATTCGCGTCAAGCAATCCATTCCGGCGCGGCTGCGCCCTCTCATATCTTTGAGTTGTTGCTAAGTAACCCGGTCGATGTTACTATGCCTCGCATGGATATCCGCCTGCGTGCTCCGGCGGATGTGGACGCTGCGGCTGTCCCGACGCCGGAATTCCCCAAAGAGCTTGCACACGGCGCCGGAGGCGCGCCGGAACCCGAAGAAATGGTGAAGCAGAGGCGTGGAGAATCGAAGCGTACTTGATGACGACCGCATCGGCCTGCTGCTGCTGAAGCTGTCTCTTCCCGCGTTCTTCGGCATGTCCGTCATGACGCTGTACAACGTGGTGGACACGATTTTCATTGGTCACTACGTCGGCGCTCTCGGCATTGCAGGCCTTTCCATCGTCTTCCCGCTTCAGATGCTGTCGCTGGGCATAGGCCAGATGACGGGGATGGGCGGGGCATCGGTGGTCTCGCGGCTGATAGGAGCCCGCAACATTTCCAGGGCGGAGCACACGCTGGGTAATGCCATAACGCTAAACGTCGTGCTGTCTCTCATGATAACGGCGGCCGGACTGGCAAACACCGACTTCTGGCTCAGGCTCATGGGCTCATCGGAGACCATACTCCCTTATGCGAGAGACTATATGACGATTATCGTTGCAGGCATGGCTTTCCCCACTCTTGCAATGGCGCTCAGCGCACTGGTGAGAGCAGAGGGAAACGCGCGCGTCGCCATGACGGGCATGATAGTCGGGGCCGTACTGAACATAATACTCGATGCCGTGTTCATCATATCTCTCGATATGGGCATAACGGGTGCGGCGCTGGCCACCGTGATATCGCAGATAGTCTCCGTCACATACTTCTTGAGCTACTATCTCTTCAGGAAAAGCTTCCTCAAAATCCACCTGAAGAAGCTGCTCCTCCGGCTGGACATATTGAAAGCAGTTCTCGCCATAGGCGTCGCATCGTTTGCGAGGACGCTGACCACCAGCCTGTCCGCCGTATTCGTTAACAGAACGCTCGTCGCCTACGGCGGGGATTACGCGGTATCCGCGTTCGGCATCGTCAACCGCCTGATGATGTTTGCCATAATGCCGGGCATTGTCATCGGGCAGGGGCTCCAGCCTATACTCGGTTTCAACTACGGGGCAAAACGCTACGACCGGGCGCTCAAGACCATAAAGCTGGCCATGGCTGCGGCGACGACCTGCTGTATCCTGGTGTTCGTGGTGCTTTATTTCGCCACGGAATCCCTCATCGGCATCTTCACCGCCGACGACCGGCTCATCGAGCTGGGCTCGCATGCTGCACGGCGCATAACACTGGCAATGTACCTGATAGGCTTCATAATGGTCGGCTCGCTGACCTTCCAGTCAACCGGGAAAGCCGTCCGGTCGTTCATAACCGCCATATCGAGAGCCGCCCTGTTCCTGATTCCGCTCGTATTTATACTGCCGCGATACATGCAGCTTGACGGCGTGTGGTTCGCATTCCCTCTCGCCGACGTGCTTACCTTCCTGCTTACACTCACCCTGCTTGTCCCTCTGATAAGAAAATTCAAGCGTTTATCGCTGAGCAGTGCTTCTGGAACCCGACCCGGCGCATAGTAAAAGCCGGGTCGTGGAGATTCGCGGCCCGGCTTTCTTTGTCAGCTACTTCTTTTTCTTCTTGGCGGGTTTCTTCTTGGCCTTACAGCCGGCCGTCTTCTTCGCGCTCTTCTTGCAGGGCATATCTCTCCTCCTTCTTACTCAACAGCCCTACTACTGGTGAGGGTTTTATCTGCCCTCGTCCACAACCTGTAGCATATATAACTGATTTTCTCAGGTTTGCAATAACAATCTGCGATTTGGCGAAAATTTCTGGAGTTTACTTCTTCCTAGACAGCCCCGCAGCGCAGCCGCTCCTGCGGTTGTCGTGGCGGAAAGTCTTCCACTCGCCCTTGCCCTTGCCGAAAGTCAGGACGTAAGCGCAGCCGTAGTTCTCCGGCCTCGACTTGTCCGAGGTGCCCTTGCCGGCGACGAAGAAGATGTCGCTTGCGCCATCGCCGTCGAAGTCGGCTATCACGGGCGCGTGGTCGATTCTCTCGTATTGGTGCTTGCCGCAGGTCGCGTCGAAGGATGCAAGCTCGGCGCCGTCCGTCCCGCGCCACACGCGCAGATTCCTGTCGCCCGTGCCGAATACGATTTCCATCTTCCCGTCACCGTCAAGGTCGGCGAGCGCAGCCCCGCGCGCCACCGTGCAGGACAGGTCCTTTTTCCAGATTTCCTTCCCGTCGTGCCGGAAGACCCATATCCCGCGCACGGCGACGACGATTTCCATCTTCCCATCGCCGTCGAGGTCGCCCAGCGAGACAGGCGCGAATGCCCAGTGCCTCGTGAACTTCTTCTTCCACTTCACCTGGCCTGTCATGGCGTCCAGGACGTAGAGGCTGCCATCCGTGGAGCAGGTAACAATCTCCGCTTTTCCGTCGTTATCCAGGTCGCCGGCCGCGACGCCGTGATACATCGACCCGCCCGTCTTGAGCTTCCAGATAAGCTTGCCGGTCCTGCCGTTCAGGGCGTATACGCAGTCATCCCCGCGCCAGACCGTGAAGATGACATCGAGCGTGCCATCGCCATCGAGGTCGATAATCACCGGCTCCGACTGTATGCACCCCTTCTCAATCTGGAAGTCCCAGACTTTCGTGCCATCCTCGCCGTTGAGGACGTTGAGCCACCCGCCCTGCCCCCGCATCCACATTGTCCCGTAGATAAGCTCCGGCTTGCCGTCGCCGTCAACGTCGGCTACCGCAGGCGGCGAGTCCGTCCCGCTCTGGCTCTTGTGCGTCCACAGCGCCGAGCCATCCTTGCCTCGAAGGCAGCTAATGAGCCCGTTTGCCGAATCGGCGAAGATGACCTCCAGCTTCCCGTCCCCCGTCATGTCTGCAATCGCGACCGAAGCATCTATAGGCCCGCCCCCGCTCTTCGCCTTCCAGAGAAGGGAGCCATCCTCGGCGTTCAGCGCGTAAAGATGGCTGTCGTTGAAGTAGGTGCCGAAGACTATTTCGAGCTTGCCGTCGCCGTCTATGTCCGCAGTCGCAGCGGAGCCGTAGGATGGCGATTTCGTCTTGAACTTCCAGAGCACCTTGAGCTTGTGCCCTGCCCCGCCGGTACGCTCGATTCCGGCCAGGTCGGAGCGCGGTATGCGCAGCGTGCCGTATGGCGTTTCGAGCTCTACCGTATCCTTGTCCTCCGCCGTGAGCCTGCCCGAGAGGATGTTGCCGTTCTTGAGCCTTACCTTCACGGGCACCGCGCGCTCGATTCTCGCAATGCGGCCGCGCGGGAACTCCAGCACGCCGTAGGGAGTTTCGAGCACGACCACTTCGGAGCTCTCCCTGACGATTCGTCCGCTGACGACATCGCCGCCCTTCAGATGCACTGTCTCGGCCAGCAGCGCCGCCGTAAGCAGCAGCACGCACCCACCTATCATTAGAATACGATTCACCTGTTTTCTCCCTGCCAAATGCGAGGCCCGGGACAGCGTGCCGCCGGGCAAGTCACTTTTTTTCCTGCTTCTCGTACCATTCCTGCCACTTCTCGCAGCTCTTACCGAAATCCTGCCCCGTCAGCTTCCTGAGCGCCGCTGCCGCAGCGCTTTGTACGAAGCTGTCATCACGCTTAAGCGTTTCGATGAGAGGCCCTATGGCACTCTTATCACCAATCGCCGCAAGGGCTCCTATCACAGCCTGAAGAACACTCCAGTCCCTGTGCCCGAGCGCCTCTATCAGAGCCTTCACAGCCTGCTCGCCGCCCACCTTGCCAAGCAGCTTCGCAATACTGCCTCGTAAGTGATACCTCTTGTCTTCCTTCTCCCTGAGCCCAGCGATGAGGAAGTCAAGCGCTTCCTTGTCCTCGCCGAGCCTGGCAAGTGCATAGGCGGTGTACAGCCGGACCTCCAGGTCTTTCTCTTCCTTCCAGAGTTTCCTGAGCGGCTCGAGCGCCTGCCTGTCGCCCAGGTCTCCCAATGCCTCGGCGGCGTGCTCGCGCACAATGCTCTCCGTGTCGTTGAGCATCGCAATGACTGCTTTGACAGCATTCGCGCCGCCCAGCCGGGCAAGCGCATCGACGGCATCGCTCTTTACGAAGGTGTCCTTATCCCCGAGAGCCTTTGTCAACAACTCGACGGCAGCCTTGCCGCCTATCTTGCCCAGCGCCTTGACTACGTACCCCCGGACAATGCTCTCCTCGTCGTTAAGGGCTTTGCCGAGTACCACGATGGCCGACCCGTCGCCTATCTTGCCAAGCGCGACCACCGCTCTGCCGCGGACGTGCCAGCTCTTGTCTTCGAGCGCCCGAATCAGCGCAGGCACGGCCTTCTTGTCGCCTATTTCCCCCAGAGCGCTGGCAGCCTGCTCGCGAACTCGTTCGTGCGAATCGGTGAGAGCCTGGATAAGCGGCTCGACAGCCTTGCTTCCGCCGATAGTGCCGAGTGCCCCGACCGCAGCAGAGCGGACCCCGTGTTCCCCGTCTTTCAGCAGCGCAGTGAGATGTTCCGCGGCGCTCTTGTCGCCAATCAGGCCGAGCGAGTGCGCCGCAGATGCACGCACCCTGCCGTTCCTATCCTCCAGCAGCTCGATAAGCGGCACAACGGCAGATTTATCCCCGGCATGACCCAGCGCATCGGCGGCCCCTTCGCGAACAAGCTCGCGCGTATCCTTGAGCGCGGTCAGGAGCACCTCGACGGCCTTCTTCCTGCCCCGTTGGCCAAGGGCATGCATTGCCTCATAGCGGACATCCTCATCGCTGTCGGCAAGCAGCTCCACAAGCGGCTTGAACGCACGCTCATCGTCGATGCCGCCGAGCGCGTCCGCCGCGCACGCGCGGGCCAGAGAATTCGCGCTCTTGAGCAGGGCAAGAAGCGGCTCGACCGCGTCCTTGCCGAACTCCATGAGCGCCCAGCCGACCTCCGAGCGCACATCTTTGCTGCTGTCCCCCGCTATCGCAGCAAGAGGCTTGATTGCCCTCTTGTCACCAATCAGGCGAAGCGCCCTGGCTGCCGCTTCCCTTGCGGCGGGCGAGTAGTCCCCAAGCGCCTCGATGAGCGGCCCGACAGCCCGCTTGTCGCCTATCCTGCCGAGTGCCTCCGCCATGTCCCAGCGGCCCCAGACGCCCTCTTCGTAAGCTTTCAGCAGAGGCTCCACCGCCGGCTTGCCTGTCTTCACCAGTTCGTCCACGGCCTCTTCGGAGTCCTTCCCGCCGAGCCTGTCAATGAGCTGCTTTATCTTCTTCTGCTGCTCGTCCTGCGCGGACGCAACCGCGCAGAGGAGCACGACGAACGCCAGCAGTAATCGAACCTTCAGTTTCACCGGAGTCCTTCTCTTAATCGTTTTCCTTGCCGGAAAGGAGCGTCTTCGAGCTCAGCTTGATTTTCTCGACGGCCTTTCTCGAAAGCGGCGCGGGGTGAAGCTCGCCCTTGCCCCACATCTCGTAGGTCTTCCAGCGCATCTTGGAGTCTTTCAGCTCGGACTGGCCGATTGGCAGAATGCTCTTCGCGGAATCCACATCGTGCATCGGCACGTACTGCGTATAGCTCTGTGCGGCCTGCGACTTGATTGTGTGGCCGTCTAGGCAGGTCAGCGGCGGGAATGCGAAATCTTGCTCCTTGTCAAGCGACGGAAAACCGTCAAGGCTCTCGAAGAAGCCAAGCACGCGCTTCGTGACCTGGGCCCGGGCTTTTTCGCACCATTTCGTCGTGTCGGCATCGTAGTATTTGTTTGCCGTCTCCCACGCGCTCGAAAGCGCGTTGTCCACAAACTCGACCTCATCCTTGTCCAGCTGCGCCTTCGGGTGCTTATCCAGCCGCGCGGCGAGCGACTTGAGCCAGTAGCACAGGCCGGAGCCGCCTCCGCCGTATTTGAGGGTAAGCTTCGTCGTCGTGAAACGGAACATTATCGTCAGGTGCATGGCGAGCGGCGCCCCTTTTGCCGTCAGGTCGCTGGATGCGCCGGCCTTGTACCACGGCCCGAGGAAATTCAGCGCTTTCACCGCGTTCGGCGAGAGCTCGGCCTCGAGCACGTCGCGCAGGTGTAGCCCTGCCCTCACAATCTCGCGTCTCGCCGGGCAGACGGAATCGAAGTGTATGTCCAGCACTTCTTCCGGCTTGAAAACCTCCTTCGCCGTGAGACGCTCGCGCAGCCGCCAGGAGCGCATTGTGTCGCCCAGCGAGCCGGTGCTTATGCCGATCGGAATGGGATAGAAGCTCTCGATGGGGCGGTGGTTGCCGCTTACTAAGTAGCCACGTTTCGGATTGTAGACCTGTGGCATGAGTTCGTGTGGTACTATGCCTTTCCAGTCATACTTGGTATCGCTGCCGTCGTGGGCCATATTCCCGCTGCTGGACGAGTGCGGGCTTCGAAGCGGAATCGCCCCGATTGCCGAGTATCCTATGTTGCCTTCCTTGTCGCCGAAGATGACGTTTGCGCTGGGAAATCGCCAGCCTTCGAGCGCCTTGTTGAATTCGGCCGCGTTCTTCGCTCGCATCATCGCCACTGCGCCCTGGATAGTCTCCCTGTCGGTCTCGCACACCGGAATACGCTTGAGGGCAACTTCGCCCTCGTTCTGACCCATGAAGGCCCAGGCTGTCATGACGGGGCCGAAATGTGTCTCGCGCACGGTGAGCTTGACCGCCCTGCCGCCCCTGACCTTGATGGTTTCTTTCCTGAACTCGAAGTCCCGCCACTTGCCGTCCAGGAAGTACTTGCCGGGATGCTCGCCATCCGTTTTGAGCCTGAAAAGGTCGGCCTGGTCCGCGCCCAGCGCCGTCATGCCCCACGCCACGTTCTCGGTCCAGCCGATGAGGATTGCCGGGCTGCCCGGCACGCCGATTCCGCGCGCGTTGAACGTCTTTCCCTTGATGTGATATTCGTAGAAGAGCGAGGGGTTCGTCACGGGCGTCTGCGGGTCGCTGCACAGGACGGTAGATTTCGTCGTGGTTTTCGATTTGCCAGCGACCCATGCATGGCTGAATTTCGGTCCTTCCGGAAGGACATTCTTCTTCGAGGAGTCCTCACCCGAAAACCCGTTGTCCTTGAGAAACTGCCCAAGCTTCTTCACCCATTCGTCGCTCACATCGCCGCGCTTGACCACTGCGGCAGCATCGTCGGGCTTTATGTCCGGCTGCGCGAAGCGCCGAGCCGCACCGCCTACCTCGTTGCGATACGCCATATAGTCCCTCGTCCCGTCGGTCCCGAAGAACTGGCCCATGTGCCACCAGATGACGACGCAGTCGGCGGGCGTCCACGGCTCCGGCTTGAACTCGAACTTCTTGAAGAGGTAGGAGAGCTTGTCCGGGTGCTTCGAGAGAAAATCGTTCACGCCGTCGCAGTACGCCTGCAGCAATGACTTCGAGTCTTCGTCGAGGTTCTTCGCAACAGCCTGCGCCGCCCTGTAGAATCCGAACGAGCGCATCATCCTGTCGCTGTCGAGGGTGGTGCCCTTCTTCCTGTTCTTCTTCGGGACGATTCCGATAGTCTCGGCGAGCCTGCCCTGCATGAGCCTTCGCTTGAGGCACATCTGGAAGGCCCTGTCCTCGGCGGTCGCCCAGCCCAGCCCGTACATCGCGCCCTCGTCGGTCTCGGCGAACACGTGCGGAATGCCCCACGTGTCGCGGATAAGCTCGACCTTGCCGTAGTCGGGCCGGGGCGCGCCCTGTGCGTTCGAGCCGCACAGGCACATGACGAGCGCCGCAAGGGCAATAACAGCAAGTCTTGTCTTTGACATGGTTCTCTCTCCTTCGGTTGCGGGTAGAGCTGCAATTCTAACCCAACGGGGAACACTGTTTAAGCAGAAACCGCCTGCCGCTCGCGGAATGTGTTGACAACAAGAGCTCCAGGCCCAAGAATAGCCGCTGAACTCCAACGCGAGAGGTAGATTTCCCATGAAGACAGTTCTCATTACCGGCGGTTCCAGCGGAATCGGCAGCGCGATGGTCAGGGCTTTCAGCACCGAAGGCTACGCGGTCTGGTTCACGTATAACACGGGAAAAGACCGGGCCGAGAAGATACTCAAGGAACTTAATGAGAAGAACCTGAAAGCGTTCCATCTCGAACTGGGCAACATGGAAAGCCACCGGAAGCTGCTGGACGGGCTGCCCGGCCCGGTGGACATTCTCGTGAACAACG
The DNA here is from genome assembly GCA_964641955.1 of uncultured Planctomycetota bacterium. Lineage (GTDB taxonomy): Bacteria > Planctomycetota > SKW154 > SKW154 > DAOVDS01 > CAZXNM01. Next base: position 40,712 of record CAZXNM010000019.1, read on the forward strand.
CAGGGCTCGGCTCGAAGACCGTCGAGAAAGTGTCGGACGACATCCACGAGCAGGATGCTGCACTCATGATGGTGAACGCGGTCGGCGCGCTCTGGCTGGCGAGGGATTTGCTGCCGGGAATGGAGGAGCGCGGGTTCGGCAAGGTCATTCTCGTAAGCTCGGTCGGTGGCGGGGTGACGCAGTTTCCGACTTTTCACATTGCAGACGGCATGAGCAAGGCTGCAGTCGCCTACCTCGGCCGGCATTTGCAGGCGCGCCTGAGCCACAAGCCGATAGACGTCTTCACAATCTGCCCCGGCGCGACAGAGACGCCCATGTTCGAGGCAAGCACGCTGAAAGCTCTCGATGAAGATGCCCGCAAGAAGCTCATAGAATCGCTGCCCGGCGGACGGCTCATCGACCCGGCGGAAATAGCGAAACTGGCAGTCTGGCTCTGCACGGACGCGGCGCGCGTGTTGCGCGGGTCCGTGCTCGATGCGTCACTGGGGCTCGGCGTGAATCCCGGCTCGCTTCGAGGAGGGCCGGAATGATTTCACGCCGCGCACGGCAGTGGTCGGAGCATGACGCCTTCCTCGTGAATGCGCATTTCACCTGCATGAAAGACCAGTTCGACCCCGATGAGAATCCCGGCGGCTACGTCAACTTCGGCACGGCGGAGAACAAGCTGGTCTTCGACCTGCTGGCGCCAATAATGACTGAGTGCCAGGAAATCCACGAAAGCGACACGCACTACAACCAGCTACACGGCGCCCGCTTCTTCCGCAAGGCTGTCGCGGAATCCTTAAGCAGACTTGCGGGGCGTACTCTCTCCTCGCACAGCATAGTCGTCGCCAGCGGCGCTTCGGCCATTCTCGAAATCCTGTCTTTCGCACTCTGCGACGCGGGCGACGGGATTCTCATACCCACGCCCTATTATGTAGGCTTCGACCACGACCTCGCGCTACGCTCCGAGGCGAAACTCGTGCCTGTCCCTTCGCAGAGCCCGGACTTCAAGCTGATAATTAAGAATCTGGAGAAGGCGCACGAATCCGCCGTTTCGGAAGGAACTGCCGTCAAAGCGCTCCTGCTGAACTCGCCGCAGAACCCACTGGGACAGGTCTACAGCGAAAAACTCATCCGGGAAGCGGTCGGCTTTGCCGATAAGTACAACCTGCACGTCATTCTCGACGAGATATATGCCGAATCGCTCATGCCCGGCGTGTCGTTCTTCTCGGGCTTGAGCCTTGAGAACCCGCTTGTCCACGTCGTTTACGGGTTCGCAAAGGACTTTGGCATTTCGGGCTGGAAAATCGGCGTGCTGCACACTGAGAACGAGGAAATCCTTACTGCCGCGCGGGACAGCGCCTACTTCCACACTGTCTCGGCGCAGACGCAGCGCACGCTAACCAACCTCCTTCGCCACCCGCGCCTTCAGAGCTTCTTCGGGACAATGCGCGAGCGGCTTGTCGAGAGCCACAGGCACGTGACCGGCCTGTTAACGGAGCATTCGGTCCAGTTCCTGCCTGTGGAGGGCGGGATAGTCCTGTGGCTGGATTTGCGGCGCTTTCTGCCTTCGGATACGTTCGAGGGCGAGCGGGAATTCTTCGTGAAGGTTTTCGAGGAATGCCGGGTGAGCATCTCGCCGGGCTACGCGTTCCACTGCAGCGAGCCGGGCTGGTTCCGCCTCTGCTTCACCGTGCCCGAACCCCACCGCACCGAAGGCCTCCACCGCCTTTTCGAGCATCTCGAATCAGCAGCGTAGGCTATTCTTCTTTGCTTTCTTTGAGGTCTTTTCCCGAAACGGCGCCGTGGCTCAGCAGCAACTCCTTCATCTCTTCGGTCTTCGCGACATCAAGGGGTGTCTCGCCATATTCATCCTTGACGTTGATGAGCGCTCTGGCGGTAATGAGAAGGCGAGCAGCTTCCATGTGGCTTGTGCTCGCGGCGTAGTGCAGCGGTGTTTGTTCATAGCTGTCAACTTCATCCACGTCGGCGCCGCCGTCAATCAGGATTCTCACTATGTCGGCGTATCCGCCCATTGCAGCCAGGTGCAGAGCGGTCTCCTTTGTGTAATGCACCCCGGAACCGTCTTCCTTATCAGCATGACATTTGGCGTTTACGTCCGCTCCCGCGGCGAGGAATTCTCTCACTTTGGCTGCGTTGCCGTAGAAGGCAGCCTCAAACAGGTTCTTCGGAACTGTCTTTGTGGCCCTGCCGCCAAGGCTCTGAATGGCAAGCACTATCTCCCCGCAGCCGCTTGGAAGCACCTTGTCAAGAGGGGTATAACCGGAGTTGTTCGCGGCATTCACATCCGCGCCCGCTGCAATGAGAATATCGATTGTCGCGCCGTTCATTGCCCAAATCGCCTCGTGAAGAGGTGTCTCACCGTCGTTGTCCTTTGCATTCACCTCTGCGCCCTTGCCAAGAAGCAGTTTCACCACTTTCCTGTAATCATCTTCATACTCGCGAGTAACTGCGACTCTGTGAAGAGGCGTTTCTCCATCCGTGTTCTTCACGTTCGGCTTGGCGCCCCTGTCCAGCAGGTATTCGACAATTTTCAGCTTGCCCATGTATGCAGCGATGTGAAGCGCCGTGTTGCCTTCGTTATCTGCGGTGTGGATGCCAGCCCCACGTTCGAGAAGAAGCTTCACGACCTCCAGATGTCCCCAGCGCGCCGCCATATACAGAGACGTCTTCCCGTCGGAATCCCTTACGTCCGGTGGTATTCCCTTTTCGAGCAGGAACCTGACAATCATCAGGTTGCCCTCCCCTGCTGCATCGTGAAGAGGCACTTCGCCACCGTTGTCACTCGAATTCCATTCGGCGCCCTTCGAAATAAGCAGCTTGAGCGCATCCAGACTTCCGCCCATGGCCGCCTTGTGCGCGACGGTGTGGCCGAAAAAATTCCTCGCGTTAATCTCCGCGCCCTTCTCAAGCAGCAGCTTGATAACAAGCAGGTTCCCGTGCCCGGCCGCGAGATGCAGCGGCTTGTCAGCGCCCTGGAAGTCAATCGAGACCTCCGCATTCACATCCGCGCCCGCCTCAATCAGCATCTTCACAAGCTCCAGATTGTCTTCGCACACAGCCCAGTACAGCGGCTTTCTGTCGGCCCAGCCCTTCGCATTCGGGTCAGCGCCCGCCTCGAGGAGCTTCTTCACGTTCTCCATGTCGCACTTGCGCTCGCGCACGGAAGCAGTCCAGAGTTCATCCAGAAGCTGCGCTGTGGGAGTCTCGGCTTTATTAGCTTCCTTCTCCATCTTCCCGCATGCGGGCAGGAGCAGGAGGATTGTCAGGATGCAGAGTATCGGTCTCATGCCTGTATTATAACACAATGTGTGGAGAAAAGCAAGGATGTAGGGAATTTGGGGACACGTAACAAGTACATGTCCCCAAATTCCTTGTGCTCTATTTGTCGGGGGTTTCTTCCTTTTCCGGAGGCTGTTCGTTCCCGGCGGGTTCTTCCTGCGCTTCGTCGAGCTTCTGGATGGAGTCGAAGAAATCGCAGTATTTCTTGCGCAGATTCTTGTCAACCTTGATGGTCGTGTCGAAAACGAGGTGCTTGTCTTCCTTCTCTGTGTAGAGCGGCCACTTGACCTCGCCCTCGGCGTTCGGGTCGCCAGTTTCCGCGAAGCGCGTCCAGTATCCCATCATCTTCCCGGACAGCTCCCGGTCAGCCCTCCTGAAGCCAGTCGCGGCAGGCATATTTGCGAACACGTAGGCAATCTCGAATCCGTGGAAGCACCCTATGCCCATCCTGTCAGCCCAGGGCAGCGACCGCGTGAAGTGATAGAGATAAGTCTTGTTGCCTGCGCCGGCGTGGGCGCGGGCGCTGCGCCGTGCCGAAACGACGAAGCCGTCGCCCATTATCTCGCCAAAGGCTTTCTTCGCCGTGGCGTCGTCCTTGACGCCGTAGAGCTTTAGCGCCTCGTTGGTTTTATCACCCATGAGCAGCCAGAGCCCCGCTTTGAGCTTCCCGAGCGTGTCTATCTTGACCCTCGCGGTGAATATGGTGCCTTCGTCCTTGTTGGTGCCTGTAACAAACGGGACTTTCGCGCCCTTGCCGGATCTGATTAATTCGAGCGGGCTGCCGGGCAGCACGTACCCATCAATGCACAGCGGGATAGTCGAGCCGGGCAGCGTAATCCGGTCGGTATCGGCTTCGAGAATCTCTTTCCATGACTTCTTGCGCATCTCGGCGAGCGCGCCTTCGGTTTTCTTCACGCCGAGCTTACGGGCGAATTCGACCCCCTTGGACTCAGCGGAGGGCTGCTGCTCCCTACTCTTGCTCAGAAGCGGCAGCCGGGGCGAAGCGCCGCCGCTCTCGGCTATGGCGCGCTGAAACAGGCCCTTCGCAAGCGGCGAGGCGAGCAGCGCGCAGACGCTGACGCCACCGGCCGACTCGCCGAAAATCGTCACGCAGCCCGGGTCGCCGCCGAACTTCGCTATGTTCTCCTTCACCCATTTCAATGCGAAGGCCTGGTCCATAAGCCCGTAGTTGCCGGAGGCTTTCTTCGGTGATTCCTTAGTAAGCTCGGGGTGAGCGAGGAAGCCGTACTTGCCCAGCCTGTAGTTTATCGTAACGACGACCACCCCGCCCTGCTTCGCGAGATTCTGGCCCTCGTAAGGCGGCAGCGAGCCGGAGCCTATTAGGAACCCTCCGCCGTGTATCCAGAACATGACGGGGAGCTTGTCTTCTTGAGTCTTTGCGGGCGTCCAGATGTTGAGGTACAGGCAGTTCTCGTCCATCTTCCCGAGGCCGCGCGTTATCTGGTCCTTGTACTGGGGGCAGGACGGGGCGTATTTCTTGCATTCGAGCGGCTCTTCCCACGGCTTTGGGGGGTGGGGTGGCTTCCAACGCAGCTCGCCCACTGGCGGCGCCGCGTACGGCACTCCCCTGAAAACGTGAACGCCATCCTTCGACTCGCCGACAATCGGACCGTACTTCGTGGCGACGGCGGCCTTGATTTCAGCCGGCTTCCCGGGCGCCTCGCCTTCCTGGGAGTAAACAACAGTAACTGCAAACAGGGCAAACAGGAAAGCCATCCAGCGTTTCATCTTCACCTCCGGTCTGTTCGACTATATGAGTATAACGAATGGAGAGTGCGAGGGTTCAGGAAATCCGCATGGACTTCTGCTATTGACAGCCCCTGATAATAAGCAGTAATAACATGATTATCGTTATCAGTAGAGGCACACCGATAAAAAACACAAGGTAGAACTTCAGACCGGTGACTGTCCAGTGTTTTCCTCCTGACTCCGGTCTCCAGTATTCTACCATCTCTTCATTCAATATGCGTTTCGCTTCTTCGGCATTGGACTCGGAAACGAATAGGCGAACCGCCGACTTGCCGAACTGAATCGGAATCCAGCTCCCGAGGTCATCCGCCTGGACAAGTGATTGTATTCCCGCCGATTCAAGCATGCTCGCGGCGAAGTCGGCCTGCGCCCTCGTCCAGAACGACCTTATGCAAACCATGTCGGACATCGACCTGATTGTATTGAATTCCTTCCATTTCTGCAACATCGTGCGCACACGTTTATGCAATATTCGCCGAACAGGCACTGGCGATTCGGTCGAACATGTGCTATATTGTCATCTTGCTGTCAACTCTCAGATATATCGAGGGAGGGGGAATATTGAAACACGTCGGCCTGGATTTCTGGATTTTCTACGTGGCGTTTCCGATAGCGATGCTCGCGTTCGTTTTCACGTGGTTCGTTATCGAGAGCCGCAAGTCGGGAAGCCGGTAGCTCATAGCCTGTCGGGAGGGGCTGGAAATGCTTATAGGCGTATTCGTCGCGTACATGATAGTCGTGCTGATTATCGGATTCTACGCAGCCAAGTTCAGCAAGGATGTCGAAGGCTACTTCCTGGCCGACCGGGGGCTGGGAGCCTGGGTCACGAGCATATCCTCGGTTGCGAACTCCGAGAGCGGCTGGCTGGTGCTAGGCGCGGTCGGCATGGGCTACGCGCTGGGCCTCTCGGCAATCTGGATTGCCATCGGGTGCCTGAGCGGGTTTTTCTTCAACTGGTACTTCTACGCGCTGCGAATCCGCCGCTACACCGCCAAATTCGACTCGATTACAGTGCCGGACTACCTCGAAAGCCGCATAGAGGACCGGACCCGGATAGTGCGGCTGGTCGCGCTTATTATCATACTCGTCTTCATGTTCGTCTATGCCGCAGCGCAGATGAGCGCAGCGGGCAAGGCGTTCCGCGGGCTTCTCGGGATAAGGTACGAGTGGGGCGTGCTTCTCGGCGCAGCCGTGACCATCGCCTACGTCACGGCCGGCGGCATTCGCGGCGACTCCTGGACTGACCTCGTGCAGGGTCTGCTCATGGTTGGCGCGCTTATCGCGGTCCCTATCATGGCAATCGTGCATATTGGTGGCCCGGGCGAGCTGTTCAACAGGCTCCAGCAGCAGCCAGCCCTCACCTACGCCACGTTCAGGGGCTACGTCGGCGACGAGTGGAAGGTGCTGCGCGTGCAGGAAGGACATGTCTACGCGCTGCGCGGCAACGAAGTCGTGCGCCTGAAAGAAAAACCGGAAGAAGGCTGGTACCTTAGAGCTGCATCAGATACGACACCCGAGAGAGATGGCACCGACATCTCGGTGATTCTCGGCAATAATTCCACCGCCTTGACTGGTCCTGGCATGTACATCAATGGACAGTCAATGCCCCGGGGTGAGACGATTCTCGAGATGAAGTCGGGAGATACGCTCTCCTGCAAGAGTGTCTGCGAAATCTCTTTCGATGGCAAGAAAACACTGACTGGAGGCGAAGACCTTGTCTCGACAATGGGAGGCATGGCGGGCCTCACGTTCCTGGGGTTCCTGCTGGGAATGCTCGGGATAGGGCTCGGCTATCCGGGCGTGCCGTATATAGTCAACCGCTATATGGCTGCCAAGGGGCCGAAGGAAATCGCCCGCGGCAAGGTCGTCGCGATGACCTGGGGTGTGCTTGCTTTCTGGGGCGCGATAACGATGGGCATGTGTGCGCGCGTGCTTTTCCCCGATATTGCCGATCCCGAGGAAAGCATCCTCAGCGCGGCTGAGGCGTTCCTGCATCCCGCCCTTGCGGGTCTGATTCTCGCCGCCGTCATCTCGGCCATACGCTCTACGGCCGACTCGCAGCTTCTCGTGGCAGCCTCGTGCGTCACGCGCGACTTTTACGAGAAAACGCTCGACAGGCACGTGAGCGACAAGAAACTCCTGATGTTGAGCCGCGTCACGGTAATCATCGTGGGCGTCGCGGCTACGGTCATTGCACTCATGCAGGTGCCTGTCATATTCTGGTTCGTGCTCTTCGCGTGGGCTGGCCTCGGTTCGGCGTTCGGCCCGCCGCTTATCCTCTCTGTCTACTGGAAGGGCCTGACCAAAGCGGGCGTGCTTGCCGGCATGCTCACAGGCTTCGGAATGACGCTGCTGTGGAAGCTCTGGCTGCTCGGCGCGCTGAAAGATGCCACGGGGTTCGAGCTTTACGAGCTTTTCCCCGGCTTCTTCTGCGCGCTCGCCGCTACGGTCCTTGTAAGCCTCTACACGAAGAAGCCCGAGCATGCGCATGAGTTCACCGACGAACTCGGCAAGCCCTGGCACGAAACGGAAGGTTAGCACGGCCATGGAAGTGGTCTGTCCGAAATGCGGGAAGGAAATCGACGCGAAAGACGTCAACGTCGGGGCTGACACCGCGTTCTGCAGAAAGTGCGGCGAGGCTTTCAAGCTCTCCGAACTTGTCCATCCCGAGGTTCCGGCAGATTTCGAGCTGGACGACCCGCCTCCCGGCGCCTGGTTCGACCAGGTGGACAGGGACGAATTCATCGTCGGGGCGCGGACGCGCTCGAAGGCGGGCTGCTTCCTGATTCCCTTCACCATAGCCTGGTCGGGCGGCTCCATGATGGGAATCTACGGCTCCCAGATAATTACAGGCAAGTTCGAGCCTGTCCTGTGCCTCTTCGGCATTCCGTTCCTGCTTGGCAGCATATTCCTCTGGATAATGAGTCTCATGACCATCTGGGGAATTACCGTCGTGAAGGTCGAGAGGGGTTACGCCAGGCTTTTCACCGGACTGGGCTCTCTGGGTTTGACCAAGCGCTTCGACTGGCATGACGTTACCGCGATAAAAGAAGAGAGGTGGTCATCGAGCGACAACGGAAACCAGCGCACGAGGCTCATTATCAAGGCTGACAAAGACATACGGTTCGGCTCCATGCTGAACGACGAGCGGCGAACATACATGCTCAACGCCCTGCGCAAGCTGCTCAAAGAGCGCAAGAAATAACAGGAAGAATCCCGTGGACATGCAGTGCCCGAAATGCGGGAACGTTATCAGGCCGCAGGACACAGACCCCGGCAGTGATACGGCGCGCTGCAGTAAATGCGGCGTCAGGTTGCCGTTCAGAAAGACCTTCATTGAAACGACCGAACTTCACTGCCTCAAATGCGGCAAGACGATTCTTCCTGAGAATGTGAATCTGCAGACTTACCTCGCACACTGCAGGGGATGCGGGGAAGCCTTTCCCCTGCTCGACATAATCGAGGCTGAGGAAGTTAAAAACTTCCTGGAAAATCCGCCGGACGGGACGCTCTTCGAAAGGACTCCCGGCGGGTTCAGAGTAAGCGCGAGCACAAAGTCCCCCGGTGCAGCCGGGCTTGTTCTTTTCCTCATCCTGTTTTCGGGAGGAGCCTTGATTACGCCTGTCCTTTTTTTGATGCATGGGAATGAATTCCACCCCTTTATCATACTCATTCCAGCTTTTCTTCTCGCCGTATCGGGGATTTTCTGGGCTCTGGCTTTGATGATGCTTGGCGGCAAGGTGATGGCTGAGGTAGATGGGGATGCAGGCAGGTTATTCGTCGGAGTCGGGTCATTCGGCCGAAGAAAGAGCTTTAAATGGTCTGACATATCCGGCTTCCGCCAGCAGGATGCAAAATGGCACGGACCGGGCTGTTCCGGAATGATGATAGCTGCCGAAGGAAACCGGAAGCTTGAATTTGGCAGGATGCTCGATGGCAGGCGCCGCCTTTATCTGCTCGGTGTACTGCGCAAGATGCTTGATGAACGCGGCGGAGAAAAATGAGAATCTGGGACATCGAGCCGGAAAGGCTCTGCGACAGGCACCTGCTGGCAGAGCACGCCGAGCTGCACGGGCTGTGGAACACGCTCACGCAGAATAAAAAAGGTTATGCCAACCATCCCGAGACGCGCAGGTGGCGCGGAAAGCTAAAGGCGCTTTACAGCAGGCACGGGAAGCTCGTCAGGGAAATGAAGCACCGCGGATTCAATCACAACAGCCCGCTCGACCCGAAGCTCGCCACCGGCAAATCGCGCCAGACCGAATACGTTGATACGCCCGAAGAGCAGCTTCGGATTCTCAAAATTAAAGACTGCGACTGCCCGCTGTGAAATGCCGGTATTGGATGTTTTCCGAAACCCCGGACGCGCGGGAAGTGTAAGTAGTAACATAAAGAACATGACAGGGAGAGTGTTATGCCTGAAACAGCCGTAGAAATCGAGAATCTCCACAAGAGCTATGTGCTTGGGCCGGCGGCTGTCGCGGCGCTGCGCGGAATCGACCTTTCCATAGAAAAGGGCGATTTCGTCGCCATTACGGGCCCGTCCGGGTGCGGGAAGACGACGCTGCTCAACCTCATAGGCGGCATTGACTTCCCGTCGCGCGGGAGCGTCTACGTGGATGGCATAGACCTGTTGAGCCTCTCAGGCGACAGGCTCGCGGACCTGCGCCGTGACCGCATCGGCTTCGTTTTCCAGTTCTACAACCTCATCCCGACGCTGACCGCGCGCGAGAACGTCGAGATTCCCATGCAGTTCCAGGGCGCAAGGCCCCGCAAGAGGCGCGAGAAGTCCATGCTGCTGCTGGAGCGCGTCGGCCTGAAGGACCGCGCCGACCACAAGCCCTCCGAGCTTTCCGGCGGCGAGCAGCAGCGCGTGGCAATCGCCCGCGCGCTCATAAACGAGCCGACGCTGGTTCTACTCGACGAGCCCACGGGCGACCTCGACACAGCCACGGGCGAGGACATCATGAACCTGCTGCGAAACCTCAACGAGCAGGAGCATGTCACAATGGTGATTGCAAGCCACGACCCCGCAGTCGCCGAGGCGAGCACGCGGGTAATCTGGCTTCGCGACGGAAAAGTGGAAAAGGATTCGAAAGCCTCATGACGGGCACGCTGCGATACGTTCTGAGAAACCTCGGCCGGCGCCGGACGCGCACGGCGGTTGGCGTGCTGGGCATCTTCATGACCATAGCGTTCCTCACGACCATCCAGATAGGCCTCGATTCCGTCTCGCTCTCGTACATAAACCTCGTCTCGATTCAGGCCGGCAAGGCGGACATTATAATCACCCGGGGCCAGGGAAATATCTTCGATACGCAGCCGTTCGACCCCGAGCCGGTTCTGTCCGGCGTCAGGGACAATCCTCACCTGCTCGGACTTTCGCCGCGCCTCGGTCACCTTGCAATGCTGCGGGCGGGCGGAAAGATGTGCCACGCATTCCTTATAGGCACCGACCCGCAACGGGACCGGGAACTCGGCATCAGCAGCTTCGAGCCTGAGCTGAAGCTCCCGCCGGGGTCGTGCGCAATCTCGGAGTCTGTGCAGTACCGCCTCGGAACGAATCCCGGGGCGGAACTTGAGATTGCGGACGTTTACGGGTTGAACAGCAAGAAACTCAAGGTCGAGGCAGTCATAGAACGCCAGCTTGTCTTCCCGCAGGAAGTGCGCGACTACGCCGTGCTGAACCTCGCCGACGCAGGCGCCCTTCTGAAGGCCGACGGCAAGGTTCACATGCTGGCGGGCGCCCTTCGCGATCCCGACGCATACTACGATGCGCGCGACCTGCACGCCAGCGTCCGCAATCTCAAGAAGGTGGGCGAATCAATTGCAGCCGGCCTCGGGGATGACTATAACGTCACGCTCCCCAAGGCGACGGCCATTTCCGTGTTCCAGAACGTGACCTCGCCGCTTCGCGCCATATTCGGCATATTCGCGCTGCTGGCGCTGGCAATCGCGGGCCTGCTTATCTATTCGCTCGTTTCGGTCGGCGTCGAGGAGCGCATAAGGGAGTTCGGCATACTGCGCACGCTCGGGGCGAAGAGCCGCTACATCTTCGGCCTCGTTCTGTCCGAGTCGCTGCTGCTCTGCATAACGGGAGTCGTGCCCGGCGTGCTCTGCGGCATGGTCATAGCCAGCGGCATCCTCAAGCTCGTCGAACTCGCCATGGGCGTTCCGGGAGACCCCATTTCCGCAACCGTCTCGGGAACAACGCTCTGGCTCTCGATTGTCGTAGGCGTGGCCCTTTCCGTCGCAAGCTCGCTCGTGCCCGCCGTCACCGCCGTGCGACGCAGCATTATCGAGGCGCTCGACCCGCACCGGCGCGGGCAGATTCGACGCAGCAAGCGCGACGGCGAGACGAACTGGCCGCTTCTGCTGTCCGGCATGGCGCTGTCATTGATGTCTGTGGTCGTCTTTTTCGTAGTACCGAGCGCGTTCCTCTCGCTCGACCCTTCGCTTATCGGGGCTGTCGTGCTCGGCCTGCTGCTCATCACGCTGCTCGGCTTCACGCTCATGGCCGTCGGCGTGCTGCCCTGGTTCGAGCGGGTCGTCATGGCCGTCATCGGATGGGTCTTCGGGCCATCAGCGGAGCTTGCACGCCGGAACCTCGCGCGGAACCGCCGCCGCAACGTCACAACTTCGCTCATGTTCGCGCTCTCTGTCTCCTTTGTTTTGTTTATCGCGAGCCTTGTTGCGCTCTTCAGCCAGATTTCTCTTTCCATGCTCGAGCAGACAAACGGCGCTGACCTGCGCATCCGGGCCAACGCGCGGGACAAGCCGGACGAGAGCCAGGAGGCGGCCATAGCGGGCATTGACGGCGTCGAGGGAATGGCCAAATGCATGCGCCTGCGACACCGCACGAGGAGGGGCGTCGCCTACGAGGCCTCGATGAGCGATATAGTCGGCATGAAGAACCTCTGGATTGTGCCCGTGGGCATAGACGCGAACTTCGGCAGCGTTATCTACAGCGAAAACATACAGTACGCGGAGGGCGGCCCGTCGGCCCTCGCCGCGCTTGCCGGAGATGATGGAACGGACAGGAAAGGCGAGCTTCCGCCGGTCATCCTGAGCCTGTCCGCCGCGGATTATCTGGATGTGCATGAGGGAGGCATTGTCAACCTGTCCTTCATGCTTGCGGGCGGCATAGTCAGGAAGCGGTTCCGCATCGCCGCCGTGTGCAGCTCTATGCCTGGCTTCGGGATGTTCCGTTCTCGCGTGGCGGCCGCCATAGGCTCGGGCGTGCTCATGTCGATTCAGCGGTTCAGGGCTATAACGGCATCCGTGCCGGACGAAGCGCTGCAGTACGTCTACTTCCTGAAAGCCGGCGAGAAGCAGAGGGAAGTCGCGCGGGAAATCCGCGAGAAATTCGGCCTGCGCTACAGGTTCGGCGTCTCCTCGACGGAGGAGAAGCGCCAGCAGGTCGAGACGCTTTACTGGACGACGCAGGTCTTCCTTGGTTTGCTGCTGTTCGTTGCAGTGCTAATCGCCGTCTTCTGCCTGATTGCGTCGATGGCCACGACCGTGCTGGAGCGGCGGTGGGAAATCGGCGTCCTCAAGGCAATCGGCCTGCGCCGCAGGCATCTTTTCCAGATATTTCTCGGGGAGGCGGTCGCGCTGACGCTTTCTTCGGGCCTCGCGGGCGGGCTTATCGGTTTCTCGCTGGCGTACCTGTTCGCGCTGCAGGGCGCAATGCTTGCGGAGATTCCGGTGGTGTTCACGGTGCCTTATATTCCGTTTATCGCGACTTTCCTGGTGAGCGTCGCTGCCGGCGCGATTGCGGCGTTCCTGCCGACCAGGCGCCTGCTTCGCAAATCCGCGGCCGAAATCCTGCGCCTGTCCGATTGATTGCTTCCCGGCCCGCAACGCGTAACCCTGCGCGCGCTTGCCCTATTGCGACAAGCGACAACCGTCGCTCAAGTACAATGCACATGGTAAAAGGGAGGCCGTCAGGGTCTGTCAAGGGAAGTCAGGCTAAACTCGACTCTTGCCACAGGCTGCCAACTTCCGATGTGTGGAGGACTACGGCAAGCCGCGCACGGCTCTCTTCTCTCGGATAATAACAGCCGCGGTTATCCAGAGAGCGATACCCGCAATTGCGCCGATTATGTCTATAAGGCATTCGCTGAGCAACCCGCGCCTGCCTGGGACAAATGACTGGTGGTACTCGTCCGCCAAAGCCCAAAGACCCGCGCAAAATAATGCCAGAACCGCAACCAGCAGGGAAGGAGCCTTGCCCACTGTTCCCCTGAGTGCTACGCAAAGGATAACTGACAGCGCGCCGAATTCCAGGAAGTGAAGGATGCGGTCATCAGGCAAGATACTCGCAACCCACGCCGGGAAGGACGACTGCGCTGAAACAAAGTAACTTCCCGCGAGGAACGCGCCACATAAACTCCACCATAACACTGGCGTATGAACTGACTTTCGCCTGGCCATATCTATTCCTTACCCGCCGACTCCGATAGAGGATGCAATCATTGTCCCACTCTTGAAGCTTCAGTTTCCCCCCCGGCCGCCGGATTGCCGCCAAGCGGTTCCCCCGAGATACCGCCGGTGTCGCGGCAGGAATCAAGGGGCTTCGCATCCTGATTCGCCGAAGTCCTGAAGCGCACGTGCTTTACCAGCACAATCAAGGCGAAAGCCACCACAACTTGCGAGAATATCAGGATGCTGTTCCACAAATCGGCAGTCACAAGCAGTACCGCGCCGATACCAGTCATGAAAGTCATTATCCAGAGGAAGAAAACCGCGGTCTTTTCCGAAAAACCGGCGGCGACCAGACGATGATGAGCATGCCTTCTGTCGCCCTGGAAGATGTTGCGATGCTCCTTCAGCCTGATGAACACCACCGAAGAGGTATCATAGAGCGGAACGCTCAGAAGCAGCACGGGCATGAGGATTGGAAACGCGGCTGATGCGCCCTGAATCTTGAACGTCGCGGAAACAGCCGAAGCGGATATGAGATACCCCAGGAAAAGGCTTCCTGAACTCCCCATGAAAATGGACGCGGGCGGGAAATTGTGCCGCAGAAAGCCGGCTGCACTTCCAACAAGCACTGCGAGAAACATGGCCATCAGCGGCTGACCGCCTCGTATCATAACCACCCCGAGGATGCACGAGCAAATCACAGCCACTCCGCCGGCAAGCCCGTCAAGACCATCAAGAAGGTTGAATGCGTTCGCTATTCCTACTATCCAGACCGCCGTAATCACCATGGCAAGCGGAGCCGGCAGAAAGCCCAACTCAAAACGGAGTCCCGCCGCTATCACCGCGCCCACCGCCAGAAATTCAAATAACAACCTGTTTCTTGCTGAAAGCGCTCTCTTGTCATCCAGAAGCCCTATCAGGAAGAAAGCCAGGCCCCCCGCCAGAATAGCAGTCAACTGGGGCAGCGATTGCAGCGACCCGGCTATGCGCGACCTGATTAGTTCCGGGAGAAGCCCGATTATCCGGTCGCTTCCCGAAACAAGTTCCCCGGCGGCGACGTGCCCCGCTATTACCGCGTTGAACGAAACAAAGAAAGCGAGCCCTCCAAGCAGGGGAATCGGCATGGCGTGAGTCTTGCGCGAGTCGGGATTGTCCACCAGCCCGAACCGCTTCGACAGCGCCTTGCACAGCGGAATCAATGCAATCGCAACGAGATAAGCAACGATACCCAGATAAAAATAAACCCAGACTGTGGCCATAAAGAAGTAGTCCAACCAAAAAAACAGTCAGGTTATTATGCAGCCGCTGGTTCTATGCATCAACAGATTTCTTGATTGAAAGCGCTTCACAGGGCTTTTGCAGGTTTTGCCAGCGAGCGGCAGAATCCCTTCAGCAGCGCCCTTACGGGGAAACCGAACCTGAAAAGCCCGAAAATCCCTCCAAAGCCGTAGCAAAAATGCATAGTCGCGAATACGACCGGAAGCAACGGCAGATACCTGAGCCCCTTTCTTATCGCAAGCAGCGCCGACACAGACAGGTTCACCATCAGGTAGAGCGCAAGAACTCCGCCACCGGCATAGAGAAACGGCCCCCACAGCAGGGAGAGAAGACCCAGAGCAATCAGCGTCGTCACAAACCCGAACGGCACCCAGTGGCGCAGCGCGAACGCATCCGGATTGCGCTGAACCTTCTTCACGTTCCACATGCCGGTTCTGAACATTTGCCTTGCCAGAGAGCGCAGGTTATCGCGGCAGTAATAATGCGACCTGATTTCCGGTGACATATATATTTTACCGCCTGCCCTGCGAATCCGACAGTTCAGTTCATGGTCCTGCCCGCGTACGATACTTTCGTCGAAGTTTCCAATTTCATCAAATATCTCTTTACGATAAACACCCATATACACTGTATCCACATATCCCTCAAAAGAAACATTGTGGAACAACCCGCCACCAAGTCCGAGGCAGCAGGTATGCGAGCAGGAAAGACCATGGCTCACATAGTTCCGGCCAAGCGGCCTCATGGCTCCACCCACCACAGAAGCACCTGAAGTATTGAGAATTCTTACTGCTTCTTTGAAGTAGGATGGCTCAATAACAGTATGACCACTCACTAAACCTATGAGCTCAAAATGTGCATGGGCAAGTCCTAAATTAAAAGCACAAGGCGTTACCTTCTTCGGATTGTCCAGAAGAGTAATCCTGGCTCCATCCTCTGCAATCCTGTTCACGATTTCGCGGGTGCCATCCGTCGAGCCGCCGTCAACCACGAATATCTCCATCCTGCCGGACGGATAGTCCTGGGACAGAATCGCCGACAGGCACGCCTCGATATGCCTTGCGCCGTTGTAAACCGGTACAATAACCGATATTGAAGGCATTCCTGTTTCCAAGCTGTCGTCTCGAGGGCTCATGGCACTTACACCAGATGGTTTATTGCAGCGAGGAGTTTCTTTTCCCTTCGCTCAAACGGGAACTTCTCAAGAATCCTCCGGCGCGCTTTCGGGCCGATATCCGACTCAAGCGCAAGCCGGACTTTATTCGCCAGTTCTTCCGGAGTCAATTCCTCGAGATAGAACCCGCAATCGCCTACCACCTCCGGCAGCGCCCCCCGCCTACTCACCACCGGCACGCAGCCGCAAAGCATCGCCTCCGCCACGGCAACCCCGAAGCTCTCGTGCACCGAAGCCTGCACATATACCTTTGCCTGCTGTAAGGCAGAAACGAGTTCTCCGCCATATCTGGGCCCGGTGAATACAACGTTCGACGGGGCTTCTTCCCTGAGCCGCTTCCCGGCTGAATCCACCTCCGGCCCCACCATCAGGAATTCCACATCAGGCAGAAACCTCGCAGACTGAACGAAAAGATGCAGTCCCTTTTTGCGAAAAGTTATGTCTGTTATCGCCGCAACTGTTATGACCTTTCTGAAATTCGAGTTGTGCGAAAGCGGGAATAATTCAGTTTCGACAGCGTTGTACAGCAGCATCACCTTCCTGCGCGGGGCAAGCGCGTTTATCATCGTTTCCCGCATATTGTATTGAGATACACACAGGATGAGGTCCGCGAGGCGGAAGACGAGTTTCGGACACCACCGCTTCCACCATCTGCAGCAGAGTCCGTACCTGATTTCAGGCACGCAGGCGGCGTCATACCCGCCGGAAACGACTACAGCCTTCCTGCCAAGCAGCTTCGAGAAGAGAACAGCCCAGAACGCATGAATCGAGGCAAACCACGTGAATGACAGGTCGCTCCGGAGAATGGCGGCAAACATCTTCGGAAGTGACAGCAGGCTGCGGTAACGCACTTCTCGCACTTCGTGCCTTTCCCGCAGGATTCGCATGTCCCGCTCGACAAACGTCGCCAGCCCGTTATGTATGAACGCAATTCTCATGCCGTGCTGCTTTCCGACACCGTACTCAACTCGTGGGCGAGGGCTTTACGCGTGACAATTATCGTCAGAGCCAGCGTCGCGAAAACGGACACCCACAACGACAAGTTCATCATGATTCCCGCGTCAATGGGGAACACACGGCTGTAGATGTCCACGAAAACTCGTTTCCCGCTGGTTGCCCCCGCAGCAATGGCGTTGTTCACGCCGTAGAAGAAGTTCACGGCCCAAGGCAGCGACAGAGTCAACCCGGCGAATAATATGCCACGAAATGACCGGAACGCGAGCAGCACTGCCGGCGCGGCAATCACATAATACTCCGGACATACGTGGTAGAAGATTTGGAAAAACCACAGCATCGCCGCGGCAAACAGGAATCTAACCCTTTCCGGGCTGAAATCAAGACGCTGGGCGGCTGCGATTGCCACGGGCGTGATTGCAGCCGCAAGCCCGAGAATCCCCGTGAATATTCTGGCGAACCCTGGCGAGATGACAGGTTCGTTACAAAGTACAACCCATATATTGGCTCCGAACGCGTTCTTGGGAACAAAATCAACAACGGGTGCTCCTCCAGTGTGTAGTTTTGTAATGAGAAACGTCCACGCATAGACAATGACGACCGGGCTCAGCCCAGCAAGCGAGTGTTTCAGCCATGTACTGCGTTTCGCGGAGCCTGCGATTAGAACTATAAGCGGTAGGAAGAGGAATATCTTTGCTGCGGCTACGCCGAAGCCGCATACCATAAGCGCAGTCTTCGGCTTGCCAAGAGTGGTCAACCACATGACTAATACTAAAAAAAATGCCGCAATTACTTCATCCTGGGCCATCACTGCGGATGTCATCCAACCAACGGGGAAGGCGGCGAGCGCAAGCATGCACCATAACCTGACCTTCGGGCTTTCAACAAGCCTGCAAAGAGTCAACCAGAAGAAGACAGCGCACAGGGCCTCATAAATGGCGTAAGAGATGCGTATCGCGTAGAAGTCGGTCATGAAAAGCTGCAGCGGATAGGAGAATATTGCTTCCGCTGCGCCAAGCAACGGCGGGTGCTGCGTGGTATAGGGGTCGGATTGCCCGAGAAGCGCCCCGAATGGGTTGCGAACCATCATCATGTGCTCATTCACGTCATCCGTGAACTCGTGCCCTCCAACCAGAAGCCCTACAATAAGGACTATCACAATCCTGCTGAGAATAAACGCCGCAGCCAGCAGTAACATCCGGTGCACGGGTGTGACTGAGCTCGCCGTGGTTTCACGAAGCGGCTCTCTGCTATTGACTTCGTTATGCTCAGAGTCGGGCGACACTATTTTCCAGTCTCTCCTCGATAATGTCGGCGTAATCCTTTGCGCGGACTTCCCAGGAATTTGACTTGGCGACAGCCTGGCGCTTTGCGACCAGTTCCAGGGTATTCTCTTTCAGCGCCTTCTCAATGCACGCAAGGAACTCTTCCTTCGTGTCTGTAATGTGAACGACACCTCTGAATTCGTCGAGGTTACCGAAGTTGGTGCTCACAACAGGCTTGCCGGCAGCAAGGTATTCGTTGACCTTCAGCGGATAGACCGACCGCATCACCTCGTTACATTGGTGAGGCATAATGCAGACATCAAATGCTTTCAAGTACGACGGCAGGAACTCATATTCTTGAGGACCAAGGAAAGAGATGTTCTGGAGGTTTCTTGTCCTTGAAAAAGCGGCATCAGACTGGAATTGAACGCTGCCGTCGTTAGGTCCGACCAGTACAAAGGAGGCGTTCGGGATACTTTCTGCCAGAAAAGAGAGGAGGGAAAAATCAACGTTCTGATTGATTTTGCCAATGAAACCGATGCGGGGAGCCGGAACAGAGGCAACGTCTTTAGCAGGAGTAATATCACCTGAAGCGGCTTTGCTGAACAGTTCGTAATCAACGCCGTTGGGCACGAGAAATGTATTTGGGCTGCCGGCGTGCTTTGCTTCAAAGAGGGTTTGCGAAGTCGTGAAAACAACATCGACTCTCTCCAACAGCTTTCGTTCAGCGTATTCAATACCGCTTGCCTTCTTCATTGATGACATGGAGGCATAATCATCGTAGCATTCATAGGCGGACAGCAACTCTCCGGCCAGTCCGAGGCATTGCGACTGGAAGGGATGAAATACCCAGGAGATGCGGGGGGCGTTGCCTAAGCGCTTCAGAATCTGCCTGACCTGCGCTCCAAGCATCGCCCTGTTTATGGCTCGCAATGGTTTCCTCGTGTCGCTGAGGAGATAATGGACAGGAGCCCACGGCCTGAACAGAAAGACATTGTCGCCGACCTCAGACAGCGAATGCCTTCCCGCTAGTGCTGCGGGTTGCGTTAAAACATCAGGAACCAGAAAGAAGGGCCTGTCAACACACAGGACAGCGCAACCGCGATTCCCGAGTTCTTTGCCGAGCGCGAGAATCATGCGCTTGCGGGTAAATCCCAGCGGCGGCTCATCCCACGCGCGGTTGAGATACATCAAAAACAGAATGTTCTTGTTCCTTGTCACACGCTATTTCTGAGTCAATGCTATTCTGTATCCTTCAAGCGTTTCCTGTGCTGCCTTATCCCAGTTGAAGTTTTGCATAATATGCTCTTTCAGGCCCGGGCGCGGCGGCCCCTTAAGCGCCTTCAGCACAGCCGAACGGATGGATTCTTCACTCGCCGGGTCACAATAATGCACGAAGTCGTTGAAGTATTCAGGTTCGGCACTTCTGTTGCCTACAACCACTGTGCAACCTGCCAGTGCCGCTTCCAGCGACACTATTCCAGTAGTCTCGTAAAAACTGGGAAGCACGTGGACTTTGGCAGCCGCGTATGCGCTTGCAATTTCCTGCCTGGACAACGGACCAGTAAAGATGACGTCTTCTCCTGCTTCTTTCCTGCAAGTGTCAGCGTATTTACCCTGAGCATTACCTACAAGGACTAATGGGACATTAATGACCTTTGTCGCCCGGATAAGCGCGAGTTGGTTTTTTCGCTCGCAGAGATATGCCGCGCACATGACGAAATCTCTTATCCCGAACTTGTCCACAAACCATTCGGGGTTCGCATCCGCGAAGGACAAATCTGTACCGTTGCGAACCACGTGATATTTGTTCTCAACTCGTAAGAATCGCTTAATGCTGTCCATCTCCACGTGCGAATTCGGCAGGAGAACGTCCGCTTCCAAAAACATTTCCCCGACAATATTGTCTCTGCTCCTGCTTCGCGGCATTTTCCTGTCGAGCTTATGCCAGTGATAGAAATCAGAGAACGGAATCGGGAATTTACTTAGTCTCATCCAGGAGTACACGGCATTAGTCCACGCAGGAAGTGCATATTTCAAAGCTCTCTTTAAGGGCCCCATGGCTGGTTGGTCCGTCCTCCATAAGTTAGTCTGCGAGGCAAGTGAGGATGGCTTATCACCGCCCACCACGAAGATAGGAGATATTGCCACGGGGAGGTGCGCTCTTTTCGCCGCTTTCATGGCAAAATAGGATGCGTTTAGCCAGATCCCATGCCCCGCGAATACATGAACAATGTCGTATTTTGTGAAATCAAGGTCAGCGCGGAGGATAAGGTCAACCTGAATACCCAACCGTTCAAGTGCGGACTTGGTTTCGATGACGTGAGTATGATATCCCCCTGGTCCGCTCACAGCAAGCGGTCTTGCGAGAAACAATACCTTTGTTACTTCGGTGCTCATACACTCACTTCAGGCGATTCGCCTTCTCCAAGTCCGCGCAACAGGACCGCAACCAGTATGAGCACGACAGAGTGCTCACTAAACATAAGACCTGTAGCCATCATAATAGCAACAAGCGCACCACAGATTGCGCCTATCGCCTGTTCAAGTGGTAAATCCGAGTGCTTTACGAAATGGACCGACCTCAGAAAAAGCCAGAGAAGGAATGAATATATGATACCAGTGCCGAGTAGACCGTACCAGCACAGCACCCGCGAGATAGCGACTTCCCCGTAGGTGCCATACCATCTTGAGTCATCGCGAGAGTAAATCCAACCGATATACCCCAATCCTTTGCCGAGAATCGGGCTCTCAAGAAAACTTTCCACGTCCTTCTGGACCGAGACCATGCGAGCACGGACTGTTCTGTCTGGGGTGCTAATGGTCGCGAACCTCTCAACGAGGTATTGAAAATCCCCTTCAAAGAACAACAGGAGCGTCACGACGATGAGAATGACAGCGGCGGCGAAGATTGCCAGGCGCACGCCGCTACGCAGACGTGAGCCTCTCTTGAGCAGAACGAGCACACTGCAGAGGACCAGAGCGCAAACGGACGTCAGCACCCAGGCTCTCCACTTCCCAAGCAGGAGAATCGTGATATTGGATGCGACGCAAAGCAGCCATAGCACCTTGTTGCGAGTACGCGAGAAAATCCTGTTTCCGAGTAATAATGCAGCAAGACAGAAGCAAAGCGTCATTTCAACGTAAGTGCCCCGGCAGACCCACGTCAGCCTGTATTCAGGCCCATACATGGGGGTAAAACCCTTGAATTCCCTAACCGGGCCTGCCTGCCAGACAGGGTCAACGATTGAGGCAAACCAGCTCAGTCTCAGGGGAATAGCGATGATGCCTACTATTGTCGAGTAGATAAGAACAAATTTTATGAGACCCTCCCTGCGCTCAGGTTCGAAACCGATGTAGTGCGCAAGTGGGAAGTACAGCAAGAGAAGCGTCCAGGTGGGCCGCAGTCCCCAGACGAGGATGGCTTCATTTCTGTTCAAAAAGCCGAGAAAGAGAAAGAACATGCAGGTCATGAAAAGAAAGAGCATCCACTTGTCCACCGGGCTCTGCAGCAGAGGACGCTTATTGACACAAAGGTCTAATGCGAACATTGCGAACGCGACCCACAGTGCAATATCAAGGATTGTGATTTGGTACCCGCCGATAGTAATGCTGAAGTAGTATTGAAACAAAGCGGCCGACGGAACCATTATCAGAAAAGCATAGCAGGATACTTTTGAAGCGTTCCTAAACACCTCTAACTCCCAATAATGCCTTTCTGACCTGCGCATACACCAAATGTCTTTCCTCTGTTGTGGCAATTGCGCAGGTTACAGCAAGTGACCCACAGCAGAGAAGCAGAGCGGCAAATATTCGCAAAGGTTCGGTTTCAAATGATTTCAACAATAGCGGCGTCAAGGCGGCAAATATGCCTGCAGCAAGCAGGGGAATTACGGATGTTTTAAGCGAGACTTTCACCGCTATCCAGAGGTAAGCGATAAGCGTGAGCACGTGGAAGGCGTAAGAGCAGAGATAAGCCCAGGCGAGGCCATTGACACCATAGCGGCCGAAGAAATATGCAAGAGGCAAGAAGCACAAGAACCACAGGACAACGATTCCGAAGCCGTGCCACATTCTGCCTGTTCCGGCTATGTGGTATCCCATCGCGGAGCCGAGGCTTCTTGCATACATCACGACCGCCATGAGTTGCAGTGGAACTACCGCCTGCAGGTATTGGTCTCCGAAAAGGAAGGGAACTAACCACGGCGAAAACGCGGCAAGAGATACGGTAACCGGTAGTAATACCAGGGCAACTATCCGGATAGATTTTGCCGAAACTGTTGAAGTGCGGCGGGATTCTTGAGAATCCAACTCTGATATCAGCGGCACCACTGCAATTCCGACTGCACCGGGGACAATCAGAAGCAGACCTGCAACCGAATTAGCGGCGCCGAAGATGCCGAGTTCGCCGAAGCCGTGGTACCAGATGAGGATAGAGTTGCCTAACCAATATGCAGGCCATATAAGCAACAAGGATAAAGCGCTCGGGATGCCGTAGTTGAGCATCTTTTTGGCTGTAGGCTTGTCGAGGCCGAGCCGGAACCGGACGCCGTGCTGCTTCAGCGTCCGCAGGCCGAACGGGACTGAAACAACCGCCAAAGCCACCGCGCCCGCAAGGAGCCCGACCGCGGTGCCGGTCAGCCCGAACAGCCACGTCAGCACGACGACGCAGCCGAGCGAAGCGATACCTCTGAGCATTGTAAGCTTCGCGAAAAGCGGAATCTTCTGGAATCCCTGAATTATCGAGTTGAACTGGCCGAAGACCACGGTGACGAACATGGTGGCGGAGGAAATGACAATCAGCAGGGCCAGCCGCGGCTCGTTGTAGCCCTTGACTGCAACCACGCCCGAGAGGACGGCGAAAAGGCCGCAGATAACCGCGGCGGAAATCACGTTCAGGGTGAGGCAGTTGGAGACCACCTTCTGCAGGTCGTCTTTCGCGCCGGCGAACTCGGCGACGTACTTGACCATCGCGCCCTGGAGCCCCGCGACCGCCAGCAGCGCCGCAATCTGCGTCATGTTCACGAGAATCCGGAAGACGCCGTAGTCTTCCTTGCCGAGGATGCGCGCGACGGCTATGAACTGCACGGCCGCGGCGCCGGTGACAATCACGTTCGCCAGCAGGGAGTGCTTGGTGCCTGTTATCAGCCTGTCGCGAATCTCGCTCACGGCTGTTTCCCAGCAAGTATTTCCACAATCCTCTCTGCCGCGTGTCCGTCGCCGAAGGGATTCACGGAGGCGGTCATCTTCGCGTACTCAGCCGGATTGTCCAGCAGCAGTTGCGTTTTGCCCATGATTCCTGCGGGGTCCGTTCCCACCACGGCGGCGGTTCCTGCGCTGACGGCTTCCGGCCTCTCGGTCACTTCCCGCAACACAAGGACGGGTTTCTTCAGCGTCGGCGCTTCTTCCTGTATGCCGCCGGAGTCGGTCAGGACAAAGTAGCAGCGCTTCATCAGGTACACGAGGGAGTCGTACTCCAGCGGCGCGGTCAGGTGGACGCGGTCAACGCCGCCGAGAGTCTCGTGCACCGGCTGGTTTACGTTGGGGTTCAGGTGCACAGGATAGAGCACCTCCACATCGGGATTGCAGGTGATTATTTCCCTTACCGCGCTGCAGATGTTCTTCAGCGGAGTCCCGAAACTCTCCCGCCTGTGCGCGGTCACCAGAATCAGCCTGCGCTTCGGGCTCAGGAAAGAGAATCTGTCCGCGAGCTGTGATTTCAGCGGCTCCTTCTCAATTTTCTCCAGGACCCACAGCAGCGCGTCAACGACAGTATTGCCTGTCAGGAAAATCCTGCTCTCGGGATGACCTTCTCTGAGTAAATTTGCCTTTGCGGACATCGTGGGCGCGAAGTGGTAATCGGCGAGCGCGCTTGTCATCCTGCGGTTGAGTTCCTCGGGGAAAGGGGAATATCTCTCATCCGTGCGAAGCCCGGCTTCAACGTGAGCGACCGGGCGTTTCTGATAGAACGCCGCAAGAGAGGCAATGAAGGTCGTCGTTGTATCGCCCTGCACAAGCACGACGTCCGGGCTCTCCTTCTCATAGACATCTCTGAGTCCGAGCAGTGCTCGCGAGGTGACGTCAAACAGGTCCTGCCCCCGGAGCATTATCGAAAGGTCGTGGTCAGGGATGATGCGGAACAGCCCGAGAACCTGATCGAGCATCTCCCTGTGCTGCGACGTGGCAATGGCTTTGACTTGAAAGGTCTCGGGGCGCGACTGCAGAGCGAAAATGACCGGCGCGAGTTTTATCGCTTCCGGGCGCGTTCCGAAGACCACGGCGACTTTCTTCAAAGACTTGTGCCCTGCCGACGGTAATTTGGAGTTTCATGAGCAGTCAGTAACCAGGTTGCCTGCTCCCGAGGTTCAGGAAGTTTCCTTCCCGGAGGATTCTTTTTCATCCGAACCATAATACTCATAATATGGGTGATAGCGATAATGGTGGTAGTAATAATGGTCACCGGCAGATGCAGCCAGGTTGTTGAGGACGACCCCAATCACCTTAGCCCCAACGCTTTCGATGCCTTCCTTCCCTATCTCGACGACCTTGCGGCTCGTGCTGCCGGCCCAGATGACCTGAATAGTGCCGTCGGAAAGCGCGGCAAGCAGGGTGCCATCCGTCACAGGGATTAGCGGCGGAGAGTCAAAAACCACGATATCAAAGGTATTCTTCATCTGGGTCACGAGGTCTTTCATCCGGAGGCTGCCGAGCAGTTCTGCCGGATTGGGCGGAATCGGGCCGCTGGGCATTATGGAGAGGTTTTCTATCTCAGTCTTTACGATTGATTCCTGAATACTGCCCTGCCCCACCAGGCAGTTGGTCAGCCCCTTGGCTCCGTCCGTCTTGAACGTCTTGTGAATTCTGGGCTTTCTGAGGTCGGAATCCACGAGGAGAACTTTCTTGCCCGCATGCGCGAGGGCGATGGAAAGATTGATTGCTATCGTAGTCTTGCCCTCCTGCGGTCCTGCGCTCGTAACCACGAAGGCTCTCGACCCGCCGGCCGGGAGGGAGTATGTAAGGCTGGTTCTTATACTTCGATACGCTTCCGACACGTTGGACCTCGGCTTCTGGTGCACGAGGAGGTCCAGGCCCCCGTCGCCCGCCCCGTCCGCCTTCACCCTAGGTATCACGCCCAATACGGGAACTCCCACGTACTTTTCCACTTCCTCGTGTGTCCTGAGAGTATCGTTCAGATACTCAAGTCCAAGGGACAGGCCGATTCCGCCAATCAGAGAGAAGAGCGCCGCCAGGATGACGTAAAGCCTCTTTTTTGGACGAACGGGGATGACTGGAACCTCAGCCCGGTCAACTATCTGGACAGTGCTGGGGTCCAACTGGGATGCAGACTGCAACTCCTTCTGTCTCTGCACGAATTCTTCGTAGAGTTTGCGGTTTCCCTCCACTTCGGCCTTCAGGGTATCGTACCTGACCATCTTGGTATCAATGGACTTCGCCAGCTCTTCCTGCTCACGAAGGACAACTTCAAGTTGTTTGATTTCGATGGTCTTCTCGTTCAACCGCTTCTTGAGGCTCTCGGCTATTTTCAGAGCCTCCTCACGGATTCTCTCGCGGGCGGCGTTTATCTTGGCATCAAGAGTCTTGATGAATTGGGTGCCCTCCTTGAATTCTTCGAGAAGTCCTGCCCTTTCGGCCTCGAACTCGAGCAGCTTGTCGTTGTGCAGCTGTATCGCCTGGTTGACCACGACCACGGGGAGAGACAAAAGGTCATCAGGAGTCTTTGCGTTCACGACACTGTCGCATTCGGCTTTGGCTGTTGCGATGTCCTGTTTCACTTTCGTAATCTTGGCGTTGACCGAGGAGAGCGACTCATAGACTATTGCCCTTATCTTGTCAAACGAGAGAGCGGAGTTTTCTTCCTCGAATTTCCTGAGCGCGTTCTGGCTTTCGTGAAGTTGCTTTCTGAGGACCGGGATTTGTTCAATAATCTTGTTTTCTGCTTCATCAGAGACGGTCTTCTTCTCGCGTCTCACGTTCGATACGTACTCGTCTGATACGGAATTTGCCACCTTCGCGGCCAGCTCAGCGTCTTCGCTCTCATAACTCACTTTCACCAAGTAGGTATCGCGGACTGGCTCGACCATTATGTCCTGGACAAACAACGCGACCGCGTCCTGCTTCTCTGCGTATCGTTCTGACCTGTCCAAGTCGAGCCGGTCGAACACATTCTTGCAGACTCTCATGCTTGTGATGAGCCTGTACTGGGTCTGATAGAAATCATCGGGGCGAACGTCCACCTGATAGACGTCCTGAATTCCGACGACGCTGGGTTCCTTTTTCTCGATTTGCAGAAGTGCTGTTGCCTGATATATCGGTGTCATCCTGTACGCGACAACAGTAGTACCGCTTACCACGAGGACAAAAACCGTTATCAGCAGCCAGAGACGCTTTCTTGCGACCCTGAGAAACTCTCTTATTTCGTATCCCGCTTCCTTCTTGTACTGCACACTTCAATACCCCCAGATGGAGAATCCGTGAAAAGCGGTCTCAGACCCGTGATAGCCTCTACCAATCACCATGAAGTCATCTCTCGCATTTCCTTGTAATGTAACCACAAGAGACGGTGGGGTCAAGCATAATCAGACACGCCGTATCGTATTGCACAGGGTTGACCCAGCCCTGATTTGGGTTTGACTTCGCTGATTCAGAGAACTACACTTGTGGACGATGCCAATGTCATCAGTTGTCTTTCAGAGGGAGAAAACTGTGTTTTTGAGAGTTATCTGTTTTTGCGCGCTGTGTATGGCGGGATGCAGCGCACTGACCGAAAAGAGAGTTGTTACTCCGGTCTGTCCTCCCGGAATGGAAACCGTAGAGGTACTCAGCAGCCAGAAAGAAGGAGTTCTGTCGATAAGCGAGTTGCCACCCAGCGAACCCGATACCGCGGACAGGCTCGTGCCTGGCGACTTTATTGCGATACAGGTTTATAGGGAGGTCAACTTGTCAATTGAACTGAACATCCCTCTCAGCGGAGAGGTAAACTATCCCATGGTCGGTACTGTCCAACTCGCAGGAAAGACCGTCAAGGAAATAGAGGCTGATGTCAAGTCGCGGCTTGAGGAACAGCTGCTCACCAGCGCTCAGGTGACAGTGGTGATAAAGAGTCGCAACAAGCGGTCGGCATATATCCTGGGCAGTGTGGAAAAGCCAGGGGAATATGAGATACTATTCGGTAAGAGCTTGAGCCTTCTGCAGGCTGTAAGCAAGGCCGGAGGATTCAGCAAGGATGCTGACAGGGACAAAATGCTCCTTATGCGCGACAACGGCGGAAAGCGGACAGCATACACGATTGCCTACAGTGAGATAATGAAGAAGGGGGGATTGGAGAAGGACGTTTCGCTCAAGGACGGGGACATTTTGGTTGTTCCGGAGAGGGCGAGGATTTACGTCTTAGGTAAGGTGAACGGACCTGGCGGCTTTGTGATACCTCTTGGCGAAGAGATGACGCTGACCAAAGCCATAAGCCTCGCGAATGGCTTTGACCCCATTGCGGCGCAGAACAGGACAAGGGTTGTCAGAAACTTGCCGGATGGCACTACCCAAATATTCCGTGTGAACGTCGGAAGCATCTTTGACGGCACTCTGCGCGACCCCGTGATTCTTCCCGGCGATACTATCTTCGTGCCCGAGTCGATATTCTAACACGAGTTACGCAGGTAGCATAACGGTGGAAGAGATGGGGGTCAAGAAAGGCAGCGAACTGTAAGCTGACCGGTCTTCTGGGGCAAATCCGGCGCCGAAATCCTGCGCCTGACCGACTGGTTGCCCGCAGGTGTGCAATTCCCGGACAAAGTGCGAGGGGAGGGATTCGAACCCTCACGTCTTGCGACACAGGATCCTAAGTCCTGCGCGTCTGCCAGTTCCGCCACCCTCGCGCGCGCGAAGCGCTGAGCAGGAGAAAGTTGCAAGCAGAAAGCAGATAATACCGAAGCTCTTACAGGCAAAGAGAACCTGTAAAACAGCCCGTGCATTTCTCCTGCGGTCTACTCTCTACTTTCAACTCTCTGCTCTACTGCCAACTACGCCCGATGTTATGCCCCGGAAACGCATCTGTCAAGCTGCTTGTCCCCTATCTTAGACGCAATCGGTCTTGCGGGCCGGGCCGGGTTGTGTTAGTATCTCGGCCATGCAGGCACCAGCGGAATCAGAAATCATGGTCCAGGTCGTCTCCGAGGTAGAAGGCGAAGTGAAGCGCGTCGCCAGGCCGCGCGCACTCCAGGCTGTCGTGGCGACCAAGAGCGGGCCGCTGCAGCTCATGCCGCTTGCGAGGCTGCTGTTGGGCCTTCGCAACATCGAACTTTCCGAAGCGGCGAGGCGGCTCGACCACTCGAGCGGCATCATACTCCGCGACGCTACCGGCGAAGAGGCGGACGCAATCGCCGAAGAACTGGTCCGCCAGGATGTCCCGTTCGTCCTTATCCCCACGAACGAACTTCCCGAAATCAAGGAGCTTACCCAGCTTTTCCGCGTTCGCGTCGCCGTCGGCGGGCTCAGGCTCAGGCGCGTCGATGGCAGCCACATGGACACAAAATGGAACAATATCCTCGCCGTCACCTGCGTGCGGCTCGAAGGCCGGTCCGAAGAGGCCACCGCGCTCGCCCGGCTTGTGCTGAGCATTCTCACGCGCGAGCCCTTCGCATGCTACCAGCTAAGCGAAAACATCCCGCAGGCCCCGGCGCAACCCGCGTCCGCCGCCTATCGTCCGAAAGTGCGTTTCGAGCGGCTCGGCAGCGAAATCTACGAGACTTTCACCAAGTCCCTGCAAAACAAGGGCATGCGTATTCTCGCAAGCTACGGGCTCAAAGGACGCTGGAAGGGGCTTACCTTCGAAAAGATCGAGCACGTCCAGGCTTACAACTACTGGATTGCGCTCCTGAGCTACTTCAAGCGCAAGCATCCGCGCTCGAAAAAAACGCAGTACACGCTCCCCTGGCTGCGGCGCATCGAGTTCGAGCGGGAGGCCATGCCGCAGCGCCCGCCGGCGCACTACCGCCTCGTCACGGATGCATCGCCTGCGCCCGCGCCGAGGCCGCTCCCGCCGCTGCTTCTCACGCCGCAGGAATGGCTGCCCGAGGAGTCCCTGCACATCGGCCACCAGACGTCGCTGTTCAATATTGCCACAATCGTGGCGGCTATTTGTCTCACGATTTACATTATTCTCGAACTTCTCTGGTAGCGCCGTGGCTAACGACATCAAATCGACCGTCACCTACCTTTATCCGCAAGAGGCTTCAACGCTCAGGAAGCGGCTCCTCGATTCCGGATACCGTGTCGAAGGCGGGGATGACTCGTTCAGCGCGTCCGGCCAGGACCTGAACGCCACCTACTACAAGACCGGCAGCCTTCTCGTGCAGGGCAAAGGAACTCAACTGTTTCTGGACCAGTTCGTCAAGGAAATCGTCGGCGCGCGCTACGATGAGCCTGTCATAGGCACGGACGAGGCAGGCAAGGGCGATTACTTCGGCCCGCTGGTCGTCGCGGCGGTACTCGTTGACAGGTGGGCGGCCGAATCGCTGCTCGAAGCGGGCGTGCAGGACTCCAAGAAGCTCAGCGACCAGGCTGTCTCGCGAATCGAGGCGGAAATCGTCGCGTGCTGTCCGCACTCGGTCGTCGCGCTCGGTCCGAAGCGCTACAACGACCTGCACGCGCAGATGCACAACCTCAACAAGATTCTCGCTTGGGCGCACGCGCGCGCAATCGAGAACGTGCTCGAGCAGCGCGAATGCGGACGCGCCCTGACCGACCAGTTCGGCGACCCGGCGCTCGTCGAAGGCTCGCTCATGGAAAAGGGCAAGAAGCTCAGGCTCAACCAGTACCCGCATGCCGAGCGCGAACTTCCGGTAGCCGCCGCGTCGATTCTTGCGCGCGCCGAATTTATCAAGCGGCTCGAAGCGCTCGGCAGGCAGTACTCCATCCGCTTGCCGCGCGGCGCAAGCGATGTCGAAGATGCGGCCCACAAATTCGTCAAGACACACGGCGAAGAAAAGCTCTACGAGGTGGCCAAGTGGCACTTCAAGACGACAAAGCGCGTCCTTTCCGGCGAGCAGCTCGAGTTTGGGCAGTAGCGCTGCTTGCGCTGCTCGGTGCGTGCTCCTCCGGTCCGAAGGAGAGCGACTACCAGAAGCGCATGCGCCTATACCGCGAGCACTACCACGATATGACCCCGCAGCAGCGCAGGGAATACCTCTCCTCCACATACAATTCGCCGCGCAGCGCGGAGCGCGTAATCCGGGAATACACCGGCACGGGCGACACGCACGATGCCGTGCTCGCCGTCCGGCGCCAGAAAACATACGAAATCGAGCGCACGTGGCGCAACGTCGAGGATTTCCTCAAGGAAGCGGACGAATTCCTGGAACACCGTCAGGCACTCGCCGCGAAGGAACCGGGCGAAGCCGCCCGGAAGGCAGCCGGCCTGCGCGACAGGTGCAGCTCACTCACGGACGCGCTAACGCAAAACGAAAAACGCATCGAGGACTCGCCCTTCGAGAAGGAGGAACAGGAGTCAATGCTGCAGGACAACAGGGAGTTCCAGAAACGCCTCGAAAAGACTGACAAGGAACTATCGAAAGAGAAGTAAAAGTTGTGGGGACACGTAACAAGTACATGTCCCCACAATTTTGTTATCCGCCGCGCGCGTGTTTCACGGTGTGCCCGATTTCAGGCATGATTAGCTTTTCGGCTGCGAGCCTGCACGCGTTCGGACTGCCGGGTATGCAGTAGACAGGCCTGCCGTTGACGATTCCCGCGGTCGCGCGCGAGTTCACGCCAGCTGTGCCGATTTCCTCGTAAGTCAGCAGCGTGAACAACTGCCCGAAGCCCGTTATCTCTTTTGTGAACAGCGGCTTGAGCGCCTCGATAGTCACGTCGGCCGGGGCGACGCCAGTGCCGCCGTTTACGATAACCGCATCCGCGCCGTCCTCAATGAACATCTGCACAGTTTCGGCAATGTCCTTCACGAGGTCGGGAATGACGGCGTAACCGGTGACCGCATGCCCGTTCTTCTCGATGAGTTCCTTGAGCAGGCTGCCGCTGCCATCCGTCTGAGGGTCGCGTGTAGTTGAGACTGTCACGACGGCAATTTTCAGACTCCCGGTTGCTTCATGCTTGTGATGCTCATGCGTCTCCACGCTTTTCTCCCTCTTCGGCCAGCTTGACCTTCTCGACGACGCGGATGTCCGATATGCGAGTCGCCGGGTACTGGCCGGCCCGGTCCTTTTCGAGGTACTTGGTCATGTCCCAGATGGTGTTCAGGGCATTCGTAACGCCGACGAGCGCCTCCATCTCCACGCCGGTCTTCGCCCATGCCGAGGCAGTTACCCGTACTTCGATTGCTTCGGCTGTGACCTCGAAATCCACCTCGACCGAGTCAATCGGGATGGAGTGGCAGAAGGTCAGAAGCTCCGGCGTCTTCTTGACGGCTGCGATTGCAGCCAGCCGCGCCGCCGCGAGCGGATCGCCCTTGCGGATTTCGCCCTTGTTGACTGCCTCGATTGTTTCGGCCTTGAGCGTTATCTTCCCGGCTGCGGTCGCTTTGCGGAATACGACCGGCTTGTCCGAAATATCGACCATTCCCTTGCCCATGAGCGCCTCCTTCAGGCACCCAGTTTACCGCTCGCCCCCGCGCTCTTCAAGCCCAAAGCTGCATGCAGAAAACACGGGTAATGTTGTCAATTGGAGTTGCTGCCGGTGAGGCCTTCGAGCGTTATTGTCCACTCGCTGGCTTCAGTCTGCCGTGCTCAATCTGCTTATGCAGCGGTTCAGCCCTGTTATTGTCGCCTGAAACCTTGAGCCTGCCGAGCCTTATCAGCTCTATCAAGGCCTCGTTGTAGTTCCTGTAGTCATCGCCCGCGAGCTTTGCCAGCGCTTTCTTGTCGCCGGCAGAAGCATCCTGGACGAGCTGTTCCGCGAGAATCAGGTACCTGCTCCGCGCGATTACTTCAAGCTCTTTCAACTTCTTGAGGATTGCCTCTTTCTCGGGGTATTTCGATGCGGCGACAGTGTTTCTGGCTCTCTCGCGGATACCTCTCCAAGTACGGTTGGCTCCGCCGGCACCCTTGCCGAGCCAGCCGAAGAACCGTGTGCACAGAACCCTATAGTACGAGAGCATCTCGTCCAACCGGCCAAGCTTGGCAAGGCAAAGACAACCCCAGCCGTAGGAATAGTCGATGTTGCCCGCTCTGGGAGTCTCCTCGATATTGAGCTGAAAGAGCTTCAGAGCCTCCTCGTACTGCCCCTTCTGTGTCAGGTTATAACCCTGCCTGAAGCGCTCCGTGTTCTGACGGTGGGTCAGGTCCACCGGCAGGTCATCGGTGATTCTCAGTTTGCCCGAAAGACCCTGGACGCTGGGAAAGTGGGGTTCGAGAGTCTCAGCTTTCGCCGGTTCCTGTTGCTCACTTTCCTGCGGCGCCGTTTTCTCGCTCAGTTCAGGCGTGGAAGAGCAACCTGTACATGACAGAATTACCGCGAAAAGGATACAGACAGCCCATTTCCTGTGTAAAGCAATCATATCTCCTCCATACCACGAGGACAGTCTCCACTGTCAAAGATACAACGCTAATCCTGCCATCGTCAAGTCCGGCGGAGATTCGGGGAATTTACCGCGAGAGCATGCGTTTGATGGTGTCTTCGGGGTAGTCGAGGAGCTCGCCGAAGGCGTGCGCGAGTTCGAGGCGGGCTTCACCCTCGTAGGAGTCAGCGTCCACAAGCTGCTTCTTGCGCCGCTTGAGGTCGAGGTAGGTTTCGAGAACCGCGTCATCCTTGTAGAGGAACATCACGTACTTGTTCCAGGTCATCTCCTCGGCGAAGAGGTCGGTCACGAGGAAGTCTTTCTCGGGATACCACTTGATACTGTTATGCTGGATAATCTCGTCCGCGCGTTCGCGGATTTGCTCGTATACCTCCGGCTCGAGCGGCGAACTCAGCGCGAGGTCCTTCACCCCGAGCGCAACGACTTCCGCGAATGCGGCGATTATTCCAAGCTCGTAGGACGGCCTGTCAATGTTTTCCATGCTTATTCGTCTCCATTTTTGTCGCTAGCTATTGCCCCATTAATACTTGTGCTTATTCTTTTCCCACCAATCTTTCCATTTCTCGTAGGTAACCCCGTGTCCCATGCTGCGGTTCGTAATGCCCTCGAGCGCCCCGTCCACTAAACGTCGCAAGTCCCAGTTATCTTCCTTGAGAAGTTCCATCAGCGGCTCCACGGCTTTCTTGTCCTTTAAGCGGCCCAGCGCCCGAATAGTGCCGTTGCGCACGTTCTTGTCGGAGTCCTTGAGGAGCTTTATCAGCGGGTCAACGGCACGCTTGTCAGCCAGCTTTCCGAGAGACTCGGCCGCAGCCCAGCGGACCCTGGCCTCTCCGTCCTTGAGCGCATCGATAAGCGGCCCTACCGCCTTCTTGTCGCCCAGCTTGCCGAGCCCGCTCGCCGCGCTGACCTTCGCATCCGTGTCTCCGTCCTTGAGCTGCTTCGTGAGCTTGCGAAGCGTGGAGCCTGCCGGCATTTTCCCCAGGTATTCCAGCCATCTGGTTTTATCCGTTCCGAACCGCTGTTTGGTAATCATTGTGAGTGCGCCGCTGGCGGCCTCCCGAACGTTCTTGTCCTCGCTGTCAAGCTGCTCGATGAGAGGCTCAATCGCCTCCGGCCCCATCTCCCCGAGCGCTCTGGTCGCATCGCTCTTGTGCTCACGCCTACCGAGCAGCTTAATCAGGAGCGGAATCGCCCTCGTGTCGCCGAGGTAGCCCAGTGCCCAGACGGCGTTGGACCTGACGTCCTGCTGCTCGTTCTCGAGCGACTTGAGAATGCCTTTGTAAGCCTTGTCCCCGCCTATCTTCGCGAGCGCTTTCGGTACATCACGCGCGACCTCCCTGTCGTCCAGCGCTTCGAGCAGCCCGTCAACAGCCGTTTCGAAGCCCAGTTCTCCAAGCTCCTCAACGGCGCTCCGCCGGGTGTAAGGATTTTCTTCCGTCCTGAGGACTTTGAGAAGATACTCGACTGCACTCTCGCAGCAAGTGTCCCCGAGGGCTTTAACCGC
Organism: uncultured Planctomycetota bacterium; assembly: GCA_964641955.1. Classification (GTDB taxonomy): domain Bacteria; phylum Planctomycetota; class SKW154; order SKW154; family DAOVDS01; genus CAZXNM01. Next base: position 74,917 of record CAZXNM010000019.1, read on the forward strand.
CGCTTCCCTGACTCCCTGGTCCTTGTGCCTGGCGGCTTTCCCGAGCACATCGCAGGCCTTTTTCGTCCCTATCTCGCCCAGCGCGGTCGATGCAACGCGATATTGGCGCCTGTCTTCTCCTTCAAGCAGTTTCCCGAGCGCGTCCACGGCGCATTCGTCGCCGATTTTGCCGAGCGCCTCGACTGCAAGATAAAGCGACCGGCCCTCGGACCCGCCGAGGACTTTGACAAGCGCCGGTGCCGCGCTTTTCCCAATCTTCGCCAGCGCTTCGGCAGCCTCGCTGTACAGACGGTCGTTCTTCATGGCCTCGACCAGAGGCTCGACCGCCTTTGCATCGCCAATATCACCGAGCGCCCCTATGCTACATGCCTGAACAGACCTGTCCCCGCTTTTGAGTCCATCAAGAAGAACCGGTACGGCCCTGTCGTCGCCAATCTTGCCGAGAGCTCTGCTGGCATCGAAATGCAGCCTGTGACCTTTGAATATGTCAATCAGTGCCGGTACGGCGCTCCTATCTCCAATGACGCCGAGCGCGAGCATCACGTAGGTTAGCGAGCCATCGCCCTTCTCCAGCGCGGCGAGAAGCGGCCTGACCGCCGGTTTTCCTATCTTCTTTATTGCCTCAAGGGCCGGGCCGCAGACTGAGTAGTCAAATTCCCCGAGTAGCTCAATCAGCGGCGGGATGCATCTCTTCTCGGCAAGGCTCCCGAGAGCACATGCCGCAATTGCCCTGGTGTTAATGGACTTGCTCCCTGCCCCTTCTGACAGGAACTCGAAGGCTCTCCGGTCATTCGCCAGTTTCGCCATTCCCGCAGCGGCATAGAGCTTAACGTCACCGCTCTTGTCTTCCTTCCAGGCCTTTCTCAATTGCGGGACCACCGACTTGTCGCCGATTGCGGTCAGCGCCCTTGCGCAGGCGCACCGGACGCCGTCCGACTCGTCCCCGAGCATCTCCGCGAGGAATGTGGCCGCCTTCCCGTCGCCGATTTTCCCGAGCGCATCAGCAGCACTCTTCCTGTTTTTCTGGTCATTGTCCTTCAGTATCTCAATGAGGAGAGGAACTGCCTTCGCGTCGCCAATCTCTCCGAGGGACCACATTGTCCAGTAGAGCACGATGCCGTCTCTTGTGAATGCGAACGCGTACCTGAGCTTCTTCATCAGGGGTTCGACAGCCCTGGGGTCACGAATCCTGCCGAGGACTGAAATCGCGCAATTGGCGATTTTGCCGTATCTGTTATCGAGGGCCTCGATAACCGGCTCCACTGCGGGAGTGCCGATTGCCTCAAGAGAGGCTATGGCTTCCGTGTTCTTTTGCGTCCCGAGCTTCTTGATAAGCCGCCTGATTCTCGTGCGCAGGCCTTCCGTTATTTCCTGCGGCGGGCTCTGGATTTTTGGCTGCGGCTGCTCTTGCTCCTGCTTCTCTGCGGGCGGGGTCTCTTTCTTCTCTTCGTCCTGTGTCTTTTTCGGTTCGGGCTTCCGTTCTTCGGCAGGCCTGGTCTTCTCGATGCGCTCGATGTCGCTTCGGCGAAGCGTCATGGTGCCGTATTTCATCTTCAGAGTGATTGTCTCTTCTTTCTCCCCTACTATCTCGCCCTCGAGCTTGCGACCATCCCTCATGTGGATTACGTCGGCCAGCGCCGTCACCGGGACCAGAAGAAGCACGAACGTGGCGAGAATCAAGGCCCTCATCCTGACCTCCGCAGATGGTTACAACTGAAGGAGAGGGTACCACGCGCGTGAAGCTGTGTCAAGACCACCCGGCGAAGCTATTTGTCACGGGACTTCTTCAGCCAGTATTCCCATTTTTCGCAATCGATGCCGAAGTCCTGTTTCGTGATTTTTTTAAGTGCAGCGGCGGCGAGGTGGCGGGAATGGCTATTTTTTGTTTTGAGCGCATCGATGAGAAGCTTGACAGCCTTATCCCCGATTTTGCACAGTCCTTCAGCCGCAAGCCAGCTCTCGTAGGTGTCCCTGCCCTTTAAGAGCTTCGCAAGCGGCTCCGCAGCCTCTTCCCTGCCGGTATTGCCGAGAGCCCGTATGGCGGGAACGCGGAGATTCTCGTCTTCCGACTCCAGGTTCTTCAGGATATATTCGAAAGGCTTTGAATCATCGCCTATCATGACCAGCGCATACGCCGCGTAGACCCTGACCTTTTTTTCGCTGTCGTTTTTCCACAGGCTGTTGAGAGACTCGGCGGCCTTCGCAGCACGCAACTGCCCCAGCGACCAGGCCGCCTCGCTGCGGACGTCGCCGTCCCTGTCCTTGAGCGCCTCGACAAGCGGCTCGGCAGCGCCGGCGTTTCCGACCTTCCCCAGCGCAGCAGCGGCGGTTAATCGGACTTTCTGCTCCTTGTCCTTGAGTGATTTTACCAGGAAATCGAAGGCGTCCTTGCCGCCAGCGATTCTCGCCAGCGCATGCGCCGCGTCTGCACGCACTTCGGCGCTTGCGTCGCCTTTCCAGAGCTTCGTGAGCGGCTCTACAGCTTCGGCGCTCCCGAGCCCGGCAAGCGAATGTGCTGCATTCGAGCGAACGGTCGGTTCCTTGTCCTTCAGGGCTTCGAGCAATGGCTTGACGGCATCCGGGCCGCCCATGCGACCCAGGAGGTGCGCAGCCCAGGCTCGCATTTCTATACTGTCACTTTTTATCATACCGACTACAAGCTTGATGTCCGTCCTTTCGAGCATGCTCAGAAGCAGCACCGATCGGTAGTAGTCGCCTTTTTCGACAGCCTTTACAAGCGGCTCTACGGCCCTGATATCGCCTATGCTGCACAGCGCCTCGGCGGCGCAGACCCGGACGCGCCGCTCTTCATCCTTGAGAGAAGCGATAAGCGCTTCGACCGCCTTGATATCACCAAGCTTGCCGAGCGCCTCGGCCGCCTGACAGCGGAGAATATCGTCTTCGTCCTCGAGGACTGCGAGAAGCGCGCCGACCGCACTGCTATCGCGGATCTCGCCGAGCGCTTCGACGGCGTCGCCGCGCACCCAGGGGTCCTTGTGGGTCAGGGCCGCCATTAGCGGCTTTACCACCTTCGCGCCGCCTATCGCACCCAGCGACCTTACGGCCCGGCGGCAGACCGTGTAGTCCCTGTCCTTCAGAGCCTTAATCAGAGGCTCTATAGCCTTTTCGTCGCCGGTCTTGCCCAGCGCCCACGCCGCTATGGAGCGGACTTCCGAGTTCTCATCTTCGAGCGCCGCGATGAGCGGCTCGACGGCCGCCCTGCCGCTTATCTCGCCCAGCGCCTTCGCCGCCGCTTTCCGGACCGGCACGCTGTTGCTTTTCAGCGTTTCGGCAAGAGCCACCGCGGCGTCTTGAGCGCGGAGCCAGCCGAGCGAGGCTGCTGCCTGTTCAGAAACCTCCCAGGACTTGTCCTCGAGCGCCTTGATTAGCGGGTCAACGGCTTTCCTGTCATCAATAACGCCAAGTGCTTTCGCGGCGGCCGCGCGAACGACATTTTCCTCGTCATGCGCGAGCGTCTCAACCAGCGGCTTGACCGCTCTGGTATCCCTGATTTTCCCCAGCGCTTCGCTCGCACATTCTCGAACGTGGGGGTGAGGGTCTCGAAGTGCGACGATAAGCGGGTCCACGCCCTTCTTTTCGCCCGCAGTGCCGAGCGCCTGGGCGGCTTCGCTTCGCACGCTGTAATCCTTGTCCTTCAGAACGCCGAGTGCCTGGCTGAGAGGCCTGACCGCCTCCTCGCCGCCTATCGCCCCGAGCGCCTTCGCGGCGGCGCGGCGCACGCCGGTGTCACTATCCGTCAGCGCCACCGCCAGCGACTTCACCGCTTTCCCGTCGCGGAGCATACCGAGCGCTTCGGCCGCCGCCAGTCGCAGGCGGAAATCCTTGTCCTCGAGTGCCCTGACGAGAGGTTCGACGGCCTGCCTGTCACCCGCCTTGCCCAGCGCCTCAGCGGCGCAGCACTGCACGTACCACGAAGTATCCTTCAGGGCTGCAATAAGGGCCTTGACTGCGCGTTTGTCTGGATTGACCGTGAGCACTTCGGCGGCTTCGGCGCGGGTGGTCGGATTCTCATCCCGGAGCTGCTCGATAAGCTCGTCCACTTCGTCGGCAAGGGCCGTGCACGCAAGAAAAGCTGAGCACAGCAGCAAGATAACTGTTAAATACAGGCTTCTCATCCTTGAGCCACTCCAGTAAGACAGCCCATCAGGATGATACACGCCGAGCATGACATCTGCCAGTGTTTTAACGGAGCGCCTGCGCATCGGAATCCGGGGCACTACGGGAACTTGAGCTTGCCGCTGACTCTGTTGCCGTCGCGGATTACAGTATAGGTGACTTCCTTGGACTCGCCGAGGTTTCCCAGTACCCCGCGCAGGGCCTGCCACATGTTGTCCTCGGGGATTTTCTTTCCGCCCAGTTCGATGATTATATCGCCCTGCTTCAAGCCGCCCTTCTCGGCGACCGAGCCCTGCTGGATGTTGTGAATGAGGATTCCGCCTTCCTTTTCGCCGAGACCGTACTTCTTCTTGTCCTCGGCAGAAAGTTCCGCGATAGTCGGCGTAATGCCGAGACGGGGGCCGCGCCGTCCCCTGCGGTTGCCGCGTCCCCAGGGGTCCCGCTCATTGCCGGCGGCCTTCTCCATTTCTATCTTGGCCTCGTAATTGGCAACGTCGAAGGCCATGAGCCCGACTACCTCGGCGATTATCTCGGATTTCTTGAAATCGCACTTGTACGGCAGGTCGGTGGGCTTGTGAAGGTCGCTGTGCATGCCGGAGTTGAAGAAGATTGCGGGCACGCCCTTGGCGTAGAAGCTGTAGTGGTCGGAATTAGGAATCATGCTCTTCTTGTCGATTTCCAGGCCGTTCACGTTGGCCTTGGCGAGTATCTCGTCAAGCTGCTTGGAGAGCGTGAGGCCGAAGACGATTACTTTCTTGCGCTCGTTGCGGGCTATCATGTCCATGTTTATCATGGCGATGGTCTTTTCGAGCGGGTAGATGGGGTGTTCGCAGTAGTGGCGCGAGCCCAGCAGGCCCATCTCCTCCGACCCGAAGCACATGAACACCATCGTGCGCTTCGGCTTGAGGTTCTTTTCCTTGAACGCCTCGGCGATTTCGAGGACTCCGGCGGTCCCGGACGCGTTGTCGTCGGCCCCGGGATGTATCTCGCCCTTGCCGTCGCGGCCGCGGCCAACGTGGTCGTAATGCGCGCCGACAATGACAAACTCGGCCTTCATCCTGGGGTCGCTTCCCTCGATGCAGCCTATCACGTTCCACGACTCGCCAGCCCTGGTGTCGAACTTCTGGAGCCAGGTCCCGGTGTCTCCGCCCGGCTTGAGGCCGTAAGACTTGAACTCCTTGACAATATAATCGCGCGCCTTCTTCATGCCCTCGGTGCCTGTCATGCGGCCTTCAAGTTCTTCGGAGGCAAGGTAGTGAATGTGGTCGGACATCTCGTCGCTCGTCACGGAGTCCAGAATCGCCTTCTGCGTCTCATCCGCCGTGCCGGGCGAGGGCGGCGCAGGTTTGGCCTCCTCGGGTTCGGCGGGTTTTGGCGCGGTCGGCTTGGGAGGAACCGACTTCAATCCCTCGATACGGTCTATATCGTCCCTGTCGATAAGCAGTACGCCATAGCCCGTGTTGAGTTCAATCTTGTCGCCCTTCTCTGCGACTTCGCCGCTGAACTGGCGGCCATCCTTGAGGTGAACCGTGGCGGCGCCAAGCGCCCCCGGAAGCACGAGAATCGCAATCAGCAGCACGCCCGCGATTAATATTCTTTTCATCCTTAACCCCCTGTGAAGTGGATAGAATTGCTCCAGTTACATTCTCATCTACGACTTGTATACAATCGGTGTTTGAGCAATCCGTCCGTGATGTTGAAGTAAGGGAAAGTCAGCAGGTTAGGTGCAAACCGGCGATGATTTTGCCGCTGCCGGCCATTTCGTTGTAGCGGTCGCACGCCTCGCGGGTCGGCAGGGCGTAGAGCCTGACGCCCTGCTCTTCCAGCCAAATGCGGGTGCTGTCCGGCACTCTCAGAGCACCATTTGCGCCGCAGCCGATAATAATTATCTCGATTCCCGGGCCGAGAACGCCTTCGAGGTCTTCAGGGCAAAGGCTATGGCCTTCTTCGCGCCACCAGTCCGCCTTCACGCCACCGGGCGTAACAATTACATCGGCGCTGTAGCACTTGCCGTCAACCACAACCCGGCCGAAGTCATAGGACTCAATCCGTGGGACCACCTTGCTCATCAGCCTGCCTTTTGCCTTGCCAGCCGCGCAGCGATAAACCGCTCAGGCCGGTATTTACATATCTTTCACATCCGGGGCAAATCAGGAACAGGTATTTGTGCCCTTCCGCCTTGGACCACTTTCTTCTCATTCTCTCACCGCAGCCGCCGCATCTGGCCCTCGGCAACTGCAGTTGTTGCACGATGTAGAAAACAACCATAGTGATTGGTGCAGATGGGCCGATTGACATCAGGAGTATCAGGCTTGTCCATTCGAGCCAGGGATATCCTATCATCCTGAACAGTCCGTAGAAGGCAAGAGACAGCATAATGACAAAGCAGCCAACTACCGCCCACTTAATGAATATCCCCGCAAGCACATCATCTTTTTTCTTCACGAAGGCCGCCGCGCCCTGGTCGAACGTGAAGCCCGGCTCCGGATACAGCGGTAGCGAGAAAGGCTCGGCAGTTAGCGTCTTATCGGGGCCATGCTCAATTCTTCGATTCATAACGATTATCTTTCTGCGTAGGCCCCAGATTATAACTACGGCAAGTGCCGAAATAACCCAGCAGTAAATCACTCTGTGAAGCGCCCGCGCCAACTCATCATACTTACCGGAGATAGCAAGATTGTCATCATTTCTGAAGTCAAAATCTGTGACCTTGTCGCTCTCACTCACATATACCAGCACGAAATCTGAATGCGGAAATCCGTGTATCCAGTATTCAAGCACCTCATGGTCGGGCGGTTTTGCGCCAAGGTTTTTCCAGAAATCATCTTGCCGCAAGTCCGATGCGGTGAGGACTCTCTTGGGAGGGCCAAGCTGCTTCACAAGAATACTCTTCTGCATGCCAATTTCTGCCTTGTGCAGAAACATCATCACAGGCAGCCATGACAAGAAAGCCGCTGTAAACAGAACGAACCAGAAAAGTGCGATACAGAACGCAAACGTAACGATACTACAACCGCGCTGAGACACCAAAGAGACTCCTTCTACTTCGGTGGTTTGATGTCGTAGCGCTTGAGCTTGGCGTAGAGTGTCGGACGCGATATGTCGAGTATGCGGGCGGCTTCCTTTTTCTCCCAATTGGCTTTCTTGAGCGCGCGCAGTATCGCAGCCCGCTCGGTCTTTTCGAGAGCTACATCGATTACATCCTTGAGGGTTTTACCTTCGAGGTCTTTTTCTGTAAGCACTCCGGTTATGGCATCGGGCGGCGCAACCTTCGGGGAGATTCTGAACAGGAGATGCTCGGAGAGGTTGGGTGGCGTTATCACCTCATCAGAGAGCATGGCTGCTCGCTCGATTTCGTTCTCGAGCTCGCGGATGTTGCCGGGCCAGTCGTATTCGGTGAGAAGCCTGAGAGCTTCCGTGTCAATCCGGCGTTTCTTGCCAGTGCGCTCCCCTACCGAGCTGAGGAAATGGTCGAGCAGGAGAGATATGTCCTCCTTGCGCTCCCTCAGAGGCGGAAGCTCAATGGTCATGACGTTCAGGCGGTAGAACAGGTCTTCGCGGAACGCGCCCTGGCGGACAGCCTCTGCGAGGTTGCGGTTGGTGGCCGAGATGACGCGCACATCGACCTTCATGGTCCCCTTGCCGCCGACCCGCCTTATCTCGCCCTCTTCGAGCACGCGCAGGAACTTCGACTGCAGGTGCAGCGGCAGGTCGGCTATCTCATCCAGGAATATTGTACCCTTGTCCGCCACCTCGAAGAGGCCGGGCTTGTCGCGCTGCGCGCCGGTGAAAGCGCCCCTGACGTAACCGAAGAACTCGCTCTCCATGAGTTCGGAAGGAATTGCAGAGCAGTTCTGGGCCACGAACTTTTTCGTCCTTCTCTTCCCGTTGAAGTGTATCGCGCGCGCGATGAGTTCCTTGCCCGTCCCTGACTCGCCCTGTATAAGAACGGAGATGTCGGAATCAATCACCTTGTCGAGGCTTGCAAAAAGCCTGTACATCTCCTTGTTGCGCGTGATTATCTCGTCGTAGTTATACTTGAACTTCGGCTTGCGGCCCTCGAGCATCGTCCTGGCCTGTTCGAGTTCGGCGAGCTGGCGCTCCATGCGCCTCTGGAGTTCTTTGTTGAGCTTCTCTACCTCGCGCGAGGATTTCTCGAGTTCCCTGTGCTTGCGGATATTTTCCTCGAAGAGCCTTGCATTCTCTATCGCTACTGCCGCCTGATCGGAGAGCACGCCGAGAAGCTTGAGGTCATCTTCGGTGAACGCGCTCATCTCGAACCTGTTGTCTATATAGACAACGCCGAGCATGCGCGAGCGCACCTTCAGGGGCACGCACATCACCGAGCGCAGCTTCAGGCCGTGCACCGACAGTGCCGCCTGGAACCGCTTGTCACTCTGCGCATCAATGGCTACGATGGCCTTTCCGGTTTCCCTTACCTGCGAAGCTATCGAGCGCGAGAATTTCAGGAGCGGCTTCGGCACGCTCTCGCCGTCAACAGTGCGCGAAAGCCTCACATCCATCTCGTCGTTTTCGAACATGATAATGAAGCCGCGCTCGGCGCTCACGACCTCGAGCACCGTGTCCATTATCCTGCGCAGCAGCCTGTCGAGGTTGTGCTCGGAGTTGAGCGCCTTGTTGACTTCGAGCAGCTTCAAGAGCTGCTCCTCGCGGGTCAGCTTCGGCGGTGCCTCCCGGGGCCTTGACAACACTTCGGTAGGCTTGTCCATTGTGCCTATGGCAGTGCCGTAGTCGCCGGTCTCGTGTCCGATTCTGGACTCCGGGTCGCTGAATTCGATTATGGTCTTGCCTAACTCAATCCTGTCGCCGTGACGCAGTATCTTGCGCGTTACCACGCGGCCGTTCACGAAGGTGCTGTTCTTGGAGCCGAGGTCCACAAGCTCGTAGCCGGATTCGACCTTCCGGACGTGGCAGTGGAAACGCGAAAGAAGTGCGTCGGAAACCTGGAGCGTGTTGTCTGCGCTGCGGCCGATTGTCGTGACATTATCGCCGAGAACGATTTTTTTCGGTTTCTTCCCTCCCGGCGCCACTATCAATTCAGCCATCCGCAAGCCTCCAGAGACCGTGTAAAGACATCTTAACACATTCGCGGGCAAATGTCAATCACGGTTAAGATGGCGTTTCTCTCCCGGCAAGCTTTCGTACAGAAAAAATCAATGCATCTATCAGTGAACGTTCGGCCTTCCCGCGCGTACAACATTGTATACGCTTTGTACACACTATAAAAGGAGGCAGAGAATGTCGAGAATCAAACAAGTCGGGTTGAGCCTGTCGGTGCTGGCTGCGTTTTTACTGGTGCCGGCTGTGTCGTATGCGGTGGGAAAGAAGCTTGTGGGAGAGAAACCGCCCGAGATTCAGATAAAGGAATGGCTGAACACGAGCGAAAACTACACTCTCGAGAAGCTCAAGGGGAAGATTGTACTTATCGATTTCTGGGCGACGTGGTGCCGCCCGTGCGTAAGAGCGATGCCTCACCTTCAGAAGGTATGGGAGGCATACAAGGACAAGGGGCTCGTCGTGATTGCAATTTCGGCGGAGACCAAGAACAAGGTCGAGCCTTTCGCCAAGCAGTATCACTACTCTTTTCCCTTTGCGCTCGACGACAACCGCAAGACCAACAAGTCATACGATATCAAAAGCATACCAACCACCTACATCATTGCGCCCAACGGCAAGGTGGCGTGGCAGGGGCATGCGGGCAGCGAGGATGTAGAAAAAGTAATCAAGGCCCTGCTGCCGAAAGTGAAAAAAGACTCGGGTTCGTCCGGCGTCGATACGGAGTCTCCCACAAAGGTGAAACTGCGAGAAGTCGCCGATGACCTGAAGTTCGCGGCCAAGCAAGCGGAGAAAGGCAAGCTCTCCAGCGCGCTGCGCATGGCTGACAAAAAATTGAGCGAGCAAAACGCAACCGAAAAAGAGAAGGAAGACGCCAAATACATCAAGGAAGAAATCGAGAAGCGCGCATCCGAACTTTTCAAGGAAGCGGACAGGCTTCTGAAAGAAAAGGCTCCTTACGAAGCAAGGGAACTGCTGACAGACATAAGGCGGGCGTTCACCGGCTCGGACCTCGCGAAGAAGGCCCAAGAAAAAATCGACTCGATTAACAGCGACGAGAAGCTCGCCGAGGAGCTGAAAGCCGGCGAGCTTTACATCAAAGCATTAAGGTACGAAGCCGACGGCAAGGAAGAGAACGCGAAGAAGTACTTCCAGCAGGTGGTGGACAAGCACCCGGACACGGAATACGCCAAACGCGCGAAAGAGAAGCTCAAGTAAGGCGGGCTGTCGTCAGGATGCCGTTCTGGTGCGCCAGTAGTCGAGGGTCAGTTCAAGTCCCGCGCGCAGCTCGGTGGCAGGCTCCCAATTTGTGTCGCGGCGGATTTTCTCACTGCTTACGCTGATGCTGGAGATTTCGTTTTTTCTTAGAAGTCCGGGGTCAATCCCGACTTCGATTTCTCGCCCGGACAGCTCAATCAGCGTCTCCAGCACCTCGCCGACCCGGACGGCCCGGCCGCTGCCCACGCAGTAAGCCTCGCCGGCCCTGCCTTCCCCGGCGAGCGCGATGTACGCCCGCGCCACGTCAGCCACATACAGAAAGTCGCGTGCCACATCCAAGTTGCCTACTCTGACTGCTGGGTCCTGCATGCCGGCCTCGATGCGGGCTACCTGCCGGGCAAAGTCTGTCACCACAAAGCCCGGATTCTGCCCCGGACCGTAGTGGTTCGTCGGACGGACCTCAACGACATTCAGCCCTCTGCCGGAGTGGTAGTATCCGCAGAGGTAGTGGGCGCATATCTTCGAGATGCTGTAGGGCTCTTTCGCTTCGAACAGGCTTCCCTCATCAATTATCCCGTTTTCGGGAACCCCGTGGAAGTGGGCCGTCGTCGTTACGATGACTCTGGTTGCGGGCACGGTCTGTGCCACAGATTCGAGGAGATTCGCCGTGCCCAGCACGTTCACGGAGAAGCACCGCTCCGGCTTGAATCGGGACTCGCTTGGCGAAGCAAAGCCGGCCAGGTGAAAGATAACGTCGGGCCTGTACTCGGACAGGTGACTTTCGATTGAGGACCTGTCACATACATCGGTCAGGTATACAGGCACTTCCGGCGGCAGCAGCGAGCGTTCTTCCGGCTTCTCCGAAACGCCCAGCACCTCGTGTCCCGAGTCCAGCAATGCGGATGCGAGATGGGCACCTGCAAAGCCGTTTATTCCCGTGACAAAGGCCCGCACTAAGGACTCCGGTTGAGAATATAAGTGTCAGCGCCGCGCTCTGGAGGCTACTTGCCGGCCTTGGCAGGTTTCGCCTTTTTCTTCGACTTCTTCGCAGGCTTTTTCTTTTTGGGAAGCTGAATTCCCACCTGCCTCAGCAAAGCGGCGGCTTTCTCCGTCGGCTGTGCTCCAACCCCGAGCCAGTACTGCACCCTGTCGGCCTTGAGCGAGACTTTCTTTCTGTCGTCCGGTTCGAGAGGGTCGTACGTGCCGATGTCCTCGATGGTCCTGCCGTCCCTTTCCTCTCTCGCATCAACAACGCAGACCCTGTAAAAAGGCCTGTGATGCCTTCCCATTCGCTTGAGGCGAATCTTCACCATGCCGGTCTACCTCCTCTTCTTTCCCTTCTTCTTGTGCTTTCTCATGCGTTTTCTTTCTTCGCGCAGCTTGAGCCTCCTGGCCTTCGATGTCTCGCCGGGCTTCGCCGCCGGCTTCGTGACGCCGGCTATCTCGCCGATGTCGGGCATATTCTTCATTGCCTTGAGCCTGCCGAAGAAGCCCATCTTCTTGAAATCGCCTATCATTTTCTGCATCTGCTGGAACTGCTTGAGCAGGTTGTTGACGTCGTGAACCGAGCGCCCGGCCCCGCGCGCGATGCGCATGCGCCGCGAGCCATCGATAATCTCCGGGAATCCTCGCTCGTCCGGCGTCATCGACTGTATCAGCGCCTCTATCTTGACTATCTCGCCGTCGTCCACATCCACGCCCTTGAGCTTGGAGCCCAGGCCTGGAATCATGCTCAGCAGGCTTTTTATGCTACCCATGCGCTTAAGCTGCTGGAGCTGCCCGAGAAAATCGCCGAGCGTGAATTTCTCCTTGAGCAGCTTCTCCTGCATCTTGAGGGCTTCTTCCTCGGTGATGGTCTCCTGGGCCTTCTCGACGAGGCTCACCACGTCGCCCATGCCGAGGATTCTGGAAGCGACGCGGTCCGGGTGGAACTCTTCGAGCTTGTCGAGCTTCTCGCCGACTCCGACGAACTTTATGGGCTTGCCCGTGACCGCGCGCACCGACAGCGCCGCGCCGCCCCTGGCATCCCCGTCCATCTTGGTCAGGACAACGCCGGTTATTTCGAGCTGGCTGTTGAATTCCTTGGCCGAGTTCACCGCGTCCTGGCCGGTCATGGCGTCCGCGACGAAGAAAATCTCCTGCGGCTTCACGCGCCGCTCGATTTCGCGAAGCTCCGCCATGAGCACTTCGTCAACGTGCAGCCGGCCCGCAGTGTCGAGTATGACCACATCGCTGCCCGACCCGGCCGCGTGCTCGATGGCGCGCATGCAGATGTCCGGGGGCTTGCCCTTCTCTTCCCAGTATACGGGAATGTCGAGTTGTTCCCCGAGGACCTTGATTTGTTCCACTGCGGCCGGGCGCTGCATGTCTGCGGCCACGAGCAGGGGGTGCTTCCCGCGCTTGTGCCGCAGCAAGCTGGCGAGCTTGCCGCAGCTTGTCGTCTTGCCGCCGCCCTGCAGCCCCACCATCATGATGACCGAGGGTCCCTTAGGATTCTGGTTTACGGTGGTGTCGGTGGGCCCCATGAGCGTGACAAGCTCGTCGTAGACGACCTTGACGACCTGCTGCTCCGGCCGTACGCTTTTTATTACGTCCTGGCCGACAGCCTTTTCCTGGACCTTCGAGATAAAGTCCTTGGCGACCTTGTAGTTGACATCCGCAGAGAGAAGGGCCTTGCGCACTTCGCGCAGGCCCTCGGAGATGTTCTTCTCGGTGAGCCGGCCACGCAGGCCAAGCTTCCGGAAGACTCCCTGCAGGCTGTCGCTTATCGCCTCAAACACTTGCCATACTCCGGTTTCACGTCCGACCTACACTATAACACCCGCATGCCGGAATACAACCACAAGCAGCAAAAAACTCCCCCGGCGAACTCAACGGTCCGCCCGTGCCGTCGGGTAATCTTCCGATACCCGCTCGATTTTCGCGCCGAGCGTGTTGAGCTTCTCCTCGATTTTTTCGTAACCCCGGTCGATGTGGTAGACGCGGGCAATCTCGGTCTTTCCCTCGGCTACGAGCCCGGCAAGCACGAGCGCAGCCGAGGCCCGCAGGTCGCTCGCCATCACAGGCGCGCCCGACAGCTTCCCGACGCCGTGTACGATGGCGCTGGAGCCCTCCTTGCGGATATCCGCGCCCATTCGCGCAAGCTCCGCCACGTGCATGAACCTGTCGGGATAAATCTTTTCCGTAATGAGGCTGATGCCGTCGGCACAGGAGAGGTAGGCGACAATCTGCGCCTGCAGGTCGGTGGGATAGCCGGGATACGGCAGCGTGATGAGGTCCACCGCGCCGGGCCTTCTCGGCGGGATTACCTCAATGGAATTGCCTTTTTTCAGGAACCCGACTCCGGCCTGACCCAGCTTGTCAAGGAACGCGGCGAGGTGGCGCGCGCGTATGTTGGTGACTGTAATCCTGCTGCGCGTGATGGCGCCCGCGATTATGAAAGTTCCCGCCTCTATCCTGTCCGGAATCACCCTGTAGTTCGTACCGTGCAGCCTGTCCACTCCCCGTATGACGAGAATCGGCCTGCCTATTCCCTCAATCCTCGCCCCGCAGCGGTTGAGAAAATGCGCCAAGTCCTGTATCTCCGGTTCGCAGGCCGCGTTCTCAATCACCGTCTCGCCCTCGGCCAGGACAGCGGCCATCATCACGTTGGCCGTGCCCAGGACGCTCGAGCCGTAAGGCCCGCCGAGATAGACTTCGGCGCCCTTGAGACGCTTAGCCTTCGCTTCGAGATAGCCGTGCTTCACCTCGATATCCGCGCCGAGCGCCCGCAACCCCTTGAGGTGTAGGTCTATGGGTCTCACTCCGATTACGCATCCTCCCGGCATGGAGACTCTCGCGCAGCCGCGCTTCGTCAGGAGCGGCCCGAGCGTGCAGATGGACGCCCGCATGGTGGACACAAGCTCATAAGGCGCTTCAACACTGCTTTCATCGACGGTTTCCATCTCAAGGGTCGTGCCTGCAGTCCTTTCGACGTGCATCCCAAGCACGCGCAGAATCTCGCTTATGCTTGCAATGTCCCTGAGGTTGGGGACGTTTCGTAGCGTGACCTTGCCGTTCGTCAGCAGGCAGGCCGCCATGATGGGGAGCGCCGCGTTCTTCGCGCCGCCTACCCTGACTTTGCCCTTGAGCTTTCTTCCGCCGTGTACTATGAACTTGTCCATGTTTCAAACCCGTCTGGCAAGAACGACTCTCTCGATCCCCGTGTAATCCTTCACCGTCCAGGGCTGGCCGAATCCGCCGGTTTCCACAATCAGCCGCGAAACCGTCCCGGCCTGTCCCATCCCCACCTCGAGCGCCAGCAGCCCGCCCCCGGTGAGGAATCCTGCCGCCGCTCCGATGATAGCCTTATGGTACCCGGTTCCGTCTTTTCCTGCAACAAGTGCTTCGCGCGGCTCGTAGTCGCGCACAGTTACCGGCAGGCTCTCGAACTCTTCCTCAGTGATATAAGGAGGATTCGAGACGAGAATGTCAAGTCCGGCTTTCGCGCGCATCCTGGTAAGAGGCTCGAAAAGCTCGCCCTCGACGATGTTTACGCGCTCCTGCACATTGTGCCTGATTGCGTTCCGCCGGGCATACGCGGCAGCCTCCGCCGATTTCTCGGTGGCGATTACCTCGGTCTGCGGCGCGTACACGGCCAGAGCCACGGCCACGCAGCCCGACCCCGTTCCTATGTCCGCCGCTTTGACCGCGCCGCCCCTGCCCTTTGCCTCTTCGATTGCGGCCGAAGCAAGGAATTCGGTCTCCGGCCTTGGAACGAGAACCCCGGGGCCGACCTCGAAATCGAGGGAGTAGAAACCCTTGCTGCCGACGAGGTACGCCGCCGGCTCCCCCGCAGCCCGCCGCTTTACCAGCTCCCTGTAGCTCTGCAGCTCCGCGGGCAGAAGCGGCCTGTCGTAGCCCGTGTACAGCTCGACGCGGCTTGTGCCGAGAACGTGGGCAAGAAGGACTTCCGCATCCAGCCGGGGTGTCTCGCAGCCTCTTTCGCCGAGATATGGAGTGACAGTTGCGAGTATCGAAGCTATCGTCCAGACCTGCTCCATACTCCCCGTCACTTCCCCCTCACTTCTCGTTTCGGTTGAAGTCTATATTTTTGAGCTTCTCTTCCCTGTCTTTTTTCCCGAGCGCCTCGACGAATTCTTCGATGTCTCCCTGCAGAACCCCTTCGAGATTGTAGATGCTCAGGCTTATGCGATGGTCGGTGACGCGGTTCTGGGGAAAGTTGTAAGTGCGGACCTTCTCGCTGCGGTCGCCGCTCCTTACCATGCTGCGGCGCATATCGCCGCGCTCCTTATCCTTGCGCTCCTCCTCTATTTCGAGAAGCCGGCTGCGCAGGATGCGCATGGCCTTTTCCAAATTGCGGTGCTGGCTGCGCTCGTCCTGGCAATGCACGATTGCCCCGGTCGGCAGGTGAGTCACGCGCACGGCGCTTGCCGTCTTGTTTACGGACTGGCCGCCCGGTCCGCCGCCGTGTATGCGCTCGATGCGAAGGTCGTCGGCGGGTATCTTTATGTCCACCTCTTCTGCCTCGGGCAGCACAGCGACCGTGACCAGCGAGGTATGAATGCGCCCCTGGGTCTCGGTTTTCGGCACGCGCTGAACACGGTGGCCGCCCGATTCGTAGCGCATGATGCCGTAAGCGGCCTGTCCACTCAGCGAGAATACCACTTCCCGGAATCCTCCCAGCTCGGTGGGGCTGGAATTGAGTATTTCGAGCTTCCAGCCTTTCTTCTGGGCGAATCGCTGGTACATCCCGAAAATCTCGGCCGCGAACAGGGCCGCCTCGTGGCCGCCCGTGCCCGCCCGCACTTCGACTATCGCGTTGCGGTCAACGCCCTCGTCCTTTGAGAGAAGCATGTTCGTCAGCTTCTGCTCCAGCTCGGCGACCTGCCGCTCCTTCTCTTGCGCTTCCTGCCCGGCAAGTTCCTGCAGCTCTTCGTCGCCGCTCTCGTCCTCGGCCAGCGCCCGGGCTTCAACAAGCTCCTTCTGCACACTTTTGTACTTGCGGTAGGCGCTGACAATCTTGCTCAGCGAGCCATGCTCTTTCGCCAGCGCGGAGTAAACATTCGTGTCCTTTACCGTCTCGGGGTCGGACAGTCTCTTCTCAATCGCCACAACCCGCTTCTCAAGCTCTTCGAGCCTTTTAAACATTCGACACCCTGAAAATCGGCAGATGCCTTAACGTCCAAATACTACCGGCCGGGAAAAAAACAGTCTTCCCGGCCGCAATTTCGTTCTCAATCAAGTTAGCGAGCGTAGTCAAGTCCCTTGTGATAATGTCTCATTGCTGCTCTTGCGTCTTTTCTTCGGCCTTGGGCTCTTGCGCCTTCTCTTCGGCCTTCGGCGCTTGCGGTTTTTCTTTGGCCTTGGGAGCTTCCGGCTGTTTTTTCTTCTCCGGCTCAGGTTTGGCGGCTGCAGCCTTCTTCGGCGCAGCCTTCTTCACCTGGCCCTGTTTTTTCTTGTCCTCGCCGGCCTTGAGGACTTCGGCCGCCTTCTTGTCGTGCCAGTCGTACTTGCTGGTGAACTTTTCGACGCGGCCCGCCGTATCCACGAATTTCTGCTTGCCGGTGTAGAACGGATGGCAGGCGGAGCAGACCTCGACCACCAGCTTCTCCTTCGTCGAGCGCGTCTTGAACGTGTTGCCGCAGCCGCAGACCACCGTCGCCTCGACGTACTTGGGATGTATGCCCTTCTTCATTTCTCCATACCTCTGCAATTCCGGAATCCGCGAATAATAGGCAAAACGGGGCTTCTTGTCAAGCCCATCGCCCCGACTTTCCCCAAATTTCCACGCCCTGATTTACACCACGGAGTCACGGAGAACACGGAGAAAACAAAAACTGCTTGCACTTATGAGCTGAGGGTAGATAATGGTAAACACGAGGAGGCTGCGCATGGCAATTCGATTTGACCTGCCCCCCTAAAACTGTACCAGTTTGAATGAGAGGATTCTCCGGGTAGA
>CAZXNM010000020.1:0-83857 GCA_964641955.1 uncultured Planctomycetota bacterium
GCGAGCGAAAATGCAATTGCCAGGCTTATCAGGACCTTCAACATGACTGTCTCCCGTAGATTGCAGTCCTCTATCTAATTATACGACAACCGCGACCGACAATTCACGAGCTTCCCGTATTCCCGGGCTTCTTCTACTACTCCGTTACTATTGAAATTGTGGGTTCGTGTTTAGATAATCTCTACGAAGCATGTGTAACTCAACTGCTATTTTCAAAAGTGGCAAGCCACTACATTTCCCCGCTTATGAACTTCTCGGCGAGTTCGACCATATCGCGGTTGCCTATGAAGAGCGGGGTGCGCTCGTGAATGTCCGTCGGGACCTTGTCGAGTATCCTCTGATTGCCGTCCGAAGCATAGCCGCCGGCCTGCTCGATAATGTATGCCATCGGGTTGGCCTCGTAGAGCAGGCGCAGCTTGCCGCTCTTGTTCTTGGAGTCGGCCGGGTACAGGAAAATGCCGCCATAGAGCAGGTTGCGATGGAAATCAGCCACCAGCGAGCCTATATAGCGCGCTGTGCTGGGGCCTCCTTCGGCCTCCCCGGATTTGAAGTAGTCGAGATATTTCCTTACCGGCTCGTCCCACCGGTCATAGTATGCTTCATTAACGGAGTAAACCTTGGCCTTGTCCGGAACACGAATATCTTCGTGGGACAGGATGAACTCTCCTATTCCCGGGTCGAGCGTGAATCCGTGCACCCCGTTGCCCGTGGAGCAGACGAACATGGTCGAAGAGCCGTAGATTACGTAACCGGCGGCGAGTATCCTGTTGCCCGGCTGCAAAAGGTCCTCCGCAGTGCCTTTGCCGCGGGCTGTCACGCGCCTATATATGGCGAATATGGTGCCTATCGATACGTTTGCATCGATGTTGGACGACCCGTCGAGAGGGTCGAACACCAGAACGTAATCCCCCGCTGGGAATCTGTCGGGTATCTCTATCAGCTCGTCGTCCTCTTCCGAGGCCATGACACACAGAAGGCCGGTATGGTCGAGAGCGTTGTAAAACACGTTATTGGCGAACACGTCGAGCTTGGTGACATCCTCGCCGTGGACGTTTTCCCCGCCTTCGAGCCCGAGAATCTCGACGAGGCCGGCCTTGTTGACCTCCCTCGCCACCACCTTTGCCGCAAATGCCACTTCGAGAAGCAGTTCGGTGAAAGCGCCTGTAGCGTCCTTCTGCAGTCTCCGTCTTTCCTCGAGCATGAAACGCGAGAGGCTGATAATGCCTTTGGGCTTCATGGGCGAACCTCCTGCTCACTGCTGCGTCTGGGAATTCCTCAACCGGCCAAGATTATCAGTATACCCATCGGGCTGTCCGGCTTTCAACAGGAATGCGCCGCCGGATAAAAACATATTCGCATTTTCCACTCGTTATATCCGGATGTTTTCGTGAAAATCCTGGTTGATTTTTATTCACCTTTGGGTTAGCGTGTTGTCTTTTCTCTGACACAGACAATGCGGGAAGGGAGGCAGCAGTCCGATGGCCGATATTCGACCGTTTAAAGCGTACAGGCCGCGACCGGACGTCGTTCGCGAGGTGGCCAGCCCCCCGTATGATGTGCTCTCATCCGAAGAGGCGCGGGCCGTCGCAGAAGGCAATCCGCTCTCCTTTCTGCACGTCGTAAAGGCCGAAATCGACCTCGACCCTTCCGTTGACGTCCACTCGGAAGAAGTCTACCGAAAGGGCGCCGAAAACCTCCAGAATCTCATTGCACGGGGCAATCTCATCCGGGACGAGTCGCCCTGTTTCTACATCTACCAGCAGCGCATGGGAGACCACGTCCAGGCCGGCGTGGTTGCCGGGGCGAGCGTGGATGAATACCAGGACGACCTCATCAAGAAGCACGAGCACACGCGCACGGACAAGGAAAACGACCGCGCGCGCCACATCGAGATTCTCGGTGCGAACGCAGGACCCGTTTTCCTGACATACAAAGCCTTGGAAACCGTGGATTCGATAGTGGATCGCATCCGGTCCGGCGAGCCGGAATACGATTTCACCGCGGAGGACGGCATCGGCCACACGCTCTGGGTCGTCAGCGATGAAGGCGATATCGCCGCGCTCCGGGAGGCCTTCGCCGCCGTTCCGTGCCTCTACGTCGCGGACGGGCACCACCGCAGCGCCGCCGCGAGCAGGGTACGCGAGATAAAGAAGAAGGCGAACCCGAACCACACCGGAGACGAGCAGTACAACTTCTTCCTTACGGTCATATTCCCGCACGACCAGCTCAAGATACTCGACTACAACCGCGTCGTGAAAGACCTCGGCTCCCGTTCCAAGGAACAGTTCCTCGAAGAGGTGGGCGCGCGCTTCAACCTGGCCCCGGCCGACGACCCGAAGCCGAAGGAAAAGGGCACTTTCGGGATGTATCTCGGCGGCAAGTGGTACAGATTCCAGGCAACGCCCGACACGCTCGCCGGCGGCGACCCCGTCGAAAGCCTCGACGTCGCCATCCTTCAGAACAACCTGCTCGGCCCTCTGCTGGGCATCCGCGACCCCCGGACGGACAAGCGAATCGATTTCGTCGGGGGAATCAGGGGCCTCGAAGAACTCGAGCGCCGATGCGCCGCGGATGCGGCGGTCGCGTTCGCGCTCTTTCCCACAAGCGTCCGGGAGCTTATGGCTATTGCCGACGCGGGAAGAGTCATGCCGCCGAAGAGCACGTGGTTCGAACCGAAACTGAGAAGCGGCATAATAATCAAGATGCTCGAAGAGTAGCCTGTGAAAGGCATGTAATAGACGGCTAACAGTGGGTTTTTTCGGGAGGTGTGAGATGCTTATCCTGATTTCAGACGCGTTCGCGGCGAATCTGCCCGACAAGCTGAAGCAGTTCGGCGAGGTCACGGACGACAAGGAGCGCTTGGGCGAGGCCGAAATCGTCCTCATTCGCAGCAAGACCAAGGCGACCAAGGAGTACATCGACAGCGCGCCCAACCTGAAGATGATTATCCGGGGCGGCGTGGGCCTGGACAACGTGGACCGCGAGTACGCCAAGGAAAAGGGCGTCATTGTTCACAACACCCCGCAAGCCTCCAGCATCGCCGTGGCCGAGCTGGCATTCGCGCTGATGCTCGCCGTTCCCAACCACATCGTCGCCGGCTGCACCGGCCTTCGCGAGTGCAAGTGGCTCAAGAAGGAACTCAAGCGCACCGAACTGTATGGCAAGACCCTCGGCCTCATAGGCATGGGCCTCATAGCCACCGAGGTCGCCAAGCGCGCCAAAGCCTTCGGGATGAAGGTAATCGCCTACCGCAAGAGCGGCAAGCCCTCCGAATGGGCCGACGTCAAGCCAACGCTTGCAGAAGTCCTGAAGGAAGCCGACTACGTCTCGCTGCACACGCCGCTGACCGACGAGACGAAAGGCATGATTAACAAGGACACCATAGCAATGATGAAGGACGGCGCAGTGCTTGTAAACACCGGAAGGGGCAAGTGCGTCGTCGAGGAAGACCTCGTCGAGGCTCTGAAGAACGGCAAGCTCAAAGGCTACGGGGGCGATGTCTGGTATTCCGACCCGCCGCCGGATGACTGCCCGGTTCTCACCGCGCCGAACGTCGTGATGACCCCGCACCTGGGCGCCTCGAGCAAGGAAAACCTGCTCAGGATAGGCGACATCATAGAAGAGAAAATCGCCGAGTACGTAAAAAACAAGTAAGGCTCATGTAGAGACAGGAGGGATGTGATGGCCCGAGTACACAATTATTACGCGGGTCCTGCGGCGCTGCCGGTCGAGGCAATCAAGGCGGCGCAGGAAGAGCTTCTCGATTTTCGCGGCGCCGGTATGAGCGTGATGGAGATTTCCCATCGCGCGAAGGAGTACGACGCGCTGCACAACGAGACCATCGAGCTGTTCAAGGAACTCGCCGGGCTCGGCGACAATTTCAAGGTCCTGCTGCTCCAGGGCGGCGCAAGCCTCCAGTTCGCGATGGTGCCGATGAACCTGCTCACCAAGGACAAAAGCGCCGATTACCTGATGACCGGCGCCTGGAGCAAGAAAGCCATCAAGGAGGCCAAGCTCTTCGGCGGCACGCGCGTCGCCGCGACCACCGAGAAGGACGGCGTGTTCTTCAGCATACCGAAGCAGGAAGACCTCGACCTCGACGGGAACGCCGTTTACTGCCACATCACGTCGAACAATACCATCTTCGGAACCCAGTGGCGGAAGTTCCCCGACACGGGCGGTGTGCCGCTCGTCGCCGACATGTCCAGCGACATCCTCTCCAGGCGCTTCGACACGGCACCCTTCGGCATTATCTACGCGGGCGCGCAGAAGAACCTCGGTCCCGCGGGCGTCACGGTGGTCGCAGTCCGCGAGGACATGCTCGAGAAAATGAACAAGGAAGGCGTGCCTACGCTTCTGAGCTACCATACGCACGTGGAC
This sequence comes from uncultured Planctomycetota bacterium, assembly GCA_964641955.1. Classification (GTDB taxonomy): domain Bacteria; phylum Planctomycetota; class SKW154; order SKW154; family DAOVDS01; genus CAZXNM01. Next base: position 4,381 of record CAZXNM010000020.1, read on the forward strand.
AAGAACTCGCTCTTCAACACGCCGCCCTGCTTCGCGATTTACATGGTCAACCAGAGCCTCAAGTGGGTCAAGAGCCGCGGCGGCGCGGAAGCCATGGAGAAGGAGAACGAGGCGAAGGCGAAACTCATCTACGGGACAATCGACGAGAACAGCGACTTCTTCAAGAGCCCGATAGAGCCCGGCAGCCGCTCCCACATGAACGTCGTATTCCGGCTCCCGAGCGAGGACCTGGAGAAGAACTTCGTCGCCGAGGGCGCCAAGGCCGGCTTCATAGGCCTCAAGGGCCACAGGTCGGTCGGCGGTATTCGCGTCTCCATCTACAACGCGAATACTCTCGATTCGGTCAAGGATGTCGTCGCCTTCATGAAAGACTTCGCCGCGAAGAACGGATAACAAATCAACTGGTCATAAACAAAAAGGGCCTGCAGACAGCGGGCCCTTTTTTTATGTCGGTTTTACTTGCGGGCAACGGCGCGTTTTACAGCATCCATCACGTCTTCGACGCCGAGGCCGAATTCGTCCATAAGCTCTTCCGGCCCGCCTGATTCGCCGAACCTGTCCCATATGCCTATGAATTCCATCGGCACGGGTGCTTTGCGAGCCACGACCTCCGCGACCGCGCTGCCCATGCCGCCCATGACCTGGTGCTCTTCAGCCGTGACGAGGCATCCGGCTTTCCGCGCGCACTCCTCGACTGCCCCTTCATCAATCGGCTTGATGGTGTGAAGATTGACCACGCCAACAGAAAGCCCTTCCTCCTCAAGCTCTTCGGCTGCCATGAGCGAGCGCACAACCATGTAGCCGCAGGCAAAGATGAAGCAGTCGGTGCCGTCGCGGAACATCGTCGCCTCGCCGAATTTGTACGGCGTATCTTCGGCTGTAATCACGGGCATCGGCTCGCGCCCGAAGCGTATGTAAGCCGGGCCGACCGCTTCGCCAATCGCAATCGTGGCCTTTTTCGTTTCGATAGCGTCGCACGGTGCGCTGACAGTAAGGTTCGGCAGGCAGCGGGTCGTCGCAATATCTTCGAGCCCCTGGTGGGTCGCGCCGTCCGGGCCGACCGAGACGCCGCTGTGCGCGCCGCCGACCTTCACATTGAGTTCGCCGTAGGCAATGGTGGTCCTGAGCTGGTCCCAGGCCCTGCCGGCGGAGAAGACGCAGTAGGTCGATATGAAGGGAATCTTGCCGGTAAGCGACAGCCCACCGGCTATTGCGGCCATGTTCTGCTCTGCGATTCCAATAGAATAAAATCGCTCCGGAAACGCATCCCTGAAAAGGCTTGCCGCCGTGGATCCAGTCAGGTCTCCGCCAAGGACGACCACGTTGTCGTGCCGCCTGCCCAGTTCGACCATCCCCTCGCCGTAGCCAAACCTGGTCGCTTTAAGCGGTATCTCTCGCCCTTTCAGGCTTATTTCGTGCTTAATCACCGCATCTCTCTCATCTATTTTGCGTCAAAGCTTAAACATTGAGCTTCGATGGCTTCAATTGCGCCTTCGCGCCGGGCCACACGCCGGCATCTGCCTGCTGTTCCTTCAGCTCTTCCAGTGCCTTGCGCAGCTCTTCTGCATTTGGCGCCTTGCCGTGCCAGCCCGCCTCGTTCTCCATGAACGAAACGCCTTTACCCTTGACCGTTTTAGCAATTATGACACTCGGCTTACCTTTGAAATCGCGCGCCTGTTGGAAAGCATCGATAAGCGCCTCGACATCGTGCCCGTCGCATGAAATCACGTTCCAGTTGAACGCCTCGAACTTCCTGTCTATCGGATAGACATCCATGACCTTTTTGAGCCTGCCGTCTATCTGCAGGTCGTTGTTGTCAACCACTGTGACGAGATTGTCGAGTTTATAGTGCGCCGCCGCCATTGCAGCTTCCCAGATGGAGCCCTCGTCAAGCTCGCCGTCTCCGTTCAGGCAGTAGACCCTGTAGTCCGCCTTGTCGTGCTTCGCTCCGAGCGCGATGCCGACGGCGACTCCGAGCCCCTGCCCCAGCGAGCCCGTGGAAACCTCCAACCCGGGCAGGCCCTTGTTCGTGCCGGGGTGCCCCTGCAGGCGCGAGCCCAGCCTGCGAAGCGTCAGCAGTTCCTCGACGGGGAAGTATCCCGCCCTCGCCAGCCCTGCGTACAGTATCGGGCAGACGTGCCCCTTGGAGAGCACGAACCTGTCGCGCCCGGCCCATTCAGGGTCGGCGGGGTCATGGTTCATCTCGTGGAAATACAGGACCGTCATAATCTCGACCGCGCTCAGGCTTCCGCCGGAATGCCCCGAGCCCGCCTCGAAAAGCATGCTTACGAGGTCGAGCCTGAGCTGCGCGGCTATCTGCCTCAGCTCTCCAGGTTCCTTCAACATGCGGGCCATGCCGCGTCTCCGTTTCACTCAATCAGAAAGCCTGCATATCCCACGACGCTGCTCATGTCGCCCGTTATGTCGCCGGAAGTCTCGTAGCCGGTCAGCTCCGCGGACTGCGCTCCCAGCTCGAGCGCGGCCACGAGCGCGGCCGTCACCGGCCCGACGCCGCACATGGTGATTCCCCGCGACAAAACGGTCTCCAGCAGTCCGAGCGGGTCCATTGTTTCTATTTTCGCAATCGCCGCCCTGTCCTGCTCGTTCGCCACCTGCTGGCTCTCGAAATGCGTCATGTCGGAAGAGGCTACAATCAGTACTTTCTCCCCTGTATTCCTGACGGCAGAGGCGACTGCCCCGCCCAGCGCGGAAAGCGCATCGTATTCCCGCGTCGCGAGCACCATGACGCTTATCCTGACTTCAGGCTGCAGGTACTGCAGGAAAGGCAACTGCACTTCGGCCGAGTGCTCGCGCACGTGCGCATGTTCGTCCTCTTCAATCAGGTCTGTCGCTTCGAGCAGCAGCCCGTTAAGCTCTTGGTCTACCGGCACTTTTCCCAGAGGCGTGTTCCACGCATCGCCCGGGTATAGCGAAATCATCCGCCCGCGCCCCGTGTGATTCGGCGCCAGGATGACTACTCTCTCCGGCAGTATAACCCGCGAGAATGTCGCGCCAGCAATGCGCCCCGAGTATACGTATCCAGCGTGCGGCGATACAATCGCGATGCACTCCCTTTTCTTTGCGTCCGGGTCTATGTATTTCGCCAGCACCCTTCTTATCTCTTCCGGAGAACCGGGATAAAACTGTCCGGCAACGGCAGGATTGCGTTCCATATCCTACTTATCCTCCTGTGGGGGTTTTTTCGCGACGACAGTCCCGGCCGCGAGGTCGCCCAGGCGGCGTCCCTTTTCCGTGCTGATCAGGACAAACGTCTCTACAATCAGCAGGAATTCGTGCAGCTTGAACAGGTTGCGCAGAACCACGGCCCAGACCCCCGCCTTGCGCCCATCCTCTCCCTTCACAATGACGCCGAGGAGCGCCTTTCCAGGGGTTTGCCCGAACAGCGCTTCCGGCAGTGAGAAATAAACCAGAAAAATGGCGGCAATGGCAAGCGGGTGATGCATGTCGATTGCATCCAGCAGCGAGCGCCCCCCTCCGATTATCGAAGAAGGCTGCACCAGCGTGAATGCGAGCAGCGAAATTACCGCGAAATCAACCGCGAAAGCGGCGAACCTGCGCAGCATGCCCGGCAGTTCGACAGGCACTGCTTCGCGTTCAGGCGCGGACCTTAGCTTCCCGCGCTTGGCAAGGTACAACTGGAAGCCCGACCAGACAAGCGCGAGCGACAGGGCCAGGATGCCCCCCAGCCAGGTCCACATAATCGCCTTCGTCGCGAATGGCATCCCGTTCAACCTGCTGAAGCTGCTCCACGTCCCGTGGTCGAAGACCGCCGTTGCAATTACGCTCCCGAGCCGCGCAGCAAGAATCATGCTTTCCCCGCGCGGCGAAAGCGCCACCTCGCCCGCCCGGCGTCGCTGTCCGAGGAACGTCTCAATGCCGTGGTGGAACTCCGCCGGGCCATCGAACGAACCGTCGATTCCGAGACGGTAGTGAACGAGAAGCGAGGCATCGACGGGCGCGTCGCCGCCCGGTGTTCCGACAATGTGAACAACATCCCCGAAACATGCGCATGCGAAGCAGCCAAGCTCCGCGGGAAGTTCACCCCTGTCTTCCCACTCGCCGCCAGGCTTCCTTCTCATCAGCCTCACTTTGTTCTCGCCGGGCAGGCTGTAGAACAGGTGCAGGTATCCCCTGCACTCGCACACCGCGGCCTCGTCCGGTTTCTGAATCTCAATCGACCCATCCAGCTCGCGCGCCACGCCGTCGGCGAGCACTGCCTCCCTGACGCGCACCTTGTCGCCCTTCGCCATCTCGAAGCCGATAAGCCGAATGCCCTCGTCAGCGCCAAGGCTCAGCAGCACAGGCCACTTGAATCCCTCGAAGGCCCCGGAAGATTTCCATGCTTTTTCGCTCCCGCCGAGCAGCTCTTTTAAGCCGAAAGCCGAAAAGTCGCGCTGCCGGACGGCGTAAAGCTCATCGCCGACGACCTGCGCAGCTCCCGGATTGAACGGAAGCTCCACCGGCCCGGACCACTCGGTACCGTCGTTCGAATAATGTATAAATCCCGTGACTGCGCTCCCGAATTCCGGGTTGCGCGTATAAATCAGGTATGTCCTGTCCGGCGAATTCGTTACGTTCAGCGATATGTAGTAATCCGTCAACGGAGCCTGAGCAACGCCGAGGAAATGCAGTATGAAGTCCGCCCGGCCGAGGAAAAGCAGGATAAAGCAGGCGCTCAGAATGCCGATTACACGCCGCCTGACCCTGTTAACTTCGCGAAGACCCATTGCCGCTCCCGATGGCCCCGAGACAGGATAGTATAGAAGCCTGTGGAGGAGTGTCAATCAATATCGAATTTACGCGCAGGCTCACTTCAGTTTGCGCGCCGAGCGAAGGGAAGCCTGCGCGATGTCGGCAATGAAGAAACACCCCGCAAGAATAAGGAACAGCCACCACATGTCGTAGCCGCTGCCCCCCCTGCCTCCGGGAACATCGGACAGGAAAGAATCTTCGCTCAGCACCTCTCCGCCGGTTGCGGATGCGAGGTTCGACAGTGTTTCCACGTCGGCTGACAAGGGACCCGTCTCAAGCGTAGCCGGCACCCACGCCTCGTTCGAGCAGAGAATCTTGCCCTGCTCGTCATATACCGTCACGACACAGAGTGTACCGGGTTCGGATTGCGCTTTTGATTCATATTCGCCCGGGCCGACCTGCATGAACGCGGCATCGGTCCTTATGCCACCGCTTGAGAAAACGCCCCGCAGTTCCAGCGAATCGGCCAGTCCGCCGTCAACTCTCGCAACCAGATTCGCCTTGACCACACCCTCTTCGCTGAATACCTTCAATTTGAAATCCGGATTCTCGGCTTCCCTTCCCGACCAGCTCACGAGCTGAGAAAGCAGCTTGCCGAGGCTGTCCCATTTCAGCCATTCCCCTCCCCAGGAGGCGTCGAGCCCGCCCGTGAAAGCTGCGACCCTGCCCAATCCCAGCCGCCACCAGGCGAGAACAGGCTCCCCGTCGTCCGTCTGCATGGTAACGCTTGCCTCATCCTTGGCACTCGTCAGCGCAATCCCGCCAAGCGGCGGAAATGCATCCAGCCCCTTCAGAAACTCGGCTTCTCCCGATTTGCCCGCCTCGATTCTGCCGGTGCGCGAAAGCTTCGCAATCTCCCTGATTTCCCTGTAGAAAGTGTCGCGCAGAGTCGAATCGAACTTGCTGACCTCGTAGTAGCGCCCACCTGTCGTGCCGGCGATTTCTTTCAGGCGGTCGCGGTCGGGAAGCGTTCCCGTCGCCACGGTCGTTACCGTAACTCCCGCCTCCTTGAATTCGGCCAGCTGAATCGAGTCCTGAATTGTCTGGCGCCCGTCCGAAAGCAGGATTATGTGTTGAATGCGTTCCTCCTCGCCCGGCTCCAGCAGTTTCAGCGCCAGGCGCAGCGCCGGGTAGATATTAGTCTTTCCGTTGGGCTCTTTGGCCGCAAGGCCCTCCCTGTTCGCAAGCGCACCCCTCAATACCGACCCGTCGTCGTCCTGAGTCAGTGGAAGAGCCAGGTCCGGCTGCGTGTCGAAGGTCACTACGGCGACCCGGTCGCCTTTCTTGAGCTGCTTGTGCACCGGCAGAATGGCCATGAGCGCCGCGTTGAACTTGCGCATCTGCTTTCCGAGGAAGAACGTCTCGTTCCCCATAGAACCGGAAGCATCCAGCACGAACACAAGCGATGCCTTCTTCCTGTTCTCAGGGTTGCACCACACCGGCAGCGCTTCTTCGAGCTTCGCGCCGATATACCCTCCCTCGCCGTAAGATTCCGGCCCGCCCAGGACGACAAGCCCGCCGCCGAGGTCCCGCGCATACTGCACAAGCACCGCCATCTGCTCCGGGGTCATCTTCGCCGCCGGGACGTTGTCGAGAACCACCCCTGCCGTATCACGCAGCACGCCTGCCGTGCCCGGAAGCTCCTCCGGCTTTATGCGTTCGACGGCATACCGCTCCATTCCAGCGAGCAGCTTGAACGCGGGTGTATCCGATTTCGCGCACACCACGAGCCGGGGTTTTCCGAGCACTCTCACCGCCCCTGCGGTAGAGTTATTGACCGGATAGGAATCCGAAAATCCGACCGCGCTGACGCGTGCGCGAAGCGGCACTATGCCCGCTTCCGGCATTCTGATGTCGAAGGCGACGCGCTGCATAAACCCCGTTCCCGAAGAGATTATGTCCTTCGAGAAAATTTCTTCCCCCGCCCTCATGGAAACTCTGAGCGTTCCGGACTCGTTCGCTCCCACAAGGACATAAATCCTGACTATCTCTCCCGGGCCAGCCGAAGCCGGAGCATCCAGCCGCGCTATCCACGCATCGGCAGAAACTGCCGCGTCGAGAACGATGGGAAGTATCCTGATTGCACTTTGCGAGCACGCCAGCGCGCCCCGCATAATATCGCCCTTGTTCGCGCGTCCGTCGCTCAACAGGTAAACGCGGTCGGTGCGGCCTTTCAAGCCCGCAGCCGCCGTCAGGGCCGCTTCGAGGTCCGTGGCACCCGCGCCGAGCCCGGCTCCGCTCCCGGCGTCTGCGGAAAAGGCGCCGGCTTCCACGGGCGCCGCAAGCGAAGCGCTCTCGCCGAAAGCCACCAAAGCGGCCTGTGAGCCCGAAGGAAGCCCAGCCGCGTGTCGTCCAATCGCCTCGGCCGCGCTCAGGCGCCTTGCGGCGTAGCTGTCCGATACGTCGAGCAGATAAACGGCAAGCGGAACGTCCCGCGTCAGGTCGAGGCGGATTCCCCCGAAAGCGGCGACTATGCTTGCCGCTGCGAGGAATCGCAGAAGACTGCCTGCCTCTACTCTCCTGCGATACGCAATATAGCTCACGCCGATTACAATCACCGCAAGCAGGGAAATCACAAGCAGCCATACATTGCCTACAGACAACTATTGCTCCAGATAAAGCGCAATGGCGTCATAGAGAATGCTATGAGCGGGGTTCTCGCGGTCATACAGCACTGTGCAGCTCTGGCCTTGCTTGAACTCCCGCGCTCCCTGATGCCATGACCAGACCTTGCCGGTAGCTCTTTCGCCCATCTCATCCTTGAAAGTGTAGCTTATGCTCATGGGGTGTTTCCATCCCATGTTCACCGACCTGAGCAGCTTCGCCTCGATAATTTCGCCCTCGACCTCGATGCCGTCCACGTAAACGGAGAGAGCATTGCTCCTCCTGATGCAGTGCAAGGCAAAGAGAATAATCCCCGTCAGAAACATCCCGGCGGGAAGAAACATGACCCACAGCGGCATCTCGGCAATCCTGACGCCCCGGAGCTTGCTGATTCTCGGGTCCGACCTGTCGTAGCTGACAGGAATCTCATCGCCGACCTTGTATCTCTGAAGCTTCTCGATATCCAGCGATTCCGTGCTGCCGTGGTACGGGCCGCCCGATTCCGCCATGAAATGATAGCTGACCACGAGCGGGTGGCGGTTGCCATAATTAACGTTCCTGTTCCATCTAATGTCATCGATTGTTCCCGTTGCGGTCGCACCTGTTTCGTCGAGATTCTTCACGCGGCCTGAAACCATGAATAATGAAAACACCACCACAATGCTGGCTCCCGTCGCCATTAATATCAGGCCGGTCAGTCCCAGAATCCTCCGGTCCTTCTTGATAGCGCTGACTACCCTCGGGTTGGTATCGCGCGGCGGCGGCTCGAGCTTCATTCACTCTCCTGATTACCCACTGCCTGATGTTAACACCGCCGCCCGCCGGTGTCAACCTGACGCGGCTTTTCAGGCCGGCCCTTGCGCCTCTCACGCGGTTGCGGCTATAATCGTCCGGTCGCAGAACAGGAGAGAAACCCGTGTCGCCGGACGGGAAAGCAGTGAAACTTGCAGCCCTGTTAGTGCTTGCGGCAGTAGTGGCAGGCACCATGCTCTTCGCGCGGCATCTGGAGAACTTTTCGCTGGATGCAACGACCGATTCGCTCGTTCTGCAGAGCGACCCCGACCTCGAATTCTACAACTCGACGCGCAGGATTTTCGGCTCCGACGAATATATTATAGTCGCCTTCAACGCGGATAACGTCCTCTCCCCCGAGAATGTGAAGTTCACAGGCCTGCTCTCCACCGAGATGAAGAACCTCGACGGCGTCGAGAGGGTCGTCAGCCTTACGAACGCCCCGCTTTTTCGCAGCCCCCTGAATCCCAACCTCATGAAGCTCACAGAATCGCTGAAAAATCCAATGACCCTGACCTCGCCCGGCTGCGACCTGGAACTCGCAGCCGAAGAACTGCGAGGCCACAGCATCTTCGGACGAAACATCATATCGGACGATGCGAAAACCACCGCAATGCTCGTCTACTTCGCGGGCGACCCCGAGCTCGACGCGCTCGATGACGAAATTGCGGCGGCGGAGAAAAAAGGCGCCGTGCCGCAGCCTCTGCGGCAGAAACACGATAAAGTTTACCGGGCATGGAAAAAGCAGCGCCGGGACACCGTTGGCGATATACGTACCGTCCTGGCAAAGCATACGACAACACACCGCAGGTTTTACGCTTCCGGCGTACCGATAATCGTCAATGACATGGTCACATATATCAGGGGCGACCTCTGGTTCTTCGGAACGGGCGCGGCTGTCTTCCTCTTCGCCGGCCTGTTCGTCATGTTCCGCAGGCTGCGATGGGTAATCCTGCCGATGGCAACGTGCCTGATTGTAGTAATCTGGATAATCGGTATGATGGCTTCGGCGGGCAAACCTACCACCGTCGTGACCTCTAACCTCTCATCTCTTCTCTTCATTGTCGCAATGGCCCACTCCATCCACCTCATAATCGGCTACCAGGAAGCGGGCGCAGTGCCCTCACACGGCGGCAGGGTCTTCGCGGCGATGCGCAGGCTCATCACGCCGTGTTTCTACACGGCGGCGACCACGGCGGTCGGATTCGCATCTCTGATAATCTGCGATATCCAGCCGGTCAAGGACTTCGGCATTTACATGTCAATCGGCGTGGGTCTGGCGCTCCTTGTTTCGTTTACGTTTTTTCCCGCGCTGCTGCTCCTGCTCGGAGGACGCGGCCTGGAAGAGACGAAGCACCACCTCGCGCCCGGCGTGCTCGGCAGGCTCGCCGGCCTTGCAGTAAGGCGCAGGCTGCCCGTGGCGGTTCTCACTGTTGCCCTCGTAATCGTCTCCATTTTCGGAATAGTGCGTATAAGCACTGAAACGCGATTCATCGACTACTTCAGGAAGGATTCCGACATCTATACCGGCCTCGAATTCATAGACAATAACATGGGCGGCACGACAAGCCTCGAAATTATCCTCAGGGCGGACAAGGCAGGGCATTTCAAGGACCCGAAGGCCATCGCGAAGCTCAAACCAATTCACGAATTCCTCAATAAGCAATCGGAGACAGGCAAAGTCATCTCGCTGGTCAACTTCGGTGAGGAACTCGACAAGGTGCTTGCAGCCGCGAAGGAAAAGCTCGGCCCGCTCGGTGCAATGCTGCGCGCCGACAAGGTCGTGCCGGCGATTCTCCAGAACCTGCCGCCAGACCTGCTGCGCTCTTACGTGAGCGAGGACTTCGCGACCGCCAGAATCTTCATCCGCGTCCGGGAAAGCACCCCGAAGCTGTTCCGGAACAAACTGATAAAGGATATCCGCGCCTTCCTGATGTCCCGGGATGAGCTCAAAGAATACTCCCCGCGCCTCAGCGGCATTTTCCTGCTATACACCAACATGCTTAACAGCCTCGTCACCAGCCAGGTCTCGGCCTTCTGGGTCGTGTTTGCGGCGATTTATGTCATGTTCCTCGTGCTTTTCCGCTCGCCGCAGGTCGCGGCCTACGCGATGATTCCGAACGTCCTGCCCGTGATGACCGTGCTGGGAATCATGGGCTTTACCGGCGTGCATCTCGACATGATGACGATAATGATTGCCAGCGTATCGCTCGGCATAGGCGCGGACGGCGCGATTCACTACATCTTCCGGTACAGGAAGGAGCTCGAGGCCTGCGGCGATATTGTGGAGGCTGTGCATCGCTCGCACGCTTCCATCGGGCGGGCGATTCTGTTCACATCGATAGTAGTGGTCGTGGGATTCTGGTTCCTGGTGTTCTCGAACTTCACGCCTACGGTCTACTTCGGGCTGTTCACGGGTCTGACAATGCTCGCCGCGCTCGCCAGCTCGCTTATCCTGCTGCCCCTCTGCCTCGTAACCTTCAAACCGCTCAAACCGAAGAAATAGCTACACCTTGCCCTGACGCCAGTCGTCTTAAGTGTTCCTGCCGTGTCAATCGCGCTCAAGGTGAAGAAATATTGCAATCCGCCCTGACATCGTGTATATAACAGGACTTCGCGGCAGGCGCGCAGAGCGCCGGTTATGTCGGGTGAACTGAATGGTAAGGAAAACGACGAAGATACTCCCCTATGAAGCCGGGTTCTACACCAGGAAGAAAAACGGCTCGGTCCAGTGCAAGCTTTGCGCAAAAAAATGCGTTATCAAGCCGGGAGAAGTCGGCTTCTGCAGCGTCAGGTCAAACGAGGAAGGCGTTCTCTACAGCCTCGTCTACGGGCGGGTCGCCGCAATCCACGTGGCGCCCTCCGAGATAAAGCCGTTCTTTCACTTCTACCCAGAAGCGATGTGGCTCTCGATGGGGACAATCGGGTGCAACCTGAAGTGCCCGGGCTGCCAGAACTGGCACCTCGCGCACTCCATGCCGAACCCGGCGCTTCTGAGCACCGAGTACATGACGGCGGAACACGTCGCCGAAATGGCGGACCGCGCACTTTGCACCGGGCTTTCCTTCACCTATAACGAGCCGACGGTCTGGCTCGAATTCACCCTGGACGCCGCCAGGGCGGCGCTCGAGCGCGGCCTGCCCTCCACATACGTCTCGAACGGCATGATGACCACCAAGCCCCTGAAAGCGCTGCTCGAAGTCATTGCGGCTTTCCGCTTCGACGTCAAGGGGTTCTCCGAGAAGACGTACGAAGCAGTCGCCAGCCCCGTGAGCTTCGAGCAGGTCAAGCGCAACGCCAAACTGGTGGCAAAAAGCGGCAAGCATCTCGAAATCGTGACCAACGTCGTCCCCGGCAGGAACGACGACATCAAGGAACTCGCGGAACTCGCCGCCTGGATAAAGGGAGACCTGGGCGACCATGTGCCGTGGCACGTGACGAGATTCCACCCGAGCTATATGTTGTCCGACGTTCCGCCGACTCCCATCGAAACGCTGGAAGAAGCGCTCGAAGCAGGCAGGCAGGCGGGGCTCGACTTCGTCTACATAGGAAACGTGCCGGGTCACCCGGCCGAGTCCACCGTGTGCCCGAAGTGCGGCAAGACGGTCATTCAGCGCCAGGGTATCCTGGTGGAGGATATAAAGCTCGACGGGACCCGCTGCGGCTGGTGCGGGCATGATGTGCACGTCATTGGAGCGCCCGAGGCCGGCGAATAAGCGCAGCCGGCGAGATTGCTCGCGAATGGGGGAAAGTTCGTGAAAGTCTGTCCTTTCTGCAATTCACAGATACCCGACGAGGCAATTGTATGCAAATTCTGCGGCTCGCAGCTCGACGCGCGAGCCGCGTTCGGCGCGGGCGCGAGGCCGGAGTCGCAGGTTCTTACGCTCGTCATGGGGATTTTCGGGCTGTTCTGCTTCCCGTTCGGCATAGTCTCGATTATCCTCTGGTTCGGCCACCGCGGACGGGTCAAGCGCGGGCTGGTGCGGTCCGACGGCTCGGCCACTGCGGGAATGGTGCTCAGTCTCGTCGGCATAGGCTGGCAGATGCTTTTTATCATTGCCGCCGTTTTCATTATATTCTCGCCGGCCTTCCACGAAGCGATGGTCGCCCAGGGCCTTCGCAGCCTTCACCAGGCCCAGGCAAAATACAAGGCCGAGAACGGCGAATACGCATCGGCTCCCGCCCAGCTCAAGAAATACGACGGCGAGGCGGGAATCGAGATAGCTAAATGGTTCGGCTACAAGCTCGAATTCGAAGCTGGCAAAGACGCATGGTCATGCAAGGCGATTCCCAAAAACCCGGATAAGTATCGCTATTTCTACATAGACCAGACAGGCACGCTGCGGCACTCGAAGACCGCCGACGTCGGGCCCGAATCGCCGCCCTACAAAGAATCCGAATCATTCGGGGGCTGAGAATGGCGCACCAGCCCTGCCCCGCTTCGGAAGAAGGCTCCGGTTCCGCAACAGGCCCCAGGCCGTGGGTCATTCTCGCGCTCGCGGTGCCCGGGCTCGTTCTCCTGCCGCTCGCCATTGCCGCGTCCATTCTCGGCGCGCGATATCGCAGGCGCATGGAGCACGGCACGCTGCCGGAGAGCCGCTCAGCCAGGCTCGGCTTCGTGCTCGCAGCAGCAGGTATCCTTATCGGAATGATTCAGGTCTGTGCGTTCATCTATCTGCTGCCGACGATTCTCCACGAGTGGAAGCCTGCTGACCAGGCGGCTGCAATCTCCGCCCTGTGCAGGCTTTCCGCAGTGCAATGTGACTACAAGAAGCTCACGGGAGCCTACGCATCAAACCTGGACGTGCTTACAGAGAGAGGATTTATTGATTCCAGCTTCAGAAACTTCCGGAACTACAGGCTTGAAATGAAAGGTAGTCCGTCAGGACAGGCTTTCGAGGCACGAGCTATCTCATCTGAACGCAGCAGGCCGAGCTATTTCATGGACCAGACGGGCATTCTGCGATGGTCCGAAGGAACAAACGTGGGTCCCGACTCGCCGCCGGCAAGCAAAATGGAAGAGACTACCCGCTGAGGAGCTTCTTCACCTTCTCTGCCATTTCGTCGCGAAGCTCCGGGGTCTCTGCCTCCAGGTTGAGCCGCAGGGCGGGCTCGGTGTTCGACTTGCGGACGTTGAACCACCACTTCTCGTATGAAACGGTTATGCCGTCGAGGTAGTCGATTTCGGCATCCGCGAACTTCTCCGCGAGTTCGGCGATTTTGGCATCCTTGTCCTCGACGGTGAAGTTCACCTCGCCCGTGGCGTGGTAGCGCTTGAGCGGTTTTATCATCTCGGAGAACGGCTTCCCGCTTTCGGAGAGAAGCGTCAGCACCTTGACCATCGCGATAAAGCCCGAGTCGGCGTAGTAGTTCTCCTTGAAGTAGTAGTGACCCGAAAGCTCGCCTCCGAACGGGATGTCCTGGTCGCGCATAATCGTCTTCATGTAGGCGTGCCCGACGCGCGAGCGCACCGGCCTGCCGCCGTTCGCCAGCACTTCCTCCGGAACCGCCCTGCTCGACCGCAGGTCGTAAAGCACGCCCGCACCGGGATTATGGGCAAGCACTTCCCTCGCGACAAGCGCCGTCACTATGTCCGAGCTTACCGTCTCGCCCTTCTCGTTCACGAACGCGCACCGGTCGCCGTCGCCATCCATGGCGATTCCCAGGTCGGCGCTGACTTCTTTCACTTTCGCCTGCAGGTCGGCGACGTTCTCCGGCTTGAGCGGGTTTGCCTCGTGGTTAGGGAAAGTGCCGTCCGGCTCGAAATACATTTCCGTAACGTCGCACGGCAGCTTCTCGATAAGCAGCGGCAGGAACATGCCGGTTATCCCGTTGCCTGCATCGATTACAAGCTTCAGCGGCTTAATCTCTCCCGCCGCAGCCAGCACGTGCTCGATATACGCATGTGCTACGTCTTTGGTGCTTACGCGGCCTTTCTCGTCCGCTTCGCGATACTCGCCGCTTTCTACAATCTTCTGCAGTTCGCCTATTCCGGTCTCGTAGGAGAGCGGGATAGCCTTCTCCCTGCTTATCTTGAAGCCGTTGTACTTCGCCGGGTTGTGGCTGGCGGTCGTCATGAGTCCGCCAGCCGCTTCGAGGTGGCCGATTGCGAAGTAGTTCATGGGCGTGGTGCACATGCCGATATCTATCACATCAATCCCCGCTTCCGTGATGCCCTCGATTGCCGCCGCGGAGACGGACGGCGACGATGTGCGCATGTCCCGCCCTACGACGACCGGCCCCGCGCCGATGTACGCAGCAAAAGCGTTGCCTATCCTGCGTGCAAGCTCCTCGTCGATTTCATCCGGATACACGCCCCGCACGTCGTACGCCTTGAATATGCCCACTTCGGCCTCCCGAGAACCAAGGTCCAGCTTCATGTCCGGCCCATACGATACAGCAACCCGCAGGCCCAGTCAAGCATCAGCACTCAGGCCAGTGTTCAGGAGTATATTCTGCGAGAATTCGGATTGAGAATCGTGGTATTTGGTGAGGTTCTCATGTATCCTTGTGTCGTCTAATGAGTAGCATCACATCGAGGAAAACACAGTGAAGTTGTTGGTGTGCATCACCGCATTGGCCTTTGTGCTTGCCGGGTGCGCGGGAACGCGTCCATGCCTGACCACCTCGGAGTATGTGGCGAGCCTTCTCGAGGCGATGCGCTCCGAGTGCTTCGACGACACCGGAGCAGAGCCCGAAGCGCGCGTCAGGCTGCAGGGGCTTGCGGGCACCGGAGTTGTCGAAAGCCAGCTTCTCGTGGCGGGCGAAGCCTTCCAGGGAGACAGGCTGTGCCACCTGCTCGGCTGGCTGGGCAACCAGGCATCGATACCTGCAATCCTCAATTACTCCTTCCGAAGGGATGTACTCGAAGATGTCAAAAACGTCGAGAAGGTCCCTGTTGGGGGCATCCAAACGGAGAGTGAATCAGTCAGTCTCGAAGATGTCCCGGTAGACCCAATATACGGGATATATGCCGAACTGCGGATGATGACCGACGAAGAGCACGATGACGTTTTCGTGCAGCTCAGAATATGCTATCCGCTCTACCAGAGATGGCCGTGGGCTCAGGCTATGATTCTGTGGATTGCATCCGAACTCTGTCCGGACAAGAGTATCGGCTTGGCCGGAACAGCCGTGGATGAGATGATATGGATGGGGCTCTCCTCGTCAAACCGGCGGGTGGCAGAGGAGGCGCTGGAACTCTTCAGCAGGTCATATCCACGCGTCGAGTCTGTTGACAGAGTTGTAGCCTTCATCGAAGAAGGAAAATTCCCCGAACTGCTCGCCACGGCCAGGGCACACGTCGCTCTTTTCCTTCCCGACGGCGGCCCGTATGCCGGGCTTGACGAAGCGCAGTACCAGACCTGGGTCGAAAATGAGATGGTGAACTGGTGGAAGGCCAACCGCGAATCAATTAAGTACGATTCAGAGGAAGGCTGCCTGAAAATGAAAAACAATTAGGCAGAGATGACCGGGAAGAACTCAGCGAGATTTGGGAGTGCCTGCCTTCTGGCGATAGTGGTCCTAAGCGCCACTCTTATCGCAGCGGGCTGCCGTTCCGTGCGGAGCGACAGCCTGATAGTGTCCCGGAGGGTCGCACGCGTCATCAGAGCGGTTCGCGCGGCGCTTGGCCGTAACGATTTCAGCGATGTCGAAAAGTCTGCAGGGGCGAATCCGATTGTCTGGACAGGTGTCATCGAAAGCGAACTGCTTGCTGCAAGGGACACCGCAACGGGCGACAGGTTGTGCACGCTGCTTGGCCGGGTCGGCATGCCCGCATCAATCCCGGCTATTCTCAACTATTGCCTGCGGCGCGAGGCGCTGAGCGATGTCGATGTGGTGGAATACGAGCCGACTGCAGACATGCTGAGGGAGGCGAAGAAGCTTAACTTCTCAGATATCGCGGAGAATTCCATTGTTCGAATCGGGCTTAGAAACAACCGGGTGGGAGAAGTGCTGGCCCAGCTCGGCATATGCCTCCATGTGTACCACCGCTATGAGGATGTTCAGTTCGTCATCGCCTGTTCCGTGAGAGAACTCATATACAAACTCGACCTCAAGTCAGGAGCAGAGAGCGAGTTGCGCCTCAAGCTGGGCTCCGAACTGGGAATACAGGCAATTGAAGGCATAATCTCTGACGGTCTTGAATACTCTATTGCCGACACTGACCTGGACAATCCTCTGGACCTGCTGATTCATGCGCCCACTAAGCGCAGCCTTGAAATTGCGATTCAATATGTACTGGATGCCAAAAACTTTAACCTAGCACGCGAAGTCTGGAATATGGCGCATCGCTATCTTCTACCGAAAGAAGGTCCGTATAAAGGGCTGAAGGATGAGAAACTCGATGCATGGCTCAAGGATAGTCTTTCCGGATGGTGGCGGCTTAATCGGAAACGTATCAGATACAACGAACAAGAAGCCCGATTCGAGTTGCATGACAGGTAGCTATCCTGCTACCAAATGATAGCCAGTGAAAAACAAGAAAAACAACAGGATAGAAGGCGTCATTCTGGGTACGCTCGTGGGAGATGCGCTCGGGCTGGCGCGCGAGGGGATGTCGGGCCGCCGGGCTGCGCGCGTATTCGGCGGGGCACCGCTGCGTCACCGATTCCTCTGCAGCCGCGGCATGATGAGCGACGACACGGAGCACGCCTGCCTGACGGCGCAGGCAATGCTTGCGCACCCGGACGAACCTGCCGCTTTCGCAAGGTCGCTCGCGTGGAAGCTGCGTTTCTGGCTGCTCGGCCTGCCGGCAGGCGTCGGTTTCGGCACGCTGCGGGCTATCCTGAAACTCTGGATAGGCTTCCCGGCATCGAAAAGCGGCGTGCGCTCCGCTGGCAACGGACCTGCGATGCGGGCGCCGATAATCGGTGCATGTCTCAGCTATGAGGTCGATAAGCTTAAGGAGTTCGTGCGTGCTTCAACTCAGATTACCCACTCCGACCCGAAAGCCTTTGAAGGTGCACTTGCAGTTGCCCTGTGCGCTGCGTACGCGGTTAATCACAAAGCGGGAGATGTCGAAGCAGGTTGGCTGCTTGCTCAAATCGGTGAATACCTGGAAGATACGGAACTCATAGACCTTTTGGGAAATGTGAACACTCAGCTTGCTGCTGGAGCCTCAGTCGCCGACTTTGCCGCCAGTCTGGGACTTGAAAAAGGGGTCAGCGGCTATGTCTATCACACAGTGCCAGTCGCAATCTTCGCGTGGCTGCGGCATCCGGACAGCTTCCGCGAGGCTGTGGAAAGCGTGATTCTCCCCGGCGGGGACACGGACACGACCGGGGCGATTGTTGGAGCACTGGCGGGCGCAACTCTCGGCGCTTCAGCCATACCCATGGAGTGGCTCAGTAGAATCCTCGAGTGGCCGCGGTCGGTGAAATGGATGCGCAGGCTGGCCCAAAATCTAACAGCCTGTTTCCTCGAACCGGAAGAAGGCGCGAAACCGGGTCCCGTCCGCCTTTTCTGGCCGGGATTGTTTCCACGCAACCTGATGTTCATGCTTATCGTGCTTGCGCACGGCTTCAGGCGGCTCCTGCCGCCGTACTGATTCCGTATTTCGCACAAGTATCTTGAATCGGGCACCGGGACGCTGCATAATCCGGTGCTTTCACAGGAAATTCAGACAGGGAGGTCTCTCCATGGAAGATGTGATGGTAGTCGAGGTCCAGCCGCAGAAGGTCATCGGCATGCGCAAGCGTGGGAAGTACCAGCAGATAGGGCAGATGATACAGGGTTTATTCCAGTATGCCATGGCTATCGGTCTCAAGCCTCTTGGAGCCCCGGTCTTTGTCTGCCACGAGAAAGGCATGGAAGAAGCCTTGATAGCGGACAAGGAAGGCAACGCCGATGTCGAGGTCGTGATTCCGATTGAAGGCGATGTGGAAGACACCGAGGAAATCAAGTGCTACGAGCTGCCGGGCGGCACGATGGCGAAAGCTGCGCACAAGGGGCCTTACGAGGAATGCGGCGCAGCATACGAGAAGCTTTTTTCGTGGATAGCGGCCAACGGCAAGAATATTACCGGTCCGACCAGGGAAGTTTACCTGAACGACCCGCGCCAGGTTCCACCGGAAGAGATTCTGACCGAAATATACGCGCCCGTGGATTAACCGGAATAAAAAACCGGGTTACTTGTCCGACTTCGCATCTTTCAGCTCGAAGACGGCGCACACCGGGTTGTGGTCGGAGCCGCCTTTCTTGATAACCTTCGCCTCGCAGCAGTGAAGCCGCTTCGAGTAGAGTATATGGTCTATCTGCTGCCGCAGTTCCATGCCGTGCACCCTGCCCGACCACGTCGGCGTCGTCGTGTCGAACTCGGGCAGTGCGTTTTTGCATCCCTTCTCCTGCAGCCATTTAACCGTATCGCCCTGGCGGTTCTCGTTGAAGTCGCCCAGGACAAGGACTGGCTTCTCTTTTTCATCTGACGGATAGAAATGCCGGATTTCCTCAATGTGCTTTTCCATCGTCTTCTTGAGCGCATCCAGATTGAAGCTCCCCTTCTCGCTGGTCACCGGCTTGAGATGAAGGTGAAGCACACGCAGCTTTCCAACAGGCGTGTCAACTTCCAGCAGGCATGCCGGGAACCATTCGATTTTCGATTTGATGTACTTCAGTTCCTTTAACTCGTGCTTCGAGAAGACAGCGAGGCCGGCAGCCTTGTATTTCCCATCGGGATGGCGCAAGAGGCTGTGAGGGTAGTCCTTCTTCAACTCGCGCTTCAGGAGCTTCTCCCATTTACTGTTCGTCTCCTGCAGGAAAACGATATCAGCCTTTGATTCGAGGATGGTCTTCGCGGTCTCCCTTGATTTCGGCAGCGCGTAGTTGACGTTATAGGTGAGAATCGTGACGTGCTTGCCTTTCGGCTTCTCGGGCTTTCGCAGTCCGGACTTCGCGACGGGCTCGGTATTTTTCGCGTAGGCGTCCCGCCAGTCGTCAAGAGCCTTGTCCCTGTCCAGCACGCTCTTGAACTTGTCCAGCTCCTGCTGCGCTTTCGGTCGAGAAAGGCCTTCCTTATAAACAAGGAACTTCGGTCTGGCAGGCTCTGGCTCGTCGAACTGCCGACCATCCTGTTTGGCCTTGTCTACCGCCGTTTTCCATGCCTTTACAGTCTTCTCGTATTCCCCGAGAACAAGCTTTTCGAAGTTCTTGACTTCGCCATCAGGCATGATTTCCGCTGCAACGTGTTTTTCGCCGAAAGTTATAATGACAACGGAGTGTTTCAGGTCCTTGTCTTCCTGCGCCTCGGAGACGCAGAGCGCCGACAGGACGACAAGTGCTGCAATAATTGCAACAAGTAGCATTTTCCAGACTTCGGTCAACTTTCCACCTCTCACCCTTTTAGACGCCGGCGGCGCAAGGATTCTCCATCAAGTTCCGCAGGCTATTGACTAACAGTATAACATAGTGGACAATATTGCAGTATACTTTCTGACTCCAGTCGAAGGAGAGCTCAACGAAAGATTTGTCCCTAATCATACTCATGCTTATTTCGACAGCGTTCTTCGCAGGTTGTACGGGTGCGGGCGGCAGGCATGCATCCGGAGAATATTATCAGAAGGTGCCGGGCGCCGTTGCATGGGCCAAAAGACACATCCACGAAACGGAACACTACAGAATCGAATCGAACTGCCCACTGGAAACTGTCAGGCGCTGCGGCCAAACTCTCGAAACGCTTTATACCCTCTGGAGCAGTTACATACGCAAACCCGCCCCCGGGAAAAGGATGCCGGTCCAAATTTATGCATCGCGCGAGGAATTCCAGAAAGCCCTGAACAAGCCGGATGTAGTGCGTGGTCTTTACGGAGACGGACAAGTTATAACATACTGCGGGATATGGAGAGGCTCATCCACCCGGGAGTCTCTGTTTCACGAGGGCACGCACCAGCTCCACGATGCCTGCATGGGCATTAAGAAAGCCCCTATATGGTTCGCGGAAGGACTTGCGCGATTCTTCGAGCACTTCCGTTCCGACGCGCGGGAAAAGCTGTATCCCGCATTCGACGACGAAAGTATTCAAAGGACCCGCTGGGACATCGATGAGTCACCCGGGAAGCTTTCGGCGCTGCTGTCAACGCCGAAGGACGAATTCGATATAGACTGCTATGACCGCGCCCACCTGCTCCTATACTTCCTCGTCAATACCACGAAACGAAACAGGGATATTTTCGACAGCTACTGGCGCGTGCTGCTGAAAAATGGCGAAAAGCCCGGCTCAGGGAGATTCATCGAGCTTCTCGGCGGCAAAGAAGCACTGAAGACTTTCGAGAAGCGCTGGCTGGACTGGGTCGCTTCGCTTCACTACCTGGACACCCCTGAAACGGCCCGGGAGAACGCCCTCAAGTTGGAGAAATCCGAATCCGAATAGTTGGCTCGTTCTTGCCGTACAGCTTGACAGCCCCGAAAAACGCATTATATTTGATGTAGGGAAAGGGGCTGCGGACATGAAGAAGCTTGTCATTATCCTGCTTGCAGCCACAGTGCTTACGGGCTGCGCTTCCGTAGATTTCGGGCGGATAATAGAGCTTGAAAGGCGGATGGCGGAGCTTGAAGATGAGTTCCGGAACGTCACGCAGTGGGGCGCGGACCCGGCGGGAATGAATATCCCGCCCGGACTTGACGAAGAAATCGAAGACCTCGCCGTCTATCCGCCGTACATAGAGACGGCAGTATCCATATTCCCCGGCTTTTTTCTACCCGGCCTCGGCGCGCACGCCATAGGCGACACCCGGACCGGATGGAACAGGCTCGGCGAGGCATATACGGGAGTCGGCGAGTTTGCTCTGGGAACCGGAATGACTGTTTTTTCGCTGGCAGCAGCAAGCTGCTCAAGAGGCTCGTGCGACGATGAAGGACTTGCGGAATTCTTCCTCACGGGCCTTACTTACATGGTAATGGGACCCGTACACTACCTCGAAGCATGGCTCGGCGACGTTTCCTCGACTTACGGCTCGAGGGAAAGCCTCGCCGTGCGCGTGGCGCAGCTCAAGCTGCGCTACCTCAAGTTCATGCACAGCTACGAGTCCGCATGCAGGGCATATCGAACCGGCACACGCAGAAGTGAATAAAGACGGCGCCTTCCCGCTTTCGCTTGCACACTTCGCTCCCTCGGATTAGAATCTGCTTCGGACACAAACGGAGGTAAATCTATGACTTCGCGCGGGAAGCTGTGGTTGTGTTCGTTCTTGTTCGGGTTTGCGATAGGAGCAGTCGTATTTTGCGTGGCCTTCAAACAGGAATCCCGGCCTGAACAGGCCAATCCTCTGGAGCAGAAACCCGCCTATCAACTCGAACCCCTCAAGGAAACTCCCCTTGTCGGCGGCAAGCTCGTCGAATTCACGCAGAGCGCCCACCAGATGGGAACGAAGGTGACGATAAAAGCGCACGCCTCGGACCGGGCGGCGGTTGAAAAAGCGTTCCGGGCAGCGTTCGACAGGATATACAAGATCGAGTGCATGATGAGCGTTCACAGGCCGGATTCGCCGCTTGCGAAGATTAACTCGGCAGGCAGGACCAGGGGCTACGCCGTCCCTCAGGAGCTTGGCATGGTCATAGCCAAATCACTCGAATTCTGCCGCCTCAGCAAGGGAGCGCTCGATATTACCGTCCGGCCGCTGCTCGATGTCTACAAGTCGGCATCCGCCGCGAAGCGCGCGCCGTCGGACAAGGAAATACAGGCTGCGCTGGTGCGCGTGGGCTACGAGAAAATTTCCATCTCGGGTGACTTCGAGACTGTAACTGTCGCGGACGATGGAATGGCGCTCGACCTGGGCGCGACCGCAAAGGGCTACGCCGCCGACGAGGCCGCGAAAGTCCTTCTCTCGAAGGGATTAAAACACTCCTTCGTCGAAGCCGGCGGGGACATACGCCTTACAGGCTCTCGCGGCGACGGCAAGCCCTGGCGAATCGGCGTCCAGGACCCGCGCGGCAAGGAAGGCGAGACTGTCGCGGTCCTGCTGCTCTCCGAGGGCGCGGCGTGCACGAGCGGCAACTACGCCCGCGGTTACTGGCTCGGCGAGCGGAAAGTCTCGCACATCATGGACCCACGTACCGGCAAGCCGTGCGACATGAACCCATCAGTAACAATAGTCGCCAAGGAGGCGTTCTGGGCCGACGCCCTCGCCACGACGCTGTCGGTTCTCGGCGAAGAAGGACTCAGAATCATAGAGCACGACAAGATGAAAGGCGTCGAGGCAATGGTCCTGAGCGCCGCGGACGGCACGCTGACGGAGCACAAAAGCAGCGGCTTCGACAGGCTTCTCGAAGGCCCGTAGCTCCTGCATCCCGCCACCCACGGGGCCGTAAAGCGATTTGTGTTGACAGGCAGGCGGCACGCCCTTAGAATCGAAATCGCGACTGTTTTGCGGGATTAGGAAAGCCGTGCTAGACGGGGAGTTAGCGGTGCCCTGTGACCCGCAAACCGCTATAGCGGGGTCGAACGCCTCTTTGAGGTCTTTTCCGGTATGCTGCTGCTGCCGGGGGGAGGTGTTGATTGTCACGTCTCATACAACGGGACGCTGCGAATCGGGTCAGGATCGGAAGGTAGCAGCCCTAAGCAGAATGTGCCGTGTGTTGTGAGGCTGCGTGGCAGGAGCCGAGCTTCGGTAAGCGGGTATATTGGGGAGGTCGAGGGAGGTGCACGGCTTTTTTTACAGGCTTGAGGCTTGAGCCTCGAACAAAGAAACCCGCAGTTTGCGGCCACCGGGCTGATTTGACCGGGAGCGAAAGTGTCATACGTCGTCCTTGCCAGGAAGTACAGGCCCGAGGACTTCGGCGATATGGTCGGCCAGGAGGCCGTCGCCTCCACGCTTGAGGGAGCCATAGCCGGCGGCAGGCTGGCGCACGCGTACCTGTTCGCCGGGCCGCGCGGCGTGGGCAAGACCTCCATGGCGCGCATACTCGCAAAGCGGCTCAACTGCCCCGAAAAATCCGGCGGCAAGCCGTGCAACACGTGCAGCGTCTGCCGGGCCATTGCCGCTGGAGACGACGTGGATGTAATCGAGATAGACGGCGCCTCGCACAGGAAGGTCGAGGAAATCAAGCCCGTCATAGACAACGTCCGATACGCGCCCAGCCGGAGCCCCTACAAGGTCTACATTATCGACGAAGTTCATATGCTCTCGAACCACGCGTTCAACTCGCTGCTCAAAACTCTCGAGGAGCCGCCGCCGCATGTCAAGTTCGTCTTCGCCACCACGGAGCCGCAGAAAGTTCCCGAGACAATCCGCTCGCGCTGCCAGCGATTCGATTTCCGCCTGCTGACCATCCGCGACATCGAGAAGCGCCTGCAGCTCATTGCACAGGAAGAAGGCATAGAGCCGCAGGAGGGCCTGCTGGCCCGCATTGCGCGCGCGGCCCGGGGTTCCATGCGCGACTCCATCTCGCTCTTCGACCAGGTGGTATCGCTTGCGGGCAAGGAGCCATCTCTTTCTCATTTCGAGCAGGTTCTCGGCCTTACTCCCGCCGTAACGGTTCGAGAACTCATGCACGCCGTCGCGATAGGCGATGTCAAGGAAGTGCTCGGGCGTGTGAACGAGGTGCTCGAATCCGGTGGCGACCCGGCGGCCTTTACGGGCGAGGTCGTCGATTTCCTGCGCGACGCCCTCGTGCTTAAGGCAAGCGATAACATGGAGCTTCTTCACTACGGCTCTCCCGAAGAGGTCGAGGAAACCTCGAAGACTTACAGCGAAGAAGACCTGATGCTCATGATTTCCCAGCTTCAGGAGGTCCGCGGCCGCCTGCGGCGCGAGACCGAGCACAGGGTCATTCTCGAGATGGCATTCCTGAGAATCGCGCGCACGGACCAGATACGCAGCCTGGGCGAGCTTGCCAGTGAACTCGCCGAAATCCGTGGTACGCTTACTGGAAATCCTGCGCCAGTTGCTGCAAGGCCGGCGCAGGCCCCGTCCGCGCGTCCGAATCCGCCGAAAAACAACGCGCCGACCAGCCAGCCCGAGGTAAAGCCGACAAGGATTCTGCTGGCCGATTTTACACGAAGATGGCACGAGGTCGTGGACCTCGTTCTCAGAACCAGCAAGAGCATGTGGGTTAAGGCCAACTTCCCCATGTCAAAGCTCAGCCGGGTGGCGGGCTCGAACGTGACTCTTCACCTGCCGCCCTTCGTGTTGAGCGATGCAAAGGGGTCCTTCGAAGAGATGGACCTGCGCAGAAAGGTGAAGGAGGCTCTCGAAAGCATCTCCGGCGAAGAGGTGTCGGTAACCCTGGTAGCGGACGAGACGCTCCGGCCCACGCCGCCCGCGGAGAGCGAGAAGCAGGAAGAGGAAGAAGTCTCGGACGAGATGGTCAGCGAGACTATAAGGGTGGTCAAAAAGGTTTTTCCAGGGGCAGTAGTGGAAGGGAAATAACGTGAAAACTCCGGGCGGACAAGGTGGACTTGGCGGTTTAGAAAACATTATGAAGCAGGCCCAGAAGGTGCAGCAGGACATGAAGCGCGTTCAGGACGAGCTTGCCAAGCGAATAGTCGAGGGCAGCGCCGGAGGCGGCGTCGTCAAGGCGTACGTCAACGGCAAGATGAACCTCGTCAAGGTGCAGCTCGACAAGGAAGTGGTTGACCCGGAAGACGTCGAGATGCTCGAGGACATGATTGCAGCCGCTTACAGCGACGCGGCCAGAAAGGCCGAGGCCATGGTCGAAAAGGAGATGTCCAAGCTGACGGGCGGCCTCAATATTCCCGGGCTCGGCGGACTGATGTAGTCTGGAGACGGTACCGTTGGGCAGTTATCCGAAAAGCGTGGAGAAGCTGATTGAGGAGTTCGGCAGGCTGCCGGGCGTGGGGAACCGGACCGCCGAGCGGCTCGCGCTTCACGTGCTGCGCGCGCCGGAAGAGGAAGCGCTGGCACTCGCCGACGCAATAAGGGAGGTCAAGCGGACTATCAGGAACTGCTCGGTCTGTCACAACCTTTCGGACACGGACCCGTGCCACATCTGCTCCGACTCGCGGCGAAGCAGCGGCGTTATCTGCGTCGTCGAGGAGCCCAAGGATGTCACGGCCATAGAGAAGTCCGGCGCTTACAAGGGGCTCTACCACGTTCTGATGGGAAGATATAATCCCCTCGATGGCATGGATGAATCGAACCTTACGGTCGGAAAACTACTCAAAAGAATAGAGGAAGGCTCGGTGGAGGAAGTGATTATCGCGACCAACCCGAACCTCGAGGGCGATGCCACGGCGACGCTCGTCGCCGAGCGGCTCGCAGGCACGGGCGTAAGGGTAAGCCGGATAGCCAGGGGCATGCCGCAGGGCAGCCAGATAGAGCACGTTTCGGGTGCAATTATCACCGACGCCCTCGAAGGACGCAGGAGCGTAGACAAATCCTGAAGGAGTACCGTTGCAGAAGGGCGACAGGATAAGTGAATACATACTCGTCGAGCCCGTGGGAAAAGGCGGGTTCGGGGAGGTGTGGAAGGCGAAGCACGAGATTCTGCCCGACAAGCTCGTCGCGGTCAAGATACCGACGGACGAGCATTTCATCGAGCAGCTCCGCAGCGAGGGAATCCTGCAGCACACGCTCGACCATCCCAACATCGTCAAGACCCTGGGCCTATCGGTCACCGCAAGCCCGCCATACTTCGTAATGGATTTCATCGAGGGCAAGAGCCTCAGGGACAAACTCAAGGAATCGAAGCGGCTGCCGGAGACCGAAGCGGTCAACATAATCACCCAGATTGCCGAGGCGCTGGCCTACGCCCATTCGAAGGGTGTCGTGCACACGGATATAAAGCCGGAAAACATCCTTATTGACAGGGACGGGCGCGCCATGCTCACGGACTTCGGGCTCGGCCGCGTCAGCCAGAACTACTCCGCTTCGCTCGCCCTCGAAGGAAGCCTCATAACGAAAGAAGGCCAGTCCATCGCGGGCACTCTCGACTACATGTCTCCCGAACAGAAACAGGGCGAGGATTTCGGACCGGAGAGCGACGTGTATTCGCTCGGCGTCGTCCTTTTCGAGGTGCTTACCGGCGAGCTGCCCCAGCCGCAGGATGTCCCCGGCGACCTGGTAGGCGGCATATCTCCTTATCTCAACGATATTTTCGCCTCCTGCTACACGCGAGCCGCCAAGCGCTTCAGAAACGGCGGCGAACTCGCAAAAGCGCTGAGAAAGCGCCAGCGTACGGCGAAGGGCATCGGCGGAGCGGTGGCTCAAGTGCGGCGCGTCGTCGTCGAGGAGCCCATTTCCGGATGCCTCGTGGTATTGTGCATGATGCTCGGCAGCCTTATCGGCTTCGCCGCGGGGCTGATAGTCACGTTCAAGCCCATTTTCGCGCTCGCAGGCGCTGGAATAGGGCTCGTACTCGGAGCGCGGCTCCTGCGGCCAAAATATCTCATGATAACAGCCGCCGGTGCGCTGATAGGCGGAATCGCCGCCCGCAACCCCATAGGCGCCCTCATAGGCGTTATATGCGCCGAGATTATCGCCACTTTCATTGAAATGGGAAAGAACAACTGAGGTGCATGCCGCATCCGGACAGACCATGGACCGAGAATCTCTCAAGAAAATCCTGAACGGCGTAAAGAAAGGCGAGCTTTCCATCCGGAAAGCGCTCGAGCGTTTCAGGAGCCTGCCTTTCGAAGACATCGGCTTCGCGAGGGTTGATACGCATCGCGAAATCCGCAAAGGCTGCCCGGAAGTCGTTTTCTGCCGGGGCAAATCGCCCGCTCAGGTGCGGAACATTATGCTCGAAATACTGAAGCACTCGCCGAGGGCTATGGCCTCCCGCACGAACGAAGATATCTACGCCGTCGTACGTGAGGCGATTCCCGACGCCGTTTATCACGACACCGCCGGAGTGATAACGGTGGACCGCCGCAAGAAGGCGAGGAAGAAAGGCCTTGTTGCGGTCTGCTGCGCCGGGACGGCAGACCTGCCCGTGGCGGAAGAGGCCCGCGTCACGGCGGAGTTCATGGGCGCCCGGACAGAGTCGCTCTATGATGCGGGCGTGGCGGGCATTCACCGTCTTCTCTCCGGCACGACCTTGTTCCAGCGGGCGAGATGCGTTGTCGCGGTGGCTGGCATGGAGGGCGCACTTGCTTCGGTGATCGGAGGACTCGCGAGCGTTCCGGTAATCGCCGTCCCGACGAGCGTGGGCTACGGCGCATCGTTCGAAGGTGTTGCGCCGCTTCTGACAATGCTGAACTCGTGCTCGCCCGGCGTTGTTGTCGTGAACATAGACAACGGCTTCGGCGCAGGTTACGCGGCCGCAATGATAAACAATTCAGGTAAGTAGGATGAACTTAAAGAAAATAGAAGAACTGCCCCGGCTTCCAGAGCGCAGGCCCGAATCACACAAGGGAGATTACGGGCGCGTCCTCGTCATTGCCGGCTCTCCCGGGATGACCGGCGCAGCGTATCTTGCCGGAAAGGCTGCCCTTCGCAGCGGCTCGGGCCTCGTGACGGTGGCATGTCCCGAAAGCCTGAATTCCATCCTCGAAGTTAAGCTGACCTGCGTCATGACCATGCCGGCGGCCGAGACTGCGGACCACACGCTGGCAATGAGCGCGCTCGACGTGCTTCTCGAACGCGCAGGCCAGTGCGACGCTGTCGCCTTGGGGCCCGGCATCTCGCGGCACGAGGAGACGGCAAGGCTTGTGCGCGCGCTTGTCGAAAAGATTGACAAGCCGCTCGTAATCGACGCCGACGGGCTCAACAACCTGGCCGGCGCGACAGACGTGCTGAAGAAGCGAAGCGCGGCTGCTGTCCTGACGCCGCATCCCGGCGAAATGGCGAGGCTCTCCGGCATTAAGACCTCGCAGGTGCAGGCGGACAGGAGAAACAAGGCGGCGGAGTTCGCGCGCGGCCATAAAGTGGTCGTCGCGCTAAAGGGCCGCGATACCGTGGTCACAGACGGGAAAAGAATCTACGTCAACAAAACTGGTAATCCCGGCATGGCAAGCGGCGGGACAGGCGACGTGCTGACCGGGATGGTGGCAAGCTTCCTCGGGCGCGGGTTCGGGGCTTTCGAGGCTGCCCAGCTTGCAGCGTACCTGCACGGAACCGCAGGAGACATCGCCGCCGGCGAGGTGGGCCAGGAGGCACTGATTGCCACGGACGTTCTGGCGGCGCTGCCGTATGCCTTCATGAAGCTGCCGGGGCAGGAACCGAAGGAATGGCCGGGATTCATACCGGGCGGGTAAAGAAAATGCAACTTGCGGAAGCTGAAATCGTCGAGAATGTCCGGTCCGGGCCTTACATGCTCATGAAGCTCAGAGTGCCCGTAGTCGCCTCGCGCGCTCGTCCAGGCCAGTTCGTAATGCTTCGCGTGTCCGATTCTCCAGACCCGCTGCTGAAACGCCCGTTCAGCGTGCACGACGTCTGGTTCGAAGACAAACGCCCCGGGAAACCCGCGGGAATACTTCTGCTGTACAAGGTCGTCGGCAGGGGAACGCAGCTTATGTCCGAGATGACGGCGGGAGAACCGGCTGTAGTCACCGGCCCGCTGGGCATCGGATTCTCGGAGTGCGCTACGGGGAGAGCCGTGCTGGCTGCAGGCGGGATAGGCATCGCGCCATTAAAATTCCTTGCAGGACATCTGAAGCAGTGCGACCATCGCACAGTCCTGCTTGCCGGCGCGCGAAACAGCAGCGAACTCTACATCAACGGTTTCGACGGAATCGACGAAACCACTCTCGCTACGGACGACGGTTCAAAAGGAATAAAAGGCCCCGTAACGGTTGCCCTCGAAGCCGCCCTTGAAGACGATGCAAACGACGTCACGGTCTATGCCTGCGGGCCAAAGGCAATGCTTTCAAGGGTCATCGACCTTGTTGACCTCTACAACGTTCAGTGCGAAGTCTCTCTCGAAGCCTTCATGGCCTGCGGCATAGGGGTCTGCAACGGCTGCGTCGTCAAGGCAACTGACCGGGATGGAGAGCCGTCGTACCTGCGCGTATGCAAAGAAGGCCCCGTATTCGACAGCAGGCGTATCATTTCTCTTTGACTTGCAGCAGGCGATTTCATATCATAGCCGCCTTCGATAAAGCAACCGAATGCTGCAAAAGGAGGAGACACCATGGCTGAAGCCGTAATAGTAAGTGCATGCAGGACGGCTTTCGGAAGGATGCTGGGAGGGCTGTCCGGTCTCAAGGCGACCGAGCTGGGAGCAATCGTCGTCAGGGAGGCGATAAAGCGAGCGGGAATCGAGCCGGGCATCGTCGATGAAGTAATCATGGGCAACGTCGTCTCCGCTGGCCTGGGCCAGAATCCGGCGCGCAGTGCGCAGCTCGGCGGCGGCGTGCCGCCAGAAAAGGGAGCGCTCACAATCAACAAGGTGTGCGGCTCCGGCATGAAGGCCGCCGTTCTCGCAGCCCAGGCAATCAAGCTCGGCGACCACGACATTGTAGTCGCCGGCGGCATGGAATCCATGTCCAACGGCCCTTACATCCTGCGCAACGCCCGCACCGGCTACCGCCTCGGCGACGGAACACTCGTGGACACCATGATATACGATGGGCTCTGGGACATTCACAACGACATCCATATGGGCAAGACTGGCGAATTCGTCTCCGAAAAGTACGGCATCGGCAGGGAGGAGCAGGATAAGTGGGCTCTCCGGTCTCACCAGAAGTCAGCGGCGGCTACCGAATCGGGCAGATTCGCCGACGAAATCGTGCCCATCGAAATTCCCCAGAAAAAACGCGATCCTATCATCGTGGATAAGGACGAAGGGATACGCGCAGACACCAGTCTCGAAGCCCTCGGCAAGCTCAAACCGGCCTTCATCAAGGACGGAACCGTGACAGCCGGTAACGCCTCACAGATAAGCGACGGCGCGAGCGCAATGGTCATAATGAGCGACAAGAAGGCGCAGGAGCTGGGCGTCAAGCCGCTGGCAAGAATCGTCAACTATGCCACGGGCGGTCGAGAGCCGGAGTGGGTTATGCTCGCGCCAATCGACGCATGTCGCAAGGTTATGGAACTCCAGGGCGTCTCCATGGACCATTACGACATAGTCGAGCTCAACGAGCCTTTCGCAGTCGCCACTGTGGCGCTCATGCGCGAACTCGAAGTGCCGGAAGAGATACTCAACGTCAACGGCGGCGCTGTGGCGCTCGGCCACCCAATCGGCTGCACCGGCGCTCGCCTCATTACGACGACAATTTACGAACTCAAGCGCCGCGGCAAGAAGAACGGCCTCGCGGGGCTCTGCCTCGGCGGGGGCAACGCCGTTGCGATATCGCTGGAAATGCTCTAAGCTTCAATACGAAAACGAAAAAAGGGCCGCTCTAAATGCGGCCCTTTTTCATCAGGCTATTTCAATAAGCGCAATTTCCGGGCGGCAGTTGAATCGCACCCTTCTCAGAAGGCCGACACCCCTGTTAACGTAGGCTGTCTGCCGTCCCTCGCGGTAGATGCCGGAGGAATACGTCCTGTTATCGACCGGCAGAATCGGCGGTCCGAACAGGGGTACGCAGACCTGCCCGCCGTGGGTGTGGCCGGACAGAATCAGGTCGGCGCAGGTGTCGCGCAGGCTGCTTATCGTGTCAGGGTTGTGGCTCAGCGCAATGGTGAACTCCTCCGGCTTTGCACCATTGAATGCCGCCTTCGAGTCAAAGTTTCCCGCCCAGAGGTCGCCGAGGCCAACAATCGCAAAGGGAACGCTGCCGTGTGAAAGCCTAACGCTTTCGTTAACAAGCACGCGTACGCCCGCTCGCTCGAGATGACGAGTTACTGTCTCCGCAGAGAAGCCGGCCCAGTCGCCGCCGTCGTGATTCCCGAGGCTGGCGAACACACCCAATCCTGCCTTAAGCGGGCCGAGTATCTCGCCGACCGACTGAGCCCACTTCGTCTCCCACGTTATGTAGTCCCCCGTGAGCAGTACTATATCGGGCTTCAGAGCGTTCGCACGGGCGATGCATTCCCTAAGGTAGGACTCAGGCACGATATCGGAGCGATGCAGGTCGGTAAGATGCAGGATTCTGAGCCCGGAAGGCGGATTGCGCTTCTTCTCGAATTTGAGCCTGTGCCTCTCAACCGCGAGCCAGTACGGCTCTATGAAGTAGCTGTAAAGGGACCCGCCGAGGCCGGCAGCTGTCACGGACCCCGCGATTATCTTCAGTAGCCGCCGCCTGGTGAGTTTACGACCGGTTTTGGGAGTTTGCTTATCTTCCACTCGCAAAAGGTTACTGCGCCAGAACCGGCATTTCAAGCCCGAGGAGCAAGTTGCCGGGTCGAGACCCGCGCGACCTTGACGTGGCTTGCATCATGGGCAACCCATGCGGTAGAATTGGATGTGGAAATGTGTTGACAAGGATTGCGACAGTTGATAAGTTCTTGAACCAAAAGCAGATTGGGAAATTCAGGGCATCCCGGAGGACAACATGGCTGAAAACGACGAGATGGTGCTGGAAGATGATTTAGGCGCGGCGACCGAGCCCGCGAAGAAGAAGAGGAAGAAACCCAATTTCAGCATTCCTTTCATAATCTCCGGTGTGCTCCTTGGCCTCTTTGCCGGGGCCCCGGTCCTGAACCTCGGCAACTACGTCTTCGGCCTGTGGGGATGGGTTTTCGGGCTGTTCGCCGCGATGATGCTCGCCAGGCAGTACAAGTATTTCGAACTGGCGCACGGGGGCATGGTGGGGTTCTTCACGGGGCTTATCGGCTCCGGGATAGCCATGGCAATTGATATCGGCCTTTGCTTCGCTAATATCTCGACGTTCACGCTCGTGCCTGCGCTGGCGAACGTCGGCAAGAAGTTGAGCTTCTGGATTCCCGCGAGATTTCACGACGCGATAATACTGCCTCCTTACAACACACTCCTGGAAGCGGTCCGCATAGCCAAGGCGGCGAACGAACAGGCCCTGCCTCCCGAGAAAGTCATCGCGGGGCACGCTTTCTTCATGGTGCCGCTGCTGGCGGGTACGGCAATCCTCGGCGGGATTATAGGATTCTACCTGTTCGCCAAGCCCGCCCCGAAGAAGCAGGCTGGTCCGCCCCGGCGCAGACGTCCCGCGGACGAAGCCAGGCCGCAGACTGCACCCGAGCAGGCGCCTGCAACACCGGAACAGCCGGCACCGGAACAGCCCGCGCCCGCCGATGACAAATCCCCGGCAGAAAACGCGGGAGATTCAGAGAAAAGCGAGTAATCCGCACCGGAACTGCTCGCAGGAATCACGAACATTACACCGGCCCCACGCGTTGGGGCCGGAAGACTTAGAGGATACAGCGTTGCTCGAAGAAAAGATTCGCAACCGCAAGGCCGGGGTCGGTGTCATTGGCATAGGCTACGTGGGCCTGCCGCTTTCGCTGACGATTGCCCGCGCGGGCTTCCGGGTCACGGCGTTCGACATAGACGGAATGAAGGTCGAATCCCTCAATGCCGGAAAAAGCTATATCGAGTATATACCCGATTCAGACATTGCCGGTCACGTAAAGGCGGGACAATTCAAGGCGACGAACGACTTCGATAAGCTTTCGCAAGTCGATGTAATCATAATCTGCGTCCCGACGCCGCTGCGGGAACACAACGAGCCTGACCTCGGCTTCGTGGTCAGCACGGCGGAATCGATTGCGCCGAGACTGAGGCAGGGCCAGCTCGTCGTGCTGGAATCCACGACATACCCCGGAACAACTAACGAGGTTCTGAAGCCGATTCTGGAAAAGACGGGCCTCCAATGCGGACGGGATTTCTATCTCGCCTATTCGCCCGAGCGCGAAGACCCCGCAAACAGCGATTTCAGTACATACAGCATACCGAAGCTCGTGGGCGGAGCGGATGCAAAAAGCGGCGACCTGGCCGCGCTGTTCTACAGCTCCGTCATCGAGAAAGTCGTACCGCTCGACGACGCCCGGGAGGCCGAAGCGGCCAAGATACTCGAAAACGTCTACAGGTCCGTAAACATAGCGCTTGTGAACGAGCTGAAAATCATACTCGACAAGATGGGCATCGATGTATGGAAAGTCATAGCCGCGGCCGCGACGAAGCCGTTCGGATTCCAGGCTTTCTACCCGGGGCCGGGCCTCGGCGGTCACTGTGTGCCCATTGACCCTTTCTATCTTGCATGGAAGGCCAGGGAGTTCGGCCAGCCCACGCGCTTCATTGAGCTTGCCGGGGAAATAAACCGCTCCATGCCCGAGTACGTGGCAGCGAGATTGACGGAAGCGCTCAACGAGAAAGGCAAACACGTCAAGGGGTCTAAGGTACTCGTTCTCGGCGTCTCGTACAAGAAGGACGTCGGCGACACGAGGGAATCTCCTGCCCTCGTCATTATCGACTCCCTGCGACATCGCGGTGCGCACGTCGCCTACCACGACCCCCACGTCGGCGAGATTCACGGAACGAGGCAGTACCCCGAGATGAATATGCAGTCCACCGAACTGACCGAACAGGTGCTCCGGGAGCAGGATGCCGTCCTCGTAGTGACGGACCACAGCTCAATCGACTACGAATGGGTCGTCGAGAACAGCAATCTGGTCGTTGATACGCGCAATGCGTGCAAAGATACGGGCAGGCACCGCGACAGGATTGTGAAAGCGTAAGAAACGACCGGCCTTGCGGTTATTTCGCCGCTACTCTTTTTCTTCCTTCGTCGTCTCTTTCTCTTCCTCGGGCTCCGCGGGCAGCTTCTCGTCCTTGGCCGGTTCCTCCGCGGCCTCTTCGGCCTGCTCAGCTTCTTGAGCTTCCTTCTCGGCGGATTCAGTGGCGCGCTTTTTCTCCAGGTCGTATTTTTTTCGTTCCTTTTTGGCCTGCTCGCGCCTGGCCTTTTTGGAGAGCTTCTTCTGCTTCTTTTTCTTCCTGGCCGGCTCTTCTTCTTCGACCGCTTCCTCCTCCACGAACTCCAGGAAGGCCTGTTCGGCCTTGTCGCCGAGCCTGCCCAAAGGGAGCCTAGTTATGCGCAGGTAACCCCCTGGCCTGTCCGCGAACCTGGGACCGATTTCGCTGAAGAGCTTGCCGACGGCATCATCTTCGCCCATGAGCCTGATGGCTCGCCGGCGCGCGGCAAGGCTGCCATCCTTCGCGAGAGTCACAAGCCTCGAAGCGAAGGGGATGACCTCCTTGGCCTTCGTTAAGGTGGTCTTGATTCTGCCGTGCAGGATAAGGCTTCGCGTCAGGTTCCTGTTAAGAGCCTTTCGGTGCGCCGAAGTTCTGCCGAGCTTTTTTCCGTTCTTCCTGTGCCGCATTATTCCGCCTCGCTTTCTAGCACAGAAAGGTCCATTCCGAGCGTAAGCTCCATGTCATCGAGCTTCTTCTTGACTTCCTTGAGAGAGGTTTTACCGAAGTTTCGCAGGCGCAGGAGGTCGCTTTCAGCGAGCCTGACGAGGTCGCCTATCGTCTTGACGGTGGCGGCATCGAGGCAGTTCGATGCGCGTACCGAGAGGTCCAGCACCGACATGGGCTGCTGCAGCTTCTGCGCGAGTTCTGCCCTCAGCTTCTCGCGCTTGCGGCTCTCTTCCTCCCGCGTATCTTCGAGCTTGAGTTCCTTTCCCGCTTCGTTGTACTGTACGAACGGATTGAGGTGCTTGCGCAGTATCTTGGCAGCCTCGACCAGCGCCTCCTCCGGCTTCACCGTTCCGTCCGTCCAGACATCCATAATAAGCCTGTCGTAGTTCGTGACCTTGCCGACGCGCGTATCCTCGGTCCTGAACTGCACGCGGCGCACGGGCGAGAAGCTGGAGTCTATAGGGATAAGCCCGATTTCCGCTCCGGACGGCCTGTTCTCTTCGGCCGTCTTGTAGCCCCTGCCCTTGCGAACTTCCATCTCCATGTTCAACTCGACCTTGCTGGTGAGGGTGGCAATGTGAAGGTCCTTGTTCACCACCTCCACCGACTCGTCACCGACGATGTCCCCGGCCGAAATTTCGCCCTTCTTGTTCGCCTTCAGCCATATCTTCGTGGTGCCGTCGCGCTGCATCCTGACGAGAAGCTGCTTCACGTTGAGAATTATATCGGGCACATCCTCGTAAACCCCGTTGATGGTCGAGAACTCGTGCTTGACGCCCTGAATCTTCAGGGAGGTCACGGCTGAGCCTTCGATTGAGGAGAGGAGTATCCGCCGCAGGCTGTTTCCGACCGTCGTGCCGTAGCCCCTCTCAAAGGGCTCCGCAATGAACCTTGCATACGTATCGGTCGAAACCGCTTCGTCGCGGACAACTCGCGTGGGAAGCTCGAAATCTTTCCACCTTACCCTCATAGTATGTGTCTCCATGCCAAGAGAGTCGGACCGTCTTACTTGGAGCTGAACTCCACAATCAACTGCTCTTCCGTCACGATAGAAACGTCGTCCCTCGTCGGAAGCTGGTTAACCAGCCCCACAACGTTTTCTTCGTCGAGGGTCAGCCACCCCGGTATGTCGCGTGTCCGGGTGACATCGAAATTCTCCTTGACGGCTTTCAGTGTTTTTTCACCCTTGATTTCCAACCTGTCGCCCTGTTTCAGCACTCGCGATGGTTTATCGCACTTCCTGCCGTTGACCTTCACATGCCCGTGGGAAATCAGTTGCCTGGCATGCGGTCTCGACAGCCCGAGCCTCAGCAGGTAGACCACGTTGTCGAGCCTTCGCTCCAGGAGCACGAGAAGGTTCTCTCCCGTATTGCCTTTCTGGCGGTCCGCCATGCTGAAATACTTGCGGAACTGCTTGTCAAGAATGCCGTAGAACCTCTTGACCTTCTGCTTCTCGCGCAGTTGCAGCCCGTACTCGCTTCGCCTTCCCCTTCTATAGGGGTGCTCACCGGGCGGCGTCGGGCGCTTCGTGAAAGCACATTTCGCCGTCTCGCACTTGCGCCCCTTGAGGAAGAGCTTGTCGCCTTCTCTCCGGCACAACCTGCATACGGCCCTGGTATTCCTTGCCATCTATCCTCCCAAGCCTAAGGCAGTGTAATTAGCCCTTCTTTCCGCGTTTGGCCTTGGCCCTTTTTCCGCCATGGCCCCTGAAAAGCCTCGTGGGCGCAAACTCGCCCAGCTTGTGCCCCACCATGTCCTCGGTAACGAAGGTCCTGACAAACGTCTTCCCGTTGTGCACAAGGAAAGTGTGCGAGACGAACTCGGGGATGATAGTGCATCTGCGGGCCCATGTCTTGATGGGCTCGGCCTCGCCGGAGTCCTTCTGCTTCATCACTTTCTTGAGCAGCTTCTCGTCGATAAAGGGACCTTTTTTAAGCGATCTGCTCATAAATCCTTCTCTCCGTTACTTCCTCTTTTTCTTTCTTCTTCTTAGTATGTAGGTATCCGTCGGATTGTTCTTTTTCCTGGTCTTCCCGCCCTTCGCGGGCTT
Source organism: uncultured Planctomycetota bacterium (assembly GCA_964641955.1). Taxonomy (GTDB): domain Bacteria; phylum Planctomycetota; class SKW154; order SKW154; family DAOVDS01; genus CAZXNM01. Next base: position 40,775 of record CAZXNM010000020.1, read on the forward strand.
TCCCCACTTCGATACAGGGTGCCTTCCTCCAGCGCGCCTGCCCTCGCCGCCGCCCATCGGATGGGCCACCGGGTTCATAGCGCTGCCGCGGACAGTGGGCCTGATGCCCATGTGCCTCTTCCTGCCGGCCTTGCCTATGACGATGTTCTGGTGGTCAAGGTTTCCGACCTGGCCCAGCGTGGCGCGGCAGTTGATGTTGACCTTGCGCATCTCGCCGGAGGGCATGTTGAGAATGGCGAACCGGCCTTCCTTCGCCGCGAGCTGGGCGTAAGAACCGGCGCTGCGCGCTATCTGCCCGCCTCGTCCGGGATGCATCTCTATGTTGTGCACTATCATGCCCAGCGGTATCGACAGGAGCGGCATGCAGTTGCCTGTCCTCGGTTCCACCTTCTGCCCTGAAACGACGCTGCCGCCGACCTTAATGTCCTTCGGGCCAAGTATGTACCTCTTCTCGCCGTCGGCGTACTGCAGAAGCGCAATATTCGCCGAGCGGTTCGGGTCGTATTCGAGAGCCACGACCCTGGCCGGTATATCGTCCTTGTTGCGCTTGAAGTCTACAATCCTGTATCTTCGCTTTGCGCCGCCTCCCTGGTGGCGGGTGGTTATCCTGCCGTACGCATTGCGGCCGCCGGTCTTCTTCCCCGGCTCGGTCAGCGACTTCTCCGGAGGCTTTTTCGTCAGGTCCGACCTGTCAAGAACGCTTCCTCCGCGTCGCCCCGGCGAGGTCGGCTTGTACTGCTTGACACCCATTGCTTGCTCCCGGCTTAGTAAATATCTATCGTATGTCCTTCACGAAGCTTGACAATCGCCTTCTTCCATCCGGCTGTCTTTCCGCGCTTGTACCGGACCCTGCGGACCTTGCCCTTCTTGTTCAGCGTCTTCACGGAAAGCACTTTGACATCCCATATTTCCTCGACCGCCTTGCGTATCTCTATCTTGTTCGCGTCGGGCGCAACCTCGAACACGTAGGCGTTCTGATAGTTGATGGATTTGTCGCTTTTTTCGGTGATTATGGGGCGAATTATCACCTGCCTGGGGTCCATGAACTTCATTTCGCCCCTCCTTTCTCCTCGGCGAGGATGCGCTCTCTGAGCGCGTCAAACGCCTCCCTGGTCACCAGGAGGTTCCTGGCAACGAGGACGTCGCGCGCGTTCAAGTCGGAGCACCTGCGGACCGTCACCTTCGGCAGGTTGCGCGCTGAAAGGTGCGCGTTCCTGTCGGACGGCCCGGTCACGACCGTAACGGAGCCTTCAAGCCCCAGGTTCGCCAGAATCCCGGCCATTTGCTTCGTTCCCGGCTTCTCGAAAACGAGGCTGTCCACTACGTGTATCTCCGAGCGCCTCATCTTGGCGAGGAGCGCGCTGGCGAGCGCCCTGCGGAGCATCTTGCGCGGCAGCGAATAGGAATAATCCCTCGGCCTGGGCCCGAACGTTACTCCGCCCTTGCGCCATATCGGGCTCTTGGTGGTGCCGGATCTCGCGCGCCCGGTCCCTTTCTGCCGCCAGGGTTTCTTCCCGCTGCCCTTTATTTCCGACCGGGTCTTGGTGGAAGCAGTTCCCTGGCGCTTGTTCGCCTCGTACATGACCACGACGTCGCGCAGCAGCCGTCGGTTAACGCGCCTGCCGAACAGGCCGTCGTCCACCGCCAGCGTCTCGACTTCGTTGCCGCTCTTGTCCCTAACTTTCAGTTCTGCCATTTCAGGTACGCCCTTCAGAAATCATCTGCACCCAGTCAGCTTTTCTTCTTCTTTCCCTTGATGAAACTTGCCGACACCTCGACAATGGCGCCGTTTGCGCCCGGCACGGCGCCCCGTATCATTAGCAGGTTTTTCTCGGGCTCGATTTTCACCAGCCTGAGATTCCGGCAGGTCGCCCTGCCCGCTCCGAGGTGGCCCGACATATGCACTCCCTTGAAGACGCGCGATGGGGAAGCCGAGGCGCCGATGGAGCCCGGTTCCCGTATGTTCATGGAGCCGTGGCCCGCCGGGCCTCTCTTGAAGTGCCACCTCTTAATCGTGCCCGCGAAGCCCTTGCCTTTGCTTACCGCTGACACATCCACCTTCTTTACGTCGTTGAATATCTCGACCGTGATTTCCGTCCCCGGCCCGAGCCCGTGCTCGCCGCTTGTCAGTTTCAGCTCGCGCAGGTGCCGCTTCGGCTCCACGCCGGCCTTCTCGAAGTGTCCGCGCAGCGGTTTGCTCGTCTTCTTGCCCGCGGGTGAAAACCCGACCTGGACCGCGTCGTAGCCGTCCTTTTCGACTGATTTCACCTGAAGCACCGTGCACGGCCCCGCCTCGACGACCGTAACCGGCACCGCCGTACCGTCATCCTGGTATATCTGGGTCATGCCGAGCTTCCTGCCGAGGAGCTTGCGGCGCTCGAAAACATCGGGGTTCACCCCGCCTTCCTGAACTTTTTTCTTCTTGGACACAGCAGTAACTCCCGTCTTACGCGGCGGCCGTCTCGTCAGGCCTTGATTCTTATGTCTATACCCGCCGGTATATTGAGCCGTCCCAGGGCATCCACAGTCTTGGAAGTAGGCTCCGTTATGTCGATAAGCCGCTTGTGGGTCCTTATTTCGAACTGCTCACGCGACTTCTTGTCCACATGCGGACTCCTCAACACGGTGTACTTTTCGATGCGCGTGGGCAGAGGGATGGGGCCGCTGACCCTGGCTCCCGTTCGCTTGGCCGTCTCGACAATCTCGCTCGCCTTCTTGTCGAGAAGCTCGTGGTCGTAAGCTTCCATCCGTATCCTGATTCTCTCGTTTTGCATCAAGCCTCCTTGAGGCGCCCTAATACTGAAACGCCTCTACCCGCTCCTTCGGCACGGGCGTATAGCCGTGCGGCTCCATTGTATAGGCTGCCTTGCCCTGGCTGAGCGACCTCAGCGTCGTGGCATACCCGAACATCTCCGATATTGGCGAAGAACCCCTGATAATCTTCAGGCTGCCGGCCGTCGCCACCTCGCCGATATCCGACCTCCGGACCGAAAGGTCGTTCAGCACGTCTCCGAGGCACTCCTCCGGCACGCTGACTTCGAGTCGCATGACCGGCTCAAGCAGCGTGATATCCGTCTTGTCCGCTGCCGCCCTTACGGCGGCATCCGCCGCAGCCTCGAACGCGATTTCGGATGACTCTCCGTGCCGCGACTCCCCGTCCAGGAGCACCACGCGCACCTTAATCAGCGGATAGCCGAGCCCGAGTCCGCCGCCCGCGGAACTTTTCGCGCCGCGCTCCATCGCCGCGATTACCTCCTTTGGCAGCTTGTCCCGGCCAGTCTTGTCAACAACCTTCACGTGCGGCTCGTCGGGCGCCGGCTCGAGCCTCAGCCTGACAAGCGCGTAGTGCGCCTTTCCGGCGATGGTGCGCGCGAACTTGCCTTCGGCCTCGACCGTCTCGCGCACCGTCTGCCTGTAGGCGACCTGCGGCTTCCCGAGCCTCACTTCGACTCCGAAATCGTCCACCAGCCTGCGCCCGAGCACTTCAAGGTGCAGTTCGCCCATGCCCGAGACGATGGTCTGGCCCGTTTCTTCGTCAACCCGCCGGGTGAACGTGGGGTCCTCCCTGGCGAGCGAATTCAGGGCTTCTTCGAGCTTACGGCGCTCCGCCGTGCTCCTCGGCTCTATCGCCATGGAGAGCACCGGCTCCGGGAAGTCGATGGGCTCGAGCAGTATCGGGTGCGACTTCTCGCAGAGCGTGTCGCCCGTAACAGTCTCCTTGAGCCCGACGACGGCCACTATCTCGCCCGCCTCTGCCCTCGCGGTCGCCACCCTGTCATCGGCGTGCATGTAGTAAATGTGACCTGCCCGCTCCTTCCTCCTGGTGCGCGGATTGTAGACCTGGCGGCCCTGCCCTATCTCCCCCGAGTAAACTCGAAGGAAGGTCAGGTCGCCGTGCTTGTCCGCAATCACCTTGAAGGCGAGCGCCGCAAGGTGCTCGCTGTCCGAGACCTTGAAAGTGAGTTCCGTGTCCTTCTCCGGATGCATGCCCTTGACAGTGGCAAAATCGAGCGGAGAAGGCAGGTACGCGCACACAGCCTCGAGCAGCGGCTGCACGCCCTTGTTTCTCAGGGCGCTGCCGCAGAGCACGGGCGCTATTCGCAAGGCAACCGTATTTTCAAAGATCGCTTTCTCTATCTGTTCCCTGGAGACTTCCCTGCCTCCGAGGTAGCTTTCAAGCAACTCATCGGAGAACCGCGTCAGCACCTCGAACATCTCCTCGCGGCGCCTGGCGGCCTCGTCGGCGAGTTCCGGCGGAATCTCGATTGTCTGCTGCTTCTTGCCGAGGTCGTCCTCGTACACGATACCCTTCATATCGAGAAGGTCCACAACTCCCCGGAATTCCTTCTCCGCGCCGATTGGAATCTGGACAGGCAGGGGAGTCGTCCCCAGCCTGTCGCGTATCGCCTCGACGACCCGGAAGAAGTCGGCCCCGACCCTGTCGAGCTTGTTCACGAAGGCGATGCGCGGCACGTGGTATCGCTCGGCCTGCCTCCAGACAGTCTCCGACTGCGCCTCGACGCCGCCCACGCCGCAGAACACGAGCACGCAGCCGTCCATGACCCTCAGGCTGCGCTCAACCTCGGCCGTGAAGTCAACGTGCCCCGGAGTATCGACAATGTTAATCCGGTAGCCCTTCCACTTCACGGTGGTCGCGGCCGAGGTGATTGTTATGCCCCGCTCGCGCTCCTCGCGCAAGTAATCCATCGTAGCGGTGCCTTCATCGACCTCGCCGATCTTGTGCTGCCGACCGGTGTAGTACAGTATCCTCTCGGTCACGGTCGTCTTCCCGGCGTCAATGTGCGCTGCAATGCCGACGTTCCGTGTCTTCGTGAGGTCCTGCACCCCGGGCTCCAAGCCAGATTGTCAAATTACCACGCCAGATGCGCGAAGGCCTTGTTCGCCTCCGCCATCTTGTGAGTATCTTCCCTTGTCTTTATTGCGGCCCCTTCGCGCTTGTACGCGGCAAGGAACTCCTCCGCCAGGCGCTTCGCCATGGGCATTCCCTTGCGGGCCCTTGCGGCCGCCCTTATCCACCTGAAGGCGAGTGACTGCTGGCGCCTCCTTGTTACCTCGACGGGTACCTGGTACGTTGCGCCGCCGACGCGCCTCGACCTGACCTCGATTCTCGGCTTCACGTTCTCTATGGCCTGCTTGAACACTTCGAGAGGGTCGGTCTTCTCGCCAAGCTTATGCTGTATGATGTCGAACGAATCGTAGAGTATCTTCTGCGCCGTGCTCTTCTTGCCCTGTTGCATCATGTAATTAATAAACTTCGACAAAAGAGGGGACTTGTACCTCGGGTCCGGCTTGAGGTATTTCTCCGTGGACTTGAACTTCCTGGGCATCTGCTGGCTCCTATCCCTTTGGCGTCTTCACGCCGTACTTCGACCTGCTCTGTCGCCTGCCATCCACACCGAGGGCGTCTCGCGTCCCCCGGATAATGTGGTATCGTACGCCCGGCAGGTCGCGAACCCTGCCGCCGCGCACCAGGACAATCGAGTGTTCCTGCAGGTTATGTCCTTCGCCGGGTATATACGCGGTGACTTCCTTGCCGTTCGAGAGCCTGACGCGGGCGATCTTTCTCAGCGCCGAGTTGGGCTTCTTGGGCGTCATCGTCTTCACCTGCACGCAGACCCCGCGCTTCTGCGGGCACGACTCAAGCACGGGCGATTTCGATTTTTTCGTCTTGCTCTTGCGCCCTTTTCGTATCAGCTGGTTTGTCGTAGGCATCCGCCCCTCCGAAAACGAATATTATTTTTCCTAAGTAGTCAAGGCCTTGACTTCCTCTTCCACCGCGACCTCCATGTCCGCGTCAAAATCGCTCAGAAGGTCGCGCTTGACGCGCATGGTCCGATAGTCTCCGAAACCGGTGCCGGCAGGAATCATGTGGCCGAGAATCACGTTCTCCTTGAGTCCCTCGAGGTCATCAATCCTTCCTGCAAGCGCCGCTCCCGTCAGCACCTTCGTCGTCTCCTGGAAACTGGCTGCCGAAATGAATGAATCGCTCTGAAGAGCCGCCTTCGTAATGCCCAGCAGAAGCGGAGTCGCGGTCGCGGGCTTTTTCTTGTCCTTTATCGCCTGCTTGTTCTTTTCCTTGAAAAGGAACTTGTCCGTGACCGCCTGCGGCAGCAAGTCCGTATTGCCCGGGTTCTCAATCTGCACCCGCCTCATCATCTGCGAGACGATGATTTCAATGTGCTTGTCATCAATGGGCACGTTCTGCGAGCGGTAGACGCCCTGAATCTCCCTGAGCAGGTACTGCTGAACAGCCTCCTCGCCCGAGATTCGCAGGATGTCCTGCGGCACGAGGGCGCCGTCAACGAGCGCTTCGCCCGCCCTCACGTAGTCGCCGCCGTGCACGCGCAGGTGTTTTCCGGGCGGGATGTAGTGCTCGCGCACCATCCCGGACTCGTTGCGGATAATAACCGTCCTCTTGCCGCGGTGCTTCTCGCCGAGTTCGACAATGCCGTCAATCTCGCTTATTACCGCTTGGCTCTTGGGCTTTCGCACCTCGAACAACTCCGTCACTCGGGGCAAGCCGCCGGTTATGTCCTGGGTGCCGGTTATCTCGCGCGGCGTCTTGGCCAGCAGCGTGCCTTCCGTGACCTTCTGTCCCTCGTCAACTTCTATGTGCGCTTTTTCCGGTATGGGATAGACGCCGAGTATCTTGTCTTCCTTCTTGCTCTTAATGACTACCTGCGGGTGCAGGTTGCCCTTGTGCTCGATTACGACGAGCCTCTTGATGCCCGTAACCGTGTCAATTTTTTGCTTGACCGTCTCGTCGGGCACGACATCTTCGAAACTGACTATGCCCGTCTTCTCCGTCAGAATGGGAACCATATGCGGGTCCCAGAAAGCAACGGTGCTTCTCGAATCTACCTTTTGGCCATCCTTGACCTTCAGAACCGCCCCGACCGGGGGCGAGTATCCCTCGGTGTCCCTGGGCCTGCCCTTGGCATCCACAATGTCAATCTGCGCGTTCTTGTTCAGGATTACCATCTGGCCTTCGAGGTCCTTTACCGCGCTGACGTTGCGGAACACCACCTTGCCCGAGTGGCGCGCGACAAGCTTGCCTTCCTCAATACCCCGGAACGCGACGCCTCCGATGTGGAACGTGCGCATGGTAAGCTGCGTACCGGGCTCGCCGATGCTCTGCGCCGCGATTATTCCAACCGCGAGGCCCTCTTCGGCGAGGCGGCCGGTCGAAAGGTCCATGCCGTAGCACTTCGCGCATATCCCGACCGGGCTCTCGCAGGTCAGAGCGGACCGCACGACGATTTTCGAATCCTCTCCGAGGTAGCTCTGTATCCTCTCCGCAATTTCGGTCGTTATTATCTGGTTCTCTTTTACAATCACCTCATCCGTGGCTATATCGACAATCTTGTTGCGCGCGATGCGGCCTCGCACCGCTTCCGCGAGGGTAACCTCAATCTTGTCGCCGCGCCGCACTGCGCCCTTGGTGATTCCGTTGAGCGTGCCGCAGTCCTGCTGCGACACGACGACGTTCTGGGCCACGTCGGCCAGTTTCCTGGTCAGGTAGCCGGAGTCTGCCGTCTTGAGAGCCGTGTCGGCGAGACCCTTGCGCGCGCCGTGAGTAGAGGAGAAGTATTCGCAAACGCGCAGCCCCTCGCGGAAATTGGCCCTGATAGGCGTCTCGATGATTTTCCCGGAGGGCTTCGCCATGAGTCCGCGCATTCCCGCAAGCTGCCTGACCTGCTGCAGGCTGCCGCGAGCGCCCGATTTGACCATGAGGTGAATGGGGTTGAGGTAGCGCTTTCCCTCGCGCGTGTCGTTGGCGAGTTCGTTCATCATGTCCTCGCCGACCTTCTCCGTGGCGTGGACCCACCTGTCGATGACCTGGTTGTAACGCTCGCCCTCGGTGATGACGCCCTTCTGGTAGGCTTTCTCGATTCGGGAGACTTCCGAAGCGGTCCGCTCGATAATCTTCGCCTTCTCTGCGGCTGGCGTCAGGTCCGTCATGGTGAACGACAGCCCGCCGAGCGTCGCCTCCTTGAACCCGGTATCCTTCATGTCGTCAAGCAGCTTTAGCGTGGCATCAAGGCCGAGTATCCGGTAGCAGTCGGCGACAATGCCCTGCAGGTCCTTCTTGTCGAGCGTCATGTTGTAATAGTACACGCCCTCGGGCAGGATATCGTTGAACTTGACGCGTCCCGGCGTCGTCTTGTAAAGGTTGTTTTCCGACGTCTCGAATCCATCGCGCCCCTTGACTATGATATCGGGCGAAAGTCTCACGTAAATTGGTGCATGAAGCTCGACCTTGCCTGCGGAGACTGCTGTCAACACTTCCATGGGGTTGGAGAAGCGCATGTTCTCGCCCTTCTCCCCCTCGACCTCCGCCGTAAGATAGTAGCAGCCCAGCACCATGTCCTGGTTGGGCGCAATGATAGGGCCTCCATTCGACGGGCTGAAAATGTTATTAATCGACATCATCAGCATCTTGGCCTCGACCTGCGCTTCGAGAGAAAGCGGCAGGTGCACTGCCATCTGGTCGCCGTCGAAGTCGGCATTGAATCCCTGGCACACCAGGGGATGTATCTTTATCGCGTTCCCTTCCACCAGTACAGGCTGGAATGCCTGTATGCCCATGCGGTGCAGCGTCGGGGCGCGGTTCAGGAGAACTGGATGCTCCCTGATAACATTCTCGAGGATATCCCAGACCTCCTCGTCCTTGCGCTCGAGCATCTTCTTGGCACTGCGAATCGTGTCTGCATATCCCAGCTCTTTGAGCCTTCGGATTATGAACGGCTGGTATAGTTCCAGGGCAATTTTCTTAGGCAGTCCGCACTGGTGCAGTTTCAACTCGGGGCCGACGACGATGACCGAGCGCGCCGAATAATCGACACGCTTGCCCAGCAAGTTCTCGCGGAACCTGCCCTGCTTGCCCTTTATCATGTCTGTAAGGGAGCGCAACGGGCGCGAGTTGGAGCCGAGCACGGGCCTGCGGCACCTGTTGTTATCGAACAGGGCATCCACCGACTGCTGAAGCATGCGCTTCTCGTTGCGGATAATAACCTCGGGCGCGTTCAGCTCGACGAGCTTCTTGAGGCGGTTGTTCCTGTTTATGAGCCGCCGGTATAGGTCATTCAGGTCGCTCGTCGCGAAGTTCCCGCTTTCGAGCAGTACCAGCGGGCGCAGGTCGGGCGGGATGACCGGTATCACATCCAGCACCATCCAGTCGGACTTGTTGCCGCTGTTGCGCAGGTCCTCGGCAATCTTGAGGCGCTTGACTATGTCCTTCTTCTTCTGCTTGGAACCGGTCTCATCGTAGTCGAGGCGAAGCTGCGGGCAAAGCTCATCGAGGTCCGTCTGCTTCAGCAGCGTGCGGATGGCCTCGGCGCCCATGTCCGCCTTGAAAGAGCCTTCCCCGTATTCCTGGACCGCGGCCTGGTAGTCATCCTCGCTCAGGAGCTGCTTGTGCTGCAGCGGAGTCTCGCCCGGGTCGGTCACGATATAGTCCTGGTAGTAGATTACGCGGTCTATGTGCGCGACCTTCATGCCCAGGAGCAGGCCTATCCTGCACGGCATGGACTTGAAGAACCAGATATGGACCACGGGAGCAGCAAGGGTGATATGGCCCATGCGCTTGCGCCGGACGCGCGAGTGCGTGACCGTTACGCCGCAGCGCGAGCACGTGATTCCGCGGTGCTTGATGCCCTTGTACTTGCCGCAGAAGCATTCCCAGTCCCTCTCCGGGCCGAAAATCCGCTCGCAGAAGAGGCCGTCCTTCTCGCTTCGGTAGGTGCGGTAGTTAATAGTCTCGGGCTTCTTCACCTCCCCGTAGGACCAGCTTCTGATGTCCTGCGGCGAGGCCAGCTTGATGCTCACCGAGTCGTATTCGTTGATTCTCTCGTAAGCAGGCTCCAACATAAGCCCGTCACCTCCTAAAGCTGTATGGTATCCTCGTGCTTGACCCTGTGAAGCTGGATGTTAAGCGCGAGGCCGCGAATCTCGTTTATCAGTACCTCGAACGAAACCGGCGTGCCGGGTTCGAGGGTGTTCTCGCCCTTGACCATTGACTCGTAAATCTTGGTCCTTCCGTCCACGTCGTCGCTCTTGACGGTCAGCAGTTCCTGCAGGATGTTGGCGGCGCCGTATGCCTCGAGCGCCCAGACTTCCATTTCGCCGAACCTCTGCCCGCCGAAACGCGCCTTCCCGCCGAGCGGCTGCTGCGTTATCAGCGAGTAAGGCCCCGTGGCTCTTGCATGCACCTTGTCATCGACGAGGTGATGAAGCTTGAGCATATAAAGGAAACCCACTGTAACCTTCTGTGCGAAACGCTCGCCCGTCCTCCCGTCGAAGAGAATGACCTGTCCGTCGTCGGGCAGGCCGGCCTCCTTGAGCATCCCCACGATATCGGATTCTGAAAAGCCGTCGAATATCGGCGTAACCGCCTGAATCCCGAGCCTGCTCGCCGCCCAGCCGAGATGAGTCTCGAGAATCTGGCCCAGGTTCATTCGCGACGGCACCCCGAGGGGATTCAGCAGCATGTCAACCGGAGTGCCGTCCTCGAGAAACGGCATGTCCTCCTCGGGGAGAATCTTGGCGATGACACCCTTGTTGCCGTGCCTTCCCGCCATCTTGTCGCCCACGGAGAGCGTCCGTTTCGTGGCGACCTGGACCTTGACGAGTTCGAGCACTCCCGTCGGAAGCTCGTCCCCGCGCAGTAGCTTGCTGATTTCGCGGTCTTTCTGCTCTTCGTAATAGTCGATGGCATCGAGGTGCTCCTCGATGACGTCTGCCGCGGCGCTTTGTTTTCCCTTGGGCACATTCTTGAAATTGTCCACGTCAAGCGCTTCCCTGATATCGAAAGGCGTCAGCCGCACTATGCCCTCTGAAACGTCGAGTATCTTCGCCTTCTGGCGCTCGGTGAACTTCTTTCCCCTAAGCTGCTCGATATCGGCGAAGCAGGCCTGTATCTCTTCGAGCAGCTTCGACTCGTAGTCCTTCTCTATCCGCGAGATGAGCTTCTTGTCCGCCTGGCGGTCCTCGTCGCTGAGATGGAACTTGCGCGAGAACTTCTGGGTTCCGATTACGATGCCCTCCGTACCACTGGGTACCTCCAGGGAGTCGTTCTTGACATCCTCGCCCGCGCGCCCGAAGATGGCGTGCAGCAGCTTCTCTTCCGGAGAAAGTTCGCTCTTGGACTTGGGCACGACCTTGCCGACCAGGATGTCACCCGGCCCCACCTTCGTGCCGACGCGTATGATTCCGTCCTCGTCCAGCGCACCGAGCACCCGCTCGGACACATTGGGTATTTCCCGCGTGAACTCCTCCCTGCCGAGCTTCGTTTCCCTTATCTCCACCTCGAACTCGTCTATGTGCACCGAGGTGTAGTAGTCTTCCTTGAGCAGCCTTTCGCTCACCAGAATCGCATCCTCGAAGTTGTAACCATCCCAGGGCATGAACGCCACAAGGACGTTCCGGCCGAGGGAGAGTTCGGCGTTCCTGGTACCGGCCCCGTCTGCGATAACCTGGCCGGCCTTTATTCTTTCCCCCTCCTTTACGAGGGGCTTCTGATTGAGGCAGGTGCGCTCGTTGAGCCCGGCGAACTTGCGAAGCTCGTAAGTCTTGCCGTCCACTTCAATCCTTCTGGCATCGACGTATGAAACCTGCCCGGACTTTTCGGCGGTTATAACCATGCCCGAGTTCGATGCGACGACGGCCTCGACCCCGGTCGCTACAAGCGGAGGCTCGCACGTGACGAGCGGAACCGCCTGCCTCTGCATGTTCGAGCCCATCAGGGCCCGGTTTGCGTCGTTGTGCTCGAGAAACGGGATAAGCGAAGCGGAAACGCCGACAAGCTGTTTCGGCGAAACGTCGATGAACTCGACATCCTCCGGGGCGGCGAAAACGAAATCCCCGTTTATCCGGCACATCGCCCTGTCGCCGACTATCCTGCCGTGCTTGTCCAGGTCGGTGTCGGCGGGTGCGAACACCCTGTCGTGCTCCTCATCCGCGCGCAGATAGACGACCTCATCGAGAACCTTCCCCTTTTTCACGCACCTGTATGGTGTAGTGAGGAAGCCGTACTCGTCCACCTGGGAGAAAATTGCGAGAGAGGAAATAAGGCCGATGTTGGTGCCCTCGGGCGTCTCTATCGGACAAATCCTGCCGTAGTGCGAGATGTGGACGTCGCGCACCTCGAAGCCAGCGCGCTTCCTGTTAAGTCCGCCCGGGCCAAGCGCGGACAGCCTGCGCTCGTGGGTAAGCTGGGCGAGCGGGTTGGTCTGGTCCACGACCTGCGACAGCTCGCTGCGCCCGAAGAAGAAGTCAATCGAACTCGATACTGTCTTCGAGTTGATTATGGCGCGCGGCGTGAGCTGCTCGGGGTCCATAATCGACATGCGCTCCTGGACCGTCCTCTTCAGCTTGAGCAGGCCCTTGCGGAACTCGTCGCCGGCAAGGTCCATTATAGTGCGAACCTGCCTGTTGCCGAGGTGGTCGATGTCATCCGCCTCGCCCGTTCCGGCGCGAAGCTTCATGACGTACTCGACCGCCTTGGCGAAGTCCAGCGACGTGAGCGTCTGCTGCTTCTGCGGAACGTCAAGCAGGAGCTTGCGGTTGAGACGGAAGCGTCCGACCTTGCCGAGACGGTACTTGTTGGGATTGAAAAACTTCTCGTTGAAAAGCTCCTGCGCCTTGTCCTTCTGGGGCGGGCTTCCGGGACGAAGGCGCATGTATATTCTCAGCAGCGCCTCCTCGTGCGTGCTGCTCTGGTCCATTGCAAGGGTATTGAGGATAATCGGGTCTTTTGAATCGACGATGTATTCGACTGTTTTCAGCTTCTGCTCCCGGATAATCTTCAGGGCGTCGTCGTCGATTACATCTCCCGTGTCCAGCAGCATTTTCTCCGGGTCGTCCGGGTCGGGCACGGCGTTTACGATGCGCTTGCCCTTGACGCGCTTTGCGAAGTTGGAGGATGAAGTCTTCGCCTTCTCCGTCTCGTAGAATTCCCTGACAATAGCGCCGTCTTCGGAAAACTCCTGCCCTAAGGCACGCAGAAGCATTGTCGCAGGGAATTTACCGCTCTGGTCGATGCGAACCGTCAGTTCATCCTTCCGGCCCGTGTTCATCTCTATCCACGAGCCCCTCTCGGGGATGATGCGGCAGGTGAATATCTGCCGTTCGCCAACGCGTATCTCCTCCGAGAAGTCTATGCCGGGGCTGCGGTGAAGCTGGCTGACAATCACGCGCTCGGCGCCGTTTATTATGAACTCCCCGCCGCCTATCATGATGGGAACTTCGCCGAGGTAGACATCCTCCTCGACGGATTTCTCCGGCATGTTCAGCCTGACCTTGATTTTGAAAGGCATACCGAAAGTCAGCCGCAGCTTGCGGCACTCGTCCACCGAATAGCGGGGCCTGCCCAGGGTGTAGTGCAGGTAATCGAGAGATATGGTCTTGTCGTAGCTCTCGATAGGAAACGTCTCTCTCAGCAGCGCTTCCAGCCCCTGATTCTTGCGCCTTTCGGGAGCCATCCCGGGCTGCAGGAAGCTGCGGTAGGATTCCTTCTGCAGTTGCATGAGATTAGGAATCTCGAGTACTTCAGGGTTTCTGCTCTGAATCCTCTTTGCCTTGAACATTCAGGTTCTCCACAACCGGCCGCCTGGTTCATTTCCGCAAAAACGCCCTGCTTCAGGCGCTATTTAATCGAGACTGTAGCACCGGACTCGTCCAGGACGGCCTTGATTTTCTCTGCCTCTTCCTTGGGCACGCCCTCCTTGACGGGCTTGGGACCGGCCTCGATGGAGTCCACGAATTCCTTCGCTTCCTTGAGTCCGAGACTCACCACCTGCCGGACCGCCTTGATAACCTGGATTTTCTTCTCGCCGATGGCGTCGATTACGACGTCGAAAGTCGTTTTCTCCTCTTTCTCCCCTTCGGCTTCGCCCGTGGCCGGCATGGCCATGACAGGCCCCATCGCCACCGCCGCCGTCACGCCGAATCGCTCCTCGTAGGCCTCCTTGAGTTCCTTGAGCTGAAGCACGCTGAACTTCTCGATTTTGTCGAGAATCTCTACAACTTCGGGAGAATAGGTCTTCTCCGCCCCGGCTGTAACCTCTGCAACCTCCTGTTCCGACATCTCAAACCTCCAACAGACTCAAAAAGGATATTATTGTCCCGTACCTTCCATCTTCTCTATATGATTGCCCAGCAGGTTGGCAAACTGCGCCAGGGTATTGCTGAGCAGTCCTGCGATATCGCTCAGCGGCGCAATGAACACGCCCAGAATCTGCGAGAGCAGGACATCGCGGGGCGGCACCTTCGAAAGCTCCACCACCTCGCTCGACGAGAGCAGTTTGCGCTCGAGCAGCCCACCCTTTATCTCGATGGCCTCCGCCTTCTTCTTCCACTCCACAACCAGCTTGCAGACGGCCACGGGGTCTTCGCCTCCGGTCACGATTGCCGTCGGCCTGACGAACAGTTCTTCGGTCGTGGGCAGGCCCGCCTTATCCATCGCAAGCTTCAGCAGGGAATTTTTCGCCACGAACAACTCCATCCCCTGCTTGCGAAGACGCTGCCTGATAAGGCCTATTGCCTCCACATCCAGCCCGGAGAAATCCACCAGCACGCAGTGGTCGGTCCGGGCGTACTTGCTCGTCAGCTCTGTTACGATTCTTTCTCTAAGCATCCTTCCCATGGCAGCCCCTGAATAACTAAGCGGCCGGCTTTCGCCGGCACTTTTACTTCAGCAAGATTTCCACCGAAGGGCTCATCGTCGCGCAGAGATACACTCTCTGCATGAAGGAGCCCTTCGCGCCCGCGGGCTTGCTGCTCTTGATATGATCGAGGATTGCCTCTATATTCTCGGCGAGCGCGTTCTCCTCGAACGATTTCTTCCCAACTGGGATGTGCAGATTTCCGCCCTTATCGTTGCGGTATTCGACCTTTCCCGCCCGGAAATCCGCAACCGCTTCCCTCACCTTGGCCGTCACGGTGCCGGATTTGGGCGAGGGCATCTTGCCGGCAGGACCGAGCACCTTGCCGAGCTTGCCTACGTGACGCATCATCTCCGGCGTCGCGATGGCCACGTCGAAATCGAGCCAGCCTTCCTGGATTCTCGCCGCAAGTTCGGCGCTCCCGACCTCGATGGCTCCCGCGCTCCGGGCCTCTTCGGCCTTGTCGCCCTCGGCGAACACTATAACCCTGCGCTCCTTGCCGATGCCGTGCGGCAGCGTGAACGACCCCCTGACTATCTGGTCGGACTTCCTCGGGTCTATCCCGAGCTTCACGCTCAGCTCGACCGTCTCGTCGAACTTGGCGTTGTTGAAGCCCTTGAGCACCTTCACCGCCTGCAGCACCTCGACCTTGCCGAGGCTGGCCGCCTTCTCTTTCGAACCGCGATACTTTTTGCTTCTTCTCTTCATAGCTGAACCGTTCTTCCAATCACTGTTTGCCTCTTCGGTCTCAGCCGACAATCTCGATACCGAGTGACCTGGCCGTGCCCCTGATGGTGCGCTCTGCGGCCTCGAGCGAAGTGGTGTTCATGTCCTCCATCTTCACCGCGGCTATCTCGCGCACCTTCTCCTCGCTTATCCGGGCCACCTGTTCGCGGCCCGCAAGGCCCGACCCCTTGACTACTTCCGCGGCCCTCTTCAGCAGGATGGCCGCGGGCGGCTTCTTGACAACGAAGTCGAACGTGTTGTCCGCGTACACCGTGATGACCACGGGCAGTATGATGCCCTGCTGGTCCTTGGTGCGGTCGTTGAACTGGTTGACGAAGCCCCCGATATTGACCCCCTGCTGTCCCAGCGCGGGGCCCACCGGCGGCGCCGGCGTCGCCTGCCCACCCGGCACCTGCAGCTTGATTTTCGCCTTTATCGGCTTGGCCATGTGAACTTACCTCGACTCAGATTGCCTCTATCTGCCAGTATTCGAGCTCTATCGGCGTGGCACGACCGAAAATGGTGACAATCACCTTCACCAGCCCCTTGCCGGGGTTGATTTCCTCCACGTACCCGTCGAAATTCTCGAACGGCCCTTCCTTTATCCGAACGCTGTCGCCGCTGCGAAAGCCTATCTTGATTTTCGGAGCCTCTTCCTTTTCCTCCATCGCATCGAGCATTCTGGCGACTTCTTCTTCCCTCATTGGCACGGGCTTCCTTCGCGAGCCCACAAAGTCCCCGATTCCCGGGGTCTCCTTGACCATGAACCACGCCTTCTCGGGGATGCGGCCCGTGTCTTCGGTCTCGAGTTCGACCATTATGTAGCCCGGGTATATCTTGCGCTCCGCGATGCGGCGCTTGCCGCCCTTTATTTCGGAGACCTTCTCTATAGGGACTACTACCCGGCCCACCATTTCTTCAAGCTTGAGCGCCTGCACGCGCTTGACAAGCGAGTCCCTTACAGAGTCTTCCCTGCCGCTTTGAACCCTGAGAACATACCACTTCTTGGCCATCAACCTATATCCTGTTCAGCAGTCTCACGAAGAACTGCACCACGAAGTCGAATATCATTATCACGAATGCCAGAATTATCACCACGACAATCACGATGGTGGACGAGCCCACCAGCTCCGAACGGCCGGGCCAGGAGATTTTCTTCATCTCCAGCTCGGTCTCTATCAGGAAGTCGCCCACTTTAGGCTTGTTGAGCAGCACGTAAATCGTCATCGCCAGCGCCAGAAACAGGCCGAACGAAATAAGGAACGGCAGGTTCACGTCGAGTTCGACTCCCGGTATGGGAAAGAGCACAATCTGCTTCAGGCTCCCTACGTTGAGGTAACTGTAGAGGGAATTGCAGCCGTATATCACCAGCGCGCCGACCGAGCCGGCCGCAAGATATCGCGCCCACTTCCCCTGGCCTGGTTTGTAAATCTCCAGCATCCTGGCCGCCTGTTCCTGTTATTCCTGTCGGTGAATCTGGCAGGTCAGGAGGGACTCGAACCCCCAACCGTCGGATTTGGAATCCGGTGCTCTGCCAATTGAGCTACTGACCTTTTCCCAGCGCCACATCCGGTCCCAAGCGCCGGGTGGCTATTTCTTCTTCTCCTTGTGCAGCGTATGCTTCCTGCAGAACCTGCAGTACTTCTTCAGTTCGAGCTTGCCGCCGCCGCGCGTCTGTTTCGACGTGCGGTAATTCCGGTTGCCGCACTTGGAGCATTCCATGCTTACGTATTCTCTCATGCCATCGCCGCCCGGCAGGTCTCCCTGCTATTCGATTATCTTGATGACAATGCCGGCACCCACTGTCTTGCCGCCCTCGCGGACCGCAAATCGCATGTTCTCTTCCATTGCGACCGGCGTAATCAGCTCGACGCCGAGAACGACGTTGTCGCCCGGCATCACCATTTCCACGTTCTCGGGCAGGGTCACGTTGCCGGTCACGTCCGTAGTCTTGAAGAAGAACTGCGGCCTGTACCCGGCGAAGAACGGCGTATGTCTTCCGCCTTCTTCCTTGTTCAGAATGTATACCTGCCCTTCGAATTTCCTGTGGGGCGTTATCGAGCCCGGCTTCGCAAGAACCTGGCCCCTGCGTACCTCGTCCTTCTTGATGCCGCGAAGGAGCACGCCAATGTTGTCGCCCGCGAGCCCCTCGTCGAGTGTCTTGTTGAACATCTCGACGCCGGTGCAGACCGTCTTTCGCGCCTCCGGCATCAGGCCGACTATCTCGACTTCCTCGCTGACCCTTACCTTTCCGCGCTCCACGCGGCCCGTGGCGACCGTTCCGCGGCCTTCAATCGAGAACACATCCTCGACCGGCATGAGGAACGGCTTATCGACGTCGCGCTCCGGCTCCGGAATGTAGCTGTCAACCGCGTCGAGCAGCTCCATGATGCGCCCGCACCACTCGCACTCCTTCTTGCCACAGCCGCACTCGATGGCCTTGAGGGCGGAACCCTTGATAATCGGGATTTCGTCGCCCGGGAACTCGTGCTTGCTAAGCAGCTCCCTCAGCTCGAGCTCGACCAGCTCGATAAGCTCCGGGTCGTCCACGAGGTCAACCTTGTTTATGAACACGACGATGGCCGGCAGGCCCACCTGCCTCGCCAGCAGCACGTGCTCCTTGGTCTGCATCATGGGGCCGTCATCGGCGCCCACCACGAGTATCGCGCCATCCATCTGGGCAGCGCCGGTTATCATGTTCTTGATATAGTCGGCGTGCCCGGGGCAGTCGATGTGCGCGTAGTGGCGCTTCTCCGTCTCGTACTCGACGTGCGCCACGATAATAGTTAGAATCTTGCTCGCATCGCGAACCGCGCCACCCTTGGCAATATCCGCGTATTCGCGCGCTTTCGCCTTGCCCTGGCTGGCAAGCAGCTTGGTTATCGCGGACGTGAGCAGCGTCTTCCCGTGGTCGATGTGCCCTATCGTCCCGATATTCAGGTGAGGCTTCGTCCTCTCGAACTTCTCCTTCGCCATTATCCTCCTCCTAAATGACTACCCGTTTACTCTTGCTTTCCCTTTACCATATCTCTTTCAAGCTGGCGATGGGACTCGAACCCATGGCCTTTTCCTTACCAAGGAAATGCTCTACCGACTGAGCTACGCCAGCGCTGTTGGACACATGGCCTCCATGCTTCTCATCCCTGCTTCTTCCAAGCGGCCGAAGGGGATCGAACCCTCATGACTGGCTTGGAAGGCCAGGGCTTTACCATTAAGCTACGGCCGCATTGCTCATTCCGTTCAATTCAGAACAGTTGAGCAGCAGAGCAGGAAGCAGTTCTCCCACTCCATTTTTCTCGCTGACGCGAGAAAAATGGGGAGAGCAGGATTCGAACCTGCGAAGGCATCGCCAACAGATTTACAGTCTGTCCCCTTTGGCCGCTCGGGAATCTCCCCATCTGTCTTCATTTTCAAAGATATCCGAGGCCAAAATCGCTCTAAACCCTGATGCATCAACGTCTCAGCCGTTCTGGCCCCGGCTTATATTCTATCTTGCTTCGCTTTTTGTAAGCGCCGCAGGCCCGCCCGCACGCCTCGGTCGCTTCTCCACAGCTAGCGGAGGGAATCGAACCCACAACCTATGGTTTACAAAACCATTGCTCTACCGTTGAGCTACGCTAGCGCGAAAGTGCCTTATGCTACCAGAACTTAGACGAATATCAAGGTAATTTTCGCCGGTTTTTCAACTTTTTCGGAAAAAACCCTCAATTTTTTCGCGATAGCGTGCCAAACTCTCCCGCAGTTCAATCAGGCTGTCGCCTCCGAACTTCTCGCAGTAAGCTCGAAGCATCTCGAAAGAGACAACCGCTTCTGCAATTATCGCGCCAGCCGGCACTGCGCACACATCCGACCGCTCGTATTCCCTAACAACTTTCTTGCCTGTCTTGAGGTCAACCGAAGACGCCGGCGGATTCGTGGTCGGTATTGGCTTGAACGCCGCCTGCACCACCACTTCCTCACCGTTCGTAATGCCGCCTTCGATACCGCCCGCGTTGTTGCTTTCTCTTCGAAGCCCGCCTTCTTCGGAGCGCACGGCATCAACCGCTTCGCTGCCGCGCATTGCCGCAAGCTGGAAACCTCCTCCAATGGTGACTCCCCTGACGGCCTGTATGCTCATGAGCGCCCGGGCAAGCCTGCCGTCGAGCCTTTCTTTCCAGCTCATGCAGCTACCGAGACCCGGTACGACTCCAGTTGCAGCCACTTCCGCAACGCCGCCAAGAGTGTCGCCGAACTTGGCGATTGTGTCTATTTCGCTCGCCATGGCTGCGGATGATTCCTTGTCAGGGCAGTATACAGCAGAGGAATCCCTGAGCTTCCTGGCTTCCCCTATCGCTCCAATCCGGCCGCTCCATGCCACTGAGCCGATTGACCTCACCACTCCGATAATTTCCACTTCGAGGTCAGCGAGGAGCTGTCTTGCCAGCGACCCGGCCGCGACCCGCGCAGCGGTCTCGCGAGCGCTCGCCCTCTCGCTTATCTCGCGCACGTTGTGCGTACCGAACTTCAAAGCTCCCGCAAGCTCCGCGTGTCCGGGCCGCGGGACGCTTTCCGGCGCGATGTCGTCGATTCGGACATCCTTGTTGAAAACCGCCATCGTAATCGGGCTTCCCAGAGTCCTGCCCCTGCGCAGGCCGGACAAGAACTCCACCATGTCCTTTTCGAGCTTCTGGCGCGAGGACCGACCGTGGCCGCCCTGGCGCAGGGCAAGGTCGCGGTTTATCGCCTCGACATCGACTTCGTATCCCGCGGGAAATCCCGTAACGACGGCAATAACAGCCCTGCCGTGGGACTCGCCCGCCGTGATGTAATCAAGCACGGTATCCATCCTTCCATTAGGAAAGACCTGTGCGAATGCTATCGAACTGGTTACCCTGCCTCGCGGTCATCGTGAACAGATCAGGTGACAACCTGCTCTGCCGCACGGCCCGGGATTTAGGGGAGAAGCGGCCTTGCTCCTATTCCCCCGCTTCCTTCTTCTTCTGTATCTCCGCGTACTTGACGCTCAGGAAATCGCTGTGTGGCGGGTAGAGGCCCGCGAAGCGCTTGAGTTTCTTGAGCGCCTCATCGAGTTCGCCCTTTGCCACCATCTCGTCGATAATGGCCTCGATTATGGCAACGTGCCTGTTAAGCACGAAATTGGTCGCCGGGCTGCCCGTCTTGCCGGAAGCCGTCTGGAAATACTCATCGCATTTCTTGAGAGCCTCCTCGTACTTCTTGGAGTCCATGAGCGCCTGCGCAGCGTATATTATCGCGTGAGCATCTTCGGGCGCATCGCGCCACGCCTCTATCTCCTTCTTGCGGCGGTCCATCATCTCGCCGAAAGTGTGCTTTTTACCCAGAACCTCCGGAAACTTCGCCAACTCCGCAAGCGCCCCATCGAAGTCGCTGTTATCGACCTTCTCGTTCGCGGCTTTCAGCGCCTCGTTGTACTTCACGCGCGCCAGCGCGATATACACCTCGTTCCAGATGTGAAGCCCCTTGTTGAAGAACCTGTCCTGAAGAGAGGGGTCCACTACGGTCGCATCGCCCTGGATTTCCTCGTATTTCTCAATAACCTGCAGAACGGCTTCGGGATTCTGCTTGTCGGCCTTCGCGGCGAAATCCTCCACGTTCTTCAGTTTCGCCTCGAAATCCGCATTCATCTTGTCTTCAGCTTCGACCGCCTCGCGCTGCTGCCGCTGAAGGTCAGTCTCGCAGCCGAGCGCGGTAATCCCAAACATCAACGCAACCAATACGAGCACGAACCTGTACACTGTTTCCTCCCTCCTCAAGAAGGCTGATTGACTCTCTGTTCGTCGGAGCAAGAATCTAACGTTCGCACAGGAACATGTCAAGCAGAAAATCAGGCTGCGCGACGGCCGAATGATTTGTGTAAAAGCAGTTCTCGCTTGAATTTCCATACATCGACCTGTATCTTACCCGGCAATATGACTTCCTTGCTGGAACTGGAGGAGAAGCCATACACTACCTCAATGAGCAGAACATACTGATATTCCTGCTCCAGATTCTCGTCCTGCTCGGCGTTGCGAAGATACTCGGGGAGCTGTTTCAAAAGTGGGGATGGCCCGCTCTCGCGGGGCAGATACTCACGGGCGTGCTCCTCGGTCCCACAATCCTCGGGCGAGCTTTCCCGGCAGGTTTCGTTAAACTTTTTCCACCCGACCAGACGCAGCAGACCATGCTCGACACTGTATCCTGGTTCGGTGTGCTTTTCCTGCTGCTGGCCACGGGCTTCGAGGTAAGCCTCATCGCCGTATGGAAACAGGGAAAAGCCTCTCTATCAATTGGAGTAATCGGAGTCGTCGTGCCTTTCCTTATCGCCTGCGGAGTCTTCGTATGGCTTCCGGAAAGCTACTGGGGAACAAGGGCCAACCATTTGACCTTTACGCTGTTTCTGGCCACTGCGGCTTCAATCAGCGCGATTGCCGTAATTGCAAAGCTTCTTCACGACCTCGAGATACTCAAGAGCGACCTCGGGCTCACGACTCTCTCGGGCTTCGCGGTCAACGACATCGTTGGCTGGCTGATGTTCACTGTGGTGCTTGGCCTCACCGGCCCAGTCGGAACGGATATTGAGAATACCATCCGGGTCCTGTTCGAGTTCCTTCTCTTCGCCATTGTCTGTCTTACGGTAGGCAGCAGGTTCGTCGGCATCGTCGTGAAGCGCCTCAAGGAAAGCTCCCTTCCTCAACCGGCGACTATACTAACGTTTATCACGTGCCTTGCCATTCTCTGCGGCGCCATCACGCAGTGGGTGGGCATCCATGCCATTCTCGGCTTTTTCCTCGCCGGCATCATGATAGGCAACGCTCCCGAGATATCGGAGCGCACGCGCGAGATAGTATCGCAGATGGTGCATGCAATCTTCGTTCCCATATTCTTCGCAACAATCGGCATAAAAATAGATTTCGTCGCTAATATGGATGTTCTTATCGTGGTGGTCTTTACCGCCGTCGCGGTCGGCGGGAAGCTGTTCGGCGCGTGGGTGGGCGCCAAGGCGGCCGGATTCTCCAGGGCCGACGCCCTGACAACGGGCATAGCCTTCATACCGGGTGGGGCTATGGAAATCGTCGTAGGCATGCTCGCTCTGGAACTCAGGCTTGTTACACCGGATGTGTTTGTTGCAATAGTCTTCGCCGCCCTCGTCTCATCTATCGCCGTAGGACCCCTGCTCGCATGGTCCATCAGGCGCCGCAAGGCCGTTGACAGCCGCCGGTTCCTCGTCAGGGAAGCGCTCGTGCTCGAGCTGGAAGGCAAGACGCGATGGGATGTAATTCCCGAACTCGCCTCCAGACTCGCCGAAGGCATAAGCTACCACGACAGGGAGGCGCTCGTCACCGCCGTCGTCGAGCGCGAGAAAATCATGGGAACAGGCCTCGAAAAAGGCATTGCCGTCCCGCACGGCCGACTGCCCGACCTTGACCGGCCCGTCGTCGCGTTCGGAAGGTCAAGGACCGGCATCGACTGGGATGCCCGCGACGGGCGGGCGACGCATTTCGTCTTCCTGATTCTCACGCCCGAGCGCGAGGAGGGCGCACAGGTCCAGATTCTCGCCGCAATCGCCCGCAGCATGCTCGACCCCGGAATCCAGAGCAGCGTCATGGCTTCCGAAAGTCCACAGGAAATCTTCAGGATTATAAACGACGCGCTGGCACATGTGACCCCCTCCGGCACCGTGTCATCGCGGTAAGCGGTCATCCTTTCGGCTTGAACTTCTCCGCAGCTTCCCGCAAAAGCGGCTGCGTGCCTTCCGAGAACCAGCAGTCCAGGAACTCCTCCTGCTTCCCCGCCCCGTTCCCGGCGTAAAGGCGCTCGACTTCGGCCGTCCGGGTGCTCTTAATCGCCGCGAACGCATTCGCCGGCATCGCGCCGTACGCCTTTGCCGCATTTATGGCGTCAATCTCCACCTGCTCCGGCCGCAGCACCCTGTCCACCATCCCGAGCCGCAGCAGCTCCTGCGGCCCTAAAAGCTCGCCGCCGTACGCCACGTCGCGCGCATCCCTGTCGCCCGCCGCCCGCTCCAGCAGGCAGTGCGCAAGATACGGCACCGGCACGCCAATCTTCACCTCGACGAGCCCCATGACGCCGCGTCCCTCCGCCATGAAGCGGTAATCGCAGCACAAAGCCAGTATGCACCCGCCCCCCACCGCGTGCGACCCGATTGCCGCCACGGTCGGCTTCGGCAGGGTGTAGAGTGCAAGGCAGACCTCGTTGTACTCGCGATAAAACTCCGCCATCCCCGCCCTGTCAAGCTCCAGAAGCTCCGGCAGGTCGAACCCCATGGCGAAGAACTTCCTGCTCGCGCTCGCCAGCACCACGCCCGTCACGCCCGCGTCGGCGCGTACTTCTCCGAGCACGCCGGCCAGCGCCCTGACCAGCTCGAGATTTATGGCGTTAATCTCGCTGCGGTCGAGCCTTACGACCGCAACTCCCCCGTCCCGCTCCACCTGGACCATTGCGCCCCCCCGTATCCGATGCCTGCGCAGCTTATTCTCCGCCATCGTGCTCCCTTTTTCAACCCGAACCTTGTAACTCGTAACCCGGAACTCTGGCGCTGTAACCAGTAACGAGTACCCAGGGCAAGAAGCCAGCAGCCAATAGCCACGAGCAAGTAGACAGTAGACCGCAGGCAGTAGACAGGATAATACCGGAAACCCCACGTCGCAGACGTGGGGATGATGAGAATATCCTTTTCCACTCAAGCCTCAAGTCTCACTCGTGCTACGTAGCTCACTACGCAGAGTAGCAAGGCTCAAGCCTATCGAATACCCGGGCTGTCAGCTTATCAGAATCAGAATGACGACTACCACGGCAGATATGATGTTTGTGAGCAAAGACAGCACGGGAACAAGAATGGAAAGACGCTCTTTGCTTCGCCTGCGCCTGAGCAGTACGCTCCTGACATCGGCAGATGACACTATCAGGAGCAGCGGCACGCAGACGAACGAAACCACGCCGTAGATGGCGCTCAGCACTTTGAGACGCAGATTGTACGGCGAATCCCCCCATTCGAGCCCGGGAAGACACGCGAAACCGCTGCACATCACGCCCAGCAGGAGAAGAGATATGCGCAATATGCGTTTTTGTCTTTTTTCGGCCATGGAATTTCCAGGTGACCTCTACAGACTCCTTATCCTAATATACCACAATAATAGCATCATTTCACGGATACTCAAGCCTCAAGTCTCACTCGTGCTACGTAGCTCACTACGCAGAGTAGCAAGGTATAGTATCCTGCGTTTCAACTAATTCCCTATATATGCCGTAACTCCTTATCACCTAATCGGTTGCGCGCCCCCTGTGTACTGACTACGGTTTGCAGTCTACTGATTTTACAAGACCCCGCCCGCCCGCAGCGAGGAGGCCCGTTGCCGCATCTCCTTTGGCAGTCAGTTGTTACGCCTGTAAGGATGTTCAGCGTGGTACACTGCAGAGGGGTCTTTTTGGGGAACTTCTTGTAAAAACTCGTTCTAAACCCTTTGATAGTACCAACTCCGTTTACAGGCTGTAATCTCACCACGGAGGCTGCGGCTGCTGCGCAGCCGGGAGAGTAGAACAGTTGAGCAGTAGAGCAGGAGACGGAAATCAGACCGCCACGTCGTGTGGCTTCGCCCCACTCCTCGCGGCGACAGGTACTCAAGCCTCACGTTCACCCTTCGCAGTAATTCTGCTACGGAGAACGGGCCTCAAGTCTCAAGCCTGCCTACTTACATCCGGTGCTCACCGGAGTTACATGTATGGGGAACCAAGGACGATGCTCATCGGAGGATGATGGATGAACAGGTGGAGGGTTGCGCTTGCCGCCGTGGTCGTTTTATGCGCCTGTGCGGGCGCTTTTGCCGATATAGTCTATCTCAACACCGGCGGCAAGGTCACGGGCAAGATAATAGAGCGCAGGGCGGACGAGATAGTCGTCTCCACGCCGAGAGGTCTGATTGCCACCATTCCCTTGAAGGACATCGAGACTATCGAGGAAGGCTCGGTCGAGGACCTTTACAAGCAGCAACTCGGCGAGCTGAAGGACGACGACGCCGACGGGCATTACAAGCTGGGGCTGTGGTGCAAGGATGTGGGCCTTGCGAAGGAGGCAAAGAAGCAGTTCGAGAAGGTAGTAGCACTGAAGCCCGAACACGAGGAGGCGCGGTGGGCGCTCGGCTACCAGCAGGTGGGCGGCAAGTGGGTGGCCGAAGAGGAGCTTATGCGCTCCAAGGGCTTTATCAAGCACGAAGGCAAGTGGATAACGAAGGAAGACCACGAGAAGATACAGAAGGGATTCGTCAAGTACAACGACGAGTGGGTCAGCAGGGAGGACTACGAGAAGCTAAAAAAAGGTCTTCGCAAGGTGGGCGAGAAGTGGCTCACGGAGGACGAGTATTACAAGGCGAAGGGCTACGTGAAGCACAATGGCCGCTGGGTCACGAAGGAGCATCTCGAAAAGGAGAAGCAGCCAGCGGCAGCTCCCGCAGCCGACGGGGAGAAGAAGGAAAAGAAGCCGTTCAAGCGATTCAGCAAGGGCCGCGGCGGCAAGGCCGGGTCGTTCACCGAGAAAATCAAGATAAACGGCAAGGAGCGCGAATACGTCCTGAAAGTGCCTGGCTGGGCGGCGGGGGGCAAGGCGCCGCTGGTGGTGCTGCTGCACGGGACCAATTCGAGGCCGTCGTACATGCTGACTTACTGGTCGCCCGTGGCCGGGAACAACGCAATTCTGGCCGCGCCCTGGGCGCTTAAAGGCAAGTGGCTGGTCGGCGAGGAGGCCAGCAAGGACGACCCGCAGTTCGTCATGGAGATGATTGAGCAAATCAAGAAGCGGTACAACATCGCCAACGAGCACGTCTATCTCGCGGGCCACTCGCGCGGCGGGTTCTTTACCTTCACGCTGGGCGTTCAGCACGGGGACCTGTTCGCGGGCTGCGGCCTGCTTTCGGGCGGGTATTCTGGCTACGTCAATGCCTCGGAGCAGAAAGCGCCTTTTTATATTTATATTGTAGAGAGAGACCCCTCCGTTGCCGTCTCATCTGCGAGGCAGGCGAAGGAAGTGCTCGAAAAGAACGGGCACGAGGTCAAGTATCACGAGGTGCCGGGCGGCGATGGCACGGCGATGGACCACGAGCTGACGCGGGCCTGCTGCCAGGAGTGCTGGGACTTTTTCAAGAAGCACAAGCTGAAGCACGACTGATATGACTGAAAGACCGTACTGCAGACGGGACAGCTTGCATCCTGCGGGCGGCGCGCTTATAATGGCGCCCTGGAGGAGCTATGCCGCCGGAGATACGAAACAAGAAGGCGTATTTCAACTACGAAATACTCGAGAAGTTCGAAGCGGGAATCGAGCTTCAGGGAACGGAGGTCAAGAGCCTGCGCCTGGGCTCGGCTCGCCTCAAGGACGCCTTCGCGCGCTTGAATGACGGAGAAGTATGGCTGGTTCACGCGCATATCTCTCAATACGGTCCGGCGTCGAAATTCAACCATGACCCCGAGCGGCCGAGGAAGCTGCTGCTCCACAAGAGGGAAATCTCGCGTCTCTCCTCCAAAATCGAAGAGAAGGGATTGACGCTGCTGCCGCTGAAACTGTATTTCAACTCGCGCGGCATTGCGAAAGTCATGCTTGGACTCGGGCGCGGCAAGCGCAAATACGATAAGCGACAAAAAATCCAACGCCGCGACATCCAGCGTGACATGGAACGCGAACTCAAACACAGCAGGCGCCGTTGAATCTGGGAAATCGCGGCACGAAGCTGCTATTTTGACTGGATGCCGCTTGGATTGGCCGTCTAATAGTATGACAGCTCTTTGAAAATGGGGGCGAATGGGCTCGACCGGGCAGACTGTGGGGACGGTTGCGCTCCGGGGTTGTCAGGAGGCCCCGTAAAACACCTGGCACAAAAGTCCAAGTGCGGACAACTATGCACTAGCTGCTTAGCGCAGCTCCCTGCTCCGGCCTTTCCTGCGAGGCCGGGTAGCGGGGTCACGGCAGCAGGATAGCCTGACAGCTGCCGCCTGGAGGCTTGAGGGCGAAACTTTCCCGGGCTGGCCGGACGCGAATCCCTCTCACCGGAGTCGCCGACGGCGAGAAATAAATGGTGAGACATGAGCGTAGACGCCGTTTTCGCACTGTCACGGGACGGGGGTTCGATTCCCCCCGCCTCCACCATTACTCACGCGCTTTAACGTCTTGTCCCTGTTGAGATTAGGAGATGACCCCTTTTTTTGGGTGTCCTCGGCGTGCATGCTATGTGCATTCTTTTTCTTCGGTAAGTACGCTTTTCTCGCCTTTTTGGCAAGCTCCGAGAGCCTAGAATCTCTGGCTCTCGCGTACAAATTCATGGTCAATTGAGGCGTTGCGTGACGTGCAAGCTTTTGCGCCTCAACCGGGCTTGCGCCAGCCTCGAAAACTAGCGTCACAAACGCTATCCTGAGGGCGTGGAAGTCGAGTTTGCCGCCCAGGGCGTACTTTGGTATACCTGCCGCCTCGAGATCCTTCTCCATATCCCGAGCTGTCTGGGTCGGGACAAAGAGTAGCGGATGCTCGGGGATCTTGAGTTTGCAGTCTTTGCGACCGTAGTGTCTGTCGTAGAGTTTTACCGCCGCCCCTGACTGGGCGAATCTCTTCAGCTTGCGAACAAGGTCTCCCGGAAGCGGCTGGAACCCCTGCTTTCGGTTCTTAGTCCATCTCGGCTCGAGAATGAGTCCATCATTCAGCAGGTCGAGGTTGTGAATGCTAAGGGCCCGCAGCTCCCCTGCCCTGAGGCCGCTGGCCAGTGCGACCTCGTACAGCATTCGTCTGTGTCTCGGCGCGACGGCAAGCAGTTTGCGGATCTCTTCGGGAGTCATGGCCCGGCGGACATTCGTCGGCTGAGTCGAGAACCTCTGGAGGTGCCGCAGCGGGTTGTCCTTCAGATATCTGCGCTTGACGCACCAGTTCAGGAAGGTCTTGAGAACACCGGCATAGTCGTTCAATGTCTTTCCGGACCTGCCTGCATTCTTGAAACCGCGTAGTATCTTCTCTGTGTCCGGGAAAAGCTCGTCGTTGAGGTCCCCCAAGAGGTGCAGATTGAGCTCCTCACGCCACCACTTGAGGCGTTGCTCAACCTTTCTTGCGTGAACGCGACTCCAAGGCCAGCCGCTCCGGCCCCCTTGGGCTTTGCCCCAATCAACGTACTCCTCCATGACTTCCGAGATAAGACGCTTCTTATGCTTGTCTGTCGGGCTGGGAGCAGGCTTGTAGCCTAGTCTGACCAGGGAGTGCTCGTCTTCCTTGTGACGGGCGATCCTGCGGGTTTCAGCCCGGTTACGGGTTCCAACGAAGAACTTCTGCTTGCCGTTGGAATCAATGTAATAGCCCTGGTACTTGCCGCTTGGCAGAGGCTTCTTGCGTACGCCAGCCATGTCTATTTCCTGCTTTCTCGCCAGCACTTAAGGAGATACGAAGAACATGTAAGACCAGCCTCTTTGGCATCCTTCCTCAACTTCTGGCGCTCTTCTTTCGTCAATCGGAGTGTGATCAGTGCGCTCCGTTTGTCTTCTGGCTCCAGGGGGGGCCGTCCTCTCCCGCGTTTTTTCTTATCTCCCATGCCTATACTATATTATTGTATTCTTGAAATTCAAGGAGAAAGTTGCCTGTTTCTAACCTCCTGCCGTTGCATTTCTGTCTTCTCTGCGTGCAGTCGCCATTCAATGTGATTCAGAAGCGAAGATACCGTCCATACGGGAACTCCAAAAAGCCTCACAGGCGGCGGTAACTCGCCTCGCTGCACTGCTCGTTTTATGGTGATTCTGTGTTTTCCAAAGATACGCGCCAACGCTTCTTCTGTTACTACTGCACCAGCCGGGAGTTCTCCCAAGTCTCTCCAAAGTCCCGCTATCTGCTTAGTGCTATTTTTCTGCATCTTCTCATTACAGCTGCTTCCATCGTGCTGACTCGGGCATTCCATTATCTCATCTCCTATACATGGTTACTCAGGGCTTTACCAACTTGCGTTATTCGCCTGTACTCAGCAACCATACGGTCCACTCCGCCAAGGCTACTCAGTACTTCGTAAAAATTGTCAACTCCTGCTACTGTTTTGATTATCTCCTTGAGTCTCTTCCTCCCATCCAATCCCTTCAGGAGCCTGCGGAATTCACGCTGACCTCCGACCTGTCTAACCAGCTTCAATAACTCTCCATTCACTTTCCACCCCCTTTCTCTATTCTATATTCCCTTCAAGTTCACACTCTGCCGCAAGCGCCATAGCAACGCCTTCTTGCCACTTCAGAATGCCGTCTGCTCCCCCGAACATACCCATTTGTCTCGCGAAACTCTTCAACTCCTCCTTCCGCCTCCACCGTTGCAGCAAAGCCTGTTATTCCTCCCAGCCCACGCACCAACCGACAGAATTCCCTGGTACCCCCCAGTTCATTTATGAGGGCCTCAAGTTCGTCCTCCATTGCCTTCGCCTCCTTTCTCTTGAGACTATTTCAAAAAGAAATCCTTCTGCAACACTCAATCTGAATCCGGAAGACCCTCTATTTTCGGGCCTTCTAATCGGTTCTTCGCATGACCTTTTTGCAACAGCCGGCGGATAATCCCGACAATCGACCCGCGCGACCGACCTGTCTTGCGAGCAATTCGTCCGTATGAATATCCTGATTGCCTCAAATCCATGACTTCTCGCACGAGGCTCTCGTCCACCGGCGGTCTACCAATCCGCTGACCTCGAGCTGAAGCTCTTTTCATACCCTGCCTGACCCGCTCGGAAATCAGTGCCCTTTCGAACTCGGCCATTGCCGAGATTACAGCAAAAGTCATTTTCCCGGTCGGTGTTGTAGTATCGATAGCCTGGCGGACGCTGACGAAGTCAATGCCGAGGGAATTGAATTCGGCGAGGACATTTACAAGGAATCTCAACGAACGTCCGAAACGGTCAAATGCCGTGACCACGACGATGTCAAAGCGTCGCTGGCGTGCGTCACGCATCAACCTGTCGAGAGCTGGTCTGTTGTCTTTTGCTCCGGAGAAACCCTGGTCAGCATACTCATCATAAACTTCGAACCCCCGTCTAATCACAAACTCACGCAGCTCCTCGACCTGCGACTGGATGTTCTGCTCCGACGTGCTGACCCTGCCGTAAAGTGCAGCCTTACGTATGCTCATCTTGTTCCTCCTGGTGTTTCTCGTCCATGGACGCGCCAACATCGGTGATCTCCGAACCGGGGAATTCGCGTTTAATCGTGTGAATACGGCGGACCGCTTTCTGACAGATTCCGGACATTGCCAGAATCTGTACTTCGCGACGCCTGTAGACCACCGTGTCCGGATATGCCTGCCTTATCTGTTCGTACTTCGAGTCGTCAACGCACACGAGAAAAGGTGGCATGTCCTTCCAATCACTGACGCGCAGGAAGTCGCGCCCGGGCCTGAGTTCGTCAGGCGTTGGCTCCGTCGCGCTGCAGGCATTCTCGACTACCTTCTTGGTGCCTGTATTGATACCATGCCTTTCATAGATCCTTTTCAGAGACATCGGTTACTCCCGGAATCCTGGGTTGTAGTTTCCGATCTTCAAGTCTCTAACTCCTTGCAGCGCCAGCAATTGAAACCTGTGAAACAATGACCGCGGACAGGTTGTACAGACTACTTATCGCGTTGTGTCCCGGTGGAACGATACGAGAAAGAAACAATGATTTACATATCGCTCCGGGTTGTAGTTTCACAGCTGTTAACTCCTTGTTGATTCTCATCTTAGCTCTCCTCAGGTGAGAAACTTTGCTCTTCGCCGCTGTCATTACGCCATCTTCGCTTAAGTTCGGCGGGTGTGATAAGGCTGTCGAAATCGGGAGCCATCTCCTTACTACCGCTGGTGTTCAGGGTGTAAATGTACCCTTTGCCTTTGCCGCCTTCCTTGACGAGCAGAAAGCCGGCATCCTGCAGATCACGAATCGGCGAAATCAGCGCGCGCGTACTCCTCCCGGCGAACTTGCTGATGTCACGTCTCGTGAACTCGATTTCTTCTTCGGATTCTCCGGAAGACAAGGACTCGGCTTTCACGCCATCGGTGATTTTGCCGAGTAGCCTCTTGGAGCGTTCATCGAGAACGGCCACAGTCTGCCGGAATGTCTCAAGCGCAATGGCATAGGCTAGTTCATAGTCGAAAGTGGTTGCTAGGATGTACTCCCTGTCGCCATTCCGCCTTTTCTCCCTCTGGTACTGGTGGAGGAAGGCGATCACCCGGATG
This sequence comes from uncultured Planctomycetota bacterium, assembly GCA_964641955.1. GTDB lineage: Bacteria > Planctomycetota > SKW154 > SKW154 > DAOVDS01 > CAZXNM01. Next base: position 72,396 of record CAZXNM010000020.1, read on the forward strand.
AGATTAAGGAGTTTAGGAAAGTCCCTTCTGGCCCTGCTGTCCTTTGCCGGAAAAGTGCGGGCAAGCAGCTCGGCGTAGGGAATGACAACGGACAGACCGGTTTTCAGGAGTCGCTGCAGGTTATGATGCAGACGTGTTATCTCCTCTCGTTTTCGTCGCATGGCGAACTTCCTGGATGTGGCCTTTTCTGCCTGCTTGAGCATTATCCTGCGTGTCTGCTCCTCACCTTCGTCGAGGTATATGGAGAAGATGCGGGTAGCATTCTCCGCGTTGAGCTTAAACTGCGTCGTCGTGTCGAGGTAGGCGACAGGCCCGTTGACCCGAAAGTGATGTGTTTCGGGTTCACCAGTCCGGGGATTTCTTACGACGACAGCTGATGTGATGAAAGGTTCGGAAATCAGTGTCCGGACGGCATACTCAGCTGCTTCACGGCCGGCGACCTCAGTGCAGATAAGCAGCTTGTGGCGAACAGCATCTTCCCCAAGATAGAAAAGCGCTTTCGGTGACAGGTTGGTGACGCTCAGAACTTCTTCCGGTGGCATCAGTGAAACCACAGCATCCACAAGGTGGGATTTGCCTGAAGCTGACTGCGCCTTGAGAGTCGCGGCCAGACCTTGTTCCATGAGCCTGCTGGTGGCTATAAGGTAGACAAGAATTCCGATACGCTCTTCGCCGACGACACCAACAAGGCCTAGGTGCCTCTCGATATTGTAGAGCAGTGCCTGATCCTGCAGAAACCCCATGGTTTTTGCCTCTTCATCCTCGGACATGGCATCGGAGGCAGTTGCTGCTACGCTCGCGGCAGAAAGTGCTTCGGCACGCTCCTTCTCCGCCCTAGTTTTTTCATGGAGTTCGCGCCGCTTCTGTCGGACGACCGACCACAGCAGGTTTACCTCGTTCGTTTTGAGGCTAAAATGAGCCTTGATGTTCCGATTAACGAAAAAGCCAGCCCATTCCGGAGGCTCCTGGGCGAGAAAATCAAGGACAGGGCCGAGCCGTTCCGCCAGTTCCGTGCCCAGGATGCCCGGCGGCAGTTTGGACAGGCAGTACTCCGGATATGTCAGCGCTTGTCCGATCAGCTCTTCTAGGGCTTTCGGGGAGTTCCTGAGAAGGAAATCATCCGCGCCGACCTTTGCTGCGCCGTCCGGATTTGGGAATGTCACAATCCTCGCCATGTGGCCGAGCCTTCGTGCAAGTTCGACCGCTGCGTTCAGTCCCGCATCGTCAGAGTCAAAGGCAAGATATATTTCTTTGCCCGGCTTCAACTGGCTGATTTGCTCCAAATCGAAGTTGTTCACGCCATAGACGCCATAAGACTGGGGCCTGCCGTTTCTGCCGTCGAAACCTGCCTGCCTCATAGCGAGAGCTTTTTTTTCGCCCTCCACCAGGATGGCTTTGTCATGCGTTGTGCCATCGTCGAGATAGAGATGGGTGCAATCGAGGTTTTCTCTACGGGGATGCAGGTACCGTTTTTGACCGAGCTTTCGGCCTGTAATGTACGGGACTGATCCCCGAACCAGGTTTGGAAAGACAATGCAGCCACTGAAGTACTCATACTCCTGACCAGTGTTTCTGGATTCGGCTATAATTCCAAGTTCCCGCAGCGCCCGCGCCACGTCGGTTTCTGGGAAGTCCTTGAGAGCCGATATCGCTGCTGGCAGAATTTCCATGTTGCCCTGACAGTACCCGACAAGGTAGGTGTCCAGCAATTCCCGGTCGAGTCCGCTATCCCTTTTCAGCCAGTCTGCGGCTTCTTCAGTCAACTGCGAATGGTAGTAGTCAGCGATAAAATTCAGGATTGTTGCCCGTAACAGGTGAGCCTGAAGGTCAGCATCCTTACATGCAGCAGGTGACGGAAGCCCCGCCCGCGATGCGAGCCTTGCTAAAGCATCTTTAAAAGAGAGGTTTTCATTCAACATGATGAAGGTGATAATGTCGCCAGCCTTACCGCAGCCGAAGCATTTGAAGCGCTGGCTGGCGAGGTAGACTTTAAAGCTCGGATCGGTGTCGTCATGGAACGGACAGAGGCCCTTGAAACGGTCGTTGCCATCCTTCTCGAGCACAATGCCAGATTCCTCTACTATCTCCTCCAGACGAAGAGCGACTTTAACAGACGCTATCGTTCCTGTAATGCCATTCATTTCCAAATACCTCCTTAGGAGGTGTTGCATAAACCCGACGTACAGAAAGGGAAGAACAACCCGGTTGCGATGATTGCATCGCCAGCAGCTTGTTCTAAATCTCGACAGCATAAGATGTTGCGAGGATATGTTCGATAGACATTCTTATTGGAATGTTGAAATGCAGGGGTAGTTGCAAAACCTCGGGAATCCTAGTCTTGAGACGTGTGAGAGTCGCGTTGTCCGCGAGAAAGACCACGTTTACGATCGGACCTGTGAGGTTTGTCGGCAACTTCGCCAATTGAAGCGCCTGAAATCTGCTTCTTACCTTTAAAGGTCGATTTCTGACGCGGAATGTGGCCGCTGCACGCAGGGCAGCATACAAGATGTTCTTCGTTTGGCTTGTAATGGCGTTTACATTTCGGGCAATGTTCAAGAAGTTCACTGTACGGTTTGTTCGCTATCTCAATAACCAGTTGTCCCTTCGATGTCCTCACGACGTTATTCCAGACTGCCGCGTTCTTCCCGAAGACGGATTCACAGTGCTTCCGGATCTTCAGTGCATATCCTTTCATTGCACTCTCGCCGGGGGTGACTTTTTCACCCAAGTATCTTCTTATGTCTCGGGGATTCCATGTCTTCCGTTGGCATTGACAAACCAGTCGCAATATCAGAGCAATCCGCAGGGGGCGCCTGCACAGAAAATCGTCGCTTGTGTATATCCTCCGCTCCATATTTCCAATCTTGCCCCAGATCTCTGAATTCTCATTTTCATAGAGTTTCTGAAACGTTCCCTCTAAGGTATTCCCCTCACGGAGATCTGCGAGCACCCGGCCCAGCATCTCTATAGCACGCATTAGTCGAGGGTATATCCTGCCAACGCCCTTTATAAGAAGGTCCCGTGATCCGACCGTGTCACTTGGCTTCATGTTTACATCAGCCTGCTCCTTGAACAGACTATGGGACGGTTCTGGATGAAAAAATAGGTGGCAAGCCACGAGCATCATTGACATTGGCGCTTCGTCACCAAGGGCAAAGGAGTATTCCTGTATCGCATCTTGTGCTGCCCTGTATGTTTCGCAGGCTTCCTTCAACTCTCGTTTCTCAGCGGTAGAACCTTTATTATCTGTGCTAACGTCGTGACAGATCCTCTCGACTAGTTCATCCAGAGGAGTTACGTAGCCAAGGCAGATATGCACGAAGAGAAGTAAGGGTTGTAGCTCAGACACGATACTCTGAAATCCACTACTGACCGCAGCAACCACATCATCTGCCACGTGCGACAGAGATACACTTGCTCGAGAGATCGGGTCAGCCGCTTCACCTGACTCTGATTCTAGTGCGCGACTTGCCTGTCGCAGTTCGGCAGTAAAACATGTAGCTTGCGCAGCTGCAAGGCGTAGATACATGTCCTTAATCTCAGGTGTCTTGGTCGAAATGTTTACGAGCTTCTCATAACTCGACTTCAGGAATTCTGCCACACGGGGTATCTTAGCTGCTTCTCCGACGATCATGCCGACTTCACGATAGAATGCCGCGGCCTCACTTCTGTTTGATTGGATGATATTGAGCGGGAAGGATGCCCTGAGTGCTCTGCATCGCTTCGCTAGAACCTGTGGGTCAGGGAAGGATGAGTTGCCAAGAGGCATCTGCTCACCATCTTATTCACGCGACCTGAATACCGTTTTCCAAGACTCATTTTTTCATCAACGCAACCTTTTTGCAACTGTTTATCTACTGTTTCGGGTTCTAATCGCTTGACGATAGTCGAGATGTGCTACATAATGACCTGTAAGGGCGAATTCTGCAGAAGGCAGGATTCGCCCTTTTTCGTGCCTGTGCACGGAATTCGCCCTGGGGGAAGGAGCCTTCTCCTTCCCCTGCTTGAAACAGAACGGAGCGAATCTTGGCGAAGGTCGCCGGGATAAGCTACGGATACCTTACAGGAGGATTGGTTATGGAACTCGTTGGCGTGGAAGAACTTGCGAAGAAGCTGGGCTGTAGCAATCGCAAGGTTTATGACCTGCTTGAAGACGGCCTGCCACATTACCGGGTCGGTCACCGTTATCGCATCGATTTGGACGAGGCGCTCCAGGCACTGCGCGCCGGCGGCCCCAATGAAGATGACGAGGACGAAGAGGAGGAAGATGCAGAAGAAGACTATACTGAACCGCAGGAAGAAGAGTACGAAGGCGAGGATGAGGATTCCGGAGACACAGAAGATGACGAATATGAAGAGGAAGACCCAGAGGATGGCGACTATCACGAAGAGGAAGAAAGCGAGGACGCCGAGGATAACCAGGATTACGGCGAAGATGATAGCGATGATGACGATTAGCCCTTGGTAACCTCAGGTTCACGACACAGGTCAGGGATTGACAGCCACCGTAGCGTTCATCATAGCAGGCATCGTACCTTGGCACTAGCGCTCGCTTGCTGCGTGTGGCCTCCGCCGCCTGCATTGCAGCTTCTGGCCATTGCTCACAAGGCTGTGTTCGCCAGAATACCCCTTGGTTACTCCTTGGGATTTTCCAGCAATACTGGCCTGAAGAACCCTGAAAGCGACTGAAAAGCAACAGGATTGAGGTAAAAAGTGGCAAAGAGTTGCGAGAGGCTTTGAGTAACGGAGATACGGAATGAGCAAACCAGGAAAGCCTGGCCGGCAGCGCAGGAAATACTGGCTCAAACGGCGTGAAGAAGGATTCAATCCTCGATTATATATGAAAAGACTGTCGCGGAACCGCCATTTCAGGAGATTTCTTGTCCTCTTTCTGGATCTTGCCAGCGAGGGAACCATATACACAGCTGCAGGTCTTCACAGTTACTGCCGGGACGACCGGCAGAAAATTTCGCTCAGTACCGTCTACAACTATCTCAAATACCTTGATAGGCTTGGTCTGGTTGCGGTCCGAAGCGATGGCTCCAAGAGCTTCTTCAAGCTGCTTATGGAAGAAGAAAGGCTATTGGAGTTGATTGATTTTGTGAACGAAGAGATAGAAAAGGCCAATTATATCAAACAGCGTAGGCGAGTACGACGCCTGTAGCCCTCATGGTGCATTAAAGGTCCTCACAACTGTTTCTTGCCCTCCTAAAGGCTGCACACTTCTAATGAATCACACAAGTTTCAAGTTCAACATCTAGAAAACTTTCGTCGGTAGAAGAGATAGGATTATCAAGGAAGAGTACCATCATCAATCTTCGGTGTTCGACCCGGAATAATCATTGTATCGCTGTAAAGCCCAGGACCTCTTGGCTTCGGTAATTCAAACAGATATCTTGTATCACCAATTTCCATACTTCCTGCAGTACAAGCAACCTTATTGCAGACAACATCTGCCCATTGCTGGAGAGTCAAATCTCCTGAGTCATGACCCCAGAATCTTGCCCTTAGCTTAAATCCTTTGCCTCTTCTAAAGCATCCTCCAAGGTACATAACTTCTTGTCCTTTTGGAGGCGGTGCCGCAGTAGAAGGCGCTACGTCCCTACTCAAGGTCCCCCAATCTCCAGGGAGCCAGTCATCTTCATGCCGAGCAGTTCGAGATGTAAGCTGCAAGTTCCGAAGAACAATCGCAAAAGCAGTTGAATCAGTATTGCATTGTGCCTCCTTATAAGCCTGCATTAGAGCTACTAGATGTGCTAAATAAACACCGCCCCTACTAGTTGCTCTATAACCCTCAGGATGGTTTAGTATGTCTTCTACTCCCTCAAAAGCAGTTACTTGAGCCTTAGGAGTGTTTCCTTGACTCCAGAACTCAGAATTCCACAACTCCGGGCCAAATCGAAGGTGATTCAAAGAATCAGTAGCGGCTATAGCATACTCCCTATACGCTATTTCCAGTCTGAGATCCAACAGAGTCTCATACTTGAATAAGTTCTCGTGATTCATCATTCGCCAGAGGACCTCTGCTGCGGTCACTTCTGTCTTATTGACAAATCCTTCCAAAGGTCTGTAAACGTTGTAGCCAGCTAACGTATTGCGGCCATCAGAAGTGAGACTTCTGCCCTCCCTCTCTTCGTAGTTCTCAAGATATTGATTCAAGTAAGCTCGAATAGAGAAGCCTCCTACGGCTAGAGCTTTGCATGTAATAGCGTTTGCTTCCTCTTCTTTTTCGGATGGCATGCTGAACTCCTCAGAAACCCAACTACGTTTGAATAAGGCAGGTTGGCACATATTTGCATGGGCTGACAAATTCATAGCACTGTACTAATCCCACTGCATTCAGGCGGTGTCCAATGAATACAGCAAGGTGACTGGGAATCGCTGTAAATAAATGTGTGCAGGCTATGCGTTTTGCGCTCAGCACATCGGAGATTGCTAGCTTAATCTTTTGTGCCATAATAGCTGCCTCATTGACCGATGTGATTGTCGTAACTCCATGTAAGCTCAAGATATGAGAGTTTACCAGTTCAAGTTCACTGAGACATTTCATAACATCTTCTTCGATGTTTCGAGAGAGACCAATAATCACAACCAGGACATTTTCTGTCCCTTTACGATAAACCCAGTCAAGTTTGGTGGACAGTGTATCACTCCCAATAGCAGTGCTTGTCGAGCATGAATCGCCGCGGTATTTAAAGCAAAGGTTAAAACCTGATACTGCTTTGAATACGGCACCTATGGCTAGAGCTGCTGATAGCCGTCGCTTTCCCTGCAATGCAATCTCACGCTCGCTCCTATTGTTCTCAATCCAATGCTTGACTCCTTTTAGTTCCGCTAGGAGGTATGCGTCCCATATTGAAGGATTGGGGAATTCTCTATCGTCTCCGCCAAAGAACTCCTTCCAGCCGAATACAAGTTCCTTTGAAGAAACAATATCATTATGGCTAATGTCCGTTGATGTTGTCACAATTATCGGGTGCTCAAGAATTCCTTGATGCCTGCTGGTTCTAGCTATTATCTCAATTAATGTCTTCCTGGATATAGGCGTATTCATGTTAGAACGAAACAATTCGACTAGTCTATGATAAACATCACGTATTGTTGAACCACGTAACTCACCAAGTTCTGGCAGGTGTTCTGTAACTTCAGCAGCAAAGAGACCTTCACCTTTCTTTTGTGCTGCAGAATAATCGTATTCGACATCCAAGTAATCAAATAGAAACCGCGTAGTACTCCTCTGCTGCCCCTTTGACTCTACCAGTTCTTCGAAAGCATCTATGGAGTTGATTTTGACCCCATCTTCCTCCAAGTAGAATGGCTGGGCTTTTCTGACTCGCTCAAGTGCTGACACAATAGACTTTATCTCTTCCGAGATACCTGTACAGGCGATTATAAACTTCGACCACGTACCTGGACTCCCTTCATTCATTCTAATGAACCTTTGGACTTCTTTCCAAAACTCGGAGAGAGTCAGCCTATAGTTCTTTACCTCAAGGACTTCCTTGTATTCACCTCGGTACGGCTGGAAGAACTTAGCTTCTGTATCACCGATAGATTCCACGATACATCCAACAAAACCTTCGTGACTGAGCCAATAGGGTATTCTAGTAGCTGTAACTGCTGCTTGGAATTCGAAGCCAAGGCTTGCGTTTTCGCCACCGCGAGATTCTGGTTCCAGACTTGATGGTGATTTACGTGCCAACTGGAAAGCCCTTTCTCATGCTTTTATTCTCGGGTTGTTTCAGCCATATGCATTGCGATTCCGGGGATGTAAGCATAGGATTTAATCTCAAGACCGTTTTGCCCCACCCCAATAATCAAGAGAGCGGCAAATCTAGCACCAAAAAGGGGGTCATGCACAATATCCCACATTGTCTTGCTGTCTTGAATACTTGGAGAGGGGGGAAACAGTGGATGAGAGTGCCATTCGCCCAAGTAATTATATTTTACGTATTGCCTGTCTGTTTTTTCAAAAAAAGCATCCATTTGCCTTATAGCATCATATGCCTTCCTTTCAAACCAGCTTCGTCCTCCTAGTATTCGCTGTACAGTAACATCAAAGACTCTATATGAGTCACCTCCCAAATGCTCTCCCATAAGAACACCGCCTGTCTCATTGAGACCAGCACTCTTAACTGCGGCAAGAATCTTATGAGCTATTTTCCTTGGCAGCACTATTCTCATTCTTCTTATAGTTCTCTATAGCTTCTTTGAGGAGATTAGTCGTATTGGCTAGTTCCTCAGAATCATCTTCTGCTGTAACAATATTCTCTTCGGCAGGTATTTCTAGCTCAATCCCTATAGTATCATAAGGACTCCTGAATACAGGACCTTTGGACAGTCCAATCAGATACATAGAAAATGGGAATATCGAAGGTGTGCGCTCAAGAAGAATATCCTCTACCATACGCGCCGCATGCAAGGCAATAATACCAACTTCAGCATCTGTAGCTACTTGGACAACACCTTCTTGGTCCTCAACAGCATAATCGCCTATTATCTCACCGAAGTCCTCGGTATTGTGTTTTTCCATGTAACGATAGTAAGATGCTCGCATGCGATAAGGGTCTGGGTCAAGTCCCGGTCGGCTTCGAGCCACAACGCCACCATATCCACCTCCGAAAACTCGTGCCCATACAATAGGTTTGCTGTGTTTAACAGTGATACCAGCAAGGGTGTTGAATACTCTCTGTTCAGCCGTCATGTCCACCAGGACATCACAGTCCATGATTCTTTCGAGTATGCCGCTTTGTGCACGAGGTGACTCTTGTCCGGCAATATGAAATACTGAGGTTGTAACCTTGGCATTTGACGAGATTCGTCGCACACGATTGGCAACAGCTTCAACCTTGTGAAGGCAAACTTCGCGCCAATCAAGAATATGTCGACACATATTTTCTGGTAGAAAGACTTCGTGATCTACTATAAAGAACTGACCAACACCCATACGGGCTAAGGATTCAGCCAATTTACTACCAACCGAGCCTGTTCCTACTATAGCAACTTTCTTACTAACAAGATTAGAGTATTCTGGGGACATGCGTTCGGATTTTTTAGAACAGTCGGAATGAACGGGTTCTACTCGAAGCACATTCTCGCTGCCACTTGATAAGTTGATTAGAAAGAAATCCGTATTGTCTTTGTGCACAAACAGAACGCCCTTGGGTGGCCCATCAAAATCACTGTGCGAATCGGACAATCTAGCGTCGGTTACACCTTCCTGTTTAAGAAATTCTACAAGTGCAAATTTGTCAAGCGTACCAGTTGGTACATTATGATTAGCGCGAATGATGAAGTACAGGCCATACCCAGCAGAGATGCTATCATGCCTTCTGAGAAATTCTGGGATATCCTCGTCTCGCCATTCAGTTGTATTTGGGACTTCCACAATATCTATAAAGAATGTGAGTACTTTATCTTGTTCAGATAGGACAAAATACTTGAAAAACCCTCTTGTGCCTTCTGGTATAGATTTCAGCTTCTCAAGTAGATTCTTTGTCAACAGAAACCTAATTGTGCCAGATAGTCCCTTGGAGCGGAGCTCCTGGCCAAACGTCAGTTGATGTCTTGACGCTACAACAGTTCTCCCGTTTTCTCGAGGATTCTCTTGGTCAAGAAGCCGGTAGGCACTTTCGATAAGGCTTCTAGAAGTATATCTATAATCCCAGTTGTCGGGTCCAAGCTCTAAGCATAAAGTGCCATCCCTATATTGGTGACTGGAGAGTCTCTCTTTGGTGTCGACAGGTCTTACAAATGGAGGAGTCATAGGGTAATCTGTGGGAAAAGTGAGCTGCAGTTCGTAATCGTGACTATGTGCTTCTATTGTGAAATATATTTTGAGTAAACCGCCTTCTTCAATCGTCCATTGTACATTTTTCAACCAATCACATTCATCTGTGAGCTGGGTAATTGCCAGACGCTCTTTTGTGGCTCTAGGGAGATCATCCAAGTACCAGAAAAACATCTATGCAAAACCTCTATCTCTTACAGGCTTTAACGGTTTATCAGGAAAAGCACCAGGAGCGGCTACACTTGAGCTCCGTAAGAGCCCGACGGACTCTGATTTCGAAATTGGAAAATGAGTGCCGAAAATCCTTCGCCAAATCTCGGTAGACTTGTCATTATCGTCTTCTTGAATGGCCTTTCGCCCAAGATTGGCGTGGTTCTTGACTTTGTTGTAGAATCCCTGAAAGGCGTCAAAAGAAACACTGCTAGTAACAGAATTACTAGTAACAGCAGGATCTTCTATTGAGGGAACAACGCCGATGGTGACGTATGTGCCGTACTGGGCCACGATGCTTTCAAGAGTTCCAACGAAAAGTTCGGCGTAGTCCTTTTCAGAGAAACTCATACACTGAGCTACTATGCATTCAATCATGAATCCCTTTGGCTTCGTCGCAATTGTGGGATTCTCGCGTCTCCACCATTTCACAAGTTTCACGAGAGGCTTGAATCTTCCGCCAGCTTTTTTGTTCATTCTAGTTGTCCACTCCGTATGCTTTGGAGGATTAGTCTCCAGCCATTTGCTTAACTTGCGGTCAGGGATATACATTCTGGCGTCAAGTCCGTCAGGTGCTACGATAGGCACTACATCCATATCTACAAGATTAGTATTGACAGCAACTGAACGCGTTTGTTTTCTAACCTCGATATCCCTATTCTTCTTTCTCTCCTGTTTCTCATAGTCCTTTAGAGTGCTGTGCAGGAGGTTAATAACATCCTGACAGGTCTCAAATAAGGAATGATTAGTGACTACAATAATGTCAATATCAGGCTTCGTTTCCTTCCCGTCCTTGATTTGGGGCCTAATCGCTGTATCACGCTTGTAAGAACCTGAGAGGAATGTACCTAGATTAATTCCAGAATATTTCTCGTGTTTGGCCAAGAAATCCCGTAGCGCAGTGTGAGCCTTTTGCCCGTTGCTCTTAGTAGTTGAGCTAGGCTCTATATCATGGAGAAAATCTTCAAACTGTCGTTTCGTCGTCATGCTTTACTCCTTAGTCACAAAAATATGAGAAATCTATCCATCATTCAACATGCAACTCTTTCTTCAGATACTGCGCTTCCAGCACATATTATCCATTTAATATTTGTGGTCAAGCAAAAATATTAGTGCCTTCATGAAATCCACACAGCTTGCTTATCTTATAGACTACATATGATGATACGCCTCTGACCGTTATTGCTGCTCAGAAGCTGTATACTCCTGACGAGAAATGCAGCTTTATCTATCGGTAAGTGAAGAGCGTATGCTGGGGCCTATCTCTTTTTCAATACCTTGACCATATATTTGTCAGAGTTGAGGCGGAGGGCGCGGGCGTCCTTCAGGAGATATCCCTTCTTCGCGAGAGTGCCTAGCAGTTGGACAAGAGGCTGCCGCTTCCCCTGGCTCTGAACGCTTGAATATAATCCAGCAAGCTGCGAACGGAATTTTTCTGTATAAAAAAAGTGAAAACAACCAG
>CAZXNM010000021.1:0-80220 GCA_964641955.1 uncultured Planctomycetota bacterium
TGAGCTGGGCTACAGCGGTGAAGACGATTCAAACTGGTCTCGACAAGGCTTCCGATAACTGGACTGTCATTGTAGCTGACGGCACTTACACCGGCACGAGCAACAAGAACCTGGATTTCGGCGGCCAGGGGATTCATCTGAAATCGGCAAGCGGCGCCGCCAGTTGCATAATAGACTGCGAAAACGACGGGAGAGGGTTATATTTTCACAACAACGAATCGAATACAGCAGTTGTTGAAGGTTTTACAATTCAGAATGGGAATTCGGCCATATCATCGGGCGGGGCAATTGAGTGCTACGAAGCTGACCCCACGATCGCCAACTGCAGAATTGCCGATAACTGGGCGCAAACTGGTGGTGGAGGCATTGCTTGCTGGTACAAGGATCCTGTCATCACAAACTGCGAAATTGTTGACAACTACGGGGAATATGGAGGAGGCATCTACTGCTTCTCATCCAATCCCATCATAACTAATTGCACGGTAGCAAACAATTTTGCAGAAAAGACGGGTGGGGGAATTAACTGCAGTGCTGGTTGTGATTCCGTCTTAATAAGCAACAGTGTAATTTGGGGAAACAGTGCTCTCATAAACGCAAATCAAATTCGCACTAACGGCAGCGGTGATATTGTGGCTTTGAGTAGCTGTGACTACGCCAATAGCAGCGGGGACGTGGAAGGCTTGGGCACAGTAACACCAATTGGCTGTATCACTCTCAACCCACTGTTTGTGAACGCGACGGCACAGGACTATCACCTGCAGGACACCTCACCTTGTATCGATGCCGGCGACAATTCGCTGATACCAGCTGAAGTTACGATTGACCTTGATGGCAACATGCGCATATATGACGGAGATGACAACGGCTCGGATATCATCGATATCGGAGCATACGAATACGGAAGCAATCCACCGGGACCGGACTACTGCTGGACAAAGAGCATTGGAGGGGATAGCGCTGACGCCGGTTACGGTCTTGCGTTGGATTCATCAGGAAACCTTTATATGACCGGATCTTTCATAGGCGAAACCGATTTCGGACTACCCTTTGGCAGCTCGGATATAAAAATTTCAGTTGGTAACTCGGACGCTTATGTGACAAGAATCAATTCGGATGGCTCATACGGCTGGACTCGAGTTTTCGGCGGCCCAGGCAATGATGAAGGCAAGGATATTGAGATAGATGAATCGGGATATGTCTGCGTTGCGGGTTACTTTGAAAGCACTGTTAATTTCGGCTTGGATTTCGGAACCGTTGATGAAAAGACGGCAAATGCAACCGATACTTTTGTGACGAAAATCGCTGCAAACGGAGATTATTGCTGGACGAAAGCGATTGCATCCGATTGGGGAAACCGCGAACCGGACCTCGCGATAGGCCAGTCCGGAGATATTTATCTGACCGGGAAATTATGGCAGACCGTTGACTTTGGTGCTGATTTTGGAGTTTCCGATGAAAAAACGTCCGCAGGGATAAACGATGGATTCATAACGAAGATAGCATCTAATGCCGATTACTGTTGGACGAAGACTATCGGCGGTGGAGAAGATGACAGGATTTACAACATAAGAATCGATGGTTCGGGGAATATAGTAATCACCGGGGAATATGGCGGGACTGTAAATTTCGGGCAGGCTTTTGGCGTCACCGATTTCAAGACGGCAACAGGCTGGGATGAGGCGTTCATCACGAAAATAAATTCTGATGATACTTACGCCTGGACGAGAGTACTTGGCGGCGGACAGAGGATGTACGGTTACGATATCGCCTTCGATGCATCCGGAAATATATTTGTAGTGGGCAAATTCAACATGACGCCCGACTTCGGCGCTGATTTCGGCGTGTCTGATGTAAAGGAATCAAACGGCGATTACGACATTTATGTAACGAAGATATTCTCGAACGGGTCCTACGGGTGGACAAAAACGTTTGGGGGTCTCTGGGAAGACCGGGGATTCTGTATTTGTGCGACTCAGGAGGGAGATATATATTGTTCTGGCGCGTTCAATGGAGAGGTAAATTTTGGAGAAGATTTCGGGATTACCGATGTCAAGACGGCTCAATACAACTTCGAAGTTTTTATCACAAGAATCAATTCGGATGCTTCTTATGGCTGGACAAAAGCCTTTGTCGGTGGGAATCATGATTTTGGGTTTGGAATAGATGTTGACCAGTCAGGTAATCTATATTTGACGGGTCAATATGAAGGTGCGATTGATTTCGGCGCTGATTTCGGGGGTGAAGATATACTCACTCCCAACGGCCCCCGCGATTCGTTTTTAATAAAAATATCTGATCCTTGACACTGCCTTAATATAACACCACACCGGACACGCTCGCGACGGAACTCGGGCAGAGGTTTGGGTTTAAGTAGTGATTATTCCGTCTACCGCAGACAAGAATGACTCGGGGGTTACTGTCCCGAGCCGAGGGGTTTGCCTTCCGAGACCGTCAGGTCATCTTCATTCGCGGTAGATATTATCTGGCCCATCCAGTTGATCTTGAACCGTCGCTCGCCGGTCGAGCCCCACTTCGTCGGCGAAGCGATGATGCCGGAATTCTCCTTCGGCTCTATTAGCATTATCTCGAAGGAGTAACCCGACTTCTCGCCGGAACCCAGCACTTCGTCTATCATCCCGGCCCGCGCCATGTCCGCGAGCGTTCCGGCGGAGTGGAATCGCTTGGAATAAACCCGTATCGCGCTGTATATCGTGCGAAGCGAGCTGATGGCGGACACCTCGTTCGCCGCCATCTTCGAGGATAATACGCTCGGCAGCACCAGCGCCGCAATCACCGCGATGACTGCCACGACAATCAGCAGCTCGACAAGCGTAAACCCGCGAACCTGGATAGTTATCTTCCCGCCGCGCTTCGTACGGTTGAGTTCCATGTCCGAACGTTAACACAGGGTGTGGGTTAAAGCAAGTCAAGATACAGCGACATCCTGAATGCCGCCATGCCGCGGCACAGCCGCAGCTCAAGCCTCACGTCTGACGTCAACCCTTGACAGAATCGACCGTAGCGGCTATAATAACTGTGCATGGCTATTGTTCGATAATAACATCTCACAATCGAGCATCAGCGCCGGCGGGCAGTTTGTTCCGCGCGCAAACGGCGCAATGTGCTTTTGCCTCTATTTGCCCAGAATTCGTTTTATCGATTAGACTTGTTGTCAGGAGAAATAAGCAATGCACGAACTAGTACAGATGGAACTCCTTTTTGAAGTTTTCGACGCTTCAATGCCGCGCCTCGGCCCCGGAGATGACGTCTCAACGCAGAAGGCGCTTGAGACTCTACTTTCGGCCGGGCTGAGCCCGTCCGGCAAGCTGAGAATCCTCGACCTTGGCTGCGGCAACGGCGCCCCGACTATGCAACTGGCCGGGAAGCTCGATGGTGAGATTCTGGCGGTGGATTTCCACAAACCGTTCCTGGACGAGTTGAATCGCCGCGCGCAGGCCGAAGGGCTCTCGAACAAGATCCGGACCCTGCTTGCGGACATGAACAAGCTTGACTTCGAGGAAGAGTCTTTCGACCTGATATGGTCCGAGGGTGCGCTCTACAACATGGGTTTCAAGGAGGGGCTGCCCGTGTGCCGGTCCCTGCTTGCGCCCGAAGGGATGATGGCGGTGACGGAACTGGTATATTTCACGCCGGACGTACCGGAAGAGTGCAGGGACTTTTTCGGCATGGCATACCCGCCCATGACCGATGTGAAGACCAACCTCGCATCGATAGAAGAAGCCGGTTTTTCAATGCTCGGCCATTTCGCGCTCCCCGAGTCGTCGTGGCTGGACAATTACTTAGCCCCGCTGGAAAAGAGGCTCGACGTGGTGGAAGCCAGGTACGCCGACAGCCCGGAAGAGATGGAGATGCTCGCCGCATTCCGAATGGAAATCGACATCTACCGGAAATACTCGAAACACTACGGCTACGAGTTCTTCATGATGAAGAAGTGATTTCGGAAATCGAACAGGATTACTTGTCCTCGTTCTCGGGAGCCTGAATTGTCTCCTGCTCGGGGTGAGTCCAGAGACCGCCATCCCTGACGAATCTCCTGGTCACGGGGTCTTTTTCTATAAGCTCGTCCAGCTTGCGCAGCAAGTCCTGCTTCTGCTGTTCCTCCGTGCCCTCGCAAAGATGGCCGAAGTCCCACGATACCTGTCTTACTGCGGCAAATCCGGCTGATATATCACACAGGAATACCGTCCCGTTCTTCGTGTCCATAGCCTTGTTGTCAATGGTCAGATGCTTTGCCTTGTGGTCATACTTCATTTCAAGAATAAAGCCATCAATTTCATACTGTAAAGTGCGTGACCATCCCTCATGTAAGGGAACGAAGCCGAAACTACTCCATCCCCCCCTTCCGGGCATTCCCGGTTTGCTTATAAGAATAACAAACTCTGCTATCCCGTCAGACCAGACACATTCAACCCAAATAGTATCCTTAAAGAGGAAACCTTTTCCACCGCGGAACTCCGGAGGCCGTGGCGTAGAATCAAACAGGTCGTAGAAATGGTTAAGTGCAGCCAGCGCTATCAGCGCCAAGGCAATAATATGGACAATCCTGCGCATCCACACTGATTGCATCATTACTGTGACATGCCTCCGATTTTGACAAAACTTACTCGCTCATGATAGCACAATGTGTGGCAGGAAGCAAGCAAGGCATCCTTAGTGCCGTCATGCCACGGTGCTGATGCACCGAGATAGTTGAGCAGTCGAGCAGTTGAACAGTAGAGCCTCGGGCCGGAACGTGTATAAGCGAATATGGTACTATCGATTACTTGCCAGGTTTCTTGCCGCCGAAGAGGCCTTCGCCCGTGTAAATCGTCTCCGGTACGCGCACGAGTGGAGTCGTCGCACGCCGCAGGAACAAAATCCCCCAGCACGTGTCTGGCAGCGGCCCCGAGGTCCCGCGCCCGCCCGCATCCCACGAGCCGTCCGAATTCTGCATGCTCAGCCACTCCTTGACGCCTTCCTCGTACCAGTAGTGCTTGCCGAACCGGGGCACGAGGCCGAGGATTCCGACGCGCTCGAGGCCGTAGAGGTAGTAGCACTTGTGCAGCGTGCCGCCGCCGTCGCCGGTTGGGTTGGTCGAGATTGTCCAGCGGTGAGACAGCCAGCCGCAGCCGTCGCGAATCGCGGTGTTAATCTTTTCCATGTAGGACTTGGTGACGGCACGGTTCTCTTCGAGTTCCTTCTTGGCGATTAGAAGCGACGCCACGCCCGAGGTGGTCATGGAGCCGGTGATGCGGGTGCGCCACGCCATGTTCTCGGTGTCGTTGAACATGTAACACCAGCCGCGCGCGTGAATCTTCTTCTTCTCCTCTCCGAACATCTTGCGCTGGGCCTCTTCGACGACGGTGGTGGTCCAGCCCTTTGCGGGCGGCTGCTCTCCGCGGCGCACCTGGCGCTTGTAGTCGCGGTCGAGCTTGCGGACCTGCTCCTTCATCTCCTTGTCGATTTTCTTGAGTTCTTCGAAAGACCTGTCCGCGCCGGGCACGGGGAACCACTCGACCTCCGGGCCTTTTTTCTCCTGGTTCTTGACGAAGTACTCGGCGACTTTCTTGAAAACATCGACCTTGACGGGAATCTTCAGCCGCCGAGCGGCTGCGAGCGCGAGCATGGCATACTGGGTATTGGAGCAATCCTCGTTGCCCCCGGTTCCGCCCGGATAGCGCCAGATGTTCGCTTCCTGCTTCTCGACCAGCCACTTCACCGCGTCTATCATGAGCTGCCTGTCGGCGGGATTGGCCCTTTTCTGAAAGTCCCTCGCGGGGTCTTCCTTTTTCTTCTGCTCGGCGAGCTTGGTTATGTACTTGTCAACATCGGGCTTTTCTTCTTCTTCCTTGCCGGCTTTCACGGGCTCGGGCTTCTTCCACGTGTAGAGCGCTTCCAGCGCGAGTATCAGGCACGAGACGGTATAGACGTGCTGGAAGGGCTTGCCGCGCACGTATGCGAAGCCCTTTGTTATGCACGCTTCGTTGGGCTTGACCCCGGCCTTGAGAAGAGCGAACAGTGAGAGGCAGGTAGAGCCTTCGGTCATGTGAATGCCGAGCTTGAACGGCGCGTCGTTGTAATCCCACGAGCCGTCCGCGGCCTGCTTTTCTTTAAGCCATTTGACGCCCTTTTCGATTGCCTGCTTTATGTCCTCGCGCTCCTTCTCCTGTCCGTATGCAGTGCTGCATGCGAAGAGAAGGGCGGCTGCGACTGCGATAACTGCTGCAATGCACGCGCATCTTCTGAAAAGCATGAGATACCTCCGGATTGTGTCCTTTACCCACTGTTTCTTACACGACAGCGAGGGCCGTATTCCGCTTTTATTATCAGTGGAGGCCTTCGCCGCCGTTGACGTGGATTACCTGGCCGGTGACAAACGATGCGCGCGGGGAGGCGAGGAAGACGGCCGCATGGGCTATGTCTTCGGGCAGGCCTATTCTGCCGACGGGGATGTTCGCTGTGAGCTTCTCCCTGCGGCCCGGCCTGCCGGCATCGAGCATGTCGGTGTCGATTGCGCCGGGCGCTATGGCGTTGACTGTAACGCCGTGCGCGGCGGTTTCGAGCGCCAGCGCCTTCGTCAGCCCCACGAGACCCGCCTTCGTGGAGCCGTAGTGGCACTCGACCGAAGTCCCGCCGAACGCGTTTATGGAGCTTATGTTTATTATCCTGCCCCAGCCGCGTTCCTTCATGCCGGGTATGGCCCTCTTGCAGGTCACGAAGGCGGCGTTGAGGTTGACCTGCACGACCCTGAGCCAGTCCTCGTAGGATAGTTCCTCGATGGGCAGGTGCTGGTGAATCCCGGCGTTGTTCACGAGTATGTCAACCGGGCCGAGCTTCTCCTCCACTTGCGCGAAGAGGTCGGTGATTTCCTGCGGCTGCTCGACATCGGCGCCGAAGATTTCTGCAGTGCCGCCGGCTTCTGTAATCGCCCGGCAGACCTCCAGCGCCTTCTCCCGGTTTTCCCTGTAGTTGACCGCAACCGCGGCGCCAGCCGCGCCCAGCGCCTTGGCAATGCCCGCGCCTATCCCGCGCGAGCTGCCCGTCACAAGCGCGACCCTGCCGTCGAGTTCCTTGACCATCTTCGAGCCTACTTGAGGAATTCGTGGATTCCGGTATTCACGATAAGCACGGGGCAGTTTGACCTCGGCATGACGTTTTCGGCGGTCGAGCCGAGCCTGTGCCCGTGCGTCTCGCTCGCGCTGGTGTTGCCAATGACAATCAGCTTAACCTTGTTCTGGTTGGCGAACTCGACTATCTGCTCGAACGGCTTGCCCTCGAGCACGACGAACTCGGCGTTGAGCGAGTGTCCGCCAGTGTAGAGCGCGTTTACTTCCCTCTCCATCTGGTCGAGCACTTTCTGCTCGAGGTCGGTTACTTCCTTGAATATGTCGCTGCCCTGCACGGTGTAGCTTTCCGGGAGATTGCGGTACTCGACCACGTGCAGCAGGTCGAGCCTCGCGCTGTATTTCTCGGAGAGCGCGCACGCGTAACGCAGCGCGTGCCTCGATGTCCTGGAGAGGTCGAACGGGAACAGGATATGGTCGAAGACCTCTTTCTTCGGATGCTGGTCGGTGCCGGGGCCTATCGCCAGGAGCGGGCAGGGCGCCATGCGCATCAGCCGCTCCGTCGTCGAGCCGAAGAACCACTCCGAGAAGCCGGTCCTGCCGTGCGTGCCTATTACAATAAGGTCGAAGCCGTTGCTCTTGGCATAGCGGGCAATCTCGACCGATGCGGCTTCTCCTTTCACCCTCTCGGTCTCGCACCCGGGAGCATTGCATACGAAATCGCTTTTCGCCGTCTCTTCCAGCTTCGTGTCGGCGTACTCCTCGAGGAACTTGTACACCTCGTCCTGCGGCGGCATGAACTCGACCGGCATGTCTCCCGGCGCCACCGCGGGCAGCGCTTCGGCGAGCGCGCTTGCTTCGACCACGTGCAGCAGCGTCAGCTTCGCCCCGAACGCCCCGGCGAGCAGGGCCGCGTGGTTGACTGCCCGCTCTGCGGTTTCCGAGAAGTCGGTCGGGACGAGTATCTTCTCGATTTTAATCACTGTTTTCTCCTTTCGTTTTCCAGCGGAACGGCTATGTTAGCCTCATCGGCCCGCCGCGTCAACTGAGTTTCTTTGCGAGAGCCGGGGCGTTGAGATGCAACTTCGATAAGCAATGGCGTTCAAAAGGAAAGGGCGGATGCCTACGCAGCATCCGCCCCTTTCCTGAGGTTGGGTTTTTATCTGCCGGCTCTCGCCTTTGCAGATTTGGGAGTTACGACTCTCTTGTACCTGTAGTAGATTTCCATTGTCAGCGCATTTATCGCCGTGGCGTAGACCCTGCCGCCGACCATGCCCCATTTGCCCACGGGGTCCCACGAGCCGTCGGCGCATCCGCCGACGCGCTGGGTGTCTATGACGGCCCGGTGCAGGGCTTCGTTCCACCTGTCCCACTTCGCCCCGCCGAACTGGAACATGGCGTAGGTCGCGTAGTACCAGTAGTACATGTCAACCTTATCGTTTCTGGGCTTGTTCCACTCGGGCGGGTTCGACATGAGGATATCGACGCCCTTGACAATCTTGGGGTCGCGCCTCGACTGCCCGCAGAAGATGCGGCAGAGAACGGCCACGCCGGTCATCGTGGGCAGCTTGGAGAAACGGTCGTTGACGCCGCGAATGACCGAGCCGTTGTCGCCCGGCCTCATGTAGCCGGTCTTGCCGGCGGTGTTTGTGGCGCGGTCGAACCAGTTAATCGCGCCGTGGAACATCCCCTGGTCAACGTTGAGCCTCGCCGCCTTGGCAGCCTTGAGCGCGAGCACCATCCAGCCCGTGACGGAAGTGTCATTGCGGCCGTCGTGCGGCTCGTACTTCCATCCGAGTTGAGGGTTCTGGGCCTCGCGGATAAAGTCCACGGCCCGCTGCGCCGGTTCCTTCAGGCGATAGTCGCGGCTCATCGCGAACGCCTCGCACAGCGCCATGGTGCCGATGGAATGGTTGTACATCCACGACTCGGCGCTCCTCTCGCCGAGGGAGCCGTCCGGCTTCTGCTGTTCGAGCAGCCAGTCGAGCCCGCGCTTGACGGTCTTCTTGAAGAGGCCGACCCGGTGCGAGTTGCCGTGGCCCAGGAACGCAAGCAGCGCCAGGCTGCTCACCGCAACGTCGTACTGGCCCGTCCCGGGGTTGTCGCACGCGGGACCCAGCTTGGAGTCGCAGTTCTTGCTGAAGCCGTCCTGGTCCCACTTGCCGTCCCTGTCCTGGTGGTAGTGCAGCCACCGCAGCGCCCTGTCCACGACGCAGATGGTCTTGCGGGAGCCGCCCTCGTTGGCGAGGCGACCCTTGCCCCAGCGCTCTCCGTATGCGCCGGAGCGTCCGCCGCCGGGGCCGTATATATCGACAACCCCGTCGGAGCCCATTTCCTTGTTGGTCAGGTTGTCCAGGGACGTCCCTTTCGGCACGTCTTTGGTGCGCTCGTAATCCTCGACGAGGTCGATTATCGGCTTCTCGACGATTTCGTCCGCTTCTATATCGGGCCTGTTGAACAGGCCGCTGGGCGCCGTCAGGTCAAGCTCCTGCGGTTCGTACGGGATGGTGTTCACATTGAGCGGGGGAGGGCCCTTGCGCCCCATTATTGAGAAGACAATAAACGCCGCAATGTAAAGAAGCACAAGGTGGAAGCTCGCCGACACCAGCACAGGCACCGCCTTCTGCATCCACCAGGGCGTCTGCGAGACGGGGAATACCTCGTATTCCTCGGCGTACACCTCGCCGCCTTCAGATTCGTGTTCTTCGTGTTCCATCGCGAGACCTCCTTTCTCCCTTCCGGGAGTACTTCGCCCCGCCTGTATTGCTTCGTGCCACATTCTACCTACATAATAGCACGTAGTTGAGCTTTTGTCAAGCCAAGCGGCAGGAATTCTCAGAAAATATTGCCTAAACGGCATTCTATGAAATGCGAGGGATTTGCGTAACGTGCTGAAAATTATGAGGATAAGTCATATATAGGGCTATTGCCAATATGGCAAGTTTCCGTTGCATTTACTGCACGAAGAGATTATCCTGCGGGAATGTACTTAGGAGCAAAGTTGTTTTTGGGTGGGAAATGTGGTAAAATGTAGTTGATATGAAAAGAGTTATTTACATTGCTGCAATTGTCTTATCCTTGTCCAATTGCAGTAGCGAGCGAACTGCCCCGGAAGTGACTCAAGCAGACGAACAGGATGTCTTTTGGAATGGAGACATCTTGAACCTGCCCGACCCGAGAAGTTCGACCTGGAAGACTGCATCCAGGGAGGTGAAAATCGGAGTTGTCAAGCAACTGGCTCAAACGGCCGACAACCAACATGCCTACGACAACTATCAACCAGAAAAGGGAAATGTCGAAGCTTTCCTTGGAGATGCGCTGGACGATGAGAATCCGGAAACCCAGTTGGCGGTCTTGGATGCAATAGAAGAGCTAGGTTTTGTGAATTGCAGGATAGGAGTAAAACGTCTTCTGGAAAGCAGCAGCGAAGCTGTTAGGCAGAAAGCCAGAGAAGTTCTGTCGGCTCTGGATCAGGAATCTGCTGAACAGGATCGGCTTCGGCGAATGCCTGGACAAATCCTCAGTGACACCTCCCTTGATAACGTCGGGAAAATAGAGCACTTGAAGGATCTGCTCGGCGTGAACCGTCCGGAAGTTCGAGCCTACGTTATAATGGCCCTGTCATCCATTGACAACGACCAGGCTCGTAAGGTGATAACAGATGCTTCCAGAGAAGACTCTTCCATAATCGTGAGAACTCGTGCTCATGAGAGCTTGCTCGAATACGAACTCGCAGCAGG
This sequence comes from uncultured Planctomycetota bacterium, assembly GCA_964641955.1. Classification (GTDB taxonomy): domain Bacteria; phylum Planctomycetota; class SKW154; order SKW154; family DAOVDS01; genus CAZXNM01. The sequence goes on from CAZXNM010000021.1 coordinate 10,805, forward strand.
CGAGAAGTCTGCAACTGAAGTACTGCGGGGTTACCTGACGAGGCGCTATGCTACCGGCTTGGAGCGAGATAGCCTGGCTGATATGGTGCTTCAGAAGGCGGGCACTATGGCCATAAGTGAACATGGACTCAGAAGCGACGTGGAGAGGCTCGCGGCTGAGTCGGATACTCCTTACTTCAAAGCGAAGTGTAATCGACTGCTTTTCTGGATGGACCTTGTTAGAACACATGGCGAAACTGGAGCCGCCAAGGAGTTCATTCGACAGCAGCCTGAACCTGTCTTTCAATACGACAAGAGTTATGAATGGGCACACAAGGCCCTTCAACGGAGCGCTTCAAAGGAGCTTGTGCCGTTCCTGATTGAACAGGGCCAAAGGAATTCGAAATCCACCGCGTTCTGCCGTGACGTGCTCTTCAATATACTGGCCCCCGAATACCGGAAAGCCAAGGAAGAAGGGAATCAGGCAAAGCTCAGTGAGATAGAAGATCAGTTGAAGCAGGCCGGTGCTGAATATCTTCTTCGGAGACTTGAGTAAACCCGCTACTGCACCCACTTACCACTGGTTACAACTACATTCACCAGTTAGCTTACTTCTTCGCACCACCGCCTTTCAGTCCTCACCAACCGGTAAGCCATATAGGGCAAGCGCACCGGTCTGCTTGAAGACACTTCGCTCATCTTGAACAACACGTCGTCTTGGAGTTTTACGGGTCGGTGGAGGGCCGGGATTTCCAGGCTTTTCTGTATTCTTCGAGGAGGCTCTGCTGCGAGCGGTAGTTCTGCGAGTAAACGCTGTAATTGCCCTTCGAGATGGTCATTTTCCCCTCTGAAAGCTTCGCCTGCAGATTGAGAGAGAACAGCAGAAGCGACAGCGCATCATATACTGTAATATCGGCTGCCTCGAACTCGGTGACTTCCGCTTCGGGGCTGATGCCTTCGCCGAAGACGGGGACAACGCCGTTCAATTCGGTGAAAAAATCCATCGCTTTCGCAAGCCCAGTCTTTCTCAGCGATATTCTCACCGTCTTTTCCTGCATGAGCGAGAGCAGCTTCTCCCCGCCGGCGTCCTGCGCAGAGAGGACCTGCGCGCCGGCCAGTTCGAGCGCAGTTGCAGGCTTTGCGAGATAGAACACGCCGAACCGCGCCACCCAGGCGCACTGCAGCTTGTCCGCAATGCTTTTAAGCAACTCCGGCAGGGGATGGGCGGCACCGTCGAGCTTCACCTCCGGGTTTGCAGCCAGCAGGTCCGGGTGCGCCAGGAAGTTAAGGCCTGTTTGTGAACCGAGAGATTTTAAAACTGAAAGCAAATGCGCCTTCGGCATTGCAGTGATGGTCGGTGCAGCTTCCAGTGTTTTTGCAATGCTGCCGGGGGCTATAAGCGGCTGCACAGAAGGCCGCAGGGATTCGAGCAGCAGCGCCGCCGCGTGCGAGACCTCTGCGTCGGGCGATTTAGCCGCCTCTTCGAGCGCGGGCACCGCCGGCAGGCCGATTTCGCGCAGCGCCGCCTGCGCTTCCTGGCGGGCGCGGTACTCGGCGCTTCCGAGCTGCGCCGCGAGGCTGACTATTTGAGGACGAAGCTGTGCAAGCGTTACAATCGCCTTCCTGACGAGGGGGGCGGGAGTCTCGGCCCTGCGGCTGATGGACTGCTGCGGGCCGGGAACGCCGTCCATTGCGGCGCAGCACGAGAGAACTACCGCCAGCGGCAGGAAGAGAAGCCTCACGATGCGCTCTCCGCACCTGCGACCGGCGGCGTCTCGACCGAGGCGGGCTGCGTCTGGGGGAACATCGACCTCACCCGGGCGTAAAACAGCGCCGCCAGCAGCACGCAGGCTATGAAATAGGTGAGAAGGGAAGTGAACGCGAGGCTGTCCCTCGCGCCTTCCGCTGCAATGCCGCCGGATACCGGGAATATCGTCGTAAGGACCGCGACCGGATTAAACACGGGCATGAAGCCGCCGCGCGACATTTCTTCCGTAAGCCCGCCCGGCTGGAAGCCCTCGGCGAGAATCGGCAGCATCACGAGAAACAGCAATATCAGCGCCGCCAGCTCGCGGCCGACGCGTTTCGAAGAGAACGCGAGAAGCTGCACAACGATGGAATAGAATATCGCGATGAAAAGCACGAGGCAGAAACCGAACCCGATATCCGCGAGCGGCGGGCGGCCATCCCGCGTGGCAGTGAGCGAGAGCGGGTGCTGGGCGACCTTCGTAAACATCGGTACGAGAACCGCGAAATAGACCGCCACGACGACGGCGAAAAGAATAAGCAGGTTCAGGAAGAACAGGGACTTCTCGCCGAAGAGGGCATAAAGCACGCCCCTCGGGCGCCCCTCTTTCAGATTGCGGTACGAGGAAGCGGAAGGCGACAGCAGGAACGCGAAAACGACCAGCAGCAGGAGCGCCAGCGAGAGGTAAATCGCCGTCTCGAAGAAGAGCGCGTCGAGGAAGCTCGACAACTGCGTAGCGATTTCCGGGCCGCGGGCCGCAAGCAGCCCCGAGGCAGCCGTGCAGAAAAGCGCCGTGAACACCACGGCCTGCAGCTTCGAGATGTAGGTCCTGTCCGCGCCGCGTATCTTGCGAGAGGCGGCGTTCAGCGCCCAGTAGCCGAAGAACACGTACACCACCGCCACCGCGAACAGCATCGGGAACTCCCGGGTGAAGAACCCGATATGCCCCAGCTCGCCCGCCGTGCGCGGAGCCGCGAACGAGAGATAAAACGGGCTGAGCATCGCCAGGTCGCCAAACATGGGAACCTTGAAGTGCTCGAGCATGACCGCGGCGCTGAAAAGACCCATGAATATAAGCGCCGCAACAGTCGCGCCGGCGTAGCTGCGCGATACGCTCGACACCAGGAGCGACCACGAATGGAAGAAGAACGCGCCGGAAAAGAGTATCAGGTAGGAATATCCGAAAAGTTCCCAGCTCACGCCGCCGCCCAGCACGCACAGCGCAGAAAACGGCAGGGTGCAAAGTACCAGGAAATAGCAGAAGAGCGCGCTGCCGAACATCTCGCCTTCCGCTATCCGCCAGGGCGACATGCCCGTTATGACGATGAAGTCGAAGCGCTTGTGCTCCCGCTCCTTCACCACCGAGCCTGCCACCCGCACGCCTCCGACGACTATCAGCGCGAAAACCTGGATTGCCACAAGCAGGTACCAGTAGCTGCGAAGCGTATCCTTCCACGTGCTTCTCGCAGCCTGCTTCTCTGCGTGAGATGTTTCGAGACCGGCGTCCTCCGCAACGGGCGCGGCCTGCGCGGCCTTGCGATGCTCCCACGAGACGCTGCTCAGTGGGTCGAAGACGTAGTTGAGGAAAAACGCCAGCACCAGCACCACGAGATAGAACGCCAGCGCGACTGCGGGCCTTGTCTTCTCGAATCGGAAGAGGGTGCGCGCGTGGCGCGTAATGACGGGATTGATCAATCCTCACCTCCGGCAACGCGGATGATTTTCCAGATTATACGCCGACATCCCGGATGTGTCAACGCCGATGTTCCATAGACATGTATTCTTACCGCAGAGAACGCAGAGGTGGCACAGCCACTTTTGAAATACGGCCGGGGCGCCTTTGAGAAGAGAAGAAATGTTGTTTGGCAAGGACAATAGAAAGGAGGAAAAGAAAAAGGAATCTTTATCTCTGCGGTTCTCTGCGTTTCCGCGGTTAGAAGAAAGGTTGTGGGGGAGGGTAGTGGTATAAACCGCGGGAAAGGGTTGCCGCGCCCGTCGCATTAGCTTTGGACGTAGCGACGTATGCGGGGCTTGAACGCCTCTCTGAGGCGTCTCGTGCACCTGGTTGCCGAGCGTTGTCAGGTAGAAAGTTTTTCCCCTCATGACACCACGCAGCAACCCTAACTCCCGCACGGTTTTTATCACTGCTCGTCAAAGAACCCGGCTGCTCCGACTCTCCCGAACCGGACTTTCATGCCCTATTGCAGCCTTTCAATACATTACAAACTCTACTATATACTATCATGTACTATTGATTTGTCAAGCAGATTCCCGAATTTTCCCGAAAATACTCCGAATCGCGCCATTTTGGCGTAGTTCCGGTTAAGCGCCAGATTGCCGCAAGTAGGGCTTCACCCACTGGCGGCTTAGCGAAGTCAAACGCCATGTATTCTGGGCGAAACCTACGATAGGCGACAAAAACGCCTCTCTGCGCACCGGTACTAAGTGAAGTGCTTTCCGGGCTTAGAAGCGAGACGTGTAAGCAGCAGGAGATATGGAGATAGTGGGAACAGAAGGTATCTTTGCGTCGATGCTATTTCGGTTTCCACGAGAAGACAACGCAGCCATAGTAAGTGCTTTCTTCACCTTCGGCAAGGACTGTCGGAGGCTTCCATTCGAAGAAATATGGGAAGCAGCGAATTCCTTCCGGCTCTCTGCGCAAATTCACAAGAAAGGAATCATTCAGGTGAATATCACCTGCTCCCAGTGAACTGACACGTATCACCCCCTCGCGCCAGAGTTCATTATCCTCGCTCATTCCGCTCTTGGCCGAAGGCTCCTCCATCTCCACAAGCCTGAATTGAGAATCTACGTCTACTCCCGGGCATACAAATGTTGACTCAGCGAACATGGGTCCCATACCACCAAGGTTGATGTGGGTTGAGCCTTCCATAGAAATGGGCTTGACTCGTTTCTCGTCCACCAGGCAAAACACCTTTCCATCATGAACCCGGTTGAATTTGACCTGTACTTCCAACGTCCACGCGGAGGGCGGCGCTGGTTCGGGGGGCGCAGGGGTGCGTGAAGACAACGAGACAATCAAGGCAACTGAAGCGACTGCGGCAATACACGAAATCCACAGCCACTTCCCGGGTTTCTGCTTCTGCATTGCTTCCTTCTCTTCGCGGAATCGTGTTACCATAAGTATACTGCACGCAGCGGCTGTTGGCAAACACGGGGTGACTGCGACGGTCGGCGCAGGATGCGGCCCGGTATCTCGCGGGGAGAAAATCTCTCAGGATTTGGCTTCCCCGTCTTCGGGCGGGGTTTTGTTTTCGGTATCTTCGAGCGGCTCGAGCAGCGCGCCGCACCCGACGCACTTGTACTCATTGGCCGGCGAGTAGTAGAAGACGTTGGACTGCTGTCCGCATTCGGGGCAGCTCATCACGGTGATTCCCTGCAGCGAGAGGAGCTCGATAACCCTCGACAGGGGCAGGTAGCCCAGCTCGACGAATACCTCGCCGAGAAGGGCGTCTTTCCCTGCCGCCCTGCGGGTGGCTTGGATTCGGACGCACTCGTTGACCTGCTCCTGGTTGAGGTACTTGAACTTGATGGCGAGGCGGCCGAGTATGACGTCGGCGAGCGTGCGCACGGGGTCGTACGGGTGCGGCTTGTTGAGGTTGGCTCTCTGGATGTTGAGGACTTCGCTTCGCTGCTCTTCCGTCAGAACCCCTTCCTCAACCATTATGTCACCGAGGTTCTTTTTCGTGTCGGCTGTTGACTGTACCTTGACACAGGTCTCGACTTCATCTTCCCGCGCGTATCCGAGGAGGATGGCGAGCTTGCCGAACAGGATTTCCGAATCCTTCTGCGGACGGGGACGCCTTATCATTTTTCCCACGGCTGCGGGACTTCTCGGGATATTGAAGCTGAACCTGCAGCCTTTCCCGAGCCGGCTCTCGCACCAGAGTTTTCCCCCGTGCGTTTCGATAATTCCCTTGCTTATGGCGAGGCCGAGGCCGGTGCTCTCTCCGCCGTGCCCGACCGACTTCTGAATCTGGTAGAACTTGTCGAAAATGCGGGGCAGTTCCTCGGGGGGGATGCCCTTGCCGTCATCGGTCACGGTAATGGTCGCCAGCGTGTCGTTGACTTCGTCGAGGCTGATTGTCACGGTAATGCCGGGGGCGTTGTGATGGATTGCGTTGCCGACCAGGTTCATGAGAACCTGCACAATCGCGTCGCGGTCGCAGTAGCAGTCGATATCCTGTTCGAAGCCCTTGACTATTATGCTGTCTTTCTTCTCCGCCGCCTTGTTCTGCAGGCTGTAGGCGACTTCCTCTGTGATTGGCTTGAGGTGATTCTGCTGCAGGTCGAGCTTGAGGCGTCCCTGCTCGATTCTGGCCATGTCGAGGACGTCGTTAATCAGGTTCGAGAGCCTGTCTATGTTGCGCAGGGCCATGTCGAGCCACTTGCGCTGCTGGTCGGTCACGGGGCCGGCTGTGCCGTCCACGACGAGCTCGATGGAGCTTCGCACTGCGGTCATGGGTGTGCGAAGCTCATGGGATACGACGGAGATAAAGCCGGACTTGAGTTCATCCAGCTTCTGGAGCTTGGCGACGAGCTGGCGCTCCGCCCGGAGCTTCTCCTCGGCCACCTGTATCTCCGCCCTGTGCTTGACCTCGGCGACGGTTGCGTTGACGGTGGAGAGGAACCTCGAGTAGTGTTCCGCAATCGCGCCGACGAGCTGGACGCTGCTGGCGGAAAAGGCCGCCGGCATGTAGCTTCCGAAGGCGAGAACGGCGGATGTTTTCTCGTCTACCGCAATCGGGCAGGCGAAGTAGGAGGTCAGCGCGCGCGTGTCCTCTGAGCTGACGACGGACCCGCGGATGTCGAGCCGTATCTGCTCCCGGTTGTATCTCAGTTCCGTAAAGTCGTGGATTGATTCGAGCACCTTTGTCCTGAGGGCCTCGATAAAATCCTGTCCGACAGGCTCCTTCAGTCTCAGGAGAATTTGCCCGGACTTTCCCCGTAGCTCCGCGAAAGCGGTCACCGGGAACGCGAAGAGATGCTGAGCGAAATCGGTGACATAAGCGAATATATCCTGCAGGGATGTCGGAAGTGCCCCAGGCACGTCGTTTTTCATGGTGCTGTTCTCCTTAAGAGCCAGCGTGCCTTAATCGTTAAAATTAAGTCTACAGGCAAGCTGCCCGCCGCGCAAGATTGGAATAACCTTTTATTTCTCTCTACATCAAATTGCATCGGGCAAACGCCTGCTTGGAATTTTGCTCGCCAACTGCGGCGCGAAAAGGGCTTGACGGAACTGCAGGCTGGTGCTATCATTTACAATGTGATTTGTGGGGCATAATTCCCTGTGCGGGGCGTGCGCGCTTCCTGCGAGGGAATTTGGTTTTCAGTATCCGGGTATGCAATAAGTCGCGGAGGTTGACGTGGCTAAGCGGGTTCTTGCTGTCGATGACGAGACTGACATCAGGATGATAATCGAAGGGTTGCTGACTGCCGGCGGGTACGAGGTCACGACGGCCGAAGATGGCGAAGACGCCCTGGTCAAGTTCAACAAGGCGCAGTTCGACCTCGTAATACTCGACGTGATGATGCCCAAGCGCGACGGGTATGAAGTGCTCCAGGAGATACGCGAGAGCCCGAAAAGCGAGGTGCCCGTCATCATGCTGACCGCGAAGGCTACCGACAAGGATGTCTGGAAAGGCTACGAGGTAGGGGCGACCTACTACCTGACCAAACCGTTTTCCAACCAGCAGCTTCTCAACATAGTCAAGTATCTCATCGGCGATTTGCCGCCGCACGAGAGGGAACGGCTCGAGACGCAACTGTAGGAACCCGGCTGAGTCTCATGCGCCGACCCGGTTCAGTTTACCAAGCGTGTGGATTACTTGCCCTTTAGAATGTAATTCTTGAATTCCTGTTCGACTCTGGCGAGACCGTACTTGCCGAACGAAGCATCGTAAGCTTTCTTCTCGTCGCGCGTCTCGCGGAAGGTCTTCACATAGTCCGCGAAGAGCTTCTTCGTCGCGGCGTTCTTGTTTATCAGGAAGTAGACGAGATGCCACGCCTGCGCGTAGTTCAGGTGGATATTGGCGCCGTAGAAGGCGGCTCTGTCCATTTCGAGGAGTTTCTTGAGGGGGATAAGCTTGCCGGTTCGCACGGCCTCGAGGACAATGTTCGAGCGGTCGTAGTTCATTGCCCCGACCCGCGTTATCCTGCCGCCGCTGTACTGCGCCGTCTCGAAGTAGCAGGCAAGCCCCTCGGCGAGCCACATGGGATGGGAGCCTCCGAGATAGGCGTACATGAACTGGTGATTCGCCTCGTGGTAGATGACGCCGAATATCTTGTGCCCGAGCCCCTCGGAGAAGCGGTCGTAGCAGACAAGCTCCTTGTCGCCGGGTGAGTGGTAGGCCTGGGCGTGTTCGAGCTTCACGTTCTTCTTGCGCGTGTATTCGTCAAACTCCTCTTTGCACTTGAACATCTTGACAGTGAAACGCTCCATTTTCAGGCTCTTGGCGCCGAAGAGTTCGCGGTACTTGCGCACGACCGCTTCAAGCCTGTATGCCAGTTCTTCGAGCCGCTCGGGAATGGAGTTGCTGAGGAGGTCGTAGTTCCTGGTGCGGATTACGACCCAGTCCTTCGGTGCGAGTATAGGAGGAAGCTGGGCGCGGCCCTTCTTCTTCGTCCGGCCTGTCTTTATCTTCTTGACCTGGTCGATGGACTTTTCCTGTGCTTCCCTGACGACGCCGAACTCCCACTTGCTGTCATCCTGGCTCTCCTCGACCGCGATGACTGCGGCGAACGCCCGGTCCTTGAGGACAGACTCGAAGCCCGGGTCTGTCAGCACCTCTTCCTTTATCTGGTTTCGCTTCTTCTGATAGTCAACGTACTCGGTGAGATAAGTTCCCAGGTACTTGGCGGCGTTCTGTGCATCGCCGCAGGCGGCGTAGGTTCGGGCTATTTCCATGCAGCTTACGGAAAGCAGGTTGACGGGCAGCCTCGAAAGCGTGACGTCGATGAGCCTGCGTGCCTCGTCCTTGTTGTCCTGCAGGGCAAGGCTGGTCGCAAGCAGCAGGCGATTAAACTGGCTGCGGTCGCCCGACACTTCGAGGCCCTTGCGGCAGCGTTCTTCGGTCTTCTTGTACTGGCGGTCAAGCAGGTAGAACCTGCCGAGGTTGTAGAAGTGCAGGTTCGACGCCTCGTCCTCGGCGACGGCCTCTTCGCCGACGGTGATTGCCTTCTTAACGTCGCCGAGCTTGCAATAGCAGTCTCCCATCAGTATCTTGAGAGCGGCCCCGACTTTTGCGAACACGGGGGAACGCTTGACGTAGGGGAGGTTCTCCTCGGCGATTGCCAGGGCGAGCCTGATTTCTCCTATCCGGATATAAGCCCTGGCAAGGTTGTAACCGAACGTGGGGTTTTTCGCTTCGGGGCTGCGCCTGTCAAGCTCTCTCACGACTGCGACAATCTCCCGCCACTTGTACTCGATTCTGAGCTGCATGACCATGTCCATGAGCTCTTTGTCCGACTTGTCCTTGTACCTCTCGCGTGCCGCTTCGAGGAATTCCTTCTCCGCCTTCTCGTCAACGGTCGGCTCGTAGACATCGGTCTCTTCGGTTTTATCCGCGTCTGCCGCGCCTTTGGACGCTTCCTTGGGGTCGTGCCAGTGCCCTTGGCCGTCCATCTCATAACCGAGCAGCTTGCCGGCCTTGGCATTTGTGGGGTCGGCCTCGAGAACAGCCCTGAGCACCCCCCTTCGCTCCTCGAGCAGGTTCTGGTTTTTACACCACTCGGCAAGCTTGAACAGGGCTTTCGTGTCCTTCCTGTTGACGGCGGCAAAGCGTGTCTTGAATTCCTCGGTCTTAGACGCGCCCTTTTCTATCTTTTCGATTTTACTCCTCTGGATTGTCATTGAGCCGTACTTCATCTTGAGCTTGATGTACTCCTCGGCTTCTTCGGTTATTTCGCCTTCGAGTTTGCGGCCGTCTTTCATGTGTATGACATCGGCGATGGCGGATGTGCACAGCAGGCATATAAAAACCAGTACGCACAGCATGCTGCATGATCTGACCGGCGGAATCGGCGTTGGGCAGGCTTTCATCGCACAGTTCCCCCTCAGCGCGCTCGTGTAAGCCGGGAAAAACGAGATGCGAAACCCGGGTGCAGACTCTTAAATAAGTATAGCATCGAACAGAAGAGTTGTCCAATCCGGAAATGCTGTCGCTCAAATACCGCGCAGATACGCAATGGGCCAGGCAACTCAAAGTAGAGGACTCCACGTGAAGCGGATGTGAATATGGTTTGAATCCCGGCGTTTAGGTGCTATGATGGCGCGGGAATGACTCGCGCGAACCGGGAGGACGAGGAATGCCTAATATCACCGTGGAAGGCCCACCGCTTAAGGATATCGAGGTCAAGCGGGAGCTTGTGCGCGAGGTGACCGACGCGGCGGAGAAGGCCTTCAAGCTGCCCAGAGAGGTCATTGTCGTCGTCATCAAGGAGAACGCCCCGGAAAACGTCGGGGTGGGCGGCGAGCTGATAGCCGACAGGCACCGCGAAGAGTAGCTTCGGAGGCATTGCTGAAGCTCAACGGCGCCAGGATAGGGATAATACACCCGGGCCCGCCGGCCACGTGCGGCGGCGTGATGGCCATGGAGCTGTCGCGGCGCATGCGCGGGCAGGCCGACGTGGAGGAGGTGTTCATCGAGCGCCGGCGCAAGTGCCGGGAAATTCAGTGGCGCGAGCCGCCCGACAGGGTAATTAAGCACTGGACTAAATACCTCGCCTTCCTGCAGATAAACGCGCGCCTGCCGAAATACGATGTCTACCACCTGCTGAGCGAGCGGCATGCGCGGCTGCTCAAGTACGGGCGCAGGCCCGCCGTGGCGACTTTCCACGATGCCGCGCCATTGCGGACGGAAGGTGTCTACACGGAGGGCACGCAGCGCAGATTCCGTAAGAACGTCGAGATGATGCTCGGGGCGCAGGCTGTCGTGGCGAACTCGCACAACGCGAAGAACGACCTCATCGAGCTTTTCGGAGCCGACGAGGAGAAGGTCGATATTATCTACCCCGGCGCGAACCACGAGGTTCATCGCCCCCGCGACCGGGCGGCCAGCCGCGAGCTTCTGGGATTGCCTTCCTCGGCGCGAATCCTTCTCAACGTGGGCAACGAGAACAAGAACAACAACGTCCCCGGCCTTGTCGAGATGCTCTCGCTCGTGCACCATAAAATTCCTGAGGCCATGCTTATCAGAATTGGGCCGACTGCGCCGCAGGTGGACGAGGCTATCGAACGCCACGGACTTAGCAGTGCCGTCGTCCGGCTGGGACCGGACGAGGGACCGACGACGCTGTACAACCACTATTTCAATGCTTCCGACCTGTATGTCTGTCTCGACCACTACACGGGGTACTCGATACAGAGCCTCGCAGCTATGGCATCGGGCTGCCCGGTGGTCTCCTCGGGGCGGGGCGGATTCACGGAGATTGCGGACGGTTCCGCCGTCCTTGTCAGCAGCGCGGACATTGAGGAAGCTGCCGGGGCCGTGGTCTCGCTTCTCGAAGACGAAGATGTGCGGCAAGAGCTTGCACGGCGCGGGCGGGAGCGCTCGCAGCAGTTCACGTGGGAGAAAGCCGCTGCCAGGTATCTCAAAGTGTACGAGAAAATCCTCGACGGAAATCACGCCTGACGGATTAAAAGCGCTGCCGTTCCTAAGGAATGACTTTCATGCGGCTTACTGCAAGATGCTTCTCTGCGGGTTTGGGGTTGTCGGAATCCTCCCGTGGCGACTCGACTGCATAATCTACTGCCAGTGGTAGGGGCTTTCTATTCTTCGCCGGAGGATAGGAGAACCAGGCGTAGAGAGAAACAAGGGCCAGGAGGAGAATCAGGACTCCGCAAAAGTGGTGGGGCTCACGATTCTTCATCTTTATCTCCTCCTGACCCGATGAAATATACGATGGAAACGGGGATTTGTCAAGAGTTACGGCACTTGTGACGTCAGAAATGCTGCGCCTTGTCCACCGGGAGTGTCGCGCAAAGTTGCACAGCCCAGCCACTTGCGTCATTTAGCCTCTTTGTGCAGGAACGAAAAAAATTTTCAGAATTATATCTTCTTGTCAGGATTGAGGTTAGATGATGACTGGTCTCGAGCCGGATTAGCAGCTGTCATGCATGGAATCGAGCAGCTCGGATGCTATTTTTAGCAGCTTTTCGGGATTCGCGCGGCCGCGTGACTTCTTCATGGCCTGACCGACTATGAACCGGGCTGCGGTCTTTTTACCGCTGTGATAGTCCTCGACTGCTTTGGGATTGTCGGCAATCGCCTGCTCTACCCAGCGGCGCAGTTCGGTCTCGTCCGATTTCTGAGAAAGGCCGGAGCGCTGCACGACGACGGCGGGGTCGTCGCCGGTCCGCAGAACCTCGCAGAGAACTTCGCGCTCAGCTACATTGGTGATTTCGCCTGTGTCGAGAAGTCTGATAATCCCGGCTGCATGTTCCGGATTCAGGCCCAGTTCCTGAATCGCAACGCCGCGCTCCTTGAGTTCTCTCAGGAGGCTGCCCATGAACCAGTTTGCGACCGGCTTTGGGCTGTCGTAGTGTTTCAATGCCTGCTCGTAGAAGTCGGCAAGCTCCCTGTCCGCGGTCAGCACGATGGCATCATACTTAGGGAGTCCGTACTGTTCGACGAACCTAAGTCTGCGTGCAGCGGGAAGTTCGGGCATTATTTGCCTTATTGCATCTGTCTTCTCGGCGCTGAGAATGACGGGCGGCAGGTCCGGCTCGGGGAAGTAGCGGTAGTCGTGCGCCTCTTCCTTCGAGCGTCGGGGATATGTTACGCCCCTCGCTTCGTCCCAGAGCATTGTCTCGAGCTTGACTCGCCCGCCGGATTCAAGGATGGCTATGTGGCGCTCGCGCTCGTATTCGAGCGCTTTCTGAGCCGCGCGGAACGAGTTGAGGTTCTTTATCTCGGTCCGCGTGCCCCACTGCTCAGAGCCGCGCGGCATTACCGAGATGTTGCAGTCGCACCGGAGATTGCCCTTCTCCATGTCGCAGTCGGAGATTTCGATATACTGCAGAAGCTGCTTGATTTCGGCCAGGTACGTGTGGACTTCCTCGGGCGACGTGACCCAGGGCTTCGTCACGATTTCGAGGAGCGGAGTGCCGCAGCGGTTGAAATCGAGCAGCGATTCGCCCGTCTCTTCCGAATAAACTATCTTGCCGGCATCTTCCTCCATGTGAACGCGCTCAATCTCGACAATTCTCTTCTCTGCGCCGGTTTCGATTTCCAGCCTGCCGCCAGTCCCGATAGGGGAGTAGTGCTGTGTTATCTGGTAGGACTTAGGAAGGTCGGGGTAGAAGTAGTTCTTGCGGTCGAAGGCCGAACACTCACTGACTGTGCAGCTCAGGGCCAGCGCTGTTCGTGCGGCCAGTTCCACGGCGCTGCGGTTGAGAACCGGCAGGCTGCCGGGAAATCCCAGGCAGACAGGGCAGACGCAGGAGTTGGGTTCGCGCCCGTATGCGGATTCGCACCGGCAGAAAAGCTTGGTGCGCGTGGCAAGCTGCACGTGCAGCTCGATTGAGATTACGGTGTCGTATTCGTGCGCGCCGCGCGCTGTCACGCTTGTGTTCTCCTACTTCGGGGGATTTTCTTTCAGATATTTTTCCCACTGCTTGCGGTCGTACTCGAAGTCCTTGCTCGTGAGGGCACGCAGAAGCGTCCGCCCGATGAGCCGCAGCCTGATTCTCTTGGATTCAAGCAGGTCGAGAAGCAGCGGCACGGCTTCCGCGCGCATTGCGCCCAGGGCGAGCTGGCACTGCCTTATGGTTTCCACGTCTTCGTCGCCTACCCCTTCCAAGGCGGTCTTCAGGAAGTTGAGGGCATCCTTCCCGAGTCGCGCGAGCACCTGTGGCAGCGCGCTGTAGGGCTCTTCCTTTTTGCCGAACAGGGGCTTGAGCACCTGCAGCGCTTCCTTGCCGCCTATCTGCCCGATTGCCTGCAGAGCCGATTTCCTCTGGTACATGTCCTGCTTTTCATCTTTCGCGAAAGTGGCCAGCCCTTCAAGCGCGGCCTTGCTGCCGATGACGGCGAGGCTCTCAATCGCCCGCGAGCGCACCTTCGAGTCCTTCAGGGATGCAACCAGCGCCTCTGCTGCTTTCCCGGCATCTTTGAGAATGCCCAGCGCCCATGCCGCCTGCGCGCGGACCTTGTGGTCCTTGTCTTCCTTGAGGATTTTCATCAGCGGCTCGACTGCGTGCTTGTTACCCAGGACGCCCAGTGCGACGACGGTTTTAGCCCTTACGTGGGAGGATTTATATTCGAGCGCCTTGAGCAGCGTGGACAGCGCCGACTCCGGCGGAGCCATTCCCATGGCGGTCAGCGCGGCGAGACGGTCGCTTTCCGCGCGCGAGCGTAACTTCTTCAGCACAGCTTCCAGGACCTTTTCGGGCGCGCGGGCCAGAAGAGCGCCCGCGTATGGCCAGTCCTGCATGTTGACCGAGTCGAGCAGACTGCCGGCGGCTTCAGCTTCCTTGCTCATCTTCTCGATAGCCTTGAGGGCGGCAAGGGCGGTCGCGGGGTCGTGCGACTGCACTATGCCAACAAGGCTGCCGAGCTTGCCCGATTCCCGCAGAGTATCGATATTCTTCTGCATCTCGGCCGACACTTCGTAGCGCGAGAAACGCATAAGCCTGTCAAGGTCACTGCCTTCGCTGAAGAAGCATCGCACGTTGATTTTCCACTTTATAGCGGCGATACTGCATGAAGCGGCCCTGCCGACCGCCGCGTCATGCTTTTTGGCGGAGGATGTTATGGCAGGAATCGCCTTCTCACCCAGTTTGACGAGTTCCTCGCAAACAAGCTCTCTGTGAAAAGGCTTCCGCTGCAGCTTGTCGAGCAGCTTCTCGACCTCCGCAGTCTTCTCGTCGGCGTACAGGCTCGAGCATATCACTGACACAGCCAATGCTATCAAGAGTCTCTTCACTTTCACTCTCCGTTACTGTTACGTGCAGGTTCGTAAGTGCTTTGAACGGGCACCAGCTTCGCACCCTCTATCTTGAACTTGATTTCCACCTTCCCCCCTGTTGGCCGGCTGTTTCCATCTCCTTCCTTCCAGACAAAGTGCTTGAAGGTCAGCGATTCAATGTCCAAGCCGCCACCCTTCCACACACCGTGCCCTTCAGGCAGGATTTCCTTCAACGTAGTCTCGATTGAACTCATGTCAAGGTCAGCCGGCAGGCCTGTTCGGGGGTCCTGTATGAAATAGTGTTCTATGTAAAAGTGGCCGGTCCCGGGAATCCTGGTGCGGTAGGCAAGTATCCTGGTGTCTTCCACCGTGACCATGTAGGGAATATCGTCAACCGAAGCTGTGCACCAGGAGAGCTGGCTGTACAGGACTCTGTGATTACCCGATGGGTCCCTCAATATGATTTGCTTTATCTCTTGCGGCTTGTCTGTTACGTCATAAACGGTGTATTCGTGCCACTTGCCGACAGTAGTAACTTCAGGCCTGTGCACAATCTCTCTTGCCTCAGCGTGCTCGCCATAATCCCAT
The DNA here is from genome assembly GCA_964641955.1 of uncultured Planctomycetota bacterium. Taxonomy (GTDB): domain Bacteria; phylum Planctomycetota; class SKW154; order SKW154; family DAOVDS01; genus CAZXNM01. The sequence continues at coordinate 26,049 of CAZXNM010000021.1, forward strand.
GGGTGAATCAGCGCGAGATTAGCCTCGTAATTGTCCAGAGGTGTCTTCGCCTCGAGCAGATTCACCGTCAGCGGGTCAGTCGTTTTTCCGTCCTCGACCCATATCTTCCAACCGTCCTGCCCGCAAGACCCCGCCTTGAAGCTGCCGTGCAGACAGCCTGCGCACAGCGTAATCGCAACTGACAGTGTCAACAGCCTTCTCATTTCTTGTCTCCGTCGGTGACAGGCGCGACGCGGTTGGTGAATCCCATTTCGCACTCGAATGCTCTGCCCAGGCCGAGCAGCCTTGCATCCGAGCCGGCGGGTCCTATTATCTGGAGGCCGATTGGCATTCTCTCGCTGCTGAGGCCGCAGGGTATTGAAAGCGCGGGGACACCCGCGAGATTTACGCCCACGTTCATTACATCGCAGAGGTACATATCGAGCGGGTTTGTGAGCTTCTCGCCGAGCCGGAAAGCCGGGCTCGGAGTAGCGGGCGAGATAAGCGCATCGCACTCTCCGAAAGCCTCCTCGAAATCGTTTCTTGTGGCATCGCGTGCAGCGGCAGCCCTCAGATAATAGGCGTCATAGTAGCCCGACGAGAGCACGAAGCTGCCGAGGATGATGCGGCGCTTGACCTCCGGTCCGAACTGCGTGCGTGTGCGCTCGATGATATCCCGGGCCAGATTGCCGCCCGGAAGCCTATTCGAATAGTGAATTCCGGTGTAGCGCGCCAGGTTGGACGACGCCTCCGCCGGGGCGATTATGTAGTAAGTAGCAATCGAGTAGCCGGCGCGGGGGAGCGAGACTTCCCTGATTTGCGCCCCGAGCTTCCGGAACGTCTCTACTGCGGACTCGAAGCAGTTTCTCACATCGTCGTTTGTAATCTGCAATACGTATTCGCGCGGAACGCCGAGAACGGCGCCGGAGATACCGCGGTCGAGTTCCTTCAGGAACGGAGGCGGCTCGGACTGCAGACTTGTCGAGTCGTTCTCATCGCCGCCGGATATTGCGGACATTATGAGAGCAAGGTCGCGGGTATCGCGTGCCAGCGGGCCGACCTGGTCGAGACTGGAGGCGAACGCGATAAGCCCGTAGCGGGAAACCATGCCGTAGGTCGGTTTGAGGCCGGCTGTTCCGCAAAAGGCGGCAGGCTGCCTTATCGAGCCACCGGTATCGGAGCCAAGCGCCGCAGCAGCGGACCCGGCCGCGACCGCCGCCGCCGAGCCGCCGGAGGAGCCGCCGGGCACGCGGTCCATGTCGTGCGGGTTGCGTGTTACCTGGAAGGCGGAGTACTCGCAGCTTGAGCCCATTGCGAATTCGTCAAGGTTGGTCTTGCCCAGTATCACGGCCCCGGCGGACCTGAGGCGGGCGACTGCGGTGGAGTCGTAGGGTGCGATGAAACCTTCGAGTATCCTGCTCCCGGCGGTGGCGGGTATTCCTTCGACGAGGATATTGTCCTTGATGGCGAGCGGCACGCCGGCGAGTGGGCCTGCCTGCTCCCCGGAATCCAGGGCTTTGTCAACGGCCGCCGCCTGCTCCCGGGCGGTTTCTTCCGTTACGGCCAGGTAGGCGCCGATTGCAGGCTCGGTCGCGGCGATTCTCGCTAAGTACGCCTCGACGGTCTGCGCTGCTGAAATTTCCCGGGATGCAATTTTCCGTGACAGCTCGAATGCTGTAAGGTCAGTTATCGCCATCCTGCTTCTTCCCGGCGTCCGGCTTCTCGACTTCGAACGTCACCGAATTCGACATGAAGTCTCCCACGCCGGCCCACTGGTAGGTCGCAATGGCGGTGTATCGGGCAGGCTGCATGCACATGTCCGTAATGTCCATAGTCTCCTCGACCGATTTCCCCGGTTCGAGAGTAAACAGGTTCGGCTGCCAGTTGCCCTCGGTTATCCAGGCGTCGCGCTCGGTGTCTTTCACCGTGAGACTCTGGAGCTTGTTACCCGACATGAAGGTCTTGTCGGCGACCCAGTCCAGGCGGAATGCAACCGAATACTTTCTTACCAGCGGGATGGACACGTTAAGCGGCGCATTGCCCGCGTTCTTCAATTCGAGCCTGACCTTGACGGCTTCCTTTCTCGCGAACTTGTTCTTGTCGATGTGCAGCCTAACGAGCAGGCCCCTCTTCTGCACCTTCTTCCTGCCGGCGCGTATGTCCCCGATGACGAGTTCCAACTGGCGGCGCCTGTCCTCGTCCTTGATATCAATCAGCGCCTTTTCGAGGTCCGGCAGAATCTTCTTGCCCATTTCGACGAAGCGGTCGTGTGCTTCTCCGCGTTTGTCGAAATCCTCGTGACCGAGCAGCCAGATGAGCCGGTCGAACTCGCGCTCGAACTTGGGCTCGGATTTGGTCGCGGGCGCAGCCGCAGGTGCGGGCGCACCGGGAGGCTGGGTGCATGCTGCCAATGCGACAATTAGAAAGAACGCAAACGGAATCGCCCTCATAAGTCCTGCCTTTCGATAATGGGAGGTGCCTTGAAGAAAGGACCCCGGATGTCCGGCGCGTTCCGGAACGCGTCTCCGCGTGCAAGGCTCTGGGTCGGCGTATCTTCCCGGTCGCGCGGAAGGTTCGATTCCGGCCCGGACCGAATGCCGGTTCCGCCGGGGTCAAGTTTTCTCAGGCGTTCAACGTAATCGATTATTTCCATAAGGTCGGCTCGCAGCGATTCACCCTCGCCGGGGGCAAGCTCGACCGCGGACAGTGCCGCAAGTGTTTCTACGAGCCCGTCGTCAATTTCGGGTTTGCGATGTCCGTCCATTATCAGCCCGTTGAGAGATGCCGCCTACTTGATAAACTTAATCTGCGTTATAGGCCAGAAGATGATAAATCCGCGTCCGAGCATGTTCGGCGCGGGTACCGTCCCCCAGCCCCGGGAATCCTTGGAACTCGCGGAATTGTCTCCCATGGCGAAATACTCGTCAGGGCCGAGTTCCAGCGCTTCCCTGACGCCGTACTCGCCCTGGGGCACGTAGTATATGTCGCGGTAAACGTGAACCTTGTCGAAACGCGCGGCCGACTTGACCGTGCCGAGCGATATCTGCGCGCTTCCCGAAACGATTCTGTCCGGCTCGTAGTCGTAGCGGAACACCTCGCGGCCTTCCACCAGCCCCAGGACTCTGTCGTCGATTGCGAGAAACTCGACGTCGTAGGTCTTCCCCGGCTCGAAGCGCAGGTCCGCCGTCCTGACCTTCACGCCATCTTTCGTCAGCGATGCGCTGCCCTTGTCTCCGACCGGTACGGTGAAGCGAAACTCGTACTCCTGGTTGTCGATTGTGCAGAAGAACTCACCCTTGTCCCTGCACGTCACGCTGAGCTTGTAGCCTATGTCTGTCACATCTTCGTACGAGGAGTCGCCGTCCGGGTCCGAGTAGGGCAGCGACGAGGTTATTCTCTTGTTGAACTCCGCCGCGGACTCGCCCTCGTGGGCCTTTACCTCGAGACTTTCGACCGCGAGCTGCCAGTTATCATCGAACGACGTCCACGGGATGGTCTTTTCCCATTTCTGGTCGAGTTCGGAGTTGAACACCTCGAATTTCATTGCGCGGATTACGTCGAGTTCCTTGCGCGCGATTTTACCGTTTATGTATATGTCGCCGTCCTTTGCCTGCAACTTTTCGCCCGGCAGGCCTATCAGGCGTTTTATGTAGTTCTTCGTAGTGTCTTCTGGGTACTTGAAGACAATCACATCCCAGCGCTTCGGGTCGCGCACGAGCAGACCAGCCTTGTTGACCAGTATCTTGTGCCCGCCCGTGACGTCGGAAGGGGTTATGTCCCTCTTGAATTCGAAGTCGCAGTTGGGGCATATCAGCGCTATTCTCTTCGCCATCACTGTTCGGCCCGACTCGGGCGTCTCTACAATCCACCTGTTGCCGCAGTTCTGGCAGACCGCCTCGCTGCTTTCCGAGTATTCGTTCGCGTAGAGGTACACAGTGCCCCGCGACTTGCAGCGCGGGCACTCGGCGGAGCATCTGTAGGCCTTCTCGAAGCTAGGGCTCTTGTTCGGGTTGTCTATGGCGAATCTCCTGCTGCAGTTCGGGCAGGTTATTTCGGTGTGCTCGCCGAACAGGGTCGGCGCCATGGATCCGGTCGGTATGACGAACGCCTCCATGGCGAACTCGCGGATAATCAGCGCAAGGACGATGGCGACAATTATCGCCTCAATGTTTTCCCTGACCCAGGAGCCCTCTTTATCCTTCTTCTTGTCTTTTTTGTTCCCGGCCTGCGGCCCGGGGCTTTCCGCCGTCTCCGGCGCGGCCGGCGGCGGTCCGGGCTCCTCGGGTTTGCCTGTAGGCTCTTTCTCTTCTGTCATTTCAGCTTCTTTTCAGTGCGGCGAGGAACGCCTCCTGCGGTATGGAGACGCGCCCCACCTGTTTCATGCGCTTCTTGCCTTCCTTCTGTTTCTCGAGCAGCTTGCGCTTGCGCGTTATGTCGCCGCCGTAGCATTTGGCGGTCACGTTCTTGGCCAGCGGCCTGATATTCTCCCTGGCTATTATACGTCCGCCTATGGCCGCTTGAAGCGGTATCTGGAAAAGATGCCGAGGAATCTTTTTCTGGAGTGTCCGGATAAGCTGGCGCCCGCGCCTGTCCGCCTCAGTGCGATGGACGATTGTCGAGAGCGCGTCCACGCGTTTCTCCGCAACGAGTACGTCGAGCTTGACGAGGTCGGCAGCCTGGTATCCCGTGAAGTGGTAATCCATGGTGCCGTAGCCCTTGGTGGCGGATTTCAGCTTGTCGAAGAAGTCGTACATTATCTCGGCCATGGGCATGCGGTAGGTCAACACCACGCGGGTCTGGCTCAGGTACTGGGTCGATACGTATGAGCCGCGCCGGTCCTCGCACAGCTTCATCATGGCGCCTATCGAGTCGGCCGGGATTATCATCGAGACCTCGGAAATAGGCTCGCGGGTCTCCTCAATCTGCGACGGGTCCGGCAGCTCGCTGGCGTTTCGCACGACCTGTGTCATTCCGCTTTTGAGCACGACCTCGTAGCTCACGCTCGGCGCCGTCTGGATGACCTCGATTCCCGACTCGCGCTCGAGCCGCTCCTGTGCGATTTCCATGTGCAGCAGGCCCAGAAAGCCGCACCTGAACCCGAATCCCAGCGCCTCGGACTTCTCCGCCTGGTAGGTGAATGACGAGTCGTTCAGGGCCAGCTTGCGTAGCGCCTTTCGCAGCGAGTCGAACTCGGTCGCGATAGCGGGGTAGAGGCCGCAGAACACCATGGGGAGCGGCTCGTTGTAACCGTGCAGCGGCTTCACGGACGTGTTTTTCCACCTGACGGTGTCGCCGATGTGGACGTCGGCGAGCTGCTTTATGGCGGCGGTGAAATAGCCAACCTGCCCGGCGCCCAGCGAATCTATCTGGGTCGGCTTCGGCGTGAAGACGCCGAGTTCGGCGACTTCGTAAGTGCGCTTCGTTCCAATCATCTCGATGCGCTGGCCCCGGGCGAGCATTCCGTTCATGACGCGCACGTAGACGACGATTCCCCTGTATTCATCGAAGACGGCGTCGAATATGAACGCCTGCAGGTCGGCCTCGGGGTTGCCTTTCGGCGGAGGGACGCAGCGCACGATTTCTTCGAGAAGGTGGTCAACCCCCGCGCCCGTCTTGGCGCTTACGCTGAGTATGTCCGCTTCCTCGACGCCGAGCACGGACGAAATTTCCCGGCTCACTTCCTCGGGCTGCGCCGTCTTGAGGTCGGTCTTGTTCATAACGGGAAGTATGTCGAGATCGTTTTCCATGCACAGGTAGACGTTCGAGATGGTCTGCGCCTCCACGCCCTGCGATGCATCGACGAGCAGGATCGCGCCCTCGCACGCTCTCAGGCTCCGGGAGACCTCGTAGGTGAAGTCCACGTGGCCGGGCGTGTCGATGAGGTTGAGCATGTATTTCCTGCCGCCGACCTCGTGGAAGAGCCGCACCGCCCGAGCCTTTATGGTGATTCCGCGCTCGCGCTCGAGGTCCATGTCATCGAGAAGCTGCTCGCGGAACTCGCGCGGCGTGATAGCGCCCGTGCGCTCGAGGAACCGGTCGGCGAGCGTGCTCTTGCCGTGGTCTATATGTGCCACTATCGAGAAGTTTCTTATGTACCCAAGTTCCATATTCAGGCGTCTTGATGTTTCTGTTCGGAAAGCAATTCTTCCAGCTTTTTTCTGAACTGCGCCAGTGCCTTGCCCCTGTGCGACAGACCGTCTTTTTCGCAGGGCTCCATCTCGGCGAACGTCCTGTCGTACCCTTCCGGCACGAAAACCGGGTCGTACCCGAACCCGCCTGTGCCCCTCATCTCGCGTATTATTTGCCCGCGCGCCTCGCCCCGCGATGTCAGGATAACGCGTCCGCTCGCTCCCAGCGCGACTGCGCTGCAGAACCTCGCCGCCCGTTCGACGTCGGGCACGTCCCGCATCTCGCCGAGCAGCTTGGTGCAGAGCGCGCGGCCATCCGCGCCGGGGCCCGCGTAACGCGAGGAATACACGCCGGGCGCGCCGCCGAGCGCCTCGACCTCGAGGCCGGAATCATCCGCCACGCAGGGCAGGCCGGTCTGTTTCGAGTACGAGAGAGCCTTGAGCCGCGCGTTCTCCTCGAAGGTCGCGCCCGTTTCCTCGGCCTCGCGCAGCCCGCCGAATTCATCAAGCGACAGCACCTCCAGGCCGAGCCCTTCGAGCAGCCGCCGCATCTCCGCAAGCTTGCTACGATTGCGCGTGGCGGCGACCAGCCTGACGATTTCCATGCGGCCTTGCTCCATGAGGCTTATTATACGCCGGGCTCGCGGCAAAGCAAGCTCCGTCCTTCTATGCCGCTTTCCGCGGGCCTTCCGAAATTCTCCCGGAGCCTGCTTGACTTGAGCGCCCCCGCGCCTATAATTCTAACCTGCGGCGCCGCCGAGCGCCTTTTCTGGGAGTTTGCGATATGGCAATGGAACTTCAGGAACTGCTTCGCAAGATGGTTATAGAAAAAGCTTCCGACCTGCTCATCAAGGTTGGCAGCCCCCCCTCGCTGCGTATAAACGGCGAGATAGCCTTTCTCGACGATGCGCCCGTGTCGCTCGAGCGCGCCCGGACGATTTACGAGACAATCGAGGATTCCAAGCGCGAGGGCTTCTTCAACAAGAAGGAAATCGACACCGCGTTCGACATGCCGGGAGTAGGGCGATTCCGCGTCAACATATTCTACCAGCGCGGGTACGTCGGCTTCGCGTTCCGCCATATCGAGGCGCAGATTCTCAACTTCGCCGAGCTGAGCCTTCCCATCGAGCCGCTGTCGAAACTCGCCAGGGCGCCGCGCGGGCTCGTGCTCGTCACGGGCATTACCGGCTCGGGCAAGTCAACGTCGCTTGCGGCCGTAATCAATTACATAAACGAGCACTTCAACCGCCACATCGTGACGATTGAAGACCCGATAGAGTTTCTCCACAAGGACAAGAAGTCCATCGTCAACCAGCGCGAGGTAGGCGAGGACACGGACTCCTTCGCCACGGCCCTGCGCCACGTCGTGCGCCAGGCGCCGGACGTCATTCTAATCGGCGAAATGCGCGACACCGAGACGATGGAGGCCGCGCTCTCCGCTGCAGAGACGGGCCACCTCGTCTTCTCCACCCTGCACACCATTGATGCCATCCAGACGGTCGAGCGAATCATAAACTTCTTCCCGCCGCACCAGCACCAGCTTATCCGCCTGCAGCTCTCCATGGTGCTCGAGGGCGTCGTGTCGCAGCGCCTGCTTGCCCGCAAGGACGGCAGCGGCCGCGTGCCCGCGGTCGAAATCATGATGGCCACGCCGACAATACGCGACCTGCTGCTCGAAGGAAGAACGACCGAACTCTACAAGGCGATCAAAGAAGGCGGCTACTTCGGCTGCCAGTCGTTCAACCAGTCGCTCAAGGAAATCTACGAGAAGGACTACATCAGCCTCGCGGACGCGCTGGAGGCGGCCGACAACCCGGACGAGCTGAAAATGGAGCTGAAGGGAATCGTAAAAGGCACGCGCGCCGGCGACTTCGACTTCGACCTGCACTAATCCCAGTTCACCTGTGACCGCAGAGTGTTTCTGGCGCTACTTGAGCGTGAACACGATCGCCTTGTCCTTTGTGCTTTGCGTGAACCGGAAGCTCATGTCAGGTTTGCTTCCGTCCGGCGCGGCTACGGTGACTTTGTAGCTGCCGTAGAACGCACGCGCCGAAACCTCGCCCTTGTCGTTGGTCTTGCCTTCGCACTGCGACCACCATTCTCCGAAAACGAGGTCTTTGTAAGCCTTCGCAACGGGGCGGGGCGAGAAGTCGCGGTCGAAGAGCGCGGCGTCCGGGCGCCAGTGCGAGCCGGCCCAGAAGCCCCACATGAGAATCCCATCGACCGACGGGTGGCTGAAACACACCCGGTAGAAATCAGCAAGCTGCTTCGCCTTGGCCTTTTCGTCTTTCGTATTTATGTCGAACTCGGTTACGAGAATCGGCAGCTTGAACTTCGCCAGCCTGTCAAGACGCATCTTTACCAGGAGCGGTGAGGAAATCTGCCCGCCGAAGTGGCCCTGGCATCCGATTCCATCCACCGGCGCGCCGGCTTTCAGAAGCCCCTCAATCTGCTTCTCGTACCTGTCGAGGAACGAGCCGTTCAGGATATTGTAGTCGTTGACAAAGAGCTTCGCGCCCGGGTCGGCCTTCTTCGCCAGCTTGAACATATCGGGCCGTATCGCTTCTCCCAGGCGTTTGGCAAAGTAGTTGTTGGCAATCATCTCGTTATTGACATCGTACTCGAGGATTTTCCCCTTGTAGCGTTTGAGGTCGCGCGTAATTCGCGTCTCGATGGCTTTCCTGAGTCTATCATTGTCCAGTGCCCTTGCCCACGCCGGTACGCGCTTCTCGTTCGCCCAGAATATGCAGTGCCCCCGAACCGGGATATTTTGCTTCGTGCACCAGTCGAGCGCCGCATCCACCCGTGAATAATCGGGCTTGTCTTGAAGCGGCTCGAACTGCGGCCACTTGAACGCATTCTCGAACACGGCGCAGTTGAAGTATTCCTTCAGTATGTTGCGGTACTTCTTCCCGGATTCGTTGTCGCCGCGCGGTCCGAAAAGCCGGGCGTTTATGCACGTGCCGAACCGGAATTCGTGGCGCGTCTGCTCGATTGTCACCTTCGCGCCCGGGACGGGCTTGCCTTTCGAATCGACAACCCTGACGGTCAGGTCGCCCTTGCGAATCTTCTCGATTCTCTTGTCCGCTTCTTTTAGCCAGTCCGGCTCTTTCGTCACCTCCGGGTCCTTGATGCCCGCCGCCGGCTTGACTGTGATTGACGCCACATGCAGGTTTCGGTCCTGTCCGCGCTCGAAGTGGTCGTTGCGGAACGCCACGAGCACCTGGTGCGCCCCTTCGTCAATCTCGATTTCTGCAGTGTAGGTCTTGAAAGATGCGCTCTCAACGTTCCATCGCTTTACAGCCTTCCCATCGACCCCGAGGTCCATGATTGGCCAGATATCGAGCGCTTTATCGCCCCGGGCTTTGATTGTGATGGTGTATTTGCCTTTCTTGTGGAATTTGAGCCATTCGCCGAGGTATCCGTTCGACCAGAGGTTCCAACCTTCGTCTGTTTTCGCGCCGACAGTCTTTGTTGACATATCGGGCGCCGCGATTTCGAGGTCGAAGAACCCCCCGGCCATCCCTGCGATGAACGCCATCACCGCCACAGCGACCATTGCATTTCCTCCAGACTGGATTTCCGCATTACAGCATAGCCCTCTTCTTCCTCTCAGTCAACCCGTGTGCGTTGGTAGGGAGTAACCGACTTCTGTCAGTGACTTGCTTTCCGCCACACATTGTGGTATAATATAATTGATATGAAAAAGGCATTCTGCGTGCTGACGGTCCTGCTTTTCCTGCCCGCCTGCGGGGAAAAAGGCGAATCTAATCCTGCCAAGACTCCGCAGGAGTCAAAGGACAGCCTCGTCGTTGACCAAGGCCCGAGTATTGACGAAGAGAAGGCTGAAAAAGCCAGGGCAGTGAATAGACTACCAGTGAGGTTTGACGTTGAAGGAATCAAAGAATTCCTCCAGAGTGGCGCTGATGTAAACGGCAGGGATGAGTTTGATAAAACAATCCTGCACGATCTTACAATCAAACGAAATGTTGAGCTGATGAAGCTTGTATTGGAAGCAGGCGCAGACGCTACGTTGAAGGATAACGTAGGCAATACTGCCCTTCACTATGCTCGCACAGCTGGAGCTGCAAAACTCCTTATATCGTATGGCGCTGATGTTACAGCAAAGAACGAGTGGGGCCAAACGCCGCTCCATTACACGCTTAATGAGGAGATTGTGGAGGTTCTCATTGCACATGGCGCCGATATTGAAGCCCGCAGCAGTTCAGGCTCTACGCCACTTATGTCGGCGGCTTGCAGCCGCAATCGGGATATAGGGGTTTTAATCTCGAAAGGTGCGGACGTGAATGCGCGTGACAGCTACGGGCGGACCCCTCTGCACTTTGCTGTACTATGGGGCACCCGGAAAGAGATTGATGAACTTGTAATAAACGGCGCCGACCTGAATGCTGCGGACAAACGCGGCTATACTTCCCTGCATGCCGCTATCGCAGGAGGATTCAACGCAGGTCCAGCACCCGAGAAGCTCAAGCAGCTTCTTATGTACAGGTCAGTGGACATTAACGCAAAAAGTTCATACGGCCTTACACCTCTGGATATGGCAGTTAGCCGTTGCGGCGAAGAAGTTGTGGCGCTGCTTCGAAAGCACGGCGCAAGGCACGGAAAGCCCCATAGAATCGCCCTCACAGAAGCCATCAAGAATGGGGACACTTCAAAGATAAAGGAACTTATCGCAAGAGGCGCTGATGTAAATGCGAGAAATTTATCGGGGGATACGCTGCTGCACGTGGCTGTGTTCCGTGAGAAAGCCGAAGCGGTTCGGCTTCTGCTCGGCGCAGGTGCCAATCCGGACGTACTCAATACCAAACCCGCCTGGGACCCCCCAGCCGCATACAGCCCGCTTCACTGGGCCGCAGTCGAGAATATGACAGAGATTGTCAAGCTCCTTCTGGACGGCGGGGCAGACATCAACATACCGGACAGTTACGGCCAAACGCCACTGCTTATGTCCGTGATGCAAGATACTGCAATGACGGTTTTTCTGGTAGCGAAGGGCGCAGACGTTGACAAAGCTAACTTAAGCGGGAACACTCCTCTCCACGAGGCTGTGGTGGGGGGAAAGAAGGGCATTGTCACGCTACTGCTCGAAAAAGGCGCCAAAATCAACCAGAAAGACAGGCAAAGCCGGACCCCGCTGGATGTAGCAGAAGACGAAGATATGAAGAAGCTCCTTCTCAAGCACGGCGCGAAGACTGGCGAGGAGCTTGAGAAAAAGGATAAATAGGCGTCTGCCGTGCAGGCAGGAAATCAGCACTGCCGGTAGTACGAGGTAATGAATTTCAGGATGCAGCGGACTGGCGGCCTGTTACCACCTGTCGTAGCTGTCTCTCCGGCCTCCGCCGCCTCTGCCGCCACGGCCTCCGCCGCCTCCGCCTTCGCGCTTGGGCCGGGCCTTGTTGACGACGAGAGTTCTTCCGCCGAGGTCCTTCCCGTTCAGAGCCTCGATTGCCTTGTTCGCGGCGTCATCGTCGGGCATTTCCACGAAGCCGAAACCGCGGGGACGACCTGTCTGGCGGTCCATGACAATCTTAACCTCGGTGACTTCACCGAACTCGCCAAATGCCTGCCGAAGTTCTTCTTCGGTAGTGCTGTACGACATATTGCCCACGTAGATATTCAACCGCCACTCCTCCCGAGAACAGACCTACAATTCGCCAGTTGGGAAGTCTTGGACCTGAGTCGCACGCCGAATCCGTCGTGGCAGCACAGTCTTGGACGTCCCAAAAACCACAAATAGTATGCACATCCACGGGTAAATGTCAATCCTCTCTCGCCGATAAAATTCCGGGCCGACGGAGGATTCCCGCCCCTCCAGAACAGGTAAAAATTACACAAGAATCTTACTAAGAGGCGCGTGGCTGCGTATAACTGACTGGACGCACGACTGCAAGCTCGAAGGAGACGAAAGGTGAAAAGGACTCTTATTCTGCTGGCCGCTGCGGTCGTCCTGCTGTGCTCGACTGCCGGCGCGGACGTTGTCAGGCTCAAAAGCGGCGACAGGGTTTCGGGTACCGTCGTAAAGGAAACGGAAGATTCGGTGACGGTCGAGACCGGGTTTGGCGCGCTTACCATTCCGAGGTCAGACATCGCGGGAATCGAGAAGATGACGCCCGAGCGCAGGGATTATCTGCGGCGGGCCGGGGAACTCGCGAAGAAGCACCGGAGCCTCGCGAAGTGGTGCGGGGAGAGAGGGCTCAAGGACAAGGCAGAGGAGAATACGGAGGCCGCGCTGGAGCTGGAGAACGAGCTTGCGGCTTCGGAGGAGACGTCCACGGCGCCCGCCGGAGGCGTTGACCTGAAGGTTTTCGACGCGGCGTGGGAGGCGGTAAGGGACAAGTTCTACGACACGGACACGTACAACGGGTGCGACTGGGAGGCGATGCGCGTGAAGTATCTGCCGCGGGCGAAGGCGGCGAAGACCCAGTTCGAGCTCTATGATGTCATAAACAAGATGCTCCTGGAGCTTAAGGCCTCGCACTGCTATCTGTGGTCGCCCTACGTATGGAACGACCACGTGAGAAACGAGTTCAGGGGCGAGAAGACGCTGCAGGCGGGTATCGAGATAATCAGGCTGGGAGAGACGTATTTCGTACGCGGCGTATACCACGGCGGGCCGGCGGACAAGGCGGGCGCGAAGGTGGGCGATGAGCTTGTCAGCGTCAACGGCGCGGAGCCGGCCGCAAGCGACCGGGTGGTGCTCAAGGACGGCATTTCGACCGACAAGCGGGCGCTGTACACGCTGCGCACGGGCGACGGCGCGAACCTGACGCTGGGCCTGCGCAGGGAAAAGGACGGCAAGGTGGTCGAGGTGAGCGTCAAGCCCGAGATGTATTCCATGCTCGAAGGAGCGAAGAATTCCGTCAGCGTAATCGAGAAGGACGGCAAGAAGCTCGGATACGTACAGTTGTGGCACTTCATGAGCCGGGGCATGGTCAACGTTATCAGGGATGCGGTTTCGGGCAAGTTCAAGGATTGCGACGGGCTTGTGCTCGACGTGCGGGGCAGGGGAGGCTCCGCGGGAGTTATCATGCAGGTGTTGAGAATCTTTACGGGGGGCGGCTGGGCGAAGCCGGCGGTGCTCGTCGTGGACGGCGACACCTCGAGCGCGAAGGAAATTTTCGCGTACTACTGGAAACAGTACAAACTCGGGCCCGTGGTCGGGCGGACCACTGCGGGCCACGTGCTGGGGTCGGGCATGATACCGATGCCGGACGGCTCGGTACTCCTCCTTGCGAGGGTGAATGTCACGCGGATGACCGGGGGCGCGAACCTCGAGGGCAAAGGCGTCAGCCCGGACGTCCAGGTCAACGGGAGCGCAAAATACTGCGCGGGCAGGCACCCGATAGTCGAGAAGGCGGTCGAGACGCTTCTGAAGAGAATAAAGGAAGGTCCGGAAGAGCCGATGCACATGCGGCGTGAAACGCGCAGGCAAGCCGGTTAGGACAGGCCGGTGCCGGACATAATAAGAGGGCCGGGCGGAGTTCTCCGCCCGGCCTTTCCTTTCATGACGGGGGCTGTTACGAGAGGTGCTTGTTGACGAGCTTGGTGAGCTCGAACATTGTGACTTGCTTCTTGCCGCCGAAGACGGGCTTGAGCTTCTCGTCGGCGTTGATGTTGCGCCTGTTCTTGGCGTCCTGCAGCTTGTTCTTCTTTATGTACGCCCAGACCTTCTTCGTAATCTCGGTTCTGGGTATCGGCTTGCTGCCGACAATCGCCGCCAGAGCTGCATCAGGCTGCATTGGCTTCATGAAAGCGGGGTTGGGTTTACGTTTCCCCTTTTTGGCCGCCTTCTTCTTTGCCATACTCATTCCCCTCCAAAAAAAGCCTGCCGTGGTTACAGATACCAAATAACTGCGCAGAAAGGTAGCAGGTTAGGATGCCCTCGTCAAGAGGGGTATCGGGAAAGTAGCAAAAAAATATCGGGGCCGTCTTGTCCCGAGATTCCGCGAAAAAGACCCACACTGCAGCTTTCAGCGGAGATTTACATAAAAAATCTTCGCTTTGCTGGCATACCGGGACGCCTGTAACGCTTAAGATCAGCAACCGAGCTGCAGCAAACAGATTGACGATGCGCAAGTATGAGGTATAATATATGGCAGGGATTGCTGCGAATGAGCGGCATGGAGAAGAGTCTAACGGATGAGGAGCTTGTGGATTGAAAGATTGAGGCGGTTGGGGGAGCGAATAACTCGCATTTTTCGCGTATCCGGCCGCGTCGTTTGTCAATCATTATGGAAGGATATACGTAATAACTACAGTAAGATATTATCCGGATGGCTTCGGCATCTCCTGCTTCTCCCGTACGGGGAGAGAGCAGGCCTGAAGGGGGGAAGGATGTATTCCGGCATTTACAGGACATTAGCGGCGGTTCTCGTGCTGTCGCTTTTTCTGTTCGGCGGCGGACGGGTCGGCGCCGATGTGATACACCTTGCCAACGGCGGGAAGGTCGAAGGCAAGATTGTGGAGCGAACGACCGAGAGGGTTGTTATCCAGACCAAATACGGGCGCCAGACCATTGACGTCATGGACATCGACGAGATTGAGGAAGGGAGTTCCGAGCGCCAGGAGTACGAGAAGAAGAAGGCGAAAGTGGGCGAGCGGGATGCCGACGGCCACTACAAGCTCGGCATGTGGTGCAAGGAGAAGGAACTCGAGAAGGAAGCCGAGGCGCAGTTCGAGAGGGCGATTGAGATTAATCCAGACCACGAAAGCGCCCGCAAGGAACTCGGTTACGAGAAATACGATGGCGAATGGCTGACGACCGACGAGGTGAAGGAGAAAAAGGGCTTCAAGAAGTGGCAGGGTCAATGGGTATCGACCGAGGATTACGACCGGTTCCTCAAGGAGAAGATACAGAAGGACAGGGAGAAGGAAGAGAAGGAAGCGACCAAGCTCGCGGAAGAAGTGAAGAAGGCTACGGAGGCGGCCGCGAAAGAGTACGAGGGCGTACCGTGGGACAACAGGCACAAGAAGGAGACGAAGCACTTCGTAATCGAGTGCAACTCCACGAAGAAGATATTCGACAAGTACTGCTGGCTCATGGAGAAGCTCTACGAGAAATACTCCAAGGTGTTCGCGGCCTTCAGACCGGACAGCCGCAAGTGCCAGATTTACATCCACCGCAGCCACCAGGAATTCATGCAGATAAGACGAAGGCCCGCTGGCGTCGGCGGATATTACATGCCGGGAAGATACCAGCTTGTTGCCTTTCACGGGTCCTTCGGCGCGACGAGCAACACGTGCACGGTTCTCGCCCACGAGGGGACGCATCTCTTCCAGGACCTGATAGGGATGTTCGGGTCGCAGATACGCTCGCCAATCTGGCTGACCGAGGGCATGGCTGTTCTAATGGAAGCGGCGGACGTGAACTGGAGCAGCGGAAAGATAAGCATAAACGGCGTGAGCCGCGACAGGCTCGTCGCGCTGCAGTCAAGCCTCGAAGGCAAGCGCGGGGCCACGCCCATGACGCTTGACCAGGTGATGAAAACGCAGCAGCGCCAGTTTGGCGGGCTGCATTACGCCTACGCCGGCATGTTCACGTACTGGATGATACAGGGCGCGAAGAGCAAGAAGCACGCCCTGGTATACAACGACTACATCAAGATTGCGACCGGTCCTCAGGGCGGAGGCCGCGGCGGGCGGCGGATACAGGGGGGGGATTTCCAGACGCTGCTCGACAAATATCTCAAGTGCCCGCTTTCGGATCTCGAGGACAAATGGAAGAAGTGGGTACTCAAGCAGAAGCCGGAGAAGCTCGTTTACAAGAAGGGCAACAAGTATGTGTGCAAAAAGCTCGGCTTCACGGTGGTCAAGCCTTCCGCCAAGTGGAAAGGCGACATAGATGATGTTGAGCCGGGCGAGATGGTCGTGTTTTCGAGCAAGTCTCTCAACGCCCGGATTTCCGTGCAGGCCAGCGGCAATTTCATGAACTACACGCTCGAGAGCCTGGTCAACGCCATTAAGAAATCTCTGAGCGATGCCGTGAGCAAAGGCATCTACACCGACTACAAGTTCGTCTCGGAGAAGTTCGACACGGTGAAAGGGCACAAGGTCTACGACTACGTGGTGCTCGCCAAGAATCCCAAGAGCACCGTTACCACGGAGCTTATGAAGCGCAAGACCGTGTATTTCGTTACGCCGGACAATCTCTACTCCGTCAGACTTATGGCGCCGCCGGACAAGTACGACGAGAGCCTTGAAGCTTTCATTGCCACGCTCGAGGGCTTTGAAATCGAGCTTTAGCACGCGTACCGGGCTCGCTGGGAGCTGCGTCTTATGCCAGTACTTGTAAGGTACTGCAACAAATGCGGCATTCGAATACCGCCCCTCGACTTCGAGATGGGCAAGGCGATTGAGCACATGGGGGCGTACTATTGCGGCAAGTGCGCCGAGGAACTCGTCGTCGTCGCCGAAGTGGTGGAAGAGGAAGAGCCTCAGGAGCCGAGGAAGGCACCCCCGGCCCAGCGCAAGCACGCCGTCCACGTTGACCGCAACCACGTGCCCCATCGGCAGGCGGCGAAAGACCGGAACCACCGCGAGGAGCCTCCGAGGGTCGAGTATCCCCGTCCCTCGGGCAGCCACCTGCCGATATACCTGCTTATTATAGGGGTGTTTGTCGCCCTGGTTGTGATTATCCTCCTGGCCAACCGCGGCGGTCCGCCGAAAGATGAGAAAGGCGGGCAAGACGGTGGTGCGTCTTCATCTCGGACTGACGATACCGACCGGACTGGAGACCGAACCTCTGCGGGAACGGTCGATACTGAGAAAGAAGCGAAGCTGAAGGCAAGGCTCGACGAGCTGGGAAAGCATGTGGAAAGCGGCATGAAGGACTTGGGAACGGCAATCTCCGAGTTGAAAAACATACTCAACGGAGAAAGGCTGCCATCATCAGTGCAGACCAAAGCAACGGTTATGCTGGACACTTATTCCGCAAGGCTCAGCGAGCTTTCCACGGCGAAGATCGAGGACCTCGAAGGGAAAGTGCGGGGACACATTGTAGAATTCAAGTTCGCCGAAGCGCTGGAAGAGTTAGAAAAGTTCCCGAACGAGTACAGGGACGAAGCGGCGAAGCGAGAGATAGACCGGCTGAAACAGGAGGTGTACATCCAGCAGGGAGCGCACCAAAAATATCTCGAGCTTCTGGAAGACATGAAGACGCCTGTCGATAAAACCGGTCTCGACGAACTTCGCCTGAGAGTGAAAAGCATCAAGAAGTGGCTCAAGGAATTTCCGGGGACGGTTCACGCCGGGAAAGCATCGGAGAATCTCGCCGCGGTCGAGAAAGAGATTGCAAAGAGAGAGCAGGAGCGTCGGGAGCAGGTCAAGAAGGAGCTGGAGAAGGCGCAGGGCAGGGCGGCTGGGCTTGCGAAAGACAAGAAGTACAAGGAAGCAGCCGCAGTTCTGGAAGAGTTCGCAGCGAAGAACAAGAACGACAAAGACCTCGCCAAGAGAGCATCGGATATTGCCTCGGTTTACAGGAAAAAAGCGGCCGAGTCTATTACCGCGGTTCCGGACAAGCCGAAAGAGCCGAGATTCACGCTCGATTTCACTGGCAACAAGGTGGTGTCGGACATGAAGTACAGCCACACCGCGGCTGCCGTGAAATCGACGGGGAACGGCAACTGTCTTTCAATGCCCGCGCCGGAGGCTTCCGTGCTGCGCGTTGAGTTCGAGATTGAGGACCTTCCCGACAGGCTTATACTCGGCCTCGAACACGCCGGCGAAAAACAGCCTCCGGGCCGTTCCCTGAAGGCGCGTGTGGATATCAAAGTCAACGGCAAAGACCTGGTGAGCGAATTGGAAGTGACCGACGAATTCAAAGTGGGCAATTTCGACATCCTGAAGCTCCTAAAAAAGGGCACCAACGTCATCGAGATAAGCCCTTCCAGAAAGTCTGAAACAGGATACTTGCTCAAGAAAGTCGGGATAGCGAAAAAGCACTCCGATGTCTTCAAGCCTTTTGAAGGAAGCGGGACCAGCGCCGCGGGCACCGGGAAGACTGCCGGCGGCGGCGCCAAGGGCGTGGCGTTCGATGGCAAATCGCTTCAGGGCTGGAAATTGCTCGGTCCCGGGTCCTGGGAAGCGAAAAACGGCGTTATCGAAGGAAAGCACACTGGGAAGGGCACGGACGTAAGCTTCATTTTCCCGGCGGAAAATGCGAGCAGGAAGTGGTACGACTACAAGATTTCTTTCGAAGTATGGTGCAGCGTCGCGGGCGGCTGGCAGGTAGCGCTTCGCGCACGCGAGGGAACGGGTGGCCTGGTCAGCACAAATATCCTGAATGCGAGCGAAAACTTCACAGGGAACAAGTGGTGGAAGATTACTCTCAGGCTCTCCGGCGAGAGCGTGTACGCTTCCGTGGATGGCGGAGAGGAATTCGAGTTCAAGAAAGACACCGACAAGCTCGCGGGAACGTTCGCCTTCGGGGTAAAGCTCGGAGCGGTCGTCAAGTTCAAGAATCTCAACTTCGAACTCACCGGTTCCAAATAATCCATTTCGGGTCTTTCCGGGGGAATACAAGGACGCAGCCAGTGTTAAACAGAATGTAGCTGGCCTGTCCATGCGAAAGGAGAAGTCGATGAAATACTTCCGGGTAACGCTCGCGGCTCTGGCGTTTTTACTTGCCGTAGCAGGCGTAAGCGAAGCTAAGCTCGGGGACGAGGAATTCAAGAGCCTGACCAGGAAGGCTAAAGACTCCCTGAAAGACAAGGATGTCAAGGAGGCGATAAAGGCGATAAACAAGCTCGCGGACGACGATTCCGAGCGTCTCGCGGAGTTCCTATTCTCGATATCCAGCAAGTATTACACTCCGGAACTGATAGAAGCAATCAAGCAGGTGCTCGGTCGCATTACGGATTCAGAGGGAACCGCCTGCATTATCAAGTCCGCATCAAAGGTCAAGCCCGGGCTTCGACCCGCGCTCGCGCAGGTGCTGGGCGCCATGAAGGAGTTTGGTGCCTTCGACGTACTTCTTAAGTACCTTGACATGAGGGACCGCGACACCGTCAGGGAGACCGCCAAAGTGGTGGCCCGCAAGCGCGACAAACGCGCCGTGGACAAGCTGATAAGTTGCCTCGAACGCTGGCAGGACAAGGACAGCGGCGTTGTCGCCGAGCTGCGGTATGCGCTGATTAACTGCACCGGCGCCGATGGCAGCGGGCTTGACAAGGCGGAAGACTGGCGCACCTACTGGAAGAAGCAAAACTCGAACTCCGGCTCATCCGATTCGTCGGACGCGAATCCGGTGACTGCCAGCCCCAAGAAGCCGGACTTCTTCGGCACCTCGATATCCTCGATGCGATTCGTCTTTATAATAGACATCTCCGGCTCCATGACCGTCATCGATCCGGACGAGGGCGGTTCTTCAGGCAAGGTTATCGGAAAGACCACGCCCGATGACGAGAACGAGACGGATAAACCGCAGGGCCAGACGAGGCTCGACCGCACCAAGGCGGAACTTATCAAGGCTATAAAGGCGCTCTCGAAGGACGTGAAGTTCAACATCATAACCTACTGCCACGATGTCAGCTCGTGGAAGCCGGACCTGCAGCAGGCGACGGACGCGAACAAGAACCTCGCCGTAGGGTTCGTCAGGAAGCTCACGGCTGGCGGGCTCACGCACACGGACGACGCGCTGAGAGCCGCGTTCAAGAACAAGGATGCCGATACATTCCTCCTGCTCTCGGACGGAGCACCCACGCACGAAGGCGGCCAGGCATGCGAGGAATGGGGCGGTCACAGGGACTCGAAGGAGCTTATAGAGAAGATCCACAAGGAAGTCGCCGAACTCAACCGCCTGCGCGGCGTGTGCATCGACACGATAGGATTCAAGGATGCGAACATGGACTTCATGCGCAAGCTGGCCAAGGACAACGGAGGCAACTGCATAGAGCTGAAGTGAGAAGGGAACGAACGTGAAACAGGATGGAGAACGCGAAATGCTCTGCCCCTCGTGCGGCGAGAAGCTGTCATCCAGGAAATATCACGACCACGTAATAGAGAAATGTCCCGGCTGCGCGGGCATGTGGTTCAGCGCGGAAGAGCTGCGGCGGGTCCGCGAGAGCGGAGACGAGTCGATAGACTGGACGGAAAAGCTTCTCGAATACGGCAAGAAGCTCAAGGTCAAGGAAGACCGCGCAATGAAATGCCCGGAGGATGGAGCCGCGCTTGCCGCCATACACTATGGTCCATCAGAGGTAATCGTTGACATGTGCCCGAAGTGCCGGGGTGTCTGGTTCGACCACGGCGAGTTTGCGAAGGTTGCCAGGGACCTCGAAGATGTCTCCGTTGACAAGTCCTCGGTCGATTATCTCAGGGATTTCGCGCACGAGGTCTCCGAGCTGGTCTCGGGAGAAAAGGGCCTTTCCGAGGAACTCAAGGATGTCCAGACCACGTGGCACCTGTTCAAGAACAGGCTTGCACTGGACCACCCGCTGCTCGAGAACTTCCTCGAAACGATAGGTAGAATCTTTACGTAAATTCCTGTCGCTCGCACTCGTATCGTCTCGGTCGCCGCCTCAGGATATTTCTTGAATTCAGCCCCGCGAGCCTGCTATATGATGTCTTGTTCCCTACAGGGCAGAAGGGGGAAAAGTGATGCGGGGCCTCTTGGAAAGGTTTTTCAGGCTCAAAGAGAACGATACGACAGTATCCAGGGAATTCATAGCGGGCGCGACCACATTCGTCACGATGTGCTACATTATCTTCGTCCAGCCCATTATTCTGAAAGACTCGCTGCACGGCGCAACTCCTGAAGAAGTGTCTGCGTTTATGAGCGGCGTCTTCGCCGCCACCTGCATTGCCAGCGCCATCGCCACGTTTCTCATGGGTTTCCTCGCGAACTACCCGATTGCACTTGCGCCGGCCATGGGGCATAACGTGTTTTTCGCAATCACGGTGTGCGGCACCGGCGCTGCGGCGTTCAGGTTCGGATGGAACGCCGCTCTTGGCGCGGTGTTCATATCGGGCAGTATCTTTCTCGGGCTCTCCTTCTTCGGCTTCAGGGAAAAGCTTGTCAACGCGATTCCGCGCTCGATTAAGAACGCGATAGCCGTGGGGATTGGACTGCTTATCGCTCTTGTAGGGCTCGAGTACGCGGGCTTGGTGATACCTTGCCCCGGCACGCACATAGGCCTGAATCCGGTCATGTCCGGAGCCGTGACACTGGCGCTTATCGGGCTTGCGCTTATGAGCGCGCTTATTGCGCTCAGGGTAAAGGGCGCCATACTAATCGCGACGCTGGCGACCGCGATAATAGGGGCAATTCCGGTTTTCGGCATCGTCAAGTACAGCGGCCTGGTGGACTTGCCCCGGATGAGCTACACGCTTTTCAAGCTCGACATACCCGGGGTATTCACCTCCGGCGCGGGCGCTGCCGCCATCGTGATAGTCATCTTCGTTTTCTTCTTCCTCGACTTGTTCGATACCGTCGGCACTCTCGTCGGTATAGGCGAGCGCGCGGGTTTCGTCAAGGAGGATGGCTCGCTTCCCCGGGCGAAACAGGCACTACTCAGCGATGCGTCGGGAACTGTGGTCGGCGCGCTGCTCGGCACTTCCACGGTAACGAGCTATATCGAAAGCGCTGCCGGTGTGGCTTCGGGCGGGAGAACCGGTCTTGCGAACGTGGCGACCGGACTCCTGTTCCTCGTGGCGCTCTTCTTCGGGCCGATTGTGAAAATGGTCAGCGCCTCGGTCATGCTTGCTCCCGGCGTGTTCGCCTATCCGGTGATTGCGCCCGCGCTGATTATCGTCGGCTCCATGATGGCCAAGAGCGTGCTGAAAATCGACTGGGATGACCCGACCGAGTACATTCCGGCGTTCATTACGATTATCATAATGCCGGTAACTTTCAACATTGCGCTGGGAATCGGGTTCGGCTTCATAGCCTACACGCTGCTCAAGCTCGTTACGCGAAGGCTCAAGGACGGCAGCCTGTTCATCTACGTGTTCGCCGGGCTGTTCCTGGTGTTCTTCGTGGTGATGTACGTTCCGGCACTGCGCAAGTATCTGATGCAGTGACGGCGCGCCGGTCCGCCGGACCGGTCAAAGATGCATGGTTATCAGCAGCCTCCGCGCCGATTCCTGGATGCGTAGACGGTAATAGAACTGACCTTGCCCGCCATTTGCTCGCATAGTTCCGCGGCTTTTTCCACTTCCTGCGACTCGCCCGCACCGGCGCAGCAGCCGCCCAGGATTCGGCGAAGGTCCTGCGCGTCGTAGGTGGTTTTTGCGACAGTCTGAATATCCCTGAGACCCGCGCGGTACATGGCTTCCAGGTAGTCGTATTCCTTCATTGCTCCGGCTATGCAGGAGCACCATGCGGCCCTGTTGTTTCTTATATCTTCGGGCAGCTCCTCGACCACCATGTCGCTTATCACGACTCTGCCGCCCGGCTTGAGAACCCGGTAGCATTCGGCGAAGACCCTGTTCTTGTCGGGAGTGAGATTTATCACGCAATTTGAGATTATTACATCCACGCTCTGGTCTTCTACGGGCATTTTCTCGGCATCGCCCGCCCGGAACTCCACATTCTCCAGACCGGCGGCCCTGACGTTCGTATTTGCCTTCTCTATCATTTCCGGCGTCATGTCGAGACCGATTACCTTCCCGCCGGGTGCGACCTTGCGAGCGGCCAGTATGGCATCGAGCCCGGCGCCGGAACCTATGTCCAGAACCACATCACCTTCCATCAATCCGGCCAGCATAACGGGATTGCCGCAGCCGAAGGAGGCGTTGGGAAGCTCCCCGGGCAGTTCTTCAAGTTGAGATGCGCTGTAGCCCGCCATCCCGGCGAGGGGATTTTCGCTGCTGCAACAGCCGCACCCGCGCGATTCGACGGCTTTTGCGTAACTGTCGCGCACAATCTGCTTGATGTCTTGGTTCCCGTCCGAAGCGGGATTGCCGCAGCATCCACAATCGTTGTTCTTCATGATTCCGTGTCTCCACACGCATTCAAGTATTCAGACAATTCGGGACGGCGAACGCGCAATAGCTCTCAGGCTGCGGACGGGGTTTTTCTCATCGCCGAGCTTTTTAAAGGCCCGTGCCGCTTTCTTCACGCTCCCGCACGACTTAACTACCCGGGCGGCCAGAGGGTAGAAGCATGTGTAGCTGTGGTATCTCAGGAAAAACGCATTATTCAGCGCGGCGTCCAGTTCTTTGGCTTCCCAGAAAGTTTTCATCCTTTTCCTGAGCTTTGCCGCCTCCGCCCCGGCGGTCAGGAGCATATCAGCCTTGCGCCGGGGCATGTTCCCGGCGCCACCGGTGTACATCTTCGACAACCTGCCGTGCCAGCGGTTGATGAAACACGCGAAGCTCGACCAGTCCTCTTCCTGATGGACGGCCTGGGCAAGTAGTTCCGGGTCGGAGCGCTCGCGCGCGAACTCGATTATGCCGAAACATCCTATCGCCCGTCCGGTTGCCTCCTCTATATCATAGGGCAAATTGACTTTTTCCCTGCGCAGCGTGGAGTGCCAGCCTTCGTGAATAACCACATACCCCTGGCGCGCGCGGTCGGATTCGAGCAGGGCGGGCGTAATAGGGCAATTGCCTCCGCCGTGCCCTTCGGCGCTGAAGAGATACGTGTCGAACCCCAGCCCGCGGTATGCAGCTGCCGAGCGCTTCAGGTGTTTCCTGCTCCACGAGAACTTGAACTTGAGCCGGCGGCCGCTTTTCTTCACTGCCGATGTAATTTCGGAAGCTTCCGACACGTAAAGCCAGTTCGCTGTTTCGGCACGGGCATCAACGCTCTCGAAGCTGCCGTCGAAATCGAGGTTGATATGGCTCTTTCCGAAGCGAACCAGTTCTTTTATCAAGCGAATTCCGGTCGGTTTGGAGGGGTAATTATTTTTCGGGGCGCCGCTGGCACGTTGGGGCATTAGTCACGCTGCTTTCTGATATCCTGCGCGCACTTCCTGCCTGAAAGGAGCATGCCGCCGAAGATGGGACCCATCCTGGGCGCGCCGAACACGGCGTTGGCGGCCATGCCGGCAGCCCAGACGCCGGGATAAATCTCCTTCGTGTTACTGACGACCATATCTTCGCCGCGTTCGGCCCACATTGCTCCCTCGCCCATGACTTTTCCCGTCTCGGTGAAGAGCCTGTACCCATGCCTGTCGCACAGTATGCGGGCGACGCAGCAGTCGTGTCCCGTGGCTTCCACGATGAACTTCGACCTGATGGTCAGCGGGTCTACGTGAAGCCCCGCCGCGGCGACCGCCGAGTTGTTCAGAACGATTCCCGTAACTCTGTCGCCTTCCACGGCCACATCCTCGCACATGAGAAGGTTGAAAATCCGGGCCTTCCTGGCCGCTGCCGCGATAATGGCGCCGGTAGCCTCCACCGAATCGGCCGTAAATCCGGTCTTGCACTCCGCCGTAGTGATGCCCAGTTCGTCGAGTATCTCCTTCGCTTCGGGGCCCACGACAATCTCATTGAAGGTCATCCCTCCGCCCCACATGCCGCCGCCGGGAGACAGTTTTTTCTCGAAGACCGCTGCTTTTACCCCCGCGGCGCCGAGGTAGTAGGCGCAGACCATCCCCGCAGGGCCGGCCCCGATAATCGCGACGTCGAGTTCGAGAGAATCAAGGAGCTTGCGCATGTAGCTCTCGATGATTGTGCGAGTTACTTCGATATCATCAATCTTCATGGCTTTCCTTTTCCTGCTCTTTCAGGAGTTCCCTTGCGCGGTCAAAGTACATGTCTTCAAGCTCGGCGACCGTTTCGGGCTTTCGTTCCTCTATCTGCGATATGACGAACTCGCGTTCGATGCTGCGTAGCCTGCCATCCTCTGTGTCGGTGCAGAAGTGAAGATAGAACTGTCTCCCATAGTCCGACAGGTCGCGGCGGGATGCGGCCGAGAGGACCTCCGTTCTGAGCTGCAATCTTTCAGATGGGCTGAGGTCCCTGAGCCATGCATGCCAGTCGAAGTGCTTCGAATCACCACCGCCGCGCACGTAGGTGCTCAATTTCTCTTTGTCGGGCTTGTACATGGCGTCACCGGCAGCGGCTGAGAGGCTGCTATTGTCCCTCTTCCAGCTCCCGGATTCTTCCGACTGCCGTGCTGAGCGCACTGGCCAGATTGCCGATTTCCTGCCGGAGCGCCTGGACTTCTTCCTGAAGCGTGAGTTCGCGGCCGGACGGCTTGTCTTCCACCGTCTCCTGTTTCTCGGATTCCAGCTCGTGGATGCGCCCGACAGCCGTATTGACCTGGCTCGCGAGGTTCTTTACTTCCTGGCGCAGAGCCTCGACCTCGCTATGAGACGTTTTTTTCTTCTTTGCCACGTTACAACCCCCCGGAAATAAAGACCCACTTGCAATAATTGTAGCACGAAACGCGGCGGCAGTCCAGTTCATGCTGCCAAATTTCAGATTCTGAGCTTCTTTAAGTCAACATCCTCGCATGGCTCGAACTCGCCCCGCTCGGTTCGTCCTTCCGCTCTGAACTCGATAAGCGTCAGTTCTCCGGGTGAAGCATCGCCGTACCGGGCGACAATTCCGGCCGCCGTTTCGAGTTCAGCCTTTGTGCATGCTCCGTGTACAGCCGCGCTCGGTCCCATGTGCGAAACCGGCGCGAGCAGCGCATCGGCGCTCGCGGCGAACTTCTCAATGACCAGATTTTCCTCATGATTGCGCCCGACGGTGAGCCTGCATGTCTTCGACAGCCTGAAGTGCCGTCCTGTCCTCAGAAGCGGGAGCGCTCTTATATCGTCGCCGTGAATAAGCATGTCCTTGAGCCGCCGGGCAAAAGCCTCGTCCGTAAGGTGGCATCCGCCGGCTGGCGTCGGATAACCGGTGATGCTTTTTTCCTGCGCGAGCGTCATCTGCCATCGCCTGCCGCGGCCGGATATGTCGAGAAGCGCCGACCGGTCAACAAGCCCCGACATCTCCACTTCAGTCTCCTGCAGGAGTTTTGCGGACAGCGGGCGCAGAATCTTCCCCGCGAGACCGGACTCCTTTGCGAGCCTGTTGAGTTCGCCCCTGTGCTGGGTCATGGGCCGCTGGCCGAGGACTTCGCCCGTGGCGATGAATTTCGCGCCCTTGCTCTGCATCAACTCCCCCGCCCGGTGATACATGAAAACCTTGCAGTCCAGGCACGGGTTCATCCATCGCCCGTAGCCGAAGCGCGGATTGCGTACGACCGGAAGGAAGTCGTCAGTTACCTCACGCAGCTCGACTTCCACGCCGTACTTTTCTTTCTGAAGGCGGGCGTATTCCTCCTCGCCGGCCTGCAGCGGGAAGAAGAACGAGTGGAGCTTCAGGGCGAGCAGCCTCAAGCCCTGCTCGGCGAGCACGCGATAGGCCAGAATCGAATCCAGCCCGCCCGAGTACAGAACGATGCCGTCGTGCTTGCCCATACGCCGTTTCCCGTCTTGTATCTCAACTGCTGAGAATAGGCAGCTACTCAGCAATTAGAATAAGATCAAGGTCGAAATCAGCACCCAACGAGGCCATTCTGTTTATTGTCTTGTTGCTGAAGCCCAGGATAGGTGTTTGGTCTGAAACATAGGCTACACAACGAATTAAACTCCCAAGGTTCAGTCTTTCACGGGCTTTAATGATATTGTCTCGATGTGGCTCTACTTTGTCGAGCAGAGAGCAGAGTTCTTCCTCAAAATTTATAGTTCTCTTCCTGGGTAAACCGAGTAACCAGCCATCTTTCTTGTGCTTCAGAAGCGTCTTCTGGACGCTGTCTCCCATTCGCCAAGTTCTGGTTGGCTGCAGTCCAACAAGATTCGTGATTTCTTCAGGTGAAACATTCTCACCATGAAGCAGGAAAGCAACACCAATTTCACTTATCATACAGCCTGCCTCCTCAACACAGGTGAAGCTGCCTGCGCTACGGCGTTTTGGTCATCGAAGTGCTTTGCTCACTGACTGCGGGTCCAGATTAGCGACGGGGCGGGGGATTGTCAAGATTGAAGCGGGCATTCGGAGCAGAGGGGATTTCGCGAGCGACAGAATTCCTTGCCGAGGCGGACAAGTAGCGCGTGATACTCGTTGAACATCTTCACATCCGGCTTGAGCCTGGATTCGAACACTTCCTTGACCTCTGCATAGGCAGCCTTCGGGTTGCACAGCCTGTGTCTTGACAGAATTCGCCTCGTGTAGGCGTCAACGACGAATGTGGGCTTTTCTGCAGCATAAAGGATAATCGAGTCGGCGGTCTCCTCGCCAATGCCGTTTACCGAAAGAAGTCCTTCCCGCAACTCCGCAAGCGGCAGCCTGAACATTCGCTTGAGTGAGCCGCGGTACTTCCCGCAGAGAAGCGACAGGAACGCACGCAGGCGCTTCGCCTTCACGTTGAAGTAGCCGCTGGGGCGTATGAGCCCGGCGAGCGTTTTCTCCGGCAGCGCGTGGAGCTTGCGTGGTGCAAGAACATGGGTATTCTTCAGGTTCGAAATTGCTCTTTCCACGTTTCCCCAGTTCGTGTTTTGTGTAAGTATGGCGCCGACGGTGATTTCGAACGGCGTGTCTCCGGGCCACCAGTGCTGCGGTCCGAAATGCTCGAGCAGGGTCGAATATGTCTCTCGTATGTTGAATTTTAGTTTCATTCGGCTGCCCTGAGATGTTGTTGCGTTTCACAGTGTTGCCAAGCCATGTTCAAGAATATATACTACGACGGGAAAAGCAAGACAATGAAGAAGGCGGATTAGAGATGAGATTATATAGCACTGTGGCAGTTCTCGGACTGCTGGCGACGGTTTGCGTCATTGCCGTAAGCGGCTGTCGCGCAGGCTCGGATGGCGAGGTCTTTCGCCCGCTCAGGCCATGGGAGACCAACTCGTACTTCCCGCCATGGCAGGATGTCGAGCCGGCTGAAGTTATCCCTTTCAGCTACGATGGAGGACTGACGGACGAGCAGAACGGCTCCGCGCTCGCCGACGCGATACTCGCGCTGCAGCCCGGGCAGAAGCTCGAAATCGGCGACGGGACGTACTCCATAAACAGGTGGTTCAACATCGTGCTGCAGGGCACGAGGAAGGCTCCTATCTGGATTGTGGCTGCAGCGGGCGCCGCGCCGGTGCTGACGAGACCGGATAACGGCCAGAATGTCATAAACGTCGGATCGAGCAGCCGCACCGAATACGTATGCTTCCGGGGGCTTGAGATTACGGGCGGAGACGACCTTATCAAGCTCTACGACTGCTCCAACGTATGGATTGACCAGTGCCACATCCATCACGGGGATGGCGTAGGGATAGCGGCGAACAGCGCAGACGCCAGCTATCTCTATATCACCAGAAACGAAATAGCTTTCCCCGGAGGCTCCGATGACACGTGCGAGGGCATGTATCTCGGTGCCAATAACTCAGCACACAGAATGTCCTATTCGATTGTTGCCCTCAATCACGTCCACGACTGCGGGGGAACGCAGGGCGACGGTATCGAAGTCAAGCAGGGGTCGTACAACAACTGGATTGCCGAGAACCACGTGCACGACACTAATTACCCGTGCATACTCGCCTACGGTACTGACGCGAAAGGCATCAACCTTATTGAACGAAACACAATATACAACTCGAACGACAACACAATGCAGGTCCAGGGCGAGGCGATTGTGCGCAACAATCTGATTATGTCCGGCGGGACTGCTTTCTCAAGCCACGACCACCAGGGGAATACGTGCAATCTGGAGTTCGTGCACAACACCGTCATCAACACCGGGCGGGGGGCGAACCTCTCGAGCTGGAACGACCGCCGCGGCATGGTATTCGCCAACAACGTCGTCTACAGCAGAGATGCCGAGTCCATCAGGTTTCCCAACGGGTCTACCGGAGTTGACATCTCCGGCAACGTCGTGCTGGGATCCGTGTCTGGAGCGACTGGCGGCTATGTTACGGGGAACGGGCTTGTGGATTTCGAGAACGTCACGTGGGATGCAGCCAGCCGCGACGCAACCCCCTCCACGGGCGGCGCAATAATAGGGCAGGGCGATGGGAAGCACACCGTTAAATTCGATATCACCGGCGCGAGGCGTGTAACCGAACTCGACCCGGGGGCTTTCGATTATCCGTATTAGTGCCTGTCGAGTCGAGCGACCGCTGCACGCGGCGGAAAATGGTTGAAGCGACCGCGGAAGCGCAATATAATTCCCCGCTGCAGAAATGGATGACAGCAAACTTACAAGAATACTCGAAGCCGTGATAATGGCTTCTTCGGAGCCGGTGAAGCTGGACCGCCTCTGTCGCATGCTCGACAAGGAGGCGGACAGAAAGGAAGTCCGGACGGCGCTCAGGAGCCTTCAGGATGAGCTTGTGTCCGGCGAGCGGGGATACCGCCTCGTCGAACTCGGCGGCGGATACCAGTTCCTCACAGCCCCGGAGTACGCCGGATACGTCAGAAAGCTGAAATCCGACTCCGCGAAAAAGCGCGACCAGGGCCTGTCGAGGGCGGCGCTTGAGACGCTGGCGATTATCGCATACAAGCAGCCCGTCAAGCGCGCCGATGTCGAGAACATACGCGGAGTCAGCGTCGGCGACATAATAAGGGCGCTAATCGAGCGGGACTTTGTGAAAGTCGTCGGCAGGGAAGAAAGTATAGGCAAACCACTGCTGTACGGGACTACGAAGCGCTTTCTCGAACAGTTCGGCCTGAAGTCGCTTAAAGACCTGCCCGACCCGGCAGAACTCAAGCTTGACTGAAACGGGAGCGAAGAAAGATGGAAGAAGATTTCCTGATTCGCCTGTGCAACATTCAGTTCGAGACTCTTGACTACATCGAGAAGAGGTCGAGGTCGGCGAACAGGTTCGTCGATGCCGCTGACCTTGCCAAGGCCCTGAAAATCGGGCGCAGCGCGGCCGACGGACGCCTGAAGCGCTATTATGCCAAGGGGTGGCTGAAGGAACAGGTGATGGAAGGGCAGCGCAAGTACCTTCTCCGGGTGGAGGGGCTCAAGAGGCTCCAGTGGCTCCTGCACATGCAGACCAAGGTCTCGCCGCAGAAGTTCAAGGAAATGCTCGAGGCCGAGGGAGTGGAGATGCCCGACTGGATTTCGGGGATGAAGTAGCCGGGGGAAGGTTGCTGAATGTCGTATGGATTATGCGTACCTCGACAAGATAAACGAGCCTGATGACCTGAAAGAGATACCCCGCCGCGAACTTCGCAAGCTTGCCGCAGAGATTAGGGATTACATATCGGAAGTCGTACACCAGACGGGGGGCCACCTCGCCTCCAACCTCGGCGTAGTGGAGCTGACAATCGCCCTCCATTACGTGTTCGACTTTTCAGAGGACCGGCTTATCTGGGATGTCAGCCACCAGGTATATACCCACAAGATTCTGACTGGACGGAAGGAAAGTTTCCGGAACCTGCGCCGACCAGCCGGGCCTTCCGGCTTTTCCAATCCCGCCGAGAGCGACCAGGATGTCTTCATGGCCGGCCATGCGGGCACCTCGATTTCGACCGCGCTCGGAATCGCCGCGGGCGATGCAATCAGCCGGAGGGACCGGAGTATCATCGCGGTCATCGGGGACGGCTCCCTGGGTGCCGGGATGGCGTTCGAGGCGCTCAACAACGCCTCGCACGTCGCCGACGACCTGATTGTCGTTCTCAATGATAACGAGATGTCCATTTCGCCGACCGTCGGCGCGCTCAGCGCCTATTTCAACAAGCTGCGGTTCTCGTCGCTCTACACGGACCTCAAGAAAGACATCCACGACCTCGTGCGCAGTGTGCCTTTCGTTGGCTCGCAGGTTGACAGCGCAATTGAGCGGATACTCGGGGCGCTTCGTTCAAGCGTCATGCCCGGGCACCTGTTCGAGGAACTCGGATTCGACTACTACGGCCCCTTCGACGGGCACAACGTGGAGCTGCTGGTAGACGTGCTGGGCAGAGCCAGGCGCCGGGGCGGCAGGCAGCTTGTGCACGTCCTGACGAAAAAGGGAAAAGGCTTCGACAAAGCCGAGGAGGATCCCGCGCAGTTTCACAGCGCCTCGAATTTTCTGCCGACGAGCCGTGGCAAGGTCGTCTCGCCGCGAGAGACGAAAAAGCGCCCTTCGTATACCGTGGCTTTCAGCAAGGCAATCCTCAGGCTGGCGCGCGAGCATCCGAAGGTCGTGGCGATAACGGCCGCAATGCCCGATGGGACGGGACTTGCAGATTTTCAGAAGGCATATCCCGGGCGCTACTTCGATGTCGGAATATGCGAGCAGCACGCGCTCGGGCTCGCCGCTGGACTTGCCAGGAGCGGCTTTGTCCCCGTGTTCGCGGTCTACTCGACTTTTCTTCAGAGAGGATACGACCAGCTTTTCCACGAGATAGCGCTCAACCACATACCGTGCCTCATCTGCATCGATCGCAGCGGCCTGGTCGGCGCGGACGGTCCCACGCATCACGGGGTGTTCGACATTTCGTACATGCGGCACATTCCGGGCCTGTGCCTGAGTTCTCCGGCAAGGGGTGCGCACATCTATCCCCTCATGAAGCTCGGGGTCGAACAGGGCCTTTCGCTGGCAATCCGCTACCCGCGTGATTCTTGCCCCGAGGATGAGCTTGGCTTTGCCGAGGAGAGCTTCGAGGCAGGCAGGGGAGAAGTCCTTAAAAACGGATCGAGCGCTGCAATCCTCGCATACGGCTCCGAAGTGGAGCATGCGCTTGCTGCGGCGGACATTCTCGGTTCGGGCGGCGTGAAGGTCACTGTCACGGATGCGCGTTTCGCCAAGCCGCTCGATGAGGAGTTGATAAGCCGCCTCGTCCGCAAGCACAGGCACGTTGTCACCGTCGAGGACCATGCGCTCGCCGGCGGGTTCGGCAGCGCGGTGCTGGAGTTTCTCTCGGAGAAGGGCCTCGATACACGCAGGCTGCACCGCCTGGGAATTCCCGACAACTTCGTGGAGCACGGCCCGCGAAGCGCGCTGCTCGCCTCGCTTTGCCTCGACGGTGAGGGCATTGCCAAAGAGGTCCGTTCGCTGCTCTAAGGTTCGATGCGCTCTCCTGGAGCCTCTTCGTCGGCTTGCGCGTGCGATGTTCGCAAGTGAAGCAGGAGCATGAAGACTGCCGCCACCGCGAAGAACCCAAAACCGACCAGAAAAGATATCCGAAGGCCAGCCAGGGGCCTAAGCACCATAACGGCCAGCCAGGGCACGAAAGAAGCCCGCAGCCCCACAAGCGTTACGTGTATCGAGTGGTACTTCTGCGCTTCGCGCGCGGGGGCGAAGAACAGCGCACCGAGCGTCCAGGTAACCTGAACTGCCGCCATGCCCAGGGCATAGAATACGAATCCGGCGTATGCGTGCCCGACTCTGGTAGTAAAGGCCAGTGTAAGCGGCCATAGAGCAAGAAAGGCGAACGCGATGGCGCACAGGCGAATCGGGTTGATGCGGTCCATGAGGCGCCCGTACAGCGGCGTCAAAATCAGCATAATGAACTGTGGCACAACCAGGTAAGAGCCTGCCGCATCGTCATATGTCATGCCGAGATTATCCACAAAGAGGTAATACACCAGCGGATTGGTTATCATGAAGCCGAGCCCGTACATGAAGAAAAACACTTCGTACCAGAGAAACCGCCTGTCTTTCCCGAGTATCGAGAAAAAGTCGGAGAAGGGAAAAACTTTCTTGCGCTCCACTTGGCGCGCGCCTCCGCCCCGCATCTCAATCAGCGTAAAGCGGTAGTAGGCCCAGAAGCCGAACAGGCCGGCGACCGGGAAAAGCCACTGGAATGAATAAGGCCTGTAGTCCAGGAGCTTGCCGGCAACGAAGGCGACGAGCGCGGTGACCAGCATCGTTCGGGACTGCACGAGCGAGACGGCTCTGCCTCTCATTTGATTAGTGTAGTTCGCCTGGAATATTCTGCTCTGCGCCGGCATGAAGACCCCGTGCATGAGATTGAGCAGCACCACCATGACCAGAAGCGGAAACGATGAGCTTATCATGAGAAACGCGAGAAGTGTAAGGCGGCCCAGTATCCCCGCGAAGATAATGAACCTGGAATTGTTCCTGTCCGTCATGAACTGTGCCCACAGGGAAGAAAACATCAGAACCGTGCCGGGCAGGGCATTTAGCGCTGATATCTCCCAGTCGGCGGCGACCAGCGTCTTCTTGGCGATGAAAATATTCAGGCCTACTATGCCCGCGCACAAACCTTCGAGAATGCCGGCGAGCTGGTGGTGAAAAAGTGTATATCGGGCGTAGAAGGGTGCTTCTCTTCGGAAGGAGAAGTAACTCAGGATTGCATTTGCGATGCCTCGGCGCGCAGGCGCCCGCGACAAGCCCGTTTCCGTCAAGACTACATTCCCTTCGTGCGCCTCAGGCTTTCTTTGCGGCTTTCTTGCGCTTCTTCCCGACTACGATAGTTATAGCCAGTTCGGGGCAGAGATGTTCGCAGAGCATGCAGGCCGAGCAGTCCTGCGGTCTTGCGGCGACCGGCACGAAGTACCCGCGCGGCCCCACTTCGGTCGAGGACTCGAATACTTTTTTCGGGCAGAACTCGACGCAGATATCGCATCCCTTGCAGAGCGTTTCGCTAACGTGGACCTCGTTGCTCACGAGTGACTCCTTCTACTGCGCGCCGTAGCGCTCGCGGAGCTTGCGGTGGAGAATCTTGCCGGTTGCCGTTCGCGGCATCTCATCGGCGGCTATGAAGTCAACCGACTTTGGCTTCTTGTAGGCGGTAATCTTGCCCCGGCAGAACTCGACAATCTCCTTGTCCGTGCATGTCTGGCCATCCTTGAGAATCACTACAGCCTTGACGGCCTCGCCCCACTTGGGGTCTTCGATTCCTATGACCGCGACGTCGAGAACCGCCGGATGCGTCGAGATTACCGCCTCGACCTCTGTCGGGTATACGTGCTCGCCGCCGGTGATTATCATGTTGTCCTTGCGGTCAACTATATAGAGATAGCCATCCTCGTCCTCCCGGGCCATGTCCCGGGCAGTGAACCAGCCGTCGCGGAACGATTCAGCCGTCTTCTCGGGAAGCTTGTAGTAGCCGTCGAAGAGCATCGGCCCCCGCGAGTAAAGCTCGCCGACCTCCCCGGCGGGGACGGGACTACCGTTTTCGTCGAGTATCTTGACGATATCGGTGCCACAGGACTCCTTGCCTATCGAGCCGAGCTTTGTTAGCTGCTCGTGCGGCTTGAGCACGGTCACGATGCCCGCTTCCGTCGAGCCGTAGCCCTCGTACAGCTCGACATCCTTGAAAAACTCCATGATGCCCAGCTTGAGTTCCCTCGGGCCCGGCGCGCTCGAACACAGGAGCTTCCTGATGGACGACACGTCGCACTTTTTCGCTTCTTTTTCGGGCACATTGAGGATGAGATTATAGTGGGTCGGTATCAGCGATATGAAGGTCGCCTTCGACTTCTCGATTTCGCGCAGGAGTTCCAGCGGGTCGAACCCGCGGGCCGGGTGGACGTATACCGACCCGCCGACGTAGGTGAACGCGAAGGAGAAGAACGTCGAATTGACGTGGCAGAGCGGCATAACGTTCAGGCAGATATCATGCTCGGTGAAGCCGAAGTCAACGCCGTTTATCAGGTAGAAGGCGACATAAGACTCGTGCGAGCGCACCACGCCCTTCGGCTTGCCGGTGGTGCCGGAAGTATACAGCAGAATCCACGTGTCCTCGGGCGCGACGTCCGCTTCGGGCTCGGTTTCCGGATAGCGCTGCAGCAGGGCCTCGTATTCCTCGTAGTCTCCGGCCTCGCCGCCGATGCACATGTAGTGCTTGACCTTCGGCAGCTGCCAGCGCACCGGGTCCACTACCGGGAGGAACTCATGATGAACAAAGAAAGCCTTCGCGTCCGCGTTGTCGCAGATATACTGCACCTCGCTGCTTATGAGGCGGAAATTGATGGGGTTGAGCACAATCCCCGTTTTCGCGCATGCGATATATAGTTCGCAGATTTCGGTGCAGTTCTCGAGCAGGCACGAGACCTTGTCTCCCTTGGCAAGCCCCATGTCGAGCAGCGCATTGGCGAGCCGATTTACGCGCCTGTTGCTTTCAGGGAAAGTGTATCTTCGCTCGGAATCGAAAAAGGCGATATGGTCCGGATATTTCCTCGCGTTTACCCGGAAAATCTCGCCGAGGTTCAGCCAGGGTGCGCCCATTATCTCCTCCGGGATAGAGTGCAATAATAGCATGCTTGCTTGTTTCAGTTGCCATTCTATCTGCCTCCGGGCAGTCCTCAAGAGAAAATCGTGATGGCGTGGTATTTTACCTTCAACAGCTTGTCCTGAAGACGTAGAATGTCGGCATGGAAGAGCGCGCGGCAGGTTTCGTAATATACTTCCTCGACTCGGATGGGCCTCTTTATCTCCTGCTAAGGAGTTCGAGCGATGGGTACTGGGGTTTTCCCAAAGGCAAGCTCGATTCAGATGAGAGAGACCTGCAGGCGGCGCGAAGAGAACTGCTGGAAGAAACGGGCATATACGATTTCGACATGCCGGCAGGTTTCGAGCAGACCATAGCCTACCGGTTCATGCGCAATGGAAGAGAATTCCACAAGACGGTGCGATATTTCTTGGCGCGGGCTGCTTCCCGCGACGTGACAATCTCGGTGGAGCATTCGGAGTACGACTGGTTTGCCATAGAAAATGCGCGAAAACGCATAATATTCGACAACCTGCGTGGGGTGCTGGATGCGGCGCACAGCTTCCTGATAGCGCAAACCTGATGTGCCGTCACATCTTCCTTATTGCGCAATTTGGTTTGACAAGTCGAAAAATGCAGCCTACTATTTAAATTAATGCAGGGAACGGTCCGCTTTTTATCGTCATAACTTAAAACGCTGGTGGTATGTCTTGAATGGGGGGTTGTGGACATGAAGAGATGGTTAGCAATTGTATCAGTTGCGGCACTGATACTGTTTGTAAGTGTGGGATGCTCGAGCAAGAAGGACGATGACGCTCCTGTAGTAACGGGAGGTGTTCTGAATCTGAAGAGTTCGGCTTCGCCCCAGGGCGCCACGAGGGAGAATCAGGAGCTTGACTCCGGGTTCGAAATCAGGCTGACGGTAAACCGTGCCGGGGCAAAGATTTACTACACAGCCAGCTCAGGGCCCGGGAATGTTCCCGGGGACCCCGGCTTCACATCCAGTATCTACAATTCGGCCACGCCGTTCACGCTTGACACGAGCTACTACAACAGCACTTTCATCGTCAAGTATTTCGCCTGGTACCAGGACCCGACCACTCACAACATGGAGCAGGAATACCCGTTCAATACTTCGCAATACACTTTCAGGCCTGATATCCATCCACCGACGGTCATAATAAGTCCGGATGGTGGAACTTTCGCGGATGTAAGCGAGGCCAACCCGATTACGATTACTGCGACGGATAACATCGACACGCCCGACCAGATTACGGTCTACTACACTTACACTGAAGATGGCACCGAGCCGGCTGACCCCAAGACCGCGTCGATGGGCTCGGGACCCGGTGATGGGACTGTAACGCTCACGTGGACCGGCGGCCACCTGTGGGTAAAGGCTTATGCCAAGGACACGGCCGGGAACGAAAGCAGCGTTGCGTCCGAGCAGTACAGCATTGACGCCTCCCAGGGTCCGCGATGGGTATGGCAGCAGATTAACACCGCGCGCGACAATGCCGCTACGCCTCTGGATGCGCTGAAATGGATGCCTTCGTGGGCCAACGCGTGCGAGGAGCACTGCGCACTCGTTTTCGTGGGAGACCAGGGCGGCACGCTGGTCAAACCCGATGGTTCCGTAGTCTCGTGGTACGATGACGCTACCACGGAGAAAAAGCAGCTCATGGATTTTGATGCAGACCCCGCAACCGGCTTCGTTATCTCGGCATCAGCCATGGCCATGGGTATGGAGAACTGCACCAGTCCGAGCCAGTTTCTTGCGGCAATCCAGAGCATTCCCGCGCTCTGGGATGATATTCTGATGAGTCCCGACTGCAAGGAGTTCGGTTGCGGATTCTACGAGGACTTCTGGGAAATGATGTGTACGATTGTCCCGTAGCAACGATTCGCAAAGCACGAGCCCGGGGCTTCGCGCCCCGGGCTTTTTTTGTCCGGCGAATTGGAGAGGCTGTTGTCACTCGTTCTTCGGCTTGCCGGAATCCTCGTTTTCGAGGAGTTTCTCCTTCGTCAGCGGCTCCAGCTCGCACTTGACTCTGAGGTCGTTGAGAATGGTAAAAAGGTTGTCCCACAGAGGGGAGTTTTGGTATCTGCGCAGGTACGACCGGAGGCCGTCGTGGAACGCCTTGGCATCGCCCATGTCGTGTTCGGTGAAGATTTCCCTGAGCGCTTCGAGCTGCACCGCCATGCCTTGGCGTGCGTGCTGGTCTATGTCATCCATTGACACAAGCTCCTGCGTAAATTCCTCACGGTAGCTTGCGCCCGCGCCGAGTTCGCGCGATTGCAGGTCGAAGGAGCCTTTAGCTCGCCTCATGTAACCCTCGTTGCGCCCGACCCCGAGTGTGTAGGAGAACGTATACGAGCCCATGCTGGTGCTTCTGCCGCCTCCAGGTTTTTTCCCGAAGAATTCTCCCGAGCCGGCGATTTCGGCGAGCTGTACTTTGTCCCCGGAAATCTCCAGGTTGTCGAATTCCCAGGTGTACGTGGTAAGAAGGGTGCCCGCATCTACCTCGCCCGACCAAGTGTCACCGGTGTAGATAATTTTCTTGGGCAGGCGTCGAACGCAGTAGGTCGAGAAAATCATGTCCCTTATGGATGTTCCGCGCCTCTGGCACTTCAGCGCGCCGTGCGCGTCGAAGTCGAGGAATTCGTACCATGGCGCCGGCAGGCGCCTGGCAAAGCCGGGCCCCAGCTTTTTAGTCTCATCCCTGCCGTCCACCGTTATCGCTTCAGGCGCAATACTCCTCGTCAGTCTCTCCATCATCACGCTGAGGCGCCCGGTACGGGGAGCATGGTAATAGTAGAAGTTCAAGTCCATATCCTCGGTATAGACGTACCTGACGGGCACCTTGCGTCCCTGCTTCTCCAGCACGGTCAGCAGGTCCACCTTGGCCTTTACGTCATATCGGGCCGTTTTCCACGCGGTGAAATGATAGCGCAGCCTTGCCGGGAATTGCTTTGTGAATACGTCGAGCGTCAGGACGAAAATTATCCCGCTGACCACGCCCATGAGGAGAATGAATGCTTTCTTGCTGTCCATTGGCTGCTTGTTGTCCTTGTGATTCGGCCCGGCTATCCTATCAGATTGCCCGCCGCCAGTCACGCCCTATCCCGGGCTTTCCGGCTGTTCTCCCCGGTTTTCGCGCGGCAGGTGCTTGAGAAGAAGTGCCCGCATGCCGTTGAATACGACCACCAGCGATGCACCCATATCGGCCAGGACGGCCATCCAGAGGTTAGCCAGTCCCAACAGCGCGAGCGCCAGGAACGCGAGCTTTAAAGAGAGCGCCAGGGCGATATTCTGCCCGATTATGGAGACGGCCCTGCGCCCGATTCGCACTGCGTATGTCAGTTTGGTTAGGTCGTCGGCCATGAGCGCGACGTCGGCCGTCTCGAGAGCTGTATCGCTGCCGCCCGCGCCCATGGCGACCCCAAGGCTCGATGCAGCCAGGGCGGGGGCATCGTTGACGCCATCGCCGACCATGGCGATGTTGCCGCCCGAAGCGGCCATTTTCTCGATGGCGCTGACCTTGTCCTGCGGCAGCAGCCCGGCTTCCCAACGCTCTATCCCGAGTTTCGATGCGATTGCGCGCGCCGCTCCTTCGTTGTCTCCCGTGAGCATTGCGAAGCCGCCGATGCCGAACGAGCGCAGGCGTTGAAGCGCGAGGGGCGCGTCTGTTCGTATTGTATCCGAAATCGCGATTGTGCCGACGACAGCCCC
Organism: uncultured Planctomycetota bacterium; assembly: GCA_964641955.1. GTDB lineage: Bacteria > Planctomycetota > SKW154 > SKW154 > DAOVDS01 > CAZXNM01. The sequence goes on from CAZXNM010000021.1 coordinate 64,941, forward strand.
GTCGGTGGCGACGAGTACGGTGGTGCGACCCTCCGATTCGAATTTCACCGCCGCCTCTCTGGCTTCAGCGAAATCGACATTTTTCTCTTTCATCATGCGCTCGCTGCCCACGAGCCATTCCCGCCCGCTGATGACGGCGACCGCGCCCATGCCGGGAACTGCCGCGAAATCCTGCGCCGCTTCGAACTCGATGTTCCTTCTTCTGGCTTCTTCTACAATTGCACGTCCCAGGTGATGCTCCGAATTGGCTTCTGCGGAAGCGGCGGCTTTTAACAGGTCCTTTTCCGTGACGGAGCCGAAGGCTGCAATTCCCGTCACGGATGGTGCGCCGGTTGTGAGCGTGCCAGTCTTGTCGAAAACGATGGTGTCAAGCTTTGCCGCCGTTTCGAGGTACAGGCCGCCCTTTATCAGCACCCCGTTTCTCGCTGCCTGTCCGAGGGCGCAGACCATTGTGACGGGAGTGCTTATGACAAGCGCGCAGGGGCATGAGATTACGAGTATGACCAGGGCGCGGTAGAACCAGACCTGAAATTCGCCGCCCAGTAGCAGCCACGGCACGAGGCAGGTCGCCACCGAGAGCAGAATGACGACCGGCGTGTAAATCGAGGCGAACCGGTCGATGAATGACTGCGATGCGGCACGTTTAGCCTGAGCCTCTTCGACGAGTTCTGCAATGCGCGAGAGCGTGCTGTCGCGGACTTCGCGCGTTACTTCTATCTGGAGCACGCCCTGCCTGTTGAATGAACCGGCGAAAACCTCGGCTCCGGATTCCTTGAGAACGGGCATGGACTCGCCGGTAATGGGCGACTGGTCCACCTCGGAAGTTCCCGATGTCACAATACCATCGAGCGGGACCTTGTCGCCCGGATGCACGATTACTGTATCCCCGACCGCCACATTTTCCACGGGAACGTTCTTCTCGCCTTCGGATGTCCTGATGGTAGCCGATTCCGGCGCAAGCTGCATGAGCGACTTGATTGCATCTCTGGCCCTGTCCAGGGAAAACGTTTCGAGAAGAAGCGCCACCGAGAAGAGGAACACGGTTGCCGCACCCTCGGTCCATTCGCCTATTACAGCGGCTCCGATGACTGCAACGGTCATAAGGAAATTCATGTCGAAAGAGAAATTGCGCGCAGAGTAGTAAGCTCCCCTTGCGATGTAAGCGCCGCCTATGACAATTGACCCGGCATAGCAAACGACGGAGTAAGCTGACTCGACGCCCAGCGCCCAGAGCAAAAGGCCTGTTCCGAAGAGAATGCCCGACACCACGGTCAGGATAAGCTTCTTGCGGCGCACAGGTGAAGCGACAGATGCGGTACCGTGCCGGACGAGCCGGGCTTCGAAGCCGGTCTGTTTTATGTGCTCCCGTATGGATTCTTCGTCTATTGTGTCCGAATCGTGGACTACGCGCAGATTTCTCGCGACGTAGTCGGGAGTCACCTCAATAACGCCCGGAACGCCGTCGAGCTTGCCGTGGATTGGCTTGAACTCCTCGATGCAGTCCATGTCATCGATTCTGAAGATTGAAGACTTCCGGCCGGCTTTCCCCGGCTCGGTGATATCGTAGCCGAGACGCCTGACGGCGGTTTCCACCGCGCCGGGAGCATCCTGTCCGGTGAACCGAACCGCAAGCTCGCCGGAGCCCAGCGAGAGGTGCGCATCACCGACGCTGCCGAGCTTTTTAAGGGCTTTCTCGAGCTTGAGAGCGCAGTCGGGGCAATCGACACCGTGGACCCTGTACTTCTGCCAGTCGCCTGTCTGCCTGCCATGATTGTGCTTGCGCGGCGCGATGCTATTCTCTTCCTTCTTTCAGGGATTTCAGCCTGTATTCAGTCAGCTCCAGCATGTCGGCGGCTCGCCTGTCACCGGTAAACTCGTCAAGAACCGCCTGGTATTCAGCTTCGGCTTTCTTCCTGTCGCCGAGCTGGCGGTAAGTCTCCGCGAGATTGAAATGGGCATCGGCCCGCAGGATATCAAGCTTCGGGAAGCCTGCCAGCGCTTTGCTGAAGTGCTCGGCGGCCTCCTTCTTCCTGTCGAGGCTGGTGACGGCCAGGGCGAGGTAATAATGCACGCGTGCCGTGTCATATGATGACTCGTTTCCGTATTTGTCGAGATAAGCTTCGAGTGGCTTGACAGCCTCCTCGTAGTCTCCAAGGCGCGTCCGCAGAGCGCCCAGATGCAGCATTGCAGTCGCGGCGTGCCGGGAGTCTGGATGGCTGTTCAACAGCACCTCATAATATAAGCCAGGCCGCTCCTGGCCCGTTCTCTCCGCCTGGAGACCGCGTTTTAGAAGCTCTTCGGGCGAAAGCGTGTAGAGCTTCGCAAGTTTCTTGTCCATGTCGGTCAGCGGCCTGCTTGCGTAGAGCCTGTTTGCGAGCGCGGAAACGAAAGAGAGCTTACTCTCCAATTTTTTCTGGGCGAGTTCGAGCTTGCGTATTCTTTCGCTCATGTCGCTCAGTTCGCCCGTTATGTCATCGTCTGCGTTTTCGTTATGGGCGCTCCGCCGTGACAGCGTGTCGAGCATCATGACCCCGAGCACGGTCACGCCGCCGAGCGCCAGAACGGCAGCAATGCCTATGAATGGGACAATTCTGGACAGGCTGCTATCTGGCTGCCTGAGCTTGTCCCGGAGGCGTTCCTGCTTCTGATTCTGGGCTTTCTCGTTTTCTTCCGCCATACGAACCTCATTTTCCCTGGGGCCGCTGCTCCGCAGCCCCGCGTTCATTCCTGTGTCGTGATAGGTATTATCGCGCGCACGGTCGTACCTTCAGATATTCTGGAAGTAATTGAGAATACGCCGCCGGAGTTGGCTATTCTCGTCCGCATGTTTCTCACGCCGAGGCAGTCAATGCGGCTTTCAAGCTCGGTCACATCGAAACCCTTTCCATTGTCAATTACTTCCAGTTCCGCTTGGCCGTCGCCTACATCGACGGATACGCTCGCCCTGTCTGCGTTGGCGTGCTTCGCAACGTTTGTGAGGGCTTCCTGCGTTACTCTGTATATCAGAACCGAGGCATCGCCGGGCACTTCGGCGAGAGTCTTACCGACCTCTACCGTGACGTCTATGCCGGTGTTGCGTCTGAATTCAGCCGCGAGTGCCTTCAGTGCAGACACGAGGCCGAACTGGTCGAGCAGGGGAGGGTGCAGAGCCTGCGACAGGTCGCGTGTCTTCTCGAGTATGTCGGTAAGCAGACCGCTTACTTCCGAGAGTTCCTTGGTGATTTCCGCCATGTCTCCGAACCGGGCATCGCGAAGCCTGTCCACCTTGATTTTTGACAGTGTGAGCAGTTGGCCCACATCGTCGTGTAATTGGCCGGAAAGCCTGCTGCGCTCCTCTTCCTGGGCTTCCGCAAGCCTCCTGGCGGCCTGCTTTTGTTCCGTAATATCTTTGCTCACCAGTATTACGCCAACGACCTGTTCGCCGCTCTTGATTGGGCCCGCTTGCGTCTCGTACCATGACATGTGCCTGTCGGGGCCTTCTCCTTTCGTCTCGTAGCGCCCCGGTTTGCCGGAATGAATAACTTCTTCGACAACGCTTCTGATTGTGTCGTGATATTCGGGAGAGGCATAGTCGTAAATCCTGGTTCCGATAGTTTGTTCTATTGTGCGGCTAGACACGGTCCGGTTGAGGAACTGGATAATGCCTTCCAGGTCCACGATTATGATAATGCTGGGCGCGTTTTCCACAAGCGAACGCCATTTCTCCTCTGACTCCTTCAGGGCGTTTTCGACCCGTTTGCGTTCGGTGATGTCCCAGAAAATCCCCAGTATGCCTACGACGTTGCCCTGGTCGTCTCTGACCGGCGTTTTAACGGTGTTTACCCACGTCACCACGCCGTCCTTTATATACTCCTCCTCTATGTCCTCCGTCTTTCCAGTCTCCATGACTCTTCTGTCGTCCGTACGGTACTTATCGGCCAGTTCCTTCGGGAAGAAGTCATAGTCCCTCTTGCCTGCGAATTCGTCTGGTATGATGCCGAGGTCGCGCGCAAAATTTTCGTTGCAAGAGACATATACGGCATTTCTGTCCTTGATAAATATCTTTTGTGGAAGGTTCTCAATCAGAGTCCGGTACTTGCTCTCGCTCTGCTGCAGCGCCTGTTCGGCCTGCTTGCGCTCGGTGATGTCGGTGATGATAAGAGTAACAGCCATGACCTTGTCGTCGCTCTTTACCGGGCTGACGTTCGTCTCATACCAGGAGGTGGAACCATCAGGTCCGACGCCCCGTATCTGATACCTGCCGGGCTGTCCCGTTTTGTAAACCTCTTCTATCGTATGCTTCACAATGTCGTGATGCTCGGGTTCAATGTATTCGTATTGATTGCGTCCGATTGTCTCTTCGATAGACAGGCCCGCCACGGTGTGATTAATAAAAATGATAGTGCCCGTGCGGTCCACCATCATAATGATGTTGGGGGCATTCTCAACCAGCGAGCGCCAGTTTTCCTCTGATTTCCTGAGAGCTTCTTCAGCCTGCTTGCGCTCGGTGATATCACGCAACATGCCCGAGATGCCTGCTACTTGTCCAGATTCATCTCTCAGGACCTTGCCGTGCTCCTCCATCCAATGGACTCGCCCCTCTTTGTCCAGCAGCCTGAACTCGGACGGGAACTCTCTCCCGGTTGTGAGCGTTTGCTCAATGTCGGCTGAAAGTTTATCCCTGTCTTCCGGCAGGATATGCTCCCAGAAACCGGCTGAAAGCGCATCTTCGGGCTCGATGCCGTAGCGCCGTACCTGCGGACCGATAAAAACCAGAGAACCCTGTGCATCCATCGTATAGGCGATGTCATTTGTGTTTTCTATCAGCATCCTGTATTTCAGCTCGCTCTCTTGCAGCGCTTTCTCGGCTTTCCTGCGGTCGGTAATGTCGCGGCTTACGCCGAGTATGCCGACGGGTTCACCGCTGTCATCGCGCAGGAAGTTCGCATGTACCTCGGTCCATATCGTTGAGCCATCCTTGCACCTGACTTCAAGCTCAAGCCGTTGCGAGATGTAATCTTTGTCTTTGTGCGCGACCGATAGCTCCTCGCGAAACAGCTTAACTGCCTTTTCCAGGGAAGCAGGTGTCATAACATCCTTCATTTTCTGTTTCATCGCCTCTTCAACCGTAAAGCCTCTCTGGCGTTCAACCGAAGGGCTGATATATGTGTAGTGCAAGTTCAAATCGAGCATCCAAATAACGTCCTTGACGTTTTCTGCAAGCAGGCGGTACTTGGTTTCGCTCTCCCTGAGCGCTTCTTCGGCTCTTTTCTGCTCCGTTATGTCTGATATGATAACTCCGATATTCTTACCGGCTTTGAAGGCGCGTATTGCCCAGCGGGCGTTTTCATACGGAGGGGGAGGCACTAAATCATTAATAATTACAGAAGTTTTCGCCCCGAGTATCTCAGTATACTTTGCGAACCGTCCTTCCTCGAAGGCCGTTGGATATAGTTCGCTGACATGCTTGCCGATAAGGTCTTCTCTCCTTGCGTCATGACCGTATAGCTTCAATCCTGCCTTGTTGAGTGCAATAAGGTTCAGATTGCTGTCCATGACGCCAAATACATCGGGGGCGGAATCCATAAAAGCGCTGAGCCTTTCCTCAGCCTCCTTCAACGCTTCCTCGGACCGCCTGCGTTCTGTGACATCTCTCACAACGCCCAGCAAGGCGGTGACTCCACCCTCTTCGACAATGGGTTCCACGCTGACTTCGACAGTGACGGTTCTGCCGTCCTTGTGAAGCAGGTCGATTTCGGTGTTTTTAATGGGATTTCCCTTTAACACCTCCTGAAACATTGTGCGTGCTCTCTCCAGGCAGTGCGGGGAGATAATGTTTGTGAAAGGCGTTCCATGCCTCTCCTCGGGCTTGTATCCCAGCACGCGTTCTATTGCCGGCGAGCAGTATGCGGTCGTGCCATCTTTTCTCGTATGGAAGATATAATCCGGGCTGTTCTCGGCTATCAACCGGAAGCGCTCTTCGCTCTTCTTAAGCGCTTCTTCGGCCTGCCTGCGCTCGGTGACATCCAGTACCATGTAGTGGAATCCCACGAATTTCCCATCTCTTCTTAGCGGAAGAGTAGTAACTTCAACCTGCAGGATGGTTCCATGTTTCGTTTTCGCCCTGTATTCTCTGGGCACTCTTCCCGGCTCGGAAATGACTCTCTTCAGGTTTTCTTGGGCTCGCGCCCGGTCTTCTTCAATCAGGAGGTCTATGGTGTTTATCCTGGTAATTTCTTCTGTTGTATAGCCGGTCAGGTCCTCAAGATGCCTGGTGGTAAAAGTAATGTTGCCTTTCAGGTCGGTTTCGAAGTATGCGTAGGCTGATTCGTTTATAAACGATTGGAACTTCTCCTCCGTCTCGCGCAGCGCTTCTTCGGCCCGCCTGCGTTCCGTGACGTCATGAGCCGTAGACATGAATCCTGCAATCCGGCCGTCTGTTTTCAATGGGAGCGTGTTGATTTCGAGTTCCCTGACGCTGCCTTCTTTGGCTTTGATGCCGTAGTCTCTGGGGCCGTCGTTCGGCTCCGTCAGGACCTTTGCCAGGTTCTCTCGGGCTCTTTCAAGGTCCTCTTCAATGACGAGGTCAAATACGTTGGTGCCGAGGATTTCCTCCGGGGCATGGCCGGTGATTTCCTCGACTCTCTTGTTGATAAACGTAAGGCGACCTTCAAGGTCGGTCTCGAAATACGCATAGGCGGATTCGCCTGTGAACGTCTGGAACTTCTCTTCCGTCTCGCGTAGCGCATGTTCTACCCGTCTGCGTTCGGTTATGTCATGTGACGTGAGGACGACGCCGGCCACTGCCGGGTTGTGAAGGAGATTGACTCCGGATACTTCTATCGTGCACCACGAGCCGTCCTTGTGACGATAGCGAATCTCCACCTTTTTTACAAATCCCGGTTTCTCGAGAAGCTCACGGAAGCTCTCGGCAGCGTACTCCATGTCCTCCGGATGCACCAGGTCGAATATGTTCTTGCCAACAATTTCCTCCGGCTTCCATCCGTAAACCTTCTCCAGTGATGGACTCTCGTAGAGGGTTTGACCCTGTGCATCCACGACGGCATAGACGGAGGCGCTGTTCTCGATCAGCGAGCGGAACCAGACCTCGTCCTTGTTTCCGGGCGAGTCACACGCCTCCAGCTCGCTCACGCGCCGGCGCAAACTGGTCACTTCCTCGAGGAGCTGCTTCTTTGTCATTCTTTCAAGCTTCATGTCATACCTCTGACAGCTTTTCGCTGAACGGGACTACTGATACGCGGGCAGTATACCACCTTGGTGCGGCGCAGACAAGTTAGATGGGATAACCGGTCGGCGGAAAGCAGGCCGATGGGGGATGGCTGGTCTCGCTACCTGCTGAGAACTCCCATTGCCGCTTCGAGCTGCGCGTCGGTGTAGTGGCGCATCGTAATTGCATTCTGCGGGCACGATGCGGCACAGAGGCCACAGCCCTTGCAGGAAGCCTCGATCGTTCGCGCCACGCCTTCCTCGAGCATCTCGATGGCGCTGTAAGGGCAGTTACTCGCGCAGAGCCCGCAGCCGATGCACTTTTCCTCGTCCACGCACGAGGTTATGGGCTCGACCTTTATCCTGCCCTGGGCCATGGGTATTGCGGCCCGCGAGGCGGCGGCGTAGGCCTGCGAGATGCTCTCGGGAATGTCCTTCGGCCAGTGCGCGCTCCCGCAGATGTAAATGCCGTCCGTGGCGAAATCGACTGGACGAAGCTTCACGTGGGCTTCGAGGAAGAAGCCGTATTCATCATGAGGCACTTTGAGTTCTTTGGCGAGTTCCAGGGATTCATCGTAGGAAATCATGGGCGTTGCAAGGACGACATAATCGGCGGGCAGGTCGAGTTCGCGGCCCATGAGGTTGTGGAAAATCTTGACGCTGCCCTTGGCCACTTGGGGCGGATTCTCGGGGCTGTAGTTGATGTAGCGCACGCCGAGCTTTTTCGAGCTGCGCAGGATTTCCTCGTATTCCTCGCCGTAAGTCATCAGGTCGCGGTAGAGAATGTATACTTTGCCGCTCTGGTCGACTTCTTTCGCCAGCATGGCGTTCTTTATCGCGGTCATGCAGCAGACGCGGGAGCAGTAAACACGCTCCTCGTTCCTGCATCCGACGCACTGTATCATGACGATATTCTTGCCGCTTGTTTTTCCTGCTTTGAGCAGATCCTCGAACTGAAGCTGGGTGATGACCTTCTTCCCGTCGTAGCCGAAAAGGCCTTCCGGCTCGAGAACGCGAGCGCCCACGGCCACAATTACGGTTCCAATCTTGACGTTCGACTCTTTGCCTTCGTGCGAGATTTTCGCCTCGTAGTTGCCGATGTATCCTTTCAGATGCTCCAGCCTTGCGGAGGTCAGGACGGTTATCCTGTCGTGACTCGTGACCGTGTCAATCATTTTTCTAACGAATTCGCCGGCATCTTCGAAGGTGGGATAGAGCTTGTAGAGCTTGCTGACAAGGCCGCCGAGCTGCGCTTCTTTCTCGATCAGCGTGACCGGGTAGCCCATGTTGGCCAGCCGCAGGGCCGCGCTCATGCCCGCAACGCCTCCGCCGATTACGAGAGAGGATGGCTCGACGTCGATTTCGGGCTCAATTTGCGGCTCGAGCAGCGCCGCCCGCGCCACGCCCATGGCAATCTGGTCGCGGGCGCGCCCGAGAGCGTTTTCCGGCTCTTCCTTGTGACACCAGGAGCAGTGCTCGCGGATATTCACGTGTTCATAAAGGAAGGGATTCAGCCCCGCCTCGGCGCACGTTGACCTGAACAGCGGCTCGTGGGTCCTGGGCGTGCACGAGCATACGACTACCCTGTTAAGCTCGTGCTCCTTAATCATCTGCTTGAGCCTGTCCAGCCCGTCGGCTGAGCAGGAATAAAGGAAATTCGCCGAGTGCACTACATCCGGCAGTGTTTTGGCATACTCGACAAGTTGGGACACGTCCAGCGTCCCTGCTATGTTCGTTCCTCAGTTGCAGACGACTACGCCGATTCTTGGTTCTTCCTGGGCCAATTTGGTCTTCTCCTACTTAACGGAAGCCTTCTCCGGTGCTGCTTTCTGCACTACATACTCCGCCGCCGCCGCCGCCGCCGCCGAGGCCTGCATCACCGACTCCGGCACATCCAGCGGCCCCTGGCAGTATCCGCAGGCGAAAACCCCGGGCCTGCTTGTCCTCACCGGTTCCATCCGGTCAGTCGTGAAGAAATTGCACTCGTCTATGTCTATTCCCAGCCTCTCGGCCAGTTCGACCGCGCCCGGGCTGGGAATCAGGCTCATCGCCAGCACCACGAGGTCGAATTTCATGCTCTTCACGGTCCGGGAAGTCGTGTCTTCGTACCAGACAACGGGGCTTCCATCCGGGTCTTCCGAAATCTCCGCCACTCTGGCGCGGATATAGGTTGTCCCTGCTTCGTTAATCGCGCGGTGTTGGTATTTCTGGAAACCCTTGCCGGCTGCCCTGAAATCGGTATAGAAGATGTACGATTCAAGCTCCCTGTCGTGCTCGTTGGCGATAATGGCCTGCTTGGTCGAGTGCATGCAGCACACGCTCGAACAGAACCTGCTGTTGCGGACGTCGCGTGAGCCCACGCACTGCAGAAATGCAATTTTCCTTGCCGGCTCGTGGTTGTCGAGCCTGACAAGATGGCCTTCGGTCGGACCGCTTGCGGAAAGGAGCCTCTCCATCTCGAGGCCGGTAATCACGTTTTTAATCTTGCCGTATCCGTACTGCGGCAGCTTTGCCGCGTCGAACTGCTCGAAGCCCGTGGCCACGATAACGGCATCCACGTCGATTTCCGCTTCTTCTTCCTTCTCTTCGTAGTTGATTGCTCCGGTAGGGCAGACGGTGGAGCAAACACCGCAGTTGCCTGTGAGCATGTGGACGCAGTGCTGCTCGTCGATTGCGGGAGCCGGGGGAAATCCCTGCATGTTCTCGAAGGCCATGGCGCCGCGTTGCTTGAGGTTCATATCGAAGGAGGAGCCGATAGGCGTTGCGGGTTCCTGCCGGGTCTTCTCCGGCGAGATGGCGCCGGTAGGGCAGAGAAACGCGCAGGCGCCGCACTGTATGCACACATCGCTCTTGTCGCCGTATGGTGTGCCGATTTCGCGCTCGATACCCCGGCCCATGAAGGTTATCGCCCCTGATTTCATCAGCTCGTGGCAGGCCCGTACGCACAGTCCACAGAGTATGCAGTCCTTTTTTTCCTGCGCAAAGCGTACCTCCGTGACGCCCATCTTCCGGGCCAGTGTCTGTATCTCCGGTGCGTCGGGGCAGCGGGCAAGAAGCAGCTCCATTATCATCTTGCGCCCGTGGCGGATTCTCTCTGTGTCGGTGAATACTTCGATGCCGTCCGCGACCGTGTAGATACACGCCGTGACAGTTCTGGTCCTGTTCCTGCGCCTGACCTCTACCGAGCACAGGCGGCACGCGCCGTAAGGCTCGAGCCCCGCATAATGGCACAGCGTCGGTATGTCGATTGCCGCCGCCTTTGCCGCGTCCAGGATAGTCGTACCCGGCTCGGCCTCAACTTCCTTGCCGTTGATTTTGAACTTGACAGTCATTGCGTTCACTCCAGCTATTCCACTATCACGGCGTCGAACTTGCACCTCTCCCTGCAGGCGCCGCACTTGATGCAAATCTTCTGGTCGATTTCGTGGGGTTGCTTCTTCTCGCCCGTCGCCGCGCCTACCGGGCATACTTTGGAGCAGACAGTGCAGCCCGTGCATTTCTCCGGGTCGATGGAGAAAGTAATTAGCGCCTTGCAGACGCCGGCGGGACAGCGCTTTTCGTTTATGTGCGCCTCGTATTCATCCCTGAAGTACCTCAAGGTTGTCAGGACGGGATTCGCGGCCGTACCACCGAGTGCGCACAGGGAGAAGTCGGTGACGAAGTCAGAAAGCTCTTCCAGGAGGGCGATGTCGTCCGGCTTGCCCTTTCCCTCGGTAATCCGGGTGAGAATCTCCAGCATTCGCTTGGTGCCTTCCCTGCACGGGATACACTTGCCGCAGGATTCCTCGGTGGTGAATTTCAGGAAGTACTTGGCGACATCGACCATGCAGGTGTCTTCGTTCATGACAATCATGCCGCCCGAGCCCATCATCGAGCCCACTTCATTGAGCCTGTCGTAGTCGATGGTCAGGTCCAGCATGGATGCGGGAATGCAGCCTCCGGATGGGCCTCCCGTTTGAACGGCCTTGAACTCCTTGCCGCCTCGCACGCCCCCGCCGATGTCGTAAATAATTTCCTTGAGGGTAATGCCCATCGGCACTTCGACGAGGCCTGTGTTGTTGATTTCTCCGACGAGAGAGAATATCTTCGTGCCCTTGCTGCCCTCGGTGCCTATCGAGTTGTACCACTGGGCGCCCCTGTTGATAATCAGTGGCACATTGGCCCAAGTCTCGACGTTGTTCAGGTTTGATGGCTTGTCGTACAGGCCCTTTTCTACAGTGTGCACGTACTTTGCTCGCGGCTCGCCCACGTTGCCCTCGAGGGAGGCCATGAGCGCCGTGGATTCGCCGCAAATGAACGCACCGCCGCCGCGCGTTATCGTTATGTCGAAATCGAACTCGCTGCCCAGGATGTTTCGCCCCAGAAGACTCAGCTCGCGCGCCTGCTCCAGCGCAATGGTCAGGTTCTTGACGGCAAGGGGGTACTCGTTCCGGACGTACACGATTCCTTCATGGCTGCCCATGGCGTAAGCGCCGATAATCATGCCCTCGATTACGCTGTGTGGGTTTCCTTCGAGAACGCTGCGGTCCATGTAAGCGCCCGGGTCACCCTCGTCCGCATTGCAGATAACGTATCGAATGCCGTCTTCAGAAGGCGCCTTTCGGCAGGATTCCCATTTTATTCCGGTGGGGAACCCCCCCCCGCCCCGACCCCTGAGGCCGGACTTCTTTACTTCATCTATGATTTCTTCCGGCTGCATATGGAAGAGGCTTCTCGAAAGGGCGCTGTAACCGCCTACTGCAAGGTAGTCTTCGATGCTCGTCGGGTCAACCTGCCCGTTGCGGGCGAGTATCAACCGTTTCTGGAACTTGTAGAAAGGCACATCCTTCTCGTAGGTAATTTTATCTCCGGAAGCCGGGTCGGTGTAAAGGAGCCTGTCTATTATCTCCCCGTTCAGAACCGTTTTTTCGATAATATCCTGTGCATCTTCCGGCTTGACCTTGTGGTAGAATATCCCCTGGGGGTGAATCACCATCACCGGTCCCTGCTCGCAAAAGCCGTGGCAGCCCGTTGGCCTTACCCGGATTTTGTCCCCGAGGTTTTTCTTCTCCACCGCTGCCTTGAGAGCATCAACGACGATCGGCGCGCCGTATGCGCTGCAGCCTGTACCTGAGCATATCGCTATTATGCATGCTTCGGGGTCTATCTTCCCGATTATATGCTGCCTGTACTCTTCAAGCGCATCGGGGGAGCCGAGTCTGGTTGTTGCTGACTTCTTCATGTTTCCTGTTCTCCGGAGGCTGCTTCCTTATACTGCGCTCCTGCCGAATTCGACAGAGAGTTCTTCGAGCGTCCTTCTGGTCTTGTCTGGCGTCATCTCGCCGTAGTACTTCCCGTCTATCACCACGACCGGCCCCAGCGCGCACGCCCCGAGGCAGTTCACCGTCTCCAGCGTGAACTGCATGTCGTTCGTGGTCTCGCCCTCGCTGATTCCGAGTTCGCGCTCCAGTGTGTCCACTATCTTCGCCGCGCCCCGCACGTGGCACGCGGTCCCGACGCAGACGCTGATAATGTGCTTGCCGCGAGGTTCGAGGCTGAAAGCCTTGAAGAACGTCGCCAGCCTTATAATGTGCCCGAAAGGCACACCCAGCTTAATCGCCGCGTACTGCAGCACATCCTTGGGCAGGTAGTTGTATTCCGCCGAGATGTCCTGGAGTATGCCTATCAGGCCGGACTTGCTGGAGCCGTACTTTTTCAGAATGGCGTCTATCTTTTTCTTATTCTTGATTTTCGGCTCGGGCGGCTCGGGCGGCACAACGACCTCGAATCGCACCGGGCAGTTCTCCACGCAGATTCTGCAGCCGGTGCATTTCTCCATATCGATATGCCTCGGGTGCTTAAGAACCTTGGCCATAAAACCGCCTTTGCGCTGCTTGAGTGCCTCGAGTTCGCTCAGAGTCAGTATCTCAATGTTCGGATGCCGACCGACATCCATGAGCTTGGGCCCGAGAATTCACATCGCGCAGTCGTTGGTGGGAAAGGTCTTGTCAAGCTGCGCCATCCTCCCGCCGATTACAGGGCTCTTCTCCACCAGGTACACCTTGATGCCCTTGTCGGCCAGGTCCAGCGCAGACTGCATCCCCGCAATCCCGCCGCCAATCACCAAGACAGAGCCTTCCAACTTAGTCTCCCGTCGCAAGCAAGCAACTGTGTTAGCTGACTATTTCGACCCGTTCCCGACGAGCTTGTCGAGGCCGGTGAGTTCGAATATCTTCGCCACATCGCCCGTCTTCGGCGTCACCGAGGGCAGGCCCATCTTCTCGCGCTTCTTGTTGTCGAAGTCCTCGATGGCGTAGATTCGCCCGTCCGCGAATATCGGCGCCGCCTGCGCAGTCACGCCCGGATGCACGCGCCCGTGCTGCACGAGGTAGTTCTTCAGGTCCGTGATGAAGTCCGTTATCGTCACGTTCTGCGGGCATCTCTCGCTGCACGTACCGCACGCCGCGCACAGCCAGACCGAGCTCTCGTTGAGCACCTTGTCCTCGCTCTCCAGCAGCACCTCCTCGACGATGTGCCGGGGCGAGAAGCCTTCCACCAGGCGCGATACGGGGCAGCCGCCCGTGCAGACGCCGCACTCCATGCAGTAGTACGCGTTGTGTTTTTCGACGACCTGTTCGAGACTCATAGACCGGTCCTCGCGTAATCGCAGTTGATTGGATTCAGAGAATTCAGAGTGTAATTCGACCACGCGGGGTAGTCAAGAATTTTTCTTCAACGGCTTGTTTTATCGGCGGGGAAGGGTCTTGAACCGGGCCGCCGAACGACTGCTCACCACGAGACAATTAGATTGGAATCCTGGCGCCTTTCCATTTCCCATTCTAACCTTCTCAGTCGTTCGGCTGTGGGGCTCATACTTCGCCCCGGCCCGGTTCGGCCCTTGCTCTATCGGTCACCCGGGAACACCCCGGTTACTTGCCCTGCTGCTTGCGGCGCAGCTCCTCGAGCATGCGCCTGCGCGCCTCCTCGTACTGCTTCAGCGTCAGCGGGTCGAACGGCTCGCGCCGGCGCCTCTCCGTCGTTGTCTCGCTCCCGGCCGGCTTGCCCGACTCGGCCGTCCTCGCCGCAAGCAGCCTGTCCAGCTCGCCCTCCAACCGCTTCACATTTTGCCCCTCCGGGCTCTCGCCGTCGGGCGCGGACGCCATCTCCGGCACCTGCACCGGCTCCGCAAGCAGCTTCTCCACCTTCGCCACCAGCGGGTCCAGCACGGCGGCCTGCTTCCTCGCCACATCCGCCCGGATACGCTCCTCCAGCTTGTCTGCTTCTTCCCGAGGGAGCGCGCCGGCCTGCGGCCCCGCGCCGGACTGGCCCAGCTCATACCCTATCCCGAGCATGAGCAGCCCGACCACCGCTATCAGCCCTATCTCAGCCGCGCGCATTCATCACCTCAACAGAGATAAAAGCAAAACCCGTACCATCGAACCGCCCTCGCCCTAACCCGCACCAGGCCAATATCTTGCGTCCCCACACCCGAAAACGGGGCAGGGCGAAGTGTAAAGCCGGGTTTACATGAGTCGCCGCGAGCGGCGGTAAGAAGCCAATGAGGCAATGGGCAATAGGCAATAGGGAACTGCACAGAGGCATAGAGGACACGGAGAAGAACAAGGCAATAGGCAATGTGAAGACCAGCCAATAGCCAATGGGCAATAGCCAAAAGCAAGTAGACAGGATAATACCGGAAACACCACGTCAGAGACGTGGTGGAGATAAGACATCCTTTCTCCCCCTCCCGTCGCCGCGAGCGGCGGTAAGAAGCCAATGAGGCAATGAGGCAATAGGGAACTGCACAGAGGCACAGAGCGCAACAGGCGATATTCCAAAACCCCACGTCTCTGACGTGGGGAAGATGAGAAGTCCTTTCTCCCCACTCCCACTCTTCTCCGTGTTCTCCGCCTTCTCTTATCTTTGTTTTTGTCTTTACCCAAAAAATGTCTTTTGTTTTTCTCTGCGTTACTCCGCGACTCCTCTGCGTCTCTGCGGTGAGAACACGGCTTGTAAACGGAGTTGGTACTGTCTCCTGGCGCAGTTCCGGTCCAGCGCCAGATCGCCGGGGTTTGGGGTCGCGAAGCGGGGGCCC
>CAZXNM010000022.1:0-67626 GCA_964641955.1 uncultured Planctomycetota bacterium
ACTCCTGCTACGGCAATTCGGCCGGCGATGTCTACACCTACGCCAGCACCTTCACGGCAACTGACAACTGCAGTACATCCGACCCAAGTTTTTTAGGAGGAACACCCTATGACTATAGATTAACCTATGGGTCTCCTTGTATCGAAGCTGGAAGCAACGCGCTTGTGCAGCAGGGCGCTGATAATGATGTTGAAGGCTATCTCAGGACTGTGGACTACGACAATAATGGAACAGCCACTGTTGACATTGGGGCATACGAAAGAGGTATGGGTGTAGGTGACCCTAACGAAGACTATATGCTAAAGGAATACATCTATGAAACAGATTATGAAGTTGAATATGACGACCCCGATGACATACCCGATGCACTTGACATAACTCAAGTTACTGTCTCGGAAGATGCCTCATACTACCGGTTCAAAATCAAGACAAATGGAAACATCGCAACAGCATTCTCTCAATACAGCGACCATGCCCAGTTCAGCATTTATGTTGATACGAACAGGGACTGTGTCAGCGACAAATGGATACTAGCCTCAGGCGACAGAGCGGACGCTTTGCTGCTTACTCCTGATATCCAGACTTTGGCATACTTGCAGCGCACAATTTCCACGAATGAAATGACAATCCGTGTTTCCAAGAATGACTTAAGTAGCGACTTCACGTACTGTGCGGTATCTGGCTTTGCTCTTCCGGGAGGAGAGCCTTTCGAGACGGACAACGCGAACGTGACGATTGCCCCGCCAGTAGATATGGCCTTTGGACCGATGGGTGAATGTCACATTGATACTTACTTCGCGCCAGACGGTGAAGGCGAGCACAAAGTGGATAATACTATAACGATTAAGACTTATGATGCCGCCAAGAATGCAGCTAATTATAAGAATCCAATTCACGGCACTAACGAAAACGGTTGGCTTCTCAGACCGGATTGGTATGCAACGAACAAGATAAGAGTGGAAATGTATGTCATAGACGCCGATCAGAATCAAGTGGTAAATGACGGGGATTACTTCGCCAAGCTCGTATATAATGACAAAGACGGCGATGGAGTCTTTGAGCCTAATTTGCCACAGCCAAACAAAGAGACGGGCGGATTCATTATGAGATGTCCGTATGACTTCGGTCATGGCAAAGAAGTTCAGGAATACGATGTAAATGACAAGAACAAGTTAGTAAAGATCGAACACTCGCTCTTCGACGACAAGACGGATACTGATAAAGATGGGAGAAACGACTACACATGGTGGCTCTATTTAGCATCTACAGGCCAAATTCAAGTAACCCATATGGAGAAAAGCTACGACTCCAAAACATTACACTCTTCGGTAGTGAATGTCTTCAGTGGACCATTCATACATTCAACAAGTATCCCTTATGGCAAAGAGTCTGAAGGTATGTTCATAATAGCCACAGCCACACTGCCTGATGGTGTAAAGAACATGGAATACAAGAATTATGGAGCTGGTAGTGCGACTGTGAAGGTTCAAACAAATCTCACAGACTATTCCCAACAGAATCCATTCGCATGGACAAAGACGGCAGGTAACTTACCTACTAGCCTCACTCTGAATACAACTACCGGTGAAATTACTGGCACGCCATCTGCAACAGGTACCTTTCAGTTCACAATCCAAGTAGTATACACCTATCCTTTTGGTACTGGTACTAAGTCATTAACGCGCACCAGACAGTATACAATTGAAATTCACGATGAACTCAAGATAACCACTAATTCACCTCTTCCAGATGGGTACGTAGATTGCCGGTACAGCCAAGACCTGATAGCCGAAGGCGGCGAGAGACCCTATAAGTCGTGGACAGTTGTCGCAGGTTCAGTACCCCCGGAACTCACTGTTCACCTCAAGGCAGGAGATGCAAACGGTCAAGGATTGATAGATGGCGAAGTAGACGCCAGCGCGGTGCCCGAGGGTTCAAGCAAAATCTACACGTTCACGGTGAAGGTTACTGACCAGAATGACTGTACAGCTACTAAGCAATTCCAGCTCACTATATACAAGGACGCGCCTGGCGGCGGTTAGACGTTGCGCACTGTGAATGCGGCATGGTATATTGTCTACTGAGTTGCCTTTGGCCTTCGGAGGT
Source organism: uncultured Planctomycetota bacterium (assembly GCA_964641955.1). Taxonomy (GTDB): domain Bacteria; phylum Planctomycetota; class SKW154; order SKW154; family DAOVDS01; genus CAZXNM01. Next base: position 2,107 of record CAZXNM010000022.1, read on the forward strand.
ACTATGCGTAGTTATATGCTTACCGCTATCTCATTGGCGGGGATTGCTCTAACATTGTCCTGCCAATTACCCAGTGGGAAGGGTTACTCCGAGAGAATTCCAGAAAACGAGTCCGATTGTCTATATCCTGTCGCATTCGGAGGCAAGAGCGGCTACATAGACAGAAGCGGACGGATGGTTATCGCGCTGCAGTTTACAGGGTGTCTGCATTTCCACGACGGGCTTGCCAAAGCCAACATGAATCAGAGGCTGGGATACATCAACACGAAAGGCAAGTTTGTTATAGAGAAAAACTACAGGGGTTGTTCAGATTTCTCTGAGGGATTGGCGTGCGTTGCGCTCAAGGGCGGCAAATACGGATTCATAGACACGGCCGGCAAATACGTGATAGAGCCTCAGTTCGATAATGCGCGTGCTTTTTCAGAAGGTCTCGCCGCTGTGAAGATTGGAGAGAAATGGGGCTATATTGACAAGTCCGGGGGAGTCGTCATAGAGCCGCAGTTTGACGGAGCCGAGGGGTTCTCTGAAGGAAGAGCAGTCATCAAGATGCACGACGGATATGGCGAGTATGGACAGGAATGGTTCAAGTACGGATACATTGACAGGTCAGGCAAAGTGGTCATACAAACGCAGTTCAATCTGGCTTCCGATTTCTCTGAGGGTCTTGCGGCGGTGACTTATCCAGAGAAGAAGCTCAGAGGGTACATAGACCGCAGCGGCACCATGGTTATTACACCGCAGTTTGGGATCGCACGCCGCTTCAGGGAGGGGCTTGCGTGCGTGAGATTTGACAACGGGAAGTGGGGATACATAGATAAGACCGGGAAGTTCGCGATTCAACCAGTGTATGCTGCTGCATCAGAATTCTCCGAGGGACTGGCGGCGGTCAACATATTTGGGGTTGAGCACGGCGCGTTGGACGTCACAGGAGGCCGCTGGGGGTACATTGACAGAACTGGCGAGATGGTCATTCCCGCGAAGTTTAAGATGGCAGCACCTTTCTGCCGCGGCCTTGCGCTGGTGAGAATCGATGGTGAAGAGTGCTATATCGATAAGACAGGCAATTTCGTCTGGAGACAGAGCGACTACGAAAAGGCTCTCAACAAGGAAGAGTCAAAAGGAAAGTAGAGCGCGGGGCGGAAGGTTTACCATGCGCCGATTTCGCCGGTGATTTCTTCGAGCAGGTCCTTGACCGTGACAATGCCGAGAGGCTCCCTGTCAGGCCCCACGACGAGCCCCATGGGCTGGCGCGCGGCGCGCAGCGTCACCAGCGCCTCGTCTATCCTCGCCGAGCGCGGCACGGGCGGCAGCGGCCTCACGAGGCTACCCAATTCTTCGCTATCCCCTTCCCCGCCGCCGGATTCGTAGAAGATGTCGAAAACATTGAGCACGCCGACTATCTCGCTCCTCTTCTCCCGGTAGACCGGCATCCTCGAGAACCTGTACTTGCGCACGAGGTCCAGCACCTTCTCGCGCCCGTCAGACTCGCCGACCATGACGGTGTCCCGAAGGGGAATCATCGCGCCCGTGACGCTCTTCGCGGGAAGCTGCATGATGTTTCGCACCATCACCGACTGGCTGTCGGTGAGCGCGGTCCCGCCGTACTGCTCGGTAAGATGGAACTCGACCGACTTGCGGGTCAGGAATTCGCTCTCGAGCGTCCTGTGCCTGCCGAAGACGAGGCTGACCGCGCGCGTTACCACGGAAAGCGCCTTGACGAGCGGGAAGAACAGTATGTTGAAGACGAAGAACGCCCTCGCGGACGAATAGACCATTGTGTTGGCGCGCCTGCGGTAAATGTTCTTGGGCAGCATTTCGGCGAATATGAGCACCGCCGCGGTCGTGTACGCGGTCGTTATCAGCGCCGTCGCCGCAAGGGTCGAGGCGGGATAGTAGTGCTCCGTTATCTTCGTCGCGAACGTCGTGGCGAGGAATATGCTGAGGTTGGTGCCCACGAGCAGGCTGGCGACGAGTTCGGACTTCCTGTGCAGCAGGCTCTCGAGGAGGCCCGCCTCCTTCTCGCCCTGCTTCAGGCGCACGTGATAGCGAAGCGGGTCCAGAACGTAGATTCCCGTCTCCAGCCCCGAGAAGAACCCGGCGAGGACCAGGAACGCCGCTGCAAGTATGAACAATCCCAGAATCATCGCCTGCGCTTCTTCTCCTTCTTCGCGTGCGGGTGTATCTTCTCGGCCAGGACCAGCTTCGGGTGCTGTTCGACCACCCGCAGCACGGTGAACCTGTAGCCTCCCAGCTTCACGGAGTCGCCCTTCCTGGGGATACGGTCGAGATGCATCGCCACCATCCCGCCGACGGTCTCTCTCTTCTCGTCCGCAAGCGACGTGCCCGCGATATCGTTCCACTCGCGCAGTGTAAGCCCGGCGGAGACGAGATACCTGCCCCCGGAGAGCTTCCTGACCTTGTGCTCGCGCACGTCGAACTCGTCCTCTATCTCGCCGACGACCTCTTCGAGGATGTCCTCCAGCGTGACTACGCCCTCCAGCCCACCGTACTCATCGACGACCATCGCCATTGTCTGCTGCCTGGCGAGAAGCTCCCTGCGGATGACATCGATTTTCGCCGTCTCCGGGAAGAACATCACCTTCCTGACGAGCGAGTGGACCTGCCAGTCGGGGTAGAGGAAGACATCCTTGGCGTGTATTACGCCGATTATGTTGTCGGGGTCGGTGCGCCAGACGGGAATCTTCGAGTGCTTGCAGTCCTTAATCAGCTTCGCGAGGCCCTCCTTGCCGGCATCGATGCCGTAGAGCGCGACGTCGATTCGCGGCGTCATTACCTCGCGCACCTCGATGTTGCCGAATTCGATAACCTCCCTGAGCATCTCGTTCTCGCGCGGGGTGAGCAGCCCGTAGTCCTTGCCTATTTCGACCAGATTCGACAAGTCTTCCGCCGAGGCGGGCGCTTCCGCGCGGCTCGCCGGCACGAGCGCGGTAAGGCCCTTGACCACCACGTCGAAGAAGGCCCTGATAGGCATGATGGCAATCCTGAACAGGAGCAGCACGGGCGCGAAGAACTTCGCGACCACCAGCGGGGAGTTCACCGCCACCGACTTGGGCACGACTTCGCCGGCTATGATAAGCACGACGAGCGAGACCACGTCAACGACCGCGAATACGAAATAGCCCTGTGTTTGCGCCAGTCTCGCCCCGTAGAGCACCGCGAGGCTGGCGTACAGGACGTTTACGAACATGTTGCCCAGGAGGACGGTCACGAGCAGGCTGCGCTGGCTCTCGAGCAGGATGGTGATGCTCCTGCCGACCAGTCCCGGCCTCTGCTGCAGCCTGCGAAGCTGGTAGCGGGGAATGGAGAACAGAGCCGTTTCGCTCGCGGAGAAGAAGGCGCTCCCCACGAGAAGAAGTGCCATGAAAACTAATTCCATTTGCCCTCGGGTTCCGAAACCCGCCTGAAAAACCTCCAGCCTATTTTACACCGCAGGCCCCGCCAAGTCAAACCGCAGGTGGACGGAAAGGACATGACTATAATTCCGCAAGGAATTATGGATCATGTCCCGCGACATTTATCCCACCGAAATCAGGCCCGCCCTGCCCCCGAGGCGCCGCAGAAGAAGCGCCCGCGCGGCCCGGTTCGCCGGGTTCGACAGGTCGGGGTCCTGTTTCACCAGCTCGAAGGCATCCTCGCGCGCGGCCCGAAGGATGTCGAAGTCTTCTATGATGTCGGCCACCTTCAGGTCGGGCAGCCCACTCTGTTTCGTCCCGAAGAACTCGCCCGGCCCCCTGATGCGCAAATCCTCTTCCGCTATCCTGAAGCCGTCGGAAGTGTCGAGAATCGCCCTGACTCTGCGCTTCGCCTCTTCCGTCTCCGGCTCCCCGAGAAGCAGGCAGGTGGACTTGTGCCTGCCCCGGCCTATCCGGCCGCGAAGCTGGTGAAGCTGCGCCAGGCCGAACCGCTCGCAGTGGTCAATGACCATCGCCGTCGCGTTGGGCACATCCACGCCCACCTCGATTACCACCGTCGAGACGAGCACGTCGATTTTGCCCGACTTGAAGCCGGCCATGACGCGCTCCTTCTGTTCGGACTTCAGCCTGCCGTGGAGCAGCTCGACGTGAAGCTCCGGGAAAACGTCGCTATTCAGCTTCCGGTGCATCTCCTTCGCGCTGCGAAGCTGCGTCTCCTCCGACTGCTCGATTACGGGGTAAACGAAGTACACCTGCCGCCCGGCTTTCACCGTGTCCCGAACGAAGTCGAAGACTTTCTCCTCTTTCCTGCGCTGCACGAAGTGGGTCTCGACCGGCTTCCTGCCCGGCGGCATCTCGTCGAGAACCGAGGCGTCCAGGTCACCATAGACGGTCAGCGAGAGCGTGCGCGGAATCGGCGTCGCCGTCATGACCAGGACGTGCGGGACAAGGCCCTTGCCCCGGAGCTTCGCGCGCTGCATGACGCCGAACTTGTGCTGCTCGTCCACGACCGCGAGCCCCAGCCGGTCGAACTCCACATCCTTCTGGACAAGTGCATGCGTCCCGACCACGATATCAATCTCGCCGCGTGCGATGTCTCGAAGCAGGCTCTTTCGCTCGGCGCCCGCGGACGAGGTCAGGAACGCCATTTTGACCCGCGCGTGCGCCAGGTATCGCCGGAGTGTCGCGTAGTGCTGCTCCGCGAGTATCTCGGTCGGCGCCATGAACGCGCCCTGATAGCCGTTCGCCACCGCCGCGAGAAGCGCGTAGACCGCGACCGCAGTCTTGCCGCTGCCCACGTCGCCCTGCAGCAGCCGGTTCATGGGATACGGCGACTCTATGTCCCTCGTTATCTCGGAGATTGCCCGCTCCTGCGCCTTCGTGAGCTTGAACGGAAAGAGCCTGCGTATGCGCGCGTCAATCTTTGAAGTCACCTTCATCGGCGCGCCCGTCTTTCGAAGGTTGCGCATGCGCCTCAGCGCAAGCGCAAGCTCCAGCACGAAAAACTCCTCGTATTTGAACCTGCGAAGCGACCTGCCCGCGTCGCCATCGTTCTCAGGGAAATGAGCATCTTGCAGAGCCTCGTGCAGCCCCGGCAGCCTGCGCTTCTTTCTGTAAGCCTCGGGAATGCCGTCTTCTAATTCGGTCCGCGCCTTTTCTAGAGCACCCCGAACGAATTTTCGCAGAAGCTGCTGGCTCAGGCCCGCCGGCACCGTGTAGAACGGAACTATCCCGCCGCCCGAAGGCTCCTTGTCTTCGTCGAGTATCTCGTACTCGGGCGATGTAAGCTGCAGCCCCTTGTACCGGCGCACCTTGCCCGTCATCAGGACCTGCATGCCCGGCTCGAACCGGCCTTCGAGATACCTCTGGTTGAAGAATACCGCCTCAATCTCACCCGAGTCGTCTTCGAGCCCTACGATGAGCCGGTGGACGCGCCTGTAGCGCCCGCCCCTCGACTCGGCGTAGGCCACGCGCGCGCGGACCGTGGCCGAATCGCCCGCGCGAAGGTCCGCTATCGGCGTGACTGCCGTCCTGTTCTCATGCTTGCGCGGCAGGTAGTAAAGCAGGTCCTCCACCGTCTCGACGCCGACCTTAGAGAGAATCTCCGCCCGCCTCGGGCCGACTCCCTTCAGGAACCTCACGGGAGTCGTCTTTTCCTGCTCGTTCTCCGCCATGAATGTCCTGCCTGTCATCCTCTTGACTGCGTAATTAGCGCCGCCTTCCGGCCCTATATAAGCGCCGCAGCCCCGCCCGTTCAACAAAAACCTCCGGGCCGCCCTTTTTTTGTGGAACGGATTTCCGGCGGCTGATAAAATCCCGGATACACTGCGGAAGGAGCCCGGGATGAACGTACTTGTGGTAGGCGGCGGAGGCAGGGAGCACGCGCTCGTATGGAAGATAGCGCAGTCGAAGAACGCTGACAAAATTTTCGCCGCTCCGGGGAACCCGGGCATAGCGCGCCACGCCGAATGCGTAGGCATCGCCGCCAGCGACGTTAAGGGCCTCCTCGGATTTGCCAGGGAAAACGGCATCGACCTCACGGTCGTCGGCCCCGAGGCGCCGCTCGTCGCCGGCATCGCGGAAGCCTTCAAGAAGGAAAGCCTGAAAGTCTTCGGCCCCGGCCCGGATGGCGCCCAACTCGAAGGGAGCAAGGGGTTCGCCAAGGAGCTTATGAGGGTCCACTCGATTCCGACCGCGCGCTACGAGCGGTTCAACACCTACAACACGGCCCTCGAATACGTCCGCAACAACGACCCGCCCCTCGTCGTCAAGGCCGACGGGCTCGCCGCCGGCAAGGGCGTCACCGTCTGCCACACGCAGGAGCAGGCCATTGATGCGGTGAACAACGCCATGAAGGAGCGCATCTTCGCGGACGCGGGCGACAGCGTCATCGTCGAGGAGTTCCTCGCCGGCCAGGAAGCCTCCATCATCTGCCTGACCGACGGGCGCACCATAGCCTCGCTCGAGACCTCGCAGGACCACAAGCCCGCGCTCGACGGCGACAAGGGCCCCAACACCGGCGGCATGGGCGCGTACTCGCCCGCCCCGGTCGTCACCGACCAGGTCTACGACCTCGTCGAGCGAGAAGTCATGCTGCCCACGATTCACGGTCTGCGCAGCCAGCACATCGACTACCGCGGCGTCGTCTACTTCGGCCTCATGATTGACGACGGCCAGCCGAAAGTACTCGAATACAACGTCCGGTTCGGCGACCCCGAGACCCAGCCGCTCATGGTCCGCCTCAAGAGCGACCTGCTCGACCTGATGATGCTCACGGTCGATGGCGAACTTGACAAGGCGAGCATCGAATGGGACAGCCGCGCCGCGGTCTGCATAGTCCTCGCTTCCGGCGGCTATCCCGGCAGTTACGAGAAGGGAAAAGAAATCACCGGCATAGAAGATGCCGAGAAAGACCCCGACGTGGTCGTTTTCCACGCCGGCACCGCGCTCGCCGGCGGCAGGCTCGTCACGGCGGGCGGGCGCGTGCTCGGAGTCACCGCGCTCGGCGCGGACATCGCGAAAGCGCAAAAAAAAGCCTACGAGGCGGTCGAGAAAATCCGCTTCGACGGCATGCACTACCGCCGCGACATCGCGGACAAGGCGCTGAAAGGAAACCCGTAATGCAGGACGACAGCGGATTCCTCTTCTGGGAAGATGTGTTCGACCCGCTCCCCACCGGCGCCGATGTTTCGGAAATCGCGGTCCGCGCCATGCGGCTCGAATGCGACGAAATATACATAATCCCCACGGCGGAATGGATAGCTATCCGATTCTACCGCGAGCACAAGCCGTTCAAGTCATACCGCATGCACAGGAATCGCCTGCCAGAGCTGATAGAGAACATCAGGCTCTTCGCCCGGCTCCAGCGCTCGGGCCGCAGGCGCGCCGCGGAAGGCACGCTCTCCATTAAGCATGAGGACAACGAACTCTCGTTCTTCGTCAGGCTCGTCTACACCTCCGTCGGCGAACGCGTCTACATGCGCCTCCTCCAGTATCCCGACGCAGAATAGCCGCTTCCCTCTATGGTCCGCGCGCAAGCTTGCGCATATTTAAGCATTTTTTTCGATAAAACTGCTATTCCTCGGCGCTCTCTTGCGTATATTTGAATGAAATTTCCTTTTTCCCCAAGACGTGTGCGGGAAGGGTGCTCGCCACTCTTCCCGCCGTCCTTTTAGATATTTATTCCCCTGCATCGCGCCACTCAATGTCATCGATGCAGGTCCTGACAACCATCTATGTGGTCTGATAATTCAAGCACATCATGTAATCCGCTTGACGGGAACTCCGTTGTGTAATATATTTGTGCAAGAATCCTGTGAACATGGGAGTGTTTCAATTGCTGGTGTTCATAGACGAGAGTGGATTCCCCCGAGCATCGGACCCGAATTTGTTCTGTACATTGGCCGCTGTTGCATTGCCAGCCAAGAAAGAAAGAGATTTCTGCCGAGAGTTATTCAACCTGAAAAAACGATACTGGCACGTTGACAATCCTCACGACTTCGAGATAAAGGGTAGATTGCTCCTTAACGTAAGCGGTTTGCGGCATCCAAAGAAACAGAACTTCGTTGATGAAGTAATGCATTTATGTAAGAGATACGACATTGTTGTCTTCGCCACGGCACGGGAGCGACCACTGGTCGAGATAATGACAGGCGTGGATGACCAACCGCTTTCGCTCATGTACCAGTTTCTTCTGGAAAGAATCAACCTATACATGCTGCAGAATTTTCCGGACCGTCGTGGAGTATTGTTCTTCGACTCGCAGAATGAGAAAGAGAATCGCAAGACTGCGCTGAGAATTACGAACTTCCTTTACAGGGGCTGGGGAAAAGAGTTTGAGCACATTGTGCCCACTCCTTTCTTCGCGGACTCAGTGGTCACGGCAGGAATACAAGTAGCTGACCTCGTGGCGTATTGCGTAAACCAGCGATTCATGAGAAGGCCGGGTATAATGCCATACTACCGATTGGTGCAGAGCATGCAGTTCATCTCCCACATCGTACAGGATGGCAAGGAAGTACAGGTACGGGGGATTAGGTTCGTTAAGCCCAGGCAACTGACTCTTCAGGGTGAAGCAGTAGTTGACGATGAAGAAGAAAATGATGCCGACGAGACTGAGGCAGAGGAACAATAATAAGAAAAGGACAGGCGGCTCTTCTGCCAACGCATTGCCGATTAGGCAACACACCCATCCTTCACTACTCTAATAATACGACGTTGCTCCCGGGCGGGTCAACATAAAAAAAGCAACACGTTCACATTTTTTCATGGCCCCCGTGCAGCATAACGAGCTATCTCATTATTACTCAAGCCTCGCGCCTGTTTCGCAATTGACTCCACCGTTGTTGTGTGGTATAATAAATAGGCAGCGATGGGGGTAGAAGATGTGGGAAGGGTTTATAACTGGTGCCACAGGTGGTGCAGCCGCTGGTGCCATTATTATGCTACTTCAGTATCTCAAGGAAAGTTGCGCCCAACGCCGTGATACTAAACGAATCCTAAAATGGTTGCGCAAATCTACAATGGCTCCGGAAGCAAAGAAATGGCGAAGCACGCATGCAATCGCAAGCTATACAAACCTGACCGAAGACCGCGTCCGCTTTCTCTGTAGCGAATCTGAAGAGATCGCTCGTTCATCGGAAGAAAAAGAGATGTGGGGTCTCCGGGGAATCGCCAGAAAACGAGATGAATGAGGGATTATACCCTCAGTTTAAGCGCTGACACACCTCATTTCTTGCCGGTTAGACCCCAAATCCATCCGGGAATGTAACGCAAACAACGCGGTTGATGAGTAGAGTAATGCCAAGTATACTGTAACATACTGCCTGATGCCACATACATGCAGAACGCGGGAGAGGCTGATGTCTATTGAAGTATGCTGCCCCGGCTGCCGAACCGCCTTCGTAGTGGAAGATAAGTTTCTTCACAGGACCATCAGATGTCACAGGTGTGGCACCGAATTTGAAGCACTGCCAGCCGAAGAAGAACAGGCCCAACAGACCAGGCCAAGTTGGGAAACTCTTGATGTAGCTAAGGATTCCACGCCCGAAACTCCATCTGCTCCCGAGGTCAGGACGGGCGAGTCTTTCGGAAAATACGAGATACTTGAAGAACTCGGGCGTGGGGGCATGGGGATTGTATACAAGGCATTTGACCCAGAACTCAAGCGTACCGTTGCCCTGAAGATGCTCATCGGCGACCAGAATGCAAACAGCCAGACTCAGGTTGAACGCTTCATAAGGGAAGCACGCGCAGCAGCGAAGCTCAAGCATCCCAATATTGTCAACATCTATGACTTCGGCGAAGAGACAGGAAAACACTACTTCACCATGGACTTTGTGAAAGGGACTTCTCTTGAGGATGCTCTTGCTGATAGGGAGAAGCACGGACTCTCCCCGCGAAGGACTATAGAGATAGTCCGCGACATAGCCAATGCGCTTGCTTATGCACACTCTGAAGGTATTATCCACCGAGACATCAAACCGGCCAACATCCTGCTTGACTCGGGGGGAAAGCCCTATTTGACAGACTTCGGGCTCGCCAAGGAAGTTGAAAGCCCGGAGAAATCGCTTACCATGACCGGCTACCTGATGGGCACGCCATACTATATGAGTCCGGAACAGGCACAGGGCGAGAAGGACCTGGACGCGAGGAGTGACGTGTTCTCTCTCGGCGCGGTGATGTACGAGGCACTGGCAGACCGGAAGCCTTTCACGGGAACACAGGTCTATGAAATACTTGATAGCGTGGTCAAATCCGACCCTCCAGCTCCCAGAAGCATCTCGCGCTTAGTGCATAGAGACATTGAAACTATCTGCATGAAATGCCTTGAGAAGGAGAAGCACAGGAGATACCAGTCTGCAAAAGAGCTTTCTGAGGACATTAGTCGCTTCCTTGAAGGTGAACCGATACTTGCGCGGTCAACTGGTATTGCTACAAGGGTATGGAAGAAGGCAAAGAGGAACAAACTGGCATTCGTTGCCGTCAGCATTTCGGTCTTGATACTCTTGGCAGTTGCTGCCTCCATCCTGGTCTCCCGTGCAAGAACCGTAGGCAGAATTGAAACTTTACTTGGACAAGCGCACGACGAATTTGAAGGTGGCAATTTCACCGAGTCCCGCGCCCTGTGCGAGAAAGTGCTTGAACTTTCTCCGCATAACCTGGAAGCCTTGTTCATACGTAAGGAATGCCGTCTGGAAATCGATAAGCGCGACAAGAAGCTACGCGAAGAAAAAGAAGCTGCAGAGCAAGTAGCCCGTGAGAAGGAAGATGCTAAACAGCGCCGTGATAAGGCACAGGCAATTCTGGACCAGTTTGACCACACAACCTATAACAATGACAAGATTCGAGCATGCGACGACGCACTCCAGATTGACCCGACTTTCGGACTGGCTTGGCAGGAGAAAGGGCTCGCCCACTTAGCGCTGAAGGACTACGACAAGGCTTTTGACTGTTTCACAACAGCTATTGAGCTTTCTCCGAAACTGGCGATGTCCTACTGGGGACGCGCTCGTATTAATTTGCAGATCCGCAATAGGCCAAAAGATAGCGAACGAGACGTAGAGATATTTGAGAAAATCAACCCTGAAAAGCATTTAACATTCTGCCTAAAAGGCTTATTAGAGTACAAGCGTAATAACATAACAACCGCAATCAAGTACTATGCCAAGGCTATTGAACTGAATCCGGATTTTAACATAGCCTATTGGTACAGAGCCACTGTGTACACTGCCCAAGGAAAATACACTGAGGCCATTCAGGATTTAACAGAAGCAATCCGGATCAAACCAGTTGACGCTTTATATTACATCGCACGTGCCCATAACTACGACCTGACAGGTCAGTATCGCAAGGCTATCCCAGACCTGAGTAAGGCAATTGAAATCGGCCCCGAGAGTGACAATGGTTATTATCTGAGAGGATGGATGCATTACAAGGCTGGCGACTATGTCTCGGCTCTGCCTGATTTTTCCAAGGCAATAGAAATGAACCCTCGTTTGGCCCTTGCCTATTTCTACCGAGGTGAAATTCATGTTAATGCAGGCGAACTGGATAAAGCACTTGATGACTTCGACAAGGTTATCAATATAGACCCCAACTGGGCTAGGGCATATGCGTATCGCGGCGCTCTTCGCGATGAGAATGGCAATATTGAAGGTGCAATTGACGATATGACGGAGTTTCTGAAACGTGCGCCTAGCGACCCGCTTGCACCTAATGTGAAAAAGAAGATGCAAGAACTCAAAAAGCAGTTGAAGAAGTAAGCCCATGTCTCCACGATGCCAGCACTGCAAGAAAGAACGCAAGCCAGGCGACCTCAAGAACGTCGAGCTTCGGGAATCCTTCGACAAGAAGGAAGCCATCTGGTCCGCCCCGAAAAATATATGCCTGAACTGCCAACGCACAGGTTGTTTTACACATACCCTGAATCTGCCCTAACAGCCGTTCTATTCCCAGCTTGCGTTACGCAACTATTTTCCGTGTAGTACGGTTTTACAAATGGTTTTCGACCTCGGGTGGGATGCCTGTTTAACGCAAGTCACTTTATAGCATTGTGTTACGGCTATTAGGGTCAAGGTTCTGCCACACGGGCATCGCGCGGGATTCCGATTTTCTTGTAAAATTTTGCCGTAAGTCGTTTGGTAGTACCAAAACCGTTTACAACGACAGTTTCGAGTTCCGGGTTGCGAGTTGCGGGCTGCGGCTGCTGCGCAGCCGAGAAAGTAGAACAGTTGAGCAGTAGAACTGGAGAAGGGAATCAGACCACCACGTCGTGTGGTTTCGCCACACTCCTCGCGGCGACAGGTGCTCAAGTCTCAAGTCTCAAGCCTCACGCCTGTTTGTCACTTCATGCTTGACATTCGGGGAGCAAGCGTGCAAGATAGGGGCCGGGTAAAAGGACGAAAGCGAGGTGTGCGATGCGGATGCTTCTGGTTGCCGTTCTGGCCGCAGCGCTTGCGGGATGCATAATGAGCAGGATGCCGGAGGTGGAAGCGCGCGTTGATGCGCCGAGCCTCGCGCAGGCGCGCAAGATGAACCTCTACACTGTCAGCCTCTACGGCAAGGATGGCGAGCTGTTCAACCCGCTCCTCGATTACAAGCTCAGGCAGAGGCTTGCGGGAATGCTTGACCCGGGCGCATACTGGACGCTGACGCTCGTGGACATCAAGTATACCCGGCCCAATCACAGGCAGGCGACGCCACACTACAAGCTGGCGCTGCAGGTGCAGCTAACGGACATGCATGGAAGGCGCGCCTGGCCGGCGGTGATAGAGACGCAGGAGATACCGGCCAAGGGCTGGTACAAGGAAGAGCAGGTCCGCGAGCGGCTCGCTGAAGCGGCCGTTATTGCGCTCGTGTCGGAGCTTCCGCTCGGCCAGCTAAGCAGCACGCAGCGCTGACCACAGAGACCCCGCTGTCATGAATATCATTCTCATCGGCTTTCGCGGCTCGGGCAAATCCGTCGCAGGCAGAGCGCTCGCCCAGCGTCTCGCCCTGCCCTTCGTTGACACCGACGAGGAGGTCGAGCTGGCAGCAGGCAGAACGATAGCCGAAATCTTCGAGACTGACAGCGAGGCTGCATTCAGAGAGCTTGAACGGAATGCAGTGCTGGAAGCCTGCGGCCTGTACGGTACGGTGATTTCTGTCGGCGGCGGCGCGGTCGAGAACGAGGAGCTTGCGGGCGCAATGCGGCGCTCCGGCGCGGTCGTGTTCCTGAGCGCGCCCGCCGAGGTGCTGCATGGGCGCATAGAGGCCGACGCCGCCACGACGGCGCGCCGGCCCGCGCTGACGGGAAAAAGCGGCCTCGCGGAAGTCGAGGAAGTGCTGGCGCGCAGGCTGCCCATTTACCGCGCAACCGCCCACCTGGAGATAGATACTGCGGGCAGGGACCCGCAGGCGGTCGCCGGTGAGATTGAGGCCCTGCTGAGGGGCAGCGGATTCCCGAATAATTTTTCGCCGGAATCTCTTGACAAAAGGGGAGACGGCGGGTAAAGATGTCGATGTTCCGGTGACTATAACGGAGGGGAAACACCCGTTTCCATTCCGAACACGGAAGTTAAGCCCTCCGCGCCGATGGTACTGCCAGTCAGGTGGGAGAGTAGGTTATCGCCGGGACTTTTTTCCTTTTAGGAGACATGTTGAAGGCACGCCGCCCCCAGGAGAGCCCGGGCCCGCTGCTTTCGGTAGTCATGCCCGCGTACAACGAGGAATCCTGCGTGCGGGAGATTCTGGAGGAGGTGGCCGCGGTCGCGCTCGACAAGGAGATAGTCGTCGTGGACGACTGCTCCACCGACGGCACGCTCGCCGAGGTCGAGCGCTTCGGGCGTGAGAACGCGGGCGTGCGGCTGCGCGTGCTGCGCCACGAGCGCAACATGGGCAAGACGGCGGCGGTGCGCGATGGGCTGGCTGCTGCGGCAGGCGAGGTCGTGGTCATCCAGGACGCCGACCTCGAATACGACCCGGCCGACTTCCCGAAGCTCATCGAGCCGATTCTCGGCGGCCGGGCGGACGCGGTGTACGGCTCGCGGTTCATGCGCGGCATAAACCCTGGAAAGGGTCTCGCCGGCAGGTTTCACAGGCTCGTCAACAAGTTCCTGACGTTCATGTCGAATCTTGCGACGGGTCTGCACCTGAGCGACATGGAGACGTGCTACAAAATGGTGCGCCGGGAGATGCTGCGCGGCGTGGCAATCGAGTCCACGGGTTTCGGATTCGAGGTGGAAATTACGGCGAAGCTGCGCCACAGGGGCGCGAGATTCGGCGAGCTGCCCATAAGCTACCGCGGGCGCGACTACCACGCGGGCAAGAAGATAGGTGCGAGCGACGGGCTTGCAGCGCTCTGGTGGATTGTCCGCTTCAGCCTGCCGTTTTGAGCCGCCGCTTTGGGGTTGCATATCGGGCGCGTTTCTGTTACAAGAAAACACCATGGAAACCGGTTTGTGCAGGCGTTTTTCGGCAGTTTGCGCGCTTGCGGCGCTCGTGATTCTGGCGCTGTGCGCTGGCTGTTCCACGCTTGCGCCTCCGTTTGCGGGCCCGCCCCGGGGCGACGCCGGCGCGAGAACGAAGGTTAAGAAGCTCGCCATCGCCGGCTTCCTCGTCAACTACGACTTCGGCCCGAACATCGACCTGACCACGATATTCGGGTCCGGCACAGTCTACCAAGCGACTGTCGAGTCCGCGTTCGCCGACTTTGCGGACGAAATCGGAAGAAGCCCGTACTTTAAACTCGTTCCGCCGTCGGCGGTGAAAACAAACGACTTCTACAGGAAGATGAAAACGGACCCCGACCCGCGCTCGCGGCTGCGTTCGACCAGCCCCGCCGGCTATCGCAAGCTCGGCCCGACGGATGCGTACGATTACGAGGGCCTCAGCCGCGCGCTGGGCGTTGACGGGCTGATATTTTTCGAGTTCGCTTACAGGACTCGCTCGGGCGCTTTTACTCGGGGCGCGTGGCTCCACTCGGCGAACCTGCTCGCGCTCGCCGCGGATGGCACGATACTCTACCAGCGCGAGGGGTTCAGGCAGGATTCGGGCAGCAAGTATTTCGGCGAGTACGCGTGGCTTCGCAGGAAGACTCTGGTGCAGGATGAGTACTGCCTCGGCGCGGCGGTCAGGGCGGTGGCGCGCGACCTCGTCAGGGCGTTTGCGCCCAGGTAGCTTGAAAACGGGAGAATGGCTTGGAAGAACACTGGAGACTGATACTTCAGAAGGACACGAGCGCGGCCTACGGCCTGGCGGTTGACGAGACGACGGCGCTCAGCGTGGCGCGGAACGACTCGCCGCCGATACTGCATCTGTACAACTTCCTGCCGTGCGTGGTGCTCGGGCGGTACCAGTCCATCGAGGAGGCCATCAACGTGGAGGCCTGCCGCGCGCAGGGCCTCGAAATCAACCGGCGCCACACCGGCGGCGGGACGGTTCTCATGGGACCCAAGCAGCTTGCGCTGGGCTTCTCGATACCGAAGGATTACCCCGGCGTCGGCCCCTCGATAAACCACATCTTCACCAATCTCGGCGGGGTGCTGTGCAAGGCACTCGGCAACCTCGGGCTGAAGGCGAAATTCCGGCCCAAGAACGACATCGAGATAAAGGGCAAGAAGATAGCCGGCCTCTCGGCCTCGCTGGAGGAGAGGGATGTGGCTTTTTTCCACACGAGCCTGCTCCTCGACTTCAACTTCAATATCATGATGAAAGTTTTCAAGCTGCCCATCAAGAAGCTCTCGGACAAGCATATCTCGTGCTTCACGCAGCGCATGACGACGATAAAGACCGAGAGGCACAAGAGGCTGGACCTGCCGTCCTTTCAGTCGCTCGTCAGGAAATCGTTCGAGGAGCATTTCGGGGTCACCTTCAGAATCGATACGCTCAACCAGTGGGAACTCGACCAGCTCGACCTCCTGCTTCGGCAGCGCTACACGAACCCCGACTGGATATACACGAAGCGCCATCCGCGCGTCGGGACGGGGTTCGCCTCCGCAAAGACACCGGGCGGCATGGTCGAACTCGGCGTAACGCTCGCCGGGGGCGTAATCGAGGCGGCATACCTCACGGGCGACTTCCTGGCGACCAGCGCCGAGATAAACGAGATTGAGTCCGCGCTGCGGTACTGCCCCGCCTCCAAGACCGAGATAAACAAGAGACTCAAGAAAGTGATGGGAACCGGCACGATTCACAAGGTAAACAGGAGCACGATAGCCGACCTCGCGGTCAAGGCGGCCAGGGAGGCCAAATCGGCCC
The DNA here is from genome assembly GCA_964641955.1 of uncultured Planctomycetota bacterium. GTDB lineage: Bacteria > Planctomycetota > SKW154 > SKW154 > DAOVDS01 > CAZXNM01. The sequence goes on from CAZXNM010000022.1 coordinate 18,279, forward strand.
GCGAAGAAGCGCTGCGGGCGGTGGAAGAAGCGAGGAAAGCGGAAGAAAAGAAAAAGGAGCGCGAGGCCGAGGCCATGCGCAAGGCGATGGAAGTCAGACTTGCCGAGCGAGAGGCTGCCGGCGAAATCACCACGGAAGAGGCACAGGCTATCACGGAGGGAGAGCCTCCGGCGAAGCCGAAGCAGACCGCTAAAAAGAAAGCGGAGAAGAAGCCGGCCGGGAAGAAGGCCGCGGCGAAGAAATCAGAGCCGGCAGGCAGGAAAAAAGCCGCCGCCGGGAAAACGAAGGAAAAAGCCGGGAAGAAGAAAGCGGCCCCTGCCAAGAAAAAGGCCGCCGTAAAGCCCAAGACCGGAAAGAAACCTGCCAGGAAGAAGGCGAAACCGTCCGGGAAGAAAGCCGCCGGAAAGAAAGCTGCAAAGAAACCAAAGACCGTGAAAGCGAAGAAAGCCAAGACTGCGACAAAAAAAACCGCGAAGAAGAAGCCGCCTGCAAAGAAGGTAAAACCGAAGCCGACGAAGAAGAAAGCGGTCAGGAAGCCCGCTGCGAAGCCGAAGAAGCGTTCCGGTTCGAAGAGGAAAAGCGGGAAAAAGTGAAAGCCGTTTCGATAATGCTGGTCGTCGCGATTCTCGCGGCGGGGTGTTTCAACGCGGAGGCGCGCAAACGGGCCTCGCAGCTCGAGTTCGAGAAGGGAAGGAGGCTGTACGACCAGTGCGAACTCTGGGGCGCGAAGAAGAGGTTCGAGCGCGCCCTGAGACTCAATGCGAACCACCTTGCCGCGCAGGAATATCTCCGGGTAGTCAAAAGGATGCTGGGTATACGCGAAAGAATAGAAGTGGAGCCTGAAGATGAGCAAAAAAAGTGAACGCACCGAGGTGAAAGAGAGTCCCGAGTATATGAGAATGTCCATGTCGAGCGCGATGTGGCTCGACTACAAGACTGGCAGGTTCATGCGAAATGCCAAGTCCTGGTGCGTCAACCTGCTGCTGACCTACTCGGAAGGCTGCCACGCCAACTGCGCATACTGCGGCCTCGCCCGCAAGCGGGAAGGCAACTACGAGAAGAAGTCATTCATCCACGTGGAATGGCCTATCTATCCCACTGCCGAGATTATCAAGAGAATCGACGAGCGCTCTTCGAGGACGAAGCGGACGTGCATTTCCATGATTACGAACAAGCGCTCCATCGGCGACACAATCGAGATAACGGGCGAACTCAGGAGAGGCACGACGGTGCCGGTCTCGGTGCTGGCCAGCCCGACAATCATCGCGAAGCAGGAAATCCAGGCGTTCAAGGACGCGGGCGCGGACATGATTGGAATTGCCATCGACGCGGCCACGCCGGAGATTTTCGACAAGCTGCGCGGCAAGGGCGTCTCCGGCCCCCACAAGTGGGACGTTTACTGGCAGCGCATCCGCGAGGCGGTGGAAGTCTTCGGCGACGGCAACGTCGGGGTGCACCTCGTGACCGGCCTAGGCGAGACGGAAAGGGAGATGCTCTCGACCATGCAGCGCGTGCGCGACTACGGCGCCTCTACGCACCTGTTCTCGTTCCTCGCGGAGCCGGGCTCGGCCATGCAGGAGGAATCACAGCCGCCGCTGGACCAGTACAGGCGAATCCAGCTCGGCCGCTACCTCATCGACGGCGGCACGGCAGAAGCAAGCCGGTTCAAGTTCAACGATGACGGCAGGCTCACCTCGTTCGGCATCGCGCAGGACAAGCTCGACGAGGTCATCGACTCGGGCGAGCCGTTCAGGACTTCCGGATGCGCGGGCAGGGACGGCGAGGTGGCGTGCAATCGGCCATACGCGAACACGATAATACCGGAGATTCGCAACTACCCGTTCAAGCCGCGCGCCAAAGATGTAGCCGAAATCCGCGGGCAAATCTGGCGGCAGGATTGAGATGACGTCAAGGCGGATTCGATTTTTTACGCCTTCTATCAAGCACTTCGAGATAGAAAGCTACCGCAACAGCCCGGAGCCCTACTTCGTGCCGGTCTCTATAACGGGCGGGGCGTGCGCGCTGAACTGCAAGCACTGCGGCAGGAAGCTCCTCGAAACGATGACGCCGGCCACAACGCCTGAAAAATTGTTCACAATCGCCCAGAATCTCGCCGGGCACAAGGCTTACGGCATGCTTGTATCGGGCGGCGCCGATGCACACGGCGTGGTGCGGCTGGAGAAGTTCGCGCCCGTCATCCGCAGGATAACCGAGGAACTCGGCCTGCGCATCGCGGTTCACACCGGCATTGTCACCCCGGAGCTGGCGCAGGCGCTTGTGGAGGCGAAGGTGCATTCGGCCATGCTCGACATAATCGGCGACGATGACACAATCCGCGAAATATACGGGCTCGACGCGACCGTCGAAGACTACCGCAGGTCGCTCGAGAACGTGACCGCAGCGGGCATTCCCGCCTCGCCCCACATAGTCATCGGCCTGCACTTCGGCCAGCTCCGAGGCGAGTTCAGGGCTGTGGATATCGCGGCGACCTGTCCGCCTGCATCGCTCGTCCTGGTCGCCTTCAAGCCGATTTCAGGCACGGAGATGGCGCAATCGCCGGTCTGCACGCCGGAGGAAATCAGGGATGTGATTGCGTACGCGAGGGAGAAGCTGCCGGAGACGCCGATTCTGCTGGGATGCGCCAGACCTGGCGGAGAGCACCAGGCCAGAACCGACCTGTATGCAATCGACGCCGGCGTGGACGGGATAGCATACCCCTCCGAGGAAGCTGTCAGGCGCGCGCAGGAACTCAGCTGCAATGTCTCGTTCAGCGATGTCTGCTGCTCGCTCATCTTCGACGACCCGCCCGCCAGGCGCGCCGGGAAATGACTCTGTGGTAAAGATGAGTGGCCTTGACGCCGTCATGCGCACGCGCTAACATAACGTTCTTCACGAATACCTGTTCTGGAGAATCTGAATGAACAGTCCAGGCAGCCCGATAGCAGGCCCGCTGAAGCCGGTGGCCTATCTCATTCTCGGATACGGCATTGAAATCGCGGAACGGAGCGAGGAAGATCCGGCGGCCGTGAGCCTGAAGGACATCGTGACGACCCTGCAGAACTACGTGGTGCGCAGGTCCATTCCCTTCAACCTGACGCCCGGCCATATCAGGGCGACCCTGCTCATGCTCGAGGGAGGGTTCCTGTCAATCGAACGCGACCCGCAGGAATCGGGCCGCAACCTCGAACACCCCTTCCGCATCCGCGTCAACCCGTCGGGCAAGGCCCTTTTCGACCAGCTTGCAGCGGAGACGGGCATTCCCCTCAAGAACATAACGGGCAGCGGGCAGTAGCCCTCGCCCCTTTTCGTTCGCGCGACAGAAAAAGGTTGCGTTCCGGGCCTCGCTGTGTTATAGCTTTCCCTCTTGTAAACAGACAGCATTCGGATTATCGCGCAATAGGTGTGAAAAAAGCTCGCAGGAAACGGACTAAAGCCCGCAGGATACTGCTTGCTCTTCTATTTCTGCTCGGCAGCCCACGGCCTCTGACGCTCTATATCGGCGTGCCGATGGTCATCGTGGGACAGCTCATCAACCTAATGACCTACGGCGTCCTGACCAAGCGCGACACGCTCGTGACGAGCGGCCCCTATGCGTGGTGCAGAAACCCGTTCTACGTCGGGACGCTTCTCAGTGATTTCGGCTTCTGCGTCATGTGCGACCCGACGAACATCCGCACGCTGATAATCACGCTGGCATACGCCCTGGTTCAGGGTTCGTTCTTCTACATGCAGATGCTCAAGGAGGAGAGGCTTCTCTTGTCCATCCATCGGGAAGAGTACGAGGCTTACTGCAGGCGGACGCGCTGGCGTTTGCTTCCCTCCCCCGTTTCCGCCTTTAAGAACGGCGGCTTTTCCTTCACATGGTCGGGTCGGCTGGCACTCCACAACAAAATATTCTCTAGAGCCCTCTCGGCGGGGTTCTGGATAATCGCCTTCTGGGGTTTGTGCATCGCCACGGGCGGCGGGCAGTCTTATGTTCTGGCGCTGTGGGGTCTGGACTTCTGGAATGTGCTGACCGACCCGTGGCTTATGCTCGCGGCATGCGCCGTGACGGCCGTTTATATCCTCTTCAGGATAATCGAGAAAAGAAACAGGAAGCGCGAAGAGGAAGAACAGGAAAAAGCCGTCCCGGACCAGGAAACGGCATCAGGGCAGGCCGAAGGTGACCTGCCCGGGGTTTCGGAGGCATAACGATGACGCAGTTGCTACACGCAGGCATGGCAGCGGGGGTCTTGAGTCTTATTGTAGCCTTTGTTTTCAGCCGTATCGTGCTGGGCAAGCCGCGCGGCACCGAGCTAATGCAGAAGATAAACGAGCAGGTTCAGCGCGGCGCCGCATCCTTTCTGAAGACCGAGTACAAGGTCCTGTTCGTCTTCATCGCCGTGGTCGCCGTGTGCCTATGGCTGTTCATAGACAACAGCATAAAAGAGACCTCGGTGCCGGGCACGACGATATCGTTCATCGTGGGCGCGTTCTTCAGCATGCTCTCCGGCTGGATAGGGATGAAGGTCGCCACCAGGGCCGCGGCCCCCACGACCGAGGCGGCCAAGAGCGGGCTCAACGCAGCGCTGGGCACTGCCTTCAAAGCGGGCGCGGTAATGGGGCTCTGTGTCGTGGGATTCGGCCTGGCGGGTGTCTCGGCCGTCTACCTGCTGTTCAAGAACTACGCCGCGGGCGTCCAGCTCGTCTTCGGGTTCTCGCTCGGCGCATCCTCGATTGCACTTTTCGCACGCGTGGGTGGCGGGATTTTCACAAAGGCCGCCGATGTCGGCTCGGACCTCGTCGGAAAGGTCGAGGCCGGAATACCCGAGGATGACCCGAGAAACCCCGGCGTCATCGCGGACAACGTCGGCGACAACGTGGGCGACGTCGCGGGCATGGGCGCGGACCTCTACGAGTCGTACGTCGGCTCGATAATCGCCACCATGGCGGTGGGCGCGTTCTACGTGAGCATCAAAGCCACGACCGCCACCGCAATCGTGCTGCCTATACTCGTCGCGGCGGGCGGAATCGTCTCCTCGATTATCGGCACATTCGCTGTCCGGGCGAAAAAGGAAGAGAAGGTGCGGGCCGCCCTCTTCAACGGCCTCCTTCTCGCAAGCATCCTGTTCGTGGCTACTACCGCCCTGGTAATTCACCTTACGGACGTCGAGATAAAGGACCCCGCTGGCGGCGGCGTCTTCGGCAAATGGAATATCTTCGGCAGCATTCTCATAGGCCTCGGCCTCGGGCTGGCCATCGGAAAGCTCACCGAAATATACACCTCCGAGCAGCGCGGCTTCGTGAAGTTCATTTCGAAGCAGTCGCAGACGGGCGCGGGCACGAACCTCATCGCCGGCCTGGCGGTCGGGATGCAGTCGGTCGCGCCGCCGCTGCTCCTTATCGCAATCGCGGTCTACGCCTCCTACCAGATAGCGGGCCTCTACGGCGCGTCAATAAGCGCGGTCGGAATGCTCTCGACGCTGGGCGTCTCGCTGGCGACCGACGCCTACGGACCCGTCGCGGACAACGCGGGCGGGCTCGCCGAGATGTCCCACTGCGAGCCCAACGTGAGAAACACGACCGACATGCTCGACGCGGTTGGCAATTCGACAGCCGCAATCGGCAAGGGTTTCGCAATCGGGTCGGCGGCCCTGACGGCCCTGGCACTGTTCCAGACTTACGCCCAGCAGGCGGGAATAGCCGGCGGCACGGGCCTGAACATCCTGACGCCGGAAGTCATGGCGGGCCTGTTTATCGGGGTCATGCTGCCGCTCCTGTTCTCTTCAATGACGATGAAGGCGGTGGGACGCGCCGCGAGCAGCCTCGTCGATGAGGTCAGGCGCCAGTGGAAGGAGATTCCCGGCCTCATGGAAGGCAAGGCTGAGCCAGACAGCGAGACGTGCGTCAAGATGACGACCAGGGCGGCCATACGCGAGATGCTTGTTCCCAGCCTGCTCGCCATCCTCTCGCCGATAATCGTGGGCATTGCCATCGGACCGGCAGCACTCGGCGGTCTGCTTGCAGGCGCGCTGCTAAGCGGCGTCATCATGGCCATCTTCATGGCCAATGCCGGGGGCGCGTGGGACAACGCCAAGAAATACATCGAAAAGGGCGAGTTCGGCGGCAAGGGCTCCAATGCCCACAAGGCGGCCGTCGTCGGCGACACGGTCGGCGACCCGTTCAAGGACACTTCCGGCCCGTCACTGAACGTCCTGATAAAGCTCATGGCCATCGTATCGCTCGTATTCACACCGGTATTTCTCAAGATTCACAACAATGACCAAGTCTCCGAGAAGCCGGCTGTAGTCCAGCAGCAGGAGGAGGTCGAGCAGCAGGCCGATGAGCGCAAGTAAGACACAGGGCAAAGAAGCCGGAACCAAACGGCGCAAGACACCCATCGAGACCGCCAGGCTCTGCGCACGCATTGCGGATGACAAGAAGGCCGCCGATATCCTGCTCCTGAAGGTCAAAGACATCTTCAGCATCGCGGACTACTTCGTCATCTGCACGTGCGAGAGCAGGCCCCAGTCAAAGGCCGTCGCCGCCGAGATAGAAGCCCGGCTCAAGGAAAATGGATTCCGGCATCTCGGCACGGAAGGCCGCGAGGACGGCTCGTGGGTCCTGCTCGACTACGGCACGGTGGTAGTTCACGTGTTCCTGCGCGAGACGCGCGACTACTACCAGATAGAGATGCTCTGGGGCGATGCGCCGAAGGTCAGGTGGAGCAGAAGCCGCAAGGCATAGGCCGCGACCGGCCTATTTGCCCTCCTCTTCCTTCTTGCGAAAGCAGTAGTTCGCCTTGTCCCAGACGAGGCTGTTCCTGTTCTGCTCCCACCACTTGTTCACGTACTGCAGCACGGCCCTTGCAGTCTCGGGGTCGTCGGCCAGGGCGAGCGGTTCGCCCTTCATGTCGAGCCCGAGGTATGCGGCCCTTTTCACGTGCCTGTCCGGAGCCTTCGGGCCATATTTCATCAGTGCATCCATGAGTTCGAAGGGATATTCCGAGCACTTGTCGTAGTACAGGCGGCTGAGGAAATATTCCCTCTGGTTCCTCTCTTCGGAGACTTCAAGGAGCCTCGGCACTACATCCTCGACCCTCGATGCCCGCATGCACTTCAGGAACGCCGCCTCGGCGATTACGGGGATGGACGGAGGTCCCAGGTCGGGGCCGTAGTCGGTGATGTACAGCTCCTCCTCGGTCCATCGCTCCTTGTCGCTCAGCACGTCGAGTATGCAGGGTATCGCCTGGGGCGCTTCCGTGGCGGCGAGGGCCGCGAGCGTGCTCTTGAGCGCCTCTCCCTTCTGTTCCTTCGCCAGTTCGACCAGGTAGCAAATCCCGCATGCGCCTATCCTCTCGAACTTCCGCCCGGCCTCGGAGGCTTTCCACTTGTTGCGCATGGGCGTGATTACTTTCTGCTTCTGAAGCTCTGCGACGGCCGACTCGATCTCCGCCTTGCCGCCGTTTTCGAGGTAGCACTTGACGTATGGCTCCGCCTTCTCCTCGCGGCACAGCCTGCGCAGGAAGATGTTGGCGAGGGAAAGATTCAGCTCCGATGAGGCCGGGTTCCTCTCGCGCGCCGCGAGCAACTGCTCGACCGCTTTCTCGTACTCCTTCTTGTTCCGGTAGACGTTGGCAATGGCCATGCGGATGCCCGCGTCCTCGGGCCGGCCCCCGGCCGCCTTCGCGTACTGCCCGAGTGCGTCGTCCAGGCGGCTTTCCTTCTCGTATACCAGACCGAGATTGAACAGCAACTTGGGGTCCTGCGAACTCGTACACGCTTTCTCGTAATGCCCTATCGCATCCGCGTTCCTGCCCAGCAGGCTCTCCACGTAGCCGACATTGAACAGCAGGTTGACATCCCCGGGATTCTTCGCAAGCGCCTTCCCGTACCACTCCAGCGCTTCCTCGCGCTTCCCGGTTCTCGCCAGCGCATGACCGGCGAACCTCATGGAATTCACGTCTTCGGGCTTGATGCGGGAAGCGGCCTCGAAATGCGACAGCGCCGCGTCCATGTCGTCCCTGCCCGCATACAGCAGCCCGAGTTCGAAGTGCGCGTCGAAGTCGCCCGGGTTCTCCTTGAGCGACGCCTCGTACATCTCTATCTTCTCGGCGGCCGTTTTCGGCTGCACCGAGGTCGCCAGCGCGACCTTCCACTGCCACCCCAGCCAGAAGCCGTACGCCCCCAGGACAATCAGGAGCACCGCGACGAGCTTGTGCATGCGCCCGAGCACCGAGACGAGAAGCCCCCTATTGCGGTGCTCGGCCTTCCTGCGAAGGAACTCCAGCCCTCCCGCGGACACGACCCCGATAAGCGACAGCGTAATCGCCTGCCCGACCGCGATGAACCCTATCATCAGGAAGGCCTTGAAGTACTCCTCGTACTGGAAGAAAAGCACGGCGGCGGCGCTGGATGTGATGCACGGGATTATCCCCGTCGCCAGTGCCAGCTTCCACATGAGCGAGAACCGGGACCTGTCCTCTTCCTCCCCGCCGAGAGCCTTTTTTACAAGTTCCTGTTCCTTCTGTTCCTCCTTGCGCCACTTGACGGGCCTGAAGAACATAAGCATGTAGACACCGATTCCCGCTATCAGCAGCCCGGACCCGAGCGTGAGGTACACGACGCCCACGTTCTTAACCGTGGTGGCAAGATACTTGCCCGCGAGAACCATGATAAATGCCGCAAGCACGGCGGTCGAAATCGTGTGCACCAGCGTTATCATGAGCGCGAGCTTCATCGCGTCCCTCGGCCTCGCGTTAACCGCACCCACGTAGCTGATTACGACGCCCTTGCCGTGGCCCGGCAGGAGCACGTGAACGAGCCCCACGAAGACTCCTATTACGACGAGCCATATCCACGCCGCCAGGCCCGTGGCCTTCATGCCCTTCTCGACTTCGGTCATGGTGAAGTTTTCGAGCCACTTGTAAAGGCGCTGGCTCCAGCCCGACGCGCCGGGCGTTCCGCTCTTCGACATGGTCGCGCGCGAGGTCTTGCCCGATTCCTTCTCGAGCATTATGTCGTTCGCCGCGAACGGCTCCAGCGTCGTGCCGATGTCCTTGTACCCGAACTCTATGAAGAACTCCCTCTTGAGTGTCATCTCCATGAACCGGTGGTCGGGAAATTCGGCATCCAGGTACTGGTTTATCGGCGTGATAGGCTCGATGCAGAGGTTGTCGAGTTCCTTGCTTATGCTGAGGTTCACATCGTTGATTATATTGGGGTCTTCGTTGGGGAAGTTCGTATTGGCGTACTCTATCCTGACGCGGTAGAGCGACGGGTCTATCGGCACTTCCGCCTCGATATACGAGGACAATAGACCCCTGTCAACCGGTCCTATCATCCCGAGAATGTCCGCCTTCCGGATTTTTTTCGGCATTTCCTTGCCGTTTATCTTTACGTGAAGGTTGTCCATGAACTGCTTGCAGCAGGTATTGATGAAGTGCTTTTCCTCGCTCTCATCGACCTGCATGTCCTTGTTGAGGTCGCAGATTGTCCTGTGGTGCTGCGCGGGGAAGTTCTTCAGCTCGACGAGGAACCCGAGCACGACCTTCTTGTGGTTGACCCACATCGTTATGCGCGTGCCGACATCGAATCTCGATATGTCGTGGCCGCGGCACACGCCGGCCAGCAGGAACAGGCATGTCAGTATCGTAACTGCAGTAATTGCAAGTCTTTTAGTCATAATTCCGCCATATTCAGGTTGCTTATTCCTTGAACGCTTAGTTTACGGATGGATTAGGAGAAAGTCAAATTGACAATGACTGCAACTGCGGCTGCGGCGTTGTTCTATCCCGTGCGCGCGGCGGCGATTTTCGGATTTTCGCTTGATTTAGTCTTCACTCACGTCTAACATGATGGCCCTTCGCAACGGGCCTATAGCTCAGTTGGTTAGAGCGCACGCCTGATAAGCGTGAGGCGGTTGGTTCGAGTCCAACTAGGCCCATTTCAGCAGTTTAGTGTGGCTTGCAACGGAAAACTAAATCCGGCGAGGTCTCTGACTACTTACCTCTATTCTCCTCGTACCACTGCTTCCACTTCGCCTGGCTGCTACTGAGAGCATGTCCCATACCGGTTATTGCGCAGAGTGCATTATACGCGTTGTTTCTTACCTTATTATCTTTGTCGCCAAGCGCTTCAATTAGCGGCTGTACTGCCTGCTTGTATCGCATTATTCCGAGACCTTTAGCGGCATATTCTCTGACATCATCACTCTTGTCTTTGAGGGCTGCCGCGATAGGCTCTACCGCGCGCTTATCTCGTATCTCTGAAAGAATTTGGATGGCGGCTATTTTGATATTGTCTTTTGGATTATCTTCAAGCGCCTTGGTCAGCGTTTCCACGGCCTTTTCGCCTTTGGCAATGAGTATTGCTGTTGCGCTTGACCAATGTCTGCCAGGATACCAGTCGTATTCCGGCTTGATTACAGTCACAAGTGCCTCGATTGCTTTTCTGTCTCCAATATTTCCGAGAGCTTCTATCGAGTACTCTCTTAGACGACTATCTGTAAGGGTCTCTGAAATTATCTCGACAGCGCCTGGGTCTCCTATGCGACCGAGCGCGACAATTGCCGTCAATTTCATATCTTCATCTTTCTTGACCATTTCAGTCAACTGTCCTATGGCACGGTGCTCTTTGATTTGTCCAAGAGACCGGACTGCTGCTTTGCGTTCGAGAAGGTCCTGATCATTGAGCAGTTCGAGCAGTTTATCGGCAGCTTTCTGGTACCCGAGCTTTCCGAGTGCTTCTGCTGCGCTGGCTCGAACTGCTGTCTGTTGGTCTCCCAGAGCTTCAACCAGGGCATCCGCCGCGCTATCGTCGTCAATCTTGCCCAGCGCGAATGCGGCCCATCTCCGGGTGTGCATATCCTGAGCCTTCAGCGCGGCAATCAGCGGAACGACCGATTCCCCGTCTTTCCGTCTGGCAAGCGCTTCACCTGCATACTTCTTTGCATAAATGCTACCTTCAGTCAATGTGTCAAGGAGTTGCTCGGTAGAAGCACTATTAGCAAGTTCAAGCAAGGCTTCTTGTGCCTGGTAACTTAAATGACTTGTTTCAGGACTGCCTGCACCCCATCTTGATATTTGAACCAGTGTTTCCATCACACTATAGTCACCGATATGGACCAGTAGCCCAGGTATCGCTCCTCGAAGGTGGTAGTGATATCTATCCGAAAGCATCAAATCAATAAGTAGCTTAATAGCCCGCCTGTCACCTGCCCGTCCGAGTGAAAGCGCGGCAAAATCACGCACACTCTGGTTTTCATCCTCAAGCGCACCTGCGAGAGTTTCTCCAACTTGCGGTTCTCTTCTTAGTAGTTCCAAAGCCCCTACGGCATTCATTCTGTAGAGAGGGTCCTTGTCTTTCAGGAGCCCAAGAAGCGGCTCAAGCGCTATCTTACAACTCTGGAACTCTTCCGGATCGTCTTCGTCAAATGAAGAGATTCCTTTCTCTTTATGTCTGTCCTCAAGCTCTTTCCTGTCAAGCGCCAGCAACGATTTAGCTGCGTGCGCGCTTACAAGCATGTTGCTGTCCTTGAGCGCCTTTGTCAGTGCTTCAATTGCATTCTTGTCTTCAATCCCACCCAGCGCGATTACAGCGGTGCGCCTGACTCTCCAGTTGTCGTCTTTGACAGCTTCTACAAGCTCACTTACTGAAGCTTCACCAAGTTTGTACAGTGACCTGCTTGCAGCCATGCGGACCCATTCCGATTTGTCCCTGAGTGCTGTGGCGAGCGGCTTTACTGCTCTAACATCCCGGATGTACCCGAGCATGTGCGCAGAGTGGATGCGCAGATATACATTCTTGTCCTTCAATGTGTCAATCAGCGCTTCTGTAGAAGCTGCGCCAATCTTTATTAACGCCTGCATTGATGCGTTTCTGATTGACTGGCTCTCGCTAACCCATATAGAGGATTCATGGGGATCGCAGCTGTAAGGGCACGGTTCCATGTCGTCGTTATCCATGTCCCACTCTTCACCCCAGTCTCCGTAGCTGAACTCTTCCAATACTTCCGCATATCTTGGGTCCTGGTCCGGCTCATCTTTCCATTCTTCGTCTTGCTCGATGTGATCCCAAGAATCCCTTTCATAGTTCCGGTTGCATTCCGCTTCGAATATCTTCATAATCGCGTTAACTGCCCGGCTGTCACCGAGCCTACCCAGTGCTTTCATGATTTCGACCAGTTCGTATTCTCCTGTATCAACACCTAAATCCGGAACAAGTTCTTCATCCGGTTCGTCTTCTTCAGGCGGATCGTATTCTTCTCCCTTTTCCTCGCATTCTCTAATTTTGCAGAATCTCTCGTACCTTTTTCTGAGCGAGGCGACCAGCGGCATGACAGCGCGCCTGTCTCCTATCTCGGCCAGTGCCTCCGCAGCCTCGGAGCAGCAATCCAGGTCGTCGAGAGCTTCCGCAAGCGGCTCAACGGCCCGCGGGTCTCTCAGGTACCCAAGCGCCCACACGGCGTAATCTTTGTTTTTTCTATTCTTGTCTTTAATTAAAGGAATAATGGCAGGCACGGCGCGCTTGTCACCGAGTTTTGCAAGCGCCCATATGGCGTTATGGCGTGCACTCTCATGGGTCTTGGGAAGAAACTCAATTAAAGGCTCTACCGACCTTTTTCCGAGCATCCAAAGGGTTGTTGAAGCTACATCTCCTGAATACGAACCGGCCCATTCCAGTGGAAGGCATAGTACTTCGGCAAGAGGTCTTGCCGCTTGAGGATATTTGAGAAAATATAGGCCCTTGATTCCAAACCACCTAACGCCGGCATTATCATCCTTCAGGGCAGTTATAAGGGCATCTGCAGCTTTCGCGTCGCGCATTTCGGATAGGACACTTACTGCTGCTTCACGCAGAGCATCTGGACCATTAATATCTGTCGTCCATTTAATGAGAACATCTACAGACATAGAATTCGCCAAATCTCTGAGACTGTCGTATGCTCTGGATTGTATTCCTTCATTTTTACTATTGATGTCTTTTAAAATGTACTCAAGTGCGCGCGTATCTCCTATGCTTGCAAGGGCTTCAACGACAACTCTCCGGATTTCCGGGTCGTCACTCTGAAGGTGTGCGAATATTTTTTCAGAAACACCTTTGCCCAGATTCCTGATGGCATCTTTTATCAAGAACCTATCGTACCTGCCAACTGAGTGTTCAAGGGCAAAAATGAGTTCATCAATGGCCCCTGTTTCTTTCATCCTGCCAAGCGCCATGGCTGCTGGAACCAGCATTGTATAATCCTTCAGGGCTGCCTTGAGCGGCTCGACGGCTCTCCTGTCGTTGAGCCTGCCGAGAATTTCGGCTGCATAGCCGCGGCCAAGAGCATCCTCGTCATTCACAAGTTTAATCAGGGGCTCGACTGCAGGCTCGCCAATGTTGTATAGTACCTGTACTGCTGAAGTGGCGACGTTGTAATCACTGTCGGCAAGGCAACTGACCAAGATGGGAATAGCTTCGGGTGCGCCCGTTTTACCCAGCGCAGCGACTGCTGCCCAGCGTTTTTCACGCGATTTGTCTTCAGTCATTTCGAGCAAGTGCTTGACGGGACGGCGGTCGCCGAGTATCCCGAGAATAACTGCAACTTCATCACGAAGCTGCGAGTCCGGCCTGGCGAATTCTTCGGAAAGTACTTCGATGACTATGGGTCCACCTGTTTCCCTGAGCGCCTTTTTGGCCTCCCCTCTTTTTAGAGAGTCCCTGTTGATAAGCAGGGGCAGCACCATCTCCGCTCCGGGCCTGCCGCCGTACTTCACAAGCGCCTTTGCCAGGGCTTGAAGAGCGTACTCTTTTCCGGAAATACCGAATATCGGACCGGAAAAATCGGAATCTTTTACCTTATGGTAGATATCAATCGCCAGCTTTCCGGACCGCGGGTCGCCGATTTCCGCAAGCGACCTGATTGCATAGACCAGGCTGCTCGTGTCTTTTTCTCTTTTTATATATGCATGCAGAGGTTCCGCCGCCGGTTTCCCGATTTTCTCAAGCGCCTCCAGGAAGTAATGTGAGTTGTTCTTCCTATCGGCAAGCGCAGTTATCAGAGGTTCTACGGTAGCGGGGTCGCCGATTCTGCCCAGGGCTATTGCCGCCCATTCGCGGACTTCCAAGTTTTCATGTGTGAGCAGAGGTGTCAGGTGTTTCACCGACGCACTGCCGATTTTGACAAGCGCTTTCATTGCTTCATCATTTGGATAGCGGCTGCCGCAGTCGCCGATGACGGGGTCGAATCCCCAGTATCCCCGCTCTTTGTCTTCGAGTTGCTTTATCAGCGCCGGGATAGCATGTACTGCCCGTTCGCCCATATTTCCCAGCACTTGGGCAGCATATGCCCGGACCGAAGGATCACGGTTGGAGAACCTCTCAATCAGCTCCGCAACATCTTCAGGTATGGCCTTTTTTACGGGAGGTTTTTCTTGAAGAGACTCGGTTGTTCTGCAACCTGCAGTTACGGCGAACAGGGATAGAACAACCAAGGCTATTCTGAATAACTTGAACACTCCGTTATCACCCTCCTGAAAGCTGGATACACTTATGCCCATATTCTTGCGTGAATTCTTCTGTTGTCAATACTATTGTGTGTAATTACTTTGACGCTCGTTGTTGGCATACATTCACCAGGGGAGAGTGATTAATCACATGAAATACAGCAAATAGCTTTTCTCTGCATTCATGCAGAAGTCAGTTGCCGATAAGCTTTTAGTCCCTCAGGTGGCGAGGCCAGAAAAGTTCGAGATTCGTCCGGGAAGGCCCATATCGGCTTTATTGTATGGGTTATTGCTCGCGGCTTTGGACAGTTCCTCCCCTGATTTCCGTTGAAAATCCTCGCCTGCCAGAGGCTTGGCTGCACTAAAATTACAATGAAGACCATTTCCGATTGGGCGCGAACCGCTGCGGATGACGCGTTCAGTAAAAATCCTTAAATTACTTTTCTATCATGAGCCGAATCCAATGTGTGAGTTTGCTTGACAAGTACCGAGAATACCGTATATTGTTGATGAGCTGGAACTTGTGTTGAGATTGCATGTATGCCAGCAAATGGGGGAGGAATAACTTAAACGAGTATATAACTGGAGCGAGCGTCCATGAAGATAGGGAAAAAATTGATCCTTGCATTTCTGATAGTCTCTCTATCTGCGCTCGCGGTTGCCGGCATCCTCTCCTACACAATTGCCAAGAGCAGCATAACTGAAAGAGTCCTCGACCACCTCGAATCCGTCGCCACCATACAGAAAAACAGACTTGACGGCATGATTGACCAGAATCTCGAACGCCTCGCCCTGGTTGCAAGCAGAACGCAGTTGCGCCTGAGCCTGAAGATGTTCAACGAGAAACCGGAGCAGGCGCATCAAGATAAGATGAACCGGATACTCCGGGATGCGAAAGCTTCGATCGCGTGTTTTCGCGAGATATCCGTACTCGATTTGAAGGGAAAGGTGGTTGCGTCCACTAATGCCGAAAGTGCGGGCGAGTCCCATGCGAACGAAGAGTATTTCCCGAGCGGGCAAAAACGAAGCAGGGCGGACATGCTGTATCTTAACGAGAAAGGAGAATTGAGCCTGCGTCTTTCCGGCCCGCTGCTGCTGGAGGGCGAACTGATAGGCGTCTTGGTTATTGAGGCTGATGCTGACAAATTCATCGTCCTCGCAGGTGACTACTCCGGACTCGGGAGGACTGGCGAGACGCTGCTGCTTATGGAAAACGGCGCCGGGCGCATGATGTTCATCACACCGACGCGGTTTGACAGGGACGCGGCACTGAAGAAAACGATGTCTATGGAGAAGCGCCCGGCATCCGCAGCAACCGGGGTGGAGCGGGTTGTCCGCGCGCTTGATTATCGCGGCGAGCCCGTTCTTCAAGTGGCCGAACACGTCGAAGAGACAGGCTGGCTGCTCGTGGTCAAGATAGACAGAGCTGAAGCCTTCGCGCCGGTAACCGGTTTGGGCGCGTGGCTGCTCGCCGGAATGCTTATTGCCGCCGTCGTGGTCGCCCTCGTTTCGTTTTATCTCGCCCGGTCAATCACAAAGCCCGTTGCCAGTCTCACCCGTGCAACAAAGAAAGTGGCTGAAGGAGATTTTTCTTTCAGGGTCAAGGTGGCTTCGGACGATGAGGTAGGAACACTGGCCACGGCTTTCAACGAGATGAGCCGGGAGTTGGAGGAAAGCCAGAGAATTCTGACTACCCTCATGGCCAATCTGCCGGGGATGGCTTATCGCTGCATGAACGACAAAGACTGGACGATGGAGTTCGTAAGCGAGGGAAGCCTTGCACTGACCGGCTACGAGCCTTCCGACCTTATCGGAAACAGCAAGGTTTCCTACGCCCAGCTAATCCATCCCGACGACGTAGAGATGGTCTGGGACAAAGTACAGGCTGCGCTGGAAAGGAAAGAACCTTTCGAGCTGGAGTACAGGATAGGAACCGCTGATGGCGCCCAGAAATGGGTTTGGGAACAGGGACGTGGAATCTTCTCCGCTGAAGGCGAGTTACTAAGCCTTGAAGGCTTCATAACGGACATAACCGAGCGCAAGCTGGCGGAAGAGCGGCTGATTCACCTGAACGCCGTCCTGCGTGCCATTCGGAACGTCAACCAGCTGATTACGAAAGAGCGGGACCGCGAGAAGCTGCTGAAGGATATCTGCGACGCCCTTACCGAGCACAGGGATTATCCCTGTGCATGGATAGTAGCAATGGATGCATCGGGGAAATTCGTTACTGTTGCGGGAGCAGGGCTGGAAGATGCGTTCCATGCATTCCCCGAGCATTTGAAGAGCAAGGAGCCAATTGGCTGCGTGAAGAAGGTTCTCGAACAGGCTGAGCTTTTGGCAGTCACCTCACTTCCCTTTGATGATTGCCTGGATTGCCCGCTGTCCGGCAAATACCCGGAGCTTGGGGTTTTCACGGTCCGCATGGAATACGGCTCGAGGGTTCACGGGGTGCTCGCAGCTTACGTAAACAAGGCATTTGTTGAAGACGAAGAAGAGCAATCTCTGCTATTGGAAGTGGCAAGTGATGTGGCTTTGGCACTCGACAAGATGGAACAGGAAAAATCCCTTCAGAAAAGCGAGGAAAAGTACAGAAACATACTTGAGAGTGTAAACGACCTTATTCAGAGTGTCGCCCCTGATGGCACGATATTATATGTGAACCGCGGCTGGCGGGAAACGCTTGGATACTCCGAGGAGGATGTTGCTAAGCTGTCTCTGTTCGATGTCATTCATCCCGACAGCATGGCACATTGCCAGGAGATGTTCAAGCACGTGCTTTCCGGGGAGACGGTGACGGGCGCCGAGGCGGTATTCGTAGCAAAGGACGGCCGGCAGGTGATAGTCGAAGGCAGTGCGAGCTGCAGGTTTGTGAACGGCGAGCCGGTTGCGACAATGGGCATCTTCCGGGACGTCACCGAGCGCAAACAGGCACAGGAGGCGCTGAGGGAAAGCGAGGAAAAATACAGGCTCATTTATGCAACAGCCGGTGATGCAATTATGACTTTAGAGCCTCCTGATTGGCGGTTTACTTCAGGAAACAATAAGATCGTAGAGATGTTCGGCGTGAAAGATGAAGAAGAGTTTATTTCTCTAACGCCGTGGCAAATATCACCTGAGAATCAGCCCGATGGACAGTTATCTGAAGTAAAAGCAAAGAAAATGATCGAGATTGCGATGAAAGAAGGGGAGAACTATTTTGAATGGACCCACAAAAGAGTTAGAGGGGAAGAATTCTTTGCCACGGTATTATTGAACAGAGTTGACGTTAAAGGAAAGGCATTTTTACAAGCGAGAGTCACTGACATCACTGAACGAAAAAAAGCTGAGGAAGCAGCACGCGAGCTTGAAGCACAGAAGCTGGTTGTGGAAGAACTGAGACGGCTTGACCAGATGAAAGACGAGTTTGTCTCCATCATTACGCACGAGCTAAGAACACCTATGACCCCAATCAAATCGTCTGTTGAGCTGTTCCTTGACGGAACCTTAGGCGAGGTAACCGAACAGCAGAAGAAATATCTCGACATGATGAAGAGGAACATTGACCGGCTCGCCCAGTTTACCACAGAGGTTCTTTCTCTTTCGAGACTGCAGGCGGGAAGATACGCGGTGAATCCCGAGATGCTTTCAGTCAGCGAAGTGGCAGATTCAGCGGTCGAGTTGTTGAGAGAGAAAGCGCAAGGCAAGGATTCGACTATCAAGCTTGATATTGGCGCCGAACTTCAGGCATATGCTGACGCAAATGCGCTGGCTCAGGTTTTGACGAATCTGGTGAACAACGCCATAGTACATGCCGGCGATGGGGCGGAAATAGTTCTTTCCGGCGGAAAGCATGACGGCGATTTTGTCGAGGTGTCGGTGGCCGATAATGGCCACGGAATTCCCGAAGAAGCATTGCCACACCTGTTTGACCGCTTCTACCAGGCGGACAGGAAGAAAGCTCCGGGTTATCAAGGCACCGGTATAGGTTTATCCTTGTGCAAGGGACTGGTTGAAGCCATGAGCGGAGTGATATCCGTGGAATCCCAAAAAGGCGAAGGCACCATTTTCAGATTCACCTTGCCCGCCTCGCCACCGGAGAAGAATTTAGAAGAAGTCAAAAAATGAATTGAGATGCGTAGTAGTAAAAGAAATCATTTCTTGTTGTCGATTATACTCCTAATGTCCGGCTGGCACCAAGTACTACTGCGCTGTAGGTGGCAATGCTATAATGTATCAGAATGTCTTCTTGAAATACCACTGCTTACTTCTATGCAGAGGCCACTCGCCGAAATACTCGGCAAACTGCCTGCAGTTCCTCAGGCGGCAAAGCCAGAAAAGTTCGAGATTCGTCCGGGAAGGCCCATATCCATATTGTAGTGTGGCTTCATTGTGATGTTGAGTCACACGGAATCTCCAGGTTAGTCATCGCCAGATCTGCCCTCAGACAAACGACGAAACACATCTGACGCCAGCGACCGCCGGGCGGCTGCACGTCGGTGAGGACCTGCGGATTTTTCGGGAAAATCTAACAATTGTTTTGAACATCTGAAAGAGCTTTATGGTATGATGTCGATGAAAGGCTGAACTAATCCAGAGAAGCCGGAGCATGGGAAAGCACGACAAGAGCATCAGCATCCGGAACCGGCTTATCGAAGCGGCGGGTGAGCTGTTCGCCGACAAGGGCTACAAGGAAACGACGGTAAGGGACATCTGCCGTCGCGCCGACACGAACATCGCCGCCGTGAACTACCACTTCAAGGGCAAAGACCACCTCTTCGAAGAAGTCATGATAGAGGTGGTCAAAACCGGCTGGCGCAAGTATCCTGCAGGCTACGGTTTTGCCGAAGCGAACAATCCCGGTGAAAAACTCAGGGCGTTCGTCCGGGCGTTCTTCCTGCGCAGGTTCGACTTCGACCGCCCCGCCTGGCACGGCAGGCTGCTGCGCCGCGAAACCCTGCTCATGACATCGAGGGCGCGCAGGCTGCTGGGCAGGTACATAGAGGCGAACAACAAGCTGCTCGTGTCCGCCGTCCGGGACCTGCTCGGCCCGGAAGCCGATGACGAGATGGTTCGCCTGTGCTCGGCCAGCGTGATGGGGCAGATGCTAATCTTCATGCATCCCAAGCCCGACATGAAACATCCCCTCGCCGGTCCACCGAAGACCCCGGAGAAAATCGAGGAAACCGTGCGGCATATTACGAGGTTCTCGCTTGCGGGGATAGAAAAGGTAAAGAAGGAACTCTCGTTTTCAGGAAGCAGGAAAAGGAACGGATGATGAAGAAACTGCTCGTGATTGTAGTTGCCCTCGCGCTGCTGGGGCTTCTGGGATGGAGAATCTACGAGGAGGTCTCGGCCACCGGAAAGGGCTTCGACCGGCGCCAGGCCGCAGCCGTGGCCGTCGAGGTCGCCCCCGTGGAGAGAGGCATGATACGGGACACCGGCTCGTTCACCGGCACCCTGCAGCCCGATTCCTACTTCGTAATCGCCCCGAAGATATCGGGCCGGCTGGAAAAGCTGCTGGTCGATATAGGCGACCACGTCAAGCGCGACCAGCTTATCGCCGTGCTCGATTCCGAGGAGTACAAGCAGCAGGCCGAGCAGGCCCAGGCCGGGCTCCTGTCCGCGAAAGCGTACCTCGTGAAGGCGAAGCAGAACCTGCTCATCGCGGAGAGAGACCTCGCAACGGAGAAAAAGAGGGTGCAGGCCTCCCTGGAAGCCGCCGAGGCCGACTACAAGGACGCGCAGGCTAAGCTCGAGCGGCAGAAACAGCTCCTGGACAAGAAACTGGTAAGCGGGGAGGAGTACGAAACCGCCCATACCGCAGCCGTCAGGGCATCCACGGCGCTGGAGACGGTGAAGGTGCAGGTCGAGGAAATCGGCACGAAAGAGAAAGCTCTCGAACTCAAGCGCCAGGATGTGGCGCTTGCGGACGCGGACGTGGCCCAGAAGGAAGCGGCGCTGAAGGCGGCGCAGGTTCGCCTCTCCTACGCGCAGATTCATGCTTCCTGGCAGGGCGGCAGCGACGAGCGGGTGGTCGGCGAGCGATTCATGCACCAGGGCGCACTGCTCGCGCCCAACTCGCCGGTCGTGTCCATACTCGACATAAGCGTCATGACCGCGGTGATATACGTCATCGAGCGGGACTACCAGAAAATCCACCTGGAACAGCAGGCGGTCATCACGACGGATGCGCTGCCGGGAAAACCCTTCAGCGGCAGGATAGTCCGCATCGCGCCTCTGCTGAAGGAGACCTCGCGCCAGGCGAGGGTGGAGATAGAAATCAAGAACCCCAAGGAACTGCTAAAGCCGGGCATGTTCGTGCGCGTCGAGATTCAGTTCGCGCAGCGGGAGGATGTCACCATCGTTCCCCTCTCTTCCCTGACAAGGCGCAATGACATGCAGGGCATCTTCCTGGTGGACACGGAGAAAAAGGAGGCGCACTTCACGCCGGTGGAGCTGGGCATAACCGACGCCACGTCCGCCGAGGTCGTCAAGCCGCCCGTGACGGGGATGATCGTCACGCTGGGCCATCACCTCCTCGAGGACGGGTCGGCGGTAATACTTCCCGACAAGAAGGAAAAGGACCAGCAGAAGGATGGGAAAAAGGCGGCGAAGCCGGGAGGCGGGAAATGAAAATATCCGCGTTCTCGGTGCACCGCCCCGTATTCACCGTCATGGTCGTGCTCATAATCATCATCCTCGGAGGCGTCTCCCTGAGCCGCCTCCCGCTCGACCTGATGCCCGACATCACCCTGCCCGTAATCAGCATATCCACCTCGTACGAGGGAGCGGGCCCGCAGGAAATCGAAGAACTCGTCACGCGGCCCATCGAGGAGGCCATGAGCGCCGTGCCCGGCGTCGAGGAGGTTTCCTCCGTCTCGACCGAAGGCAACAGCAATGTGCGGGTGATGTTCACCTGGGGCACGGACCTCGAGGCCGCGGCGAACGACATCAGGGACCGCATGGACCGCGTGATTCCGCGCCTGCCCGACGATGCGGACCGCCCGCGCCTGCACAAGTTCGACCCGAACAGCTTTCCCATACTCATCCTCGGGGCCGCGAGCAAGCTCGACCCCATAGATATGCGCAAGATAATCGACAATCAGGTCAAGTACCGCATCGAGCGGGTGCCCGGCGTCGCCGCGCTCGATGTGTGGGGAGGTCACGAACGAGAGGTCCAGGTCAACCTGCGCATGGACAAGATCAAGGCGCTCGGTCTGCCGCTCGACCAGATTATCAGCCGCATAAGGTCCGAAAACGTCAACGTGCCCGCCGGCGTCATCGAGCGCGGAAACCTCGACGTGACCATCCGTACCCCAGGCGAGTATACCGACCTCGCCCAGGTGCGAAGCACCGTCGTCGATATCCGCGACGGCGTGCCGGTCCGCCTCGGCGACATCGCCGACGTGGAGGATGCCTGGCAGAAGATTACGCGCGTCGTGCGGGTCAACGGCGAACCCGGAACCCGCCTGTCGGTAAGCAAGCGCTCGGGAACCAATACCGTCGATGTGGCCAAGGCGGTCCTGAAGGAAATAGACAACATAAACAGGGACATCCCCCAGATCAGCATCATCCCCATGATAGACTCCTCGGATTTCATCGAGCGCTCCATCTCGAACGTGAGTTCCGCCGCCCTCTACGGAGGCATCTTCGCCGTCATCGTGCTGCTGTTCTTCCTGCGCAGCCTGCGCGGCACGGTCGTCGTGGCCGCGGCAATTCCCATATCCATCATCGCCACCTTCGCCCTCATGTACTTCGGCGGGTTCACGCTCAACATTCTCACCCTCGGCGGCCTCGCGCTCGGAATCGGAATGCTCGTGGACAACTCCATCGTCGTCCTGGAAAACATCTTCAGGCTCAGGCAGTCGGGCGAAGGCCCCAAGGACTCGGCCGTCAAGGGCTCCGAGGAAGTCACCGCGGCCATTATCGCCAGCACGCTCACGACTCTGGCCGTGTTCCTGCCCCTGATATTCGTCAGGGGCATGGCGGGCGTCTTTTTCACCCAGCTCTCGTTCGTCGTCAGCTTCTCCCTGTTCTGCTCGCTGGGAGTCGCCCTGACGCTCGTACCCATGCTGGCGGCCAGGCTCCTGCGCACAAGGAAGCCCGCCTCCGGGCAGGCAGCCCCGCAAAACCCCGCGATCGGGGAGAGAAAAGGCTTCTTCGTGCAGATGGAAAACGGCTACAAGGGCCTGCTGCACTTCGCCCTCGGTCACAGGCTTCTCGTCATCGTGATGGCGGTGGCGCTCCTTGGAGGCAGCCTCGCGCTCATCCCCCTGGTGGGAGTCGAGCTGATGCCGAGTTCGGACGAAGGCCAGGTTCGGGTCTCCGGCGAGATGCAGGTCGGCACGCGCCTCGATGTCATCGACCCCAAGTTCCAGAACATAGAAAAAATAGTCGAGGAAGCCGTCCCCGAGGCAAGCACGATGGTCTCGAGCGTCGGCGGAAGCGGCTGGCACTCGGGTGGCGGGCATACAGGAGACGTCAGGCTCTCGCTCAAGCCCCAGGCCGAGCGGCAACGCTCGAGCGATGACATTTCCGGCGAACTTCGCCGCAAACTGAGCAAGATTCCCGGGCTCAAGGTCCGCACCCGCTCCGGCGGCGGGTTCTTCATGATGCGCAGAATGGGCGGAGGCACGGAGAGAGTCGAGGTCGAGATACGCGGCTACGACCTCGAAACCGCCGACGCCCTCGCCGAGCGCGTCAGGCAGCTTGTCGAGGAGGTGGACGGCGTCACCGACGCCGTGGTCAGCCGCGAGACCGGCAATCCAGAAGAAGCCATCGTCACCGACCGGGTCAAGGCCGCCGACATGAAGGTCTCCGTCTCACAGATTGCCCAGATGCTCCAGACCGTCCTCTCAGGCACGGTCTCCGGCTACTTCCGCGAAGCCGGCAACGAATACAGGATTCTCGTCAGGGTCAAGGACGCCGAGAAGCTCGACCTGCGCGACATACTCGACCTTACCATCACGAACAGCGACGGCCAGCCCGTCGTCCTGCGAAACGTGGTGAAAATAGAGCCGCGAAGCGGCCCCGTGCGCATCGAGCGCAAGGACAGGGAGCGCATCGTCACCGTCCGGGCCAACATAACCGATCGTGACATGGGCTCGGTCATCTCGGACATCCGCGAGCGCCTGCAATCCATCGCCGTGCCGCGCGACTTCAGCATCCTCTTCGGCGGCGAGTACGAGGAGCAGCAGGAAGCCTTCCGCGAACTGCTGTTGAGCTTTGTCCTGGCCATCGTGCTTGTCTACATGGTCATGGCGTGCCTCTACGAGTCGCTCCGCGACCCGTTTGTCGTGATGTTCTCGGTGCCGCTCGCCATAATCGGCGTCATTCTCATGCTCTTCCTGACCGGCACGACGTTCAACATGACCTCTTTCATAGGCTGCATCATGCTGGGCGGAATCGTTGTAAACAACGCAATACTGCTGGTGGACCACACCAACCTTCTGCGCCGCCGCGACGGCATGCCCATGCGCGAGGCCATCGAGGAGGCGGGCAGGCGCCGGCTGCGCCCGATTCTGATGACCGCCCTCACGACGATATTCGGACTGCTGCCGCTTGCGCTCGGGCTCGGCGAGGGCGGCGAGGCCCAGGCCCCCATGGCCCGCGCCGTCATTGGCGGCCTCTTGAGCTCGACCCTCATCACCCTCGTTTTCGTGCCGACCGTCTACTCCATATTCGAGCGCCGCAAGGCTGCAAATAATAGCTAACCGGCAAGACAAAGCTGGCAGGTACCCGTTACGGTGTACCTGCCAGCTTCTGTTAAGGTTACGATAGGAGACGCAATCAACCTAACGGAGTCTTGCAGTTGAGCGTCCTAACGCCTCCCACCCTGTCCTTGTCCTTGTCCTTGTCCCTGTCCCTGTCCGCCACGGCCCTGTCCGCCACGGCCTCCGCCGCCGGGCCTCGGGCCGCCGGGCCTCGGGCCGCCCGGACGCGGACCACCTGGACCGCCGGGACCGGGTCCCGGCCTGCCTGCTCCCGGCCTCTCGCCGCGCGGGCAATTGCCTTCGCCATCACCGCGCGGATGCTTGCCGCGACGCCCCGGCCTTCTGTGAGGCCTTCTGCGGCCTTCGCCATCTTCGCCGCGCTCGTCCCTGCGGGCCTGCCTGCGCTCTTTCATGCGCTCTCTTATCGCCTCGCGCAGAGCCTGGCGCTCTTCCTGAGACAGCTTGCCGTCGCCGTCCGCATCGAATTTCTCGATGACCTTCTTCGGCAGTCTCCTGCGGGCGTGCCTTTTGCCGTGCCTTCTTCCATGCTTCTTCGCGTGCGCGCCCTTTCTACCCGTGCGCTTCTGCTGTCCTTCGCCCTGGTCCTGCGCCCAGGCGGTCGCCGCCGCCGCGAAAACGAGCAGCGCCGCCACCAATCCTGCAACCAGCTTCCTCATCTTCCTCCTCCTTCCAGCTCCAACTAACAAGTTCTCCGTTGTACGCTTATTTCCCATTGCCTGCGCCCCTGTTCCTGCCGCCGCGCCCGCCGCCGCCCGGACCGGGCTTTCTCTGCCCGGGTCCCGGTCCCTGCCGTCCGCCGGGACGTTCCGGCTTCGCGCGCGGAGGCCTTCTCTCGCCTTCACCGGCGCCTTCTCCCCTGCGGGCTTTCATGGCTTCCTGCATTGCTTTGCGCTCTTCCTCAGAAAGCTTGCCGTCGCCATCCGTGTCGAACATCCGCAGGAGCTTTTCCCTCGGCATGTTCCCGGGGCCCTGCGGCCCTTCGGGATGGCCCGGTCCGCGGCCGGGATGCATCGGCGGTCCGCCGGGACCTTTCGGCCCGGGCCCCCTGCCCGGCCCAGGCGCGCCGTGTCCGCGGCGCATCCGGTGAGCCCATCCGAAGTCGTCTTCCGAGTCGAACTTCTCGCCTTTCTCGAAACCTTCTCCCTGCTGCATGCAGGCCTGCACGTGCGGCCCGTATTTCCTTCGGGCGCCCGTGCCGCGCTCCTGGCACTCGACTTCCCCGTCCAGAACATGCAGCATATACCTGCGCCTGCTGACCATCTTCATGTGGAACCGGCCCCCGCGTGACCTGGCCCTGCCGAAGCCCGTTTCGACCGCGAGCGCCTTTTGCCCGGATTCCTTCTCCAGGTAGACTTCGCCCTTCTCCAGCCCCAGCACGACCTCTTCCTCTTCCTCCGACACGGTCATCTGCGCGCCGCCGTTGACGTACGCGCTGTCGCCGTTCTCGAAGTCGATTCTCGCCGTGCCCTCGGGGCCCGTCATAATCGAGTCGCCCGGGAGCAGGCAGAACAGCACGTCCGCCGTCTCCCAGTCGTCGCCGTCTACCCGCTTGACCTTGACATCCCCGGAAGCCGTGCCGATGCACGCAAGCACATCCGGAAGCTCTTCTTCCGGCTTCTCCTGCTCCGGCTGATTCCCGGCCAGCGTCCCTTCGCCATCAGGGGTATCAGATTCCTGTTTTCCATCCCCCGATGCGACTTCCACATTATCCTTCTTGTCTTCGACAGGCTTTACAGCCTGATTATCGTTCTTCACAGGCGTGACTTTTTCGCCGCCCGAGAGAAGAAGGAGAGTGACGGCGACGATGATTACCGCCGCAGCGGCGGCCGCCACCGCGAGGAGCCTGCGGGAAGTCCGGACCTTCGCGCTCGCGGGCGCGCCCGCCGGAACGGCCTGCAGGCGGGCCGCGAAGATATCGCCGAACTGCGCGTGGTCGAAGGACATCCGGGCCAGCCTGCGCGCGGCCCCGGGGTCGCTCTTGACTATCTCGCTAAGCCGGGCGGCGCCGCTTTCGTCGAGCCCGCCTTCGAGGTAGGCGTGTATCAGGCGCTCGAGCTTCCCGCCGTTGTCCATTACGACACCCCCCAGCGTGCAAGCTTCGTCTCGACGCAGTCGAGAAGCGCCTTGCGCACCCTGTAAAGCATGGTGTCCACAGCCCCGCGCGTCTTGTTCAGAAGGCCGGCAATCTTGCCGACCGGGACGTTCTCTTCGTATCGCCGGCGCATGAGGTCGCGCTGGTCCCTGGGGAGGATTTCCGTGCACTCCTCGAGCGCCCTGCGCCTGTCTTCCCAGTCGCGCTCGCCCGAAGTCTCGAAGACCGCCGCCACCGCTTCCAGCGCCTCATCGTCGAGCAGCCTGACCTTCTGCCTGGCTTTCTTCTTCCTGTAGTCTCTCACGACGTTCTTGGCGATTGCGCAGCCCCACGCGGCGAAGTTGGCGTCTTCGGCGAGTTCTTTCCTCTTGCGCGTCATTATCACGGCTGCTTCCTGGAACAGGTCCTCGGCCGTGACCCTGTCTCCCACGAGGGATGTTATCATGCCCTTGAGCATTCTCTCGTTCTTGAGCAGGTTCTTAATGAGCGTCTCTTCGCGCAATTTACCCGTCCTCCGTAAGTAATATGGACTCCCAAAAGGAAATCTTACATTAAATCGCAATAAATCGTACTTTTTTGTCTTTCAGGCCGTCCATATCAGGCTTTTCGAGGATAAATTCCGCTTGCAGGCAGGGAAAAGGCGCAATAACATGGCTTCGAAAACGGCTGCACAGGGAAAAGCAACATGCGGGTAATAAAGACGGAAGTATTCAACGTGGAATGCAATCCTTCTTCAGCCATCGTGAATGTAAGAGTTTTTCTGGACGAAGACCTGTCGGACATGCTTCCGTACCTGAACGCCACGCAGGAGAAGGCGAAATACTACCCCAACGTCTCCTATTTGAACTTCCTCTGGAAGGGATGCCCGGTCAACGTCCGCGAATCGACCATAACAGCTTTCGGATTCGAAAGCGATACGCAGGCAAGGAGCGAGGCGGAGCTGATAGCAGGCAAAATCGAGCGCGTAATTGCAAACAGGGCGGACATCGAGCCCGACGAGACGCCCTATTCTCCCCCAGCCGTTCTCGACATTCTCAGGCACCTGCCGAGAATTTCCGGCTGTTCGGATTGCGGGCAGGGCTCGTGCATGGCGTTCGCGGCGGCGGTGAGCCGCGGCGATTGCCGTATCGAAGATTGCGCTCCCCTGAAAGAAGACAATTACTCGGACAACCGCAGCGCCCTCGCCAAATTAATGGGGTAAGCAATCTTCTTTCCGTTAAGATTCTTTTCTGTGTACTCTGTGCCTTTGTGGTGAAAACAGCGGCAAGTCAAAAGCAGCCGGACAGGCCGTTAGCCCAACCCATGCGGTTCTTGAGGCACTTGCCGATTGATGCTAATATAACGCCGTCCGGGTGAATAGATGTTGAGGGGCTGCGCATGTCGGAACTTCGCTACAGCAGGCAGGAAATCTTCGCCGGGCTCGGCGAGAAGGGACAGCGCAGGCTCAAAGGCTCCTCCGCCGTCATAGCCGGGTGCGGGGCGCTGGGCAGCCTGTCGAGCGCGCTGCTTGTTCGCGCCGGCGTGGGCCGCGTGCGCATAATCGACCGCGACTACGTCGAAATCGTGAACCTCCAACGCCAGACTCTCTTCACCGAGGAACAGGCAAGGCAGCGCTATCCCAAGGCGCTCGCCGCGGCCGAGGCCCTGCAAGCCGCCAACTCGGACGTCGAAATAGACGCATACGTCGCCGATATAAATCCCCACACGATTCAAGACCTTCTTGGCGGATTCGACATCGTCGTCGATGCGCTCGACAACATGGAGACGCGCTTCCTCGTAAATGACTTCTGCCTCAGGGAAAAGATTCCCTGGGTCTACGGCGCGGCAGTCGGCTCGACCGGCATGGTCATGAGCATAGCGCCGGAGGGAAAGCCCTGCCTGCGCTGCCTCGTGCCGCAGCTTCCCGCGCCGGGCACGTTCGGGACGTGCGAGACGGCCGGCATAATGGGGCCCGCGCCCGCGCTCGCCGCCTCGGTCCAGGCGGCGGAAGCCGTGAAGACGCTCGCCGGCAGGCCGGAAGCCTCGGGCGAACTCCTCGTCTTCGACCTGTGGCAGCGCAGCTTCGAGGAGGTCGAAATCAAGCCGAAGCCGGACTGCCCCTCGTGCGCGAAGCGGCGCTTCGATGCGCTCAAATCCGAAGGCGACGCGCAGGCGCACAGGCTCTGCGGGCGCAACTCCGTGGAAATTTTGCCCCGGAAGGCAACGAAACTCGACTTGAAAAAGCTGGAAGAAACACTCTCGAAGGCGGGTAAAGTCCAGTACAACGGGTATTCGCTATGGTTCGAGACGGGCAAGCTCGAACTCGTAGTGTTTCCCGACGGACGGGCAATCGTTAAGGGAACCGGGAATCCCGCCGAGGCAAGGACGGCTTACGGCAAATTCATAAGCCTGTAGTCCGGGCGGCGAAAGGAGATTGGGTGATGCGTAAACGACTGCTCCCGCTGTTACTCGCAATCGGCATTGTCGCGGGCCTCGCAGGCACCGCCTTCGCGCAGGAAGAAGGCGCCGCCGTGTCGGCAGGCGCGAAGGTGGACAAGAAGCAGGTCGAAGCGGCGGTGAAGAAAGCCTGCGACTGGCTCAAGGCCCAGCAGAAGGCGGACGGCTCGTGGATGGGCACGGGGCTCTATGACGGGTTCTATCCCTACTCCAGCACCGGGTTCGTCCTCTTCGCGCTCCTCAAGGGCACTGAAGGCCCCGAGTCCGAATGCATCAAGAAGGGCTTCGAGTACCTCAAGAGCAAGGAGTTCCCCGGTGTCTACGGCGTCTCGGCGCTCATCCTCGCGCTCTGCGCGCTGTACGAGCCCGAGGTCAAGGAGGAGGAACAGGAGACGCGAAAGCTCAAGCCGGGCGAGAAGCTGCGCACCGGCCTCTACGAGCCGGTCGAGCGCCAGGCGAAGAAGAAGTTCGCCAAGGCTCCGCAGTGGGTGAAGGACTGGCTGAAAAAAGCGGTCGCATGGCTCGTCTCGAAGCAGGAAACGTACGTCTGGCGCTACCCCGAGGCCAAGCCGGGCGACTACGGCACGCACACGGCCCGAGGCGGCAACGAGGACGCCTCGAACACCCAGTACGCGATGCTCGCGCTGCACGCCGCCAGCAGGCTCGGCGTCAACGTCAGCAACGACGTGTACATCAAGGTCGCCGCCTACTTCCTCAAGCACCAGGAAAAGGACGGTCCCGAAGTGAAGCCGTCCTTCCCCGTCCCGGCCGCGGACTTGCCCATCAGCAAGCTCAAGGAACTCGAGAAGAAGATTCTCAAGCAGCTCCAGAAGGAAGCGAAAGAGGCTGCCAGGAAAGGCGAGGAAGTCCCCGGCATGAAGGACCTCGGGCCGCGCACGACCGAAGAGATGGGCGACCCGTACAAGGAGTTCGGCGCGGAAGTCAGCCCCATGAAGGCGCGCGGCTGGGCCTACATGCCCGCCGACACGCAGAACGTCAGCGGATGGCAGATACAGGCAACCGGCTCCATGACCGCGGGCGGCATCACGACGCTGGTCATCTGCAAGGCAAGGCTCGAAGGCACCGACTGGCACAACAAGCACAAGAAGGAGGTGCGCCAGTCCATCCGCGACGGCGTGGGCTGGATTGCACACAAATGGACCGTCACCGCCAACCCGGGTCCGCTGAACTGCTGGAAGTACTACTACCTCTACGGCCTCGAGCGCGTCGGCGTGCTCGCCCTCACGCGCCGGATAGGCGAGCACCTCTGGTACGAGGAGGGCGCGAAGCACATCCTCTCCAACCAGTCCGGCGACGGCTCCTGGCCGGGCGCCTCCGGCGGCGGCGGCGCGGGCGTCCAGGGCTTCGAGTACGGACCGACGTGGCCCACGTGCTTCTGCATTCTCTTCCTCAAGAAGGCCACCGCGCCCGTCGTCAACCTGCCGGAAGACATCTACACCGGCAAGGGCCTCTTCGGACCCAAAGGCGGCAAATAAGCAAATTAGAAAATTCGGGGACATGAACTCGTTTCGTGTCCCCGAATTCATCAACTGCGCAAAGCCTGCGCAAATATATGCTAATATGTTAACATATTAGCATATACACGTTCCGGCCCGATGCTCTATCGGCTCTGCAGCCGCAGTTGACGCGAAGCTCCCCGGCTGGTAGTATTCCCGCATGGATTTTGTGAAAATGGCGCTCGTCGCGATAGCTGTTTTGCCGCTGGGCCTCGGCTCGATTCACGTGACCGAGAAGCTCAGGTGGTACGAGGCGAAGCGCAGCCTCTGGCTCGCCGTCGCCGCTTCGCTCGGCGCGTTCGCGACAGCCTGCGCCCTGCTCACGCTTCACAGGAACAGCGGGGACATGAACTCGTTCGTGTCCCCGGAAGGTGGGTTTCTTGCCGGATACGCCCGCAGTTTTCTTCAGATGGCGTTCATGACCTTTTTCCTTGTTGCGGCGGCTTACCTGCTGCACTGCACGGAGTGGGTTCTGACGCGCCTCGGGCGAAAAGTTTACATGGATGAGCTTTTCAGCCGCCTGCTCGCGCTGGGCATCTTCGCGGCGTGCGCCGTAGTTTCCTACCTCGCCCTCGCCCTGTTCTTCGGCGCTTGAGAAGCCCCTGTCAGGGATTTCAGCCGCGGGAAGAGAACGCCCGCGAAAGCAGAATCACAGCTATCGGGATTATGAAGAAGGCGACCGCGACGTACCCGAGAGCGAACTTGCGCGAGCGCCCGGCCTTGCGCCCCATCCACTCCGCGAGCGCGATTGGTATCTTCCTCAAAGGCGTGGGAAAGACTATGCATACGCCCGAAAGGTTGAAGAAGACGTGCACAAGCGCAATCACCAGCCCGTTTATGCCGCCCGCCAGGGAAGCCAGAAGAGCCGTTACGGTCGTTCCTATGCACGCGCCCAGCGTCAGCGGGTACACGTGCACCACTTCGAGGACGCCAGCCGCCACCAGCGGCACGAGAAGCGAGGTCGTCACCGAACTGCTCTGGATGACCGCCGTCACCGCAAGCCCCACCAGGATGCTCACAATCCCGCCGCGCTTGAGCGTCTTGTCCAGTATTACCGACACCCTGCCCATCATCAGGATTTTCATCGTCTTGGTTATCTTGAGCAGCGCAACAAACAGCAGCAAAGCCGCCACGACGAGCGCACCTATCCCGGCGGCCACGCTTCCGAAACCTAATACTTCCTTGAGGGCATATACTATCCCATCCGTTGGCGGGCCGACCGCCATCTTCACGGGGCTGGCGAAAGACAGGCCCCCGCCATCCCCGCTGATTCCCGAGCAGAGCCCGGCGAGCCAGTGTGCGACGTGCTGCAGCGGCTGGAAAATCACCTCGACGGGAAAGAGCAGCAGCGTCACCAGCACCTTGTGGAAGTCGTGGACAATGCTGCCCCCGAACGCCCTCCCGAACTCGAGCGGCCTGTGGATGAAGCCCATCGCCACTATTATGCTCGTTACGCTCGTGCCGATGTTCGAGCCCACCACGATGGGGACCGCGTTCTCCACTGTGAGCGCGCCCGACGCCACCAGCGCAACGACCGTCGAGGTCACGGTCGAGGAACTCTGTACGATGCTCGTGGCGAGAATCCCGATGAAAAGGCCGGTAATCGGGCTGCTCGTGTGCTTGAGCAGCGCGTCCGAAAAGCCCTTGCCGAAGAGCTTGAACGAAGCGCCCATGAGCGAGACCGCCAGCAGAAACAGGTACAGCCAGAAAAGCACGAGAAGAACCCTGACGACGGCCCTGGCGGTGCAGTCCTGCTGCGTCTCCTGCGGGTTATGGGGCAAGGGGCTTTCCCCACACGTCTGAAAGGTAAATGCGTATTCCCCGAACCTCTCCGGTCGCGGATTCTACGACCCCGCCCGCCCCGAGTCAAGCCCAATCCGCCCGCGCCGGACACGCGCTTACGACTCTACGAAGTTCACTTCCGTCACGCCCGCCGCCGCGCATGCATTGAGAAGATGCATTACATAATAAGACCATATCTTGGAGTCAATAACTAAGCTTGGAACTACTGCTTTGCCCTCAGTTGCAGCCTTCGCAGCCCGTAGTCTTTCTATCAGCTCAGAATAATCCGGTCTTCTCTGACCCATCTTATCTACGATATACGCAAGCGGTCTGTCGCCGACAAACGCAGCAGGAACATCGCCGAATGGATGCGGCGTGAGACCAAGGTCACCACGCTTGCACATGCAGAGCCGGATTCTTACGGCTTTCTTCCCTCCGGCGTGCTTCCTGTTGTAGTGGATTGTGAAACCTTCGGGAATCACAAGGCAGTACTCGTCGCTGTATTCATCATCTTCGCAGTACGACCATTGAGGCAGCCGGAAACTCGTTACCCCCGCCCGTGCGCAGACCTTCATGATATCGAACAGGAAACCGCCGTTTGCGTTGTTACTCTCAATGGCAACCCGCAGGACTTTCGCGCCGTATCCCGGTTCTTTCAGCAGAATGGGCGTCAGTAGCTCCAAGGTGCTTGCGCGGTTCTCTTCTCTGCGCAGATGGTAGTAGTCGCACAGATTGTCTGACGATATGCTGTCAACCACCTTGTCTCTCGCGTGGAGCGCCGCAATGGGATGTTCCGCATCATAGAGCATGTCAAGCACAGCCTGCTTAGCCCTTGTGTGGCGCGAGCGCTCCCAGAGATGTCTCATTATGAACGGGTGCATGAAGAACTGGTCGTGGTCGTACATTGACCGCTGCAGAAACGCCAGCCCCTCGTCAGAGTCCATCCGCTCTACATGCTCCTTCACGCTCTCCATGCCATCTTCGTCATAGAAGGCCCCAACGACCTTTTCGAGCGAGTTATGGTAAGGGTCTTCCCACGCGCAGCAGACGCCCGCCCCGACAATTAGCGCGAGCGCAACAAACATCGCCCACAGCGGCGCCTTCGAGCTTTTCCCGCTGGCAGGCTTCTTATCCAGCGACATCCGCCGCATGGCAACTGCGCACACCAGCGGCAGAACAACGCACGCGACAAGTAACAGCCACGACAGGAAGTAATTCGCCATCCAGCCTCTCTCGATGGGATGGCCAATATCAGCGAGATGCACATGCGCTTCCCCTATTCGCAGCGCAGGCCTGAGTTCCGTGATAACGCTCGCAATCGAGACCCATGCCACAACCATGAACCCGCCGAGAAACAGGACGGCGTAACCGGCTATCCGGACCGACAGGCGCGGCCTCCTCCCGCCCAGCACAAGACTAAGTACACCAGCAACCGATAGTAAGACCGCGACAACCATCGCAGCTATATCGATTAAATACACCCGCTGCAGAAGCTCGACAACACTTGGCTCTGGGGTGATTACGCGCCGCTCCGAATCGAGCGCCATGGCGAGTGCGAAAAGCGCCGGTGCCCCGAGAGAAACAGAAGAAATCCGCCTGCGCGTCAATAGCAGAAACGCAGCCCCGAGCAGAAGCAGCGAGACCGCCAGAACAAGAACGCCGGTTGCCGCCGCAGCGCCCTGCGCAATCATTGCCTCCTGGAGCTTGTGCGCCTCCCCCGCAACCAGATAGCCCGGCACGTAAGAAGTGAGAACCTGAAATGACCAGCGGAAATAGCTCGCCAACGGAGCCATAACGGCAAAAACAGCGAAACACCCGACCCATCCGACGCCGAGCGCCGAGAGCAGCCATGCCTTCGCCCTGTCGCCTGCGGCAATGCGCCTGACTGCCGTAAAGTACAGCACGCAAAGCAGACCAACCCCGGAGAGCTTCAGGAATATCCCCTGCATGATTGCAGGCTCCAGTTCCTCTTCGAGATACTCCTGTATCTCGGAAAAAAGAGGAGGTGAGGAGGTGCGCAGGAAATAGTATGCCATGTCAACTGCTTCATCCGAGACAAGTACATCCTGCACGACCACGCCCGCCGCCAGGCACCCGATACCTGCTATCAGAACCGCAACCTTCCACATCCCTGCTCATCCTTTCCCGAACGACTCTCTCCACTCCCAAGTGCAACTCTCATGCCAAGAGGGCTCTCACGCCTCGTTTCGCCCCAACTCCTTTCCGAGCAAACACTTGGCGCTTTCGGCCCCGCGTTCACTCCGGTTGACGGCATCAACCCGCGTTGACTCCGTACAGAATCGTGAACGCACGCCCCCATTACAGAAATCTCGCGCATTTGTAATGGCCGGGATTCCGCCCGTCATGTAATCTTCAGTAGAAGGAGGAAAGGCACCGTGTCGTGGTATACCGACTGGAGATACAAGAAACTCAGCAACCGGCACAGGACGACGCGCTGGACCTGGAAGGCGTATCTTGTCGCCTCTGTAGCGGTAACAGCCCTGGGGGTTGTGTTCTGGGAACCGGTTTACCTGGGTGGCACCGTGATTTTTTTGATATTGGCAGGATGGCACTACGTGATGCACCGCTGGCTCACGTAGACGAGAGGAGTCCTTGCATGGATAACCAGCGCGAGCGGCTTGAAAAGCGGGTCGGGGGCATGATATAAGGGTGAGCGTGGAAGAGGAAAAACCGCAATCATCTGAAGAACAACCCCCGGAGGAGAAGCTTTCCTTCTGGCACGGGTTTGTAAGCTGGAAGTACTTCCGCGCCGCGCTGCCCGACCTGTCGCTCGCCGTGACCTACATGCTCGCAGCCTTCTGGAGCGTGACATTCCCCGGCATGGAGCACAAGCGCCTCGGCCACCTCATGATGATAGAGTTTCTCGTGATTCACTCGTTCGGCTTCCTCGGGTTCCTCGCCATGGCCAAACCCACCATGAAGGGGCAGAGGCCGCTGCAGTGGATAATCTTCAGCGGGCTGGTTGCGCTCTACACCGTGTTCGCGCATTCGGCCGGCGGAATCTCGGGCATCATCTCGTTCTACGGTCTCGCCGTCGCGACGTATTTCGGGTTTCTGCTGAACCTGACCTCCGAGCGCGCGAAAGCGCACCTTATCGCGCGGTGGCTGCTGAGCGCTTTTCTTTACGCCATCACGATGGCGATTGCCGGCGCGGACGAGAGCATGAGGGACTGGACCAGGAACGTCCACGCGCTCTATTTCGGCATGCTCTACTTCGCCGTGCTGGGGCTTCTGGAATGGAGCGCGTTCTACGACAGCCGCCCCATCCGCGCCATCAACAAATTCGTCAAGGACACGCACAAGAAACCCGAACCGCCAACACCCCCGGCTGCGGAGTAATCGGCCGCGCCGGGCAGCGCTGTGTTCCGCCCGGTGCATTGACAGCGCAGGCGGCAAGGCGTATCATGCACGCATGGGATTCCTGGGAACGAAGATAGACACGGGCATCGGGGTTCTCATAGTCCTGGCTGCCGGGCTGATTGCGGTGCTGCTTGTCGCAAAGCCCATCGGCGAGCCTCACTCACCCTGGGAAGCTGTCGCAATAACCACGCTGAAACAGGTTGCGGCGTCGCAGGAGGCGTATTCGCTCCGGAACGGGCGATACGGGACGCTCGAGGAGCTCGCCGCCGCCGGCAGCATTGAACCGGAACTCGCCTCGAGGCTGAGGAAAGGCGAAATGCACAACTTCCGTTACCGGCACGAGTTCGGGGCAAAAACGTGGTGCGTGGTCGCATGGCCCGTCAAGCCGGGCAAACGGGGCAGCCGCCACAGCTTCTACGTGGACCAGACCGGCGTCATACGCTTCCTGCCGCACGACACCGCCAAAGACCCGCTCCCCAACGCAACCAGCCCCTCCCTCGACTCCAACTGAACATCATCCCGCGCTATCTCCTGCGATTGTCGGGAACTCGCACAAGAATCGGAAACCTCCGACATTCCCTAACCTGCCGCAGCGGTAATCGGGTCCGGAACTGAAGAATCAAACTTCGTGCTGGAACAGAAAGTATCATCTACGGAGTTGTCTCTTTCTCGGAGAATGACATGAGAAGGCGTATCGTGTTTATGTTAATCTGGATTTGCCTTGCCGCATTCTTCGCCTGCGGCTGTGCATCGACCCGAAGCACCGCGACGGATGCGACTCCCCCGGAGCAGCCGTCATGGTTTGCGTTGGGCGGTGAAGTGTATCACGAACAAGACCGGTTCGAACTCCATAAACAGGTTCTGGAGTTCGTCGGGCAGCCGCGATGGTTTCTTGCAATACCTAAGCGCGTCAACAAGGAAGAATTCGAAGCTCTTCTTGAGTCGGAAAAGACGAAGACTGAGTTTGAGCCGCCGGGGCCTAACCATCAGTGCTTCTCAAGCCCGGATACGGATGGCAAGTATCTCATCGATATTCGCATGCCGTACCCCAAAAACATCGAAGAAATACCGCTTGTAGACCAGGGCGCCTCGCTGCGCCTGGAGATAACGGAAACCAAGACACCTTCAGTAATGAGGTTCAAGCTGACGCTCAAGGCGTCCGAGCGCACTGTGTGTCGAGAACTGGAACACAGGTGTACGAATATAACGCCTTTCCTGTTCGCGTTCTTTGCCGATGGCAAGCCAGTCTCGCGGCCATGGGGTGATTTCGGCAAGTTCGGCGGAACGAATGGACTGGTTGAGCTTGTTGAGAAAGGGCAGGAATACACATGGGACCTTAAGGTGGATACAAAGAGCATCGATGCGCTCCTGCCTGACACGCCGGTCAGGAGTCTGCAGATTGTGGCCTGTTTTTCGGAACGCCAGCACCAGACGGGTTTCATGGGGCTCGATATTCACTTTGGCACGGAAAGGCATACGGGTCCCCAGATCCTTGTCAGGAGTAACACTGTCTGTCTGGAGAAAGCAGCCGACGGGTGGATACCGGACAAGTAGCGCACCCGCTGGGATGTTTCGGCCAGCTTTCTAACTCACCACGCGGAAGACTTCTTCAAGCGAGGTCTCGCCGTTTGCGGCGCGGCGGATGCCATCGGCAGCCATGGTCGTCATGCCCTGCCTGACTGCAAGTGCCGCAATTTCCTCGTTCGCCGCGTTATTCCTCAGCGCGTTTCCTATCTCGGGCGTCATCTCGAGCGTCTCGGCGATGACGGTCCGCCTGCGATAGCCTATCCTGTTGCACTTCTCGCACCCGACCCGCTTCCTGAACTTCCGGGGCAGCGAGTCCCAGTCGAGCCCGCCTTCCCGCGCCAGCGCGGCCGCCTTGTCCAGATGATGCTGCGGCGGCGTCTCCTCGACGCTGCAATGCGGGCAGAGCTTCCTTATGAGGCGCTGCGATAGAATCAGCTTCGTGGCGTCGGCGATAATGAACGGGTCAATCCCGATGTCAACCATGCGCCCGAGGGCCTTGACAGCGCCGTCCCTGTGAAGCGTGGTCAGCACGAGATGACCCGTCATTGCGACCTGCATCGTCATGTTGAGAGTCTCGGAATCCCTTATCTCGCCAATCATTATCACGTCCGGGTCGGCGCGAAGACACGCCCTGACCGCGCGCGGGAACGTGACGCCAGCTTCCTGGCTCACCTGTACCTGCGTCGCCCACGGCAGAATGTACTCGACCGGGTCCTCCACAGTCAGCGTCTTCACCTCCGGCCTTGCAATGCTGTTAAGGCAGGAATACAGTACCGTCGTCTTGCCGCTGCCCGTCGCGCCCGAGACGATGATGACTCCCCATGCCTGCGCGAGTGCGCTGTCTATGCGCGCACGGTCACGCTCGCTGTAGTCTATCCTGTCGAGGTCGAGCATCACGGCGGACGAGTCGAGAATACGGATTGTCACAGCCTCGCCGAGCGCAGCCGACAGGAAGCACACCCTGAGGTCTACCTGCTTCTCCGGTCCGGTCTCTCCCGGCTTCAGGAAGTTGATGAGAATGCGCCCGTCCTGCGGCTTCCTCTTCTCGCGTATGTCGCATTCCGCCATGTACTTGAGGCGCTCGACTATCGGCGGCAGCAGCCGCGAGTCAATCCCGGCGATTTCCTGCAGCACGCCGTCGATGCGAAACTGCAGCATCGTCACCGCGCCGCCGCCAGCCGACTGGCGCGTGGCGATGTGTATGTCGCTTGCGCCCATGCTCATGCCCAGAAACAGAATCTGGTTCACAGCGAGTTCGATATCCTCCTCACCGCCCGCTCCTGAGACCCAGCCGTACTTCTTCACCTTCTCGGCGAGCATCCTGACGAGCGGGCCGATGTTGACCGGCAGGTCTATTCGCGGCGCTTCGCCCTTCATGAATCGCTCGATATCCTCGCGGTAGAAACGCCACTGCCTGCCTACCTTCATCCCCTTGACCTTCCCCGACCGCAGCCACCGGTAGAATGTCGGCCGCGAGACCTTGAGCATTCTTATCGCTTCTTCCATGTCAATCACGCGGCCCGACTTCCCGTTGTTCTCGGTCGCCTTCGGTTTCTCTTTCTCGACCGGTTTCCTGCCGCGCTTCTTGCTGTTCTTGTCCTTTTCCCCAGCCACCTGAGCCTCCTCTCTCCACGCGCTGTGCCGCCAACCACTTTCGATTATAGTATATCATGATGTTTATGATATGTCAAGAGATTTCGTATAACTCGTCGTATGGCAGGTACTTGAATCGAACGCCAGCAGTAACTGGATAGCACCGATGCCTGTTCCCTGCCATTACCTCAGCCAGGGACGGAAGCATTCTGATACGCGGTAAATTACCGGGCCGTTACAAAGAATGCCGTATTTTGTAGTGGCCGGCTGCGCTTAGATGGGGTAAGAATTGGGTGGAAGGAGCATCTGAAGAATGTGAGGTTTGCCGGGCAATGACGGAACCGCAGACAGAGCCCATTACCGACATGAACAGCGAGGACCAGCTCCCGCTGCCCAAGATGCTGGTTCTTTTCCTGCTCGCGATTCCGCTCGTCATTGCGTGGGCTGCATTTCTGGCGTGGCCGGACGCATTGGGGCCTCAGTTCGGCGCGATTTTCATAACAGCCGTGTTCGTTTTTGCCGTTCTCTTTCGCGACCAGAGGAAAAACCCGCAGGTCGCGGACATGGACGAAAAAGGCCTGGCAATCGTTGATTTCAAGGGCAGGCGAACCGATCTCCGGTGGGAGGAGATTACAGAGCTTCGCTGCCGTCACAACCTCGGCAGGCGGCAGGGCCTGGACGGCTATATCAGGCTGCGCACCGGTAAAAATAAAGTCGAAATTAACAACAGCTTCCCCGCGCTGGACAGGATGGTTGACTTCGCCGCCCGCGCCTGCCGGAAAAAGGGAGTCAGCTTCGTGGATGAGTCGCCGCCGGCGGCTATCAGCGATGAACACCATCTGCCACCCAGGGAATGTCCGTGGTGGGCCCTGCTTGTCGTTGTGTGCCTCCCGTTTCTGGGAATCGTGCTCGTTGCCGGCTGGTACGGCCTGCTCGCCACTCCGTTCTTCATTGGGCTGGCGGCCCTTTTCAACTGGGCCCACTCGCGTGATTACAAATCCGCCACGCATCCCCTGGCGTTGCGGACCATAGAAGTGAACGAAGCGGGAATCTCCGCAACAACCTGCGATATGACTGAGCTGCACGCAGATTGGTCGGATGTCATCAGTACCACCGTGGACCTTGATAACGGACAGGTGCTGGTGTATGCCAAAACGGCTGACTTCGAGATTTTCTTCCATCGATTCAAAAAGAGTCCGGAGATCGCGGATGTCGTGACCGACTATTGCCTGAAAAAAGGCATCAGACTCGACCACGAGAGGTACGGCAAGTTCAACTACGCCGGGTGACGCGGCATTTCACCGCACGCCCGGCGCCTCAGAAAAACTACATGGAAATGTACGTGTGAAGTGAGTCAGGAAATCCAGTTCAGCTTGTCTTCCTTTACCACCCACCTGCCGTTTTCCTTCACGACCCTGTAGATGTTGCCGGAAGCGCTGTCGCCGCATTCGTAGTATCCGCCTTTCACCCTCACTTCCGTATCGCTGACCCACTCGATGCTGAACACCCGCAGGATTATCGCGAAGACCTCCACCGATTCTCCTCCACGCATAATCCGCGTTTTCACGGACATGCACGGCTCGTACGTCAGAGGCGGGAGCTTTGCGACGTGAATATCGAGGTCGCCGAACCTTTTCATAAACTCATCCGAAGGCTGTGCAACAGCCATGTCCGGAGACCGGCCCTTAGAGGAGTAATCTTCCTCTCGGAAGTCTGCGCCCATTGCCCCAAGGGTAAGGAAGTAGCAATCCTTACCGGGCCACTGCAGAAACTGCCAGCGGAAGACAGCCTCCCGGATGTCTTCTTCCTGAGCCTTCCTCTGAGCGCTTCCTGTAGCCTGTTCCTCTTCATTCAGTTCTACGGCAGCGCAGCCGAGGAGAAGCAAACTTGCCAGAATGTATATTGTTTTTCTCATTTCATTTGCATCATATCATCTTTTCGCGCACCGCGGCAAGTCCGTCCGTGGTGTGCTTCTCACCGTCGCCAATCCTTCCTCTGTGCCTCTGTGGTGAAAACCTTTTTACTTGAAGCAGACAAGATTAACGCCAGCCCGAAGGCCGTATTGTGCTAAACCCGTTGGGACTGGCGGCGGCGCAGCCATGTAAGGCAGAGCATCGCGGCGAGGAGCGGCAGGAGGCAGCCCGCGGCGGCGCGGGCGCCAGTTATGCAACGGCATAGCCTGGTCATGTTCAATTTGCCACGCGCATGTACCCAACCTGCACCACCGCCACGGCCACTGAAACCCTTGCCTTTCCCGCAAATAGTTGTATACTGCAGAAGCCAAAGGAGGTATTCGTTGACGGGTAATCAACATTTTCCTGCAGGGTTCCGACTGTTGGCGCTTCTTCTCGTGCTCGCATCGGCAAGTGGTTGCATGGCCAAGCTTGGCGCGGCCGCGCCGACCGCAACCCGCGCCAGCGGTGCTTTCTCCTGGGGCACTGAAGTACTGATTCCCATCAAGATGGCTGAGCTTGACTGGGGCATCGGCGTCAACCTGCCCTACGAAGAACACACATCGCTCAGGCAGGGCGGCGCGGGCCTATTGGAAGGCACTCTCACCACCCGCAGCGTGGCTGCCGAATGCAGGCTCGCCTTCGTGACGTGGCAGGTATGCGGCGGTGAACAGAGAAAGATGGTATGGGTTGCCGCAGGACCCGAATACACCTTCAATTCGTTCCGGCCCAGCGGCAGCGCCGTCGCCGCTTCCGCGCTTCGCGGCGTTATCTACGACGAGAGTCTGAGAGACTCGCTCGGCTGGAAAGTAACCGCAGGGTACGCATATTGCCCTTTTATTTTCGCCCTGAAAGTTGAGCTCAGCTACCACTGGGCCCACACCAGCACAGAAATCAAGGGTCTGAGCGGCGGCATTCCCTTCCGGCACTCAAAGCCATATGAACTGGAATGGGTCTCTGTCTTTGTCGGGATTGGCTTCGCCTACTGAAGGGCATTCCCGCGAGATATGACAATCATGCCGCCATACAGCTATATTCGATATTCGTGCGAACGTCGAATATAGACTTTTTTACTCTTCCCCAACATAAAAGACTTCCACTCTGTGTCCTCTGTGTCTCTGTGGTGAAATTTTCATCGTTTGAAGCGTACATGTTGGTACCAGCCCGAGGGCCGCATGACGCTAAGTCTGCGGCGCGCGGCGGCGGCGCAGCCATGCAAGGCAGAGCATCGCGGCGAGGAGCGGCAGGAGGCAGCCTGCGGCGGCGCGGGGCGCGCGGTCCGGGTCGTGCGAACCTTCGAGCGAGCACGAGCACCCGCCGGAGTCCTTCGACGGGAAGATAATCCGCCGCGTGAAGCGCACCTCCACGGTCTTATCGGCATCCATGGTGATTGTTGCGGGGTTGTCGCGGCCCGCGAGGTCGCCGCTCCAGCCGGAGAACGAATAGCCCTCCCCCGGCTCCGGAGTCAGGGTCACGACCTCCCCGTAGCGGTACCCGGACTGGTAAGGGCTCGCCGAGACCGTTCCCTCGCCCGTAATATTTATCGTGAGAGAGTATCTCTCCTCGACGAACACGGCCTCCACCGTCAGGTTCGCTATCATGACCGCTGTGACCGGGTTGGCGGTGCCGTTCAGGCTGCCGCGCCAGCAGTCGAAACGCCAGCCGGTGTCGGGCACTGCCGTGAGCGTAACCGCCTCGCCGGGGTCGTACTCGGGCAGGTCCGGCTCGACGCTTACGGAGCCGCGGCCGCTGCAGTCCACCGTGAGCGTGTACTTGACATTCACGCTCACCTGCTCGGTGAAGAGAATGGCGTTGTTGTTCTCGTCCGTCTCGCCCACGTCGTCGTCGCGGTCGATTATGCAGCCTATGTAGTACGTCCCCTCGGGCACGGTGGCGGGGAACGAAACGCTGATTGACTGCGTCTCGGTGGCGGTGTCGAAGCCGGAGGAGAGGTAGTCCCCGACCGAGTAGTCGCTCGTGGTGATAACATTATCGGTCGAGAAGAAGAACTCCGTCCTGTGCGCTCCGGCCACGCCGACGCCCGAGCGGCTGACATCCAGCCCCATCGAGAACGT
Organism: uncultured Planctomycetota bacterium; assembly: GCA_964641955.1. GTDB lineage: Bacteria > Planctomycetota > SKW154 > SKW154 > DAOVDS01 > CAZXNM01. The sequence continues at coordinate 60,814 of CAZXNM010000022.1, forward strand.
CTCGCCCGCGCTGACCCACATTGCGCCGACGGTGTGCGCCGCGCCGTCGAGGAGGTCCATCACCGGCTCCTCGACGCTGACGGACTTGACCTCGCTCCAGCCGCTCGGGGTCGCGCCGTCGAAAGCGCGCACCCGGTAGTAGTACATCCCGAGGCCGCGGCCCGCGATGTCGTGGTACTTATCCGCAATCGCCGAGGAAAGCGTCGTCCAGTCGTACGCCGCCGCCAGGTTCGTGACCAGGATGTCATCCACGTAGAGCCCTTCGGAGAATTCGTCGTGGCTGGTGAAGTACCTGAAACGCATGAGGATGCTCTGCCCGGCGTACGCCGAGAGGTCCACCGTCTCCTGCACCCAGCCGCCGCTGCTCCCGCCGAACGTCCTGGCCCTGAGCCAGGTCGAGCCGCCGTTGAGCGAAATCTCGAAGTAGCCGAAATCGTGGCCTTCGGTCAGCCCGTCATCCATCTCGTACCAGCACCAGAACGAGGCCTGGGACGCTCCGCCGACCGTTATTGCCCCGTTGTAGGTCATGGTGTTGTCCATGTCCGTGCCGCTGCCGCCGTAGAAGCTCTGCGTCGCCGAGTGCGAACGCGCCGAGGAGACCGCGAAGCCGTCCACGGTCCACAGGCCCGTGCCCGACTCGGCATCATCGGCAATCTGGTCGGTGAAGCTGGTCGCCTCCTGCAGCTCGTAGTGGGTCGGCGCGTCGCTGCCCGCCCACTGCGCCGTGTAGTTTCCGTCGTAGTCCGGCGAGGCGAAGTCCTGCAGGTCCGGCACGTCGAGCGTGACATCCACGGTGAACTCGGCCGTGGCCGTGTCGAAGCTCGAATCCTCGACCTGGACCGTGAAAGTCCAACTCCCGACGGCCGTCGGCGCGCCCTCTATGACTGATCCGTTCAGCGCGAGACCGTCCGGCAGGTTGCCCACCGGGACGGTCCATGCATAAGGCTGCGTCCCGCCGCCCGCCGCGAGCGCCGCGCTGTAAGCCGCACCCGCTTCGCCGTCGGGCAGCACCGCCGTCGCCACGTACAAAGCCGGCGTATCCGTTACCGTTATGTCAGCCTCGTACGGGTAGAAGTTCTGCTTCGTCGCGGTCAGCTTGAGCGTGCCCGTGGTCGCCGGGTCTATTACCGCGGAGTACCCGCCCTTGTCGTCCGCATCCCCGTAGACGTAGACCTCGTCCGTCCCGGCTACGTCCTTCCAGAGGCAGACGTGCGCCCCCGGCTCGACCCTGACGTGGATTGTCTGGCTGCCGGTCGGGATTTCCTGCGGGTAAACTGCCGACATGGTCTGCGGGTCGCCGGTCCAGACCGGGAGTTCCGGATCGCCCAGCAGGTTTATCCCGAGCTGTATCCACCTGTAGGGATTATATGCGGTGCATTCGCCCGCGTGCTCCCACTTGTGCGCGGCGTAGGCCTGGCCGAGGTGGTAGAGGTTCTCGCCCAGAAGCTTCACGTAGAACGTCCTGTTCAGCATGATGGACCGCCCGCCCAGGTACGACTCCGGGTCGCCCCAGCCGTACCTGCTGCAGCCGATGTACGCAATCGCGCCGCCGTCAGCGTTGCGCGTGAACGCTTCCGACAGGCACCAGGTGTCGAACCAGTTGGTATGGCACGCGATGGTATAGACCACGCAGCATTCGAGGTCGTTCGACTGGCCGGAGGCACTGCCCGTGTTGTAATCGCCGCCGCTTTCCATCGACCACCCGCTGGCCTGGCCGTGAGTCATCATGTTGACGAAGGCGTAGCCGGTGTTTATTTCCGTCTGCAGCTCGAGCGCCGTGAGGGTCAGGCCAGACGTCGTGTCGAAGAACTCCGTCAGGTCGGGCGACCAGTACGGCGCTATGCAGTCGTTGTACATGCGCTGCGACCAAGTGTGGACGTCGCTCAGGCTCCCGAACAGGGTCCAGGTCCTGACGCCCGTAAGCAGCAGCTTATTGCCGAAGTCCGAGGCGGGTGCGTCCTTCTCGTACTCGACGGCTTTCGCGACGTATGCCTGCGCGTCCGCCGAACTCTCGCAGCTGCACCGTCCCACGAAGACGTCCGGGTCGAGGTCGATGGTGTCGCCCTCGCTTTCGATTTCGGCGCACCTGCTGTCGTTGTCGTCGTTCCAGTCGAAGTCGTCGAGGCCCGCGTAGTACAAATCGCACGGGGCGTCGTATTCGTTGTACGAGTAAGCGTGCAGGTAGACATGCCTGTGAGGCACCGTGTCTATGTCGCCGCCGAGCAGCACGTAGACGGTTTCGTTGTTGTTGACGTAGTCGATTATGCAGTTCTTTATCTTCTCCTGTGTGTCATCGCCGGTGTAGTCGGTCTCGATGGACTCGACCGTGACTATCTTCGCCGGAATGCCCTTCTGCTTCTTCCAGTCGGCAAGCGGCTGGAACTCGTCCTTGTAAGTGTCGGCGCAGATAATCAGGTAGTGCGCCGGCCCGCCGGGCGCGAGTGGGCCGCCTCCCCACGGAAGCGCCGCTGCGCCGCCGCCCAGGCCGTCGATGTCGGCAGGATTCTCGACCGAGCGCGCAAGCATGGCCCTGAATATTTCGCTCTTCTTGCGCGGCCTGACCCTGGAATCAGGCTCGGCGTCGAGGCTGTACTCTATCTTCAGCGTCATGCCGGTGTGAAACAGCAGCTCCTTCGACTTCGGCAGGTACTGGACCGGATTGACCCTGAAAAAGAAGATTTTGTACCCGCGCAGCAGCCCGGCCCGCAGGAACTCGGCCTTTTTCGCGGGAAAAGCGTCATCTTTCCCGTAGATTTCCTTGTCCGGCTCGGACGCGGGAGCAGCCGCGCCGGGCGGGCATTCTTCTCTCACGTAGTCGAGGTCGAACTTGCCCGGCAGCTTCCTGGAAGTGCAGTCGGTAACCGTGATTTTCTGGAATTTCGCGCTCCACGGCACGACGACGCGCACGAGCCGCGCAGGGACAACCGGCGCGCCCACCGCGTCGCCCGGGTACACGCACCGCGGCTGCCTGAGAATCAGGAAATCCCTGCCCCCGTTTTTGACGGATTTCAAAGCAGTGTCGTCGAAGCCGAGCGTTACAGTCTTGCTCTCATAAGAAGGCCCGCCCAGGGCAAAGCTCGTGAGCAAGATTGTGCACAGTATAATGGATGACAAAAGACATGCAGACAGAAACGCGAACTTCTTCCCCCAAGACATACCCAATAATAGCCCATCATCCGGCATCGCGCATCCTGTTTTTCAATATTCTTCCATTTTCCTGCCGGTTTGCCCGGCAGTCGGCGGCACCCGGGACAGGGCAAACATGATGCAACAGCACGAAGCCTGATTTCAGGCAGGTTGGCCTCATTTCTTCGCTGCGGTCAGAGTTCGAGAATCACGGGTTTACTTATATCTTTTCCGGCGAGCGCGTTGGTATGGTTGAAATGCGTGAAAATCAGCCTTGTGCGCGAATTCTCGAATATGCTGCGCGTTTCCTCGATTGTCGGGTGCCGGACGCTCCGGTCGCTGCGGCGCGGTATCTCGCTTTCCGTGCCGTAGGTGCCATCGACAATCGCCACCGAGGAACCGTTCACCGCGTTTCGCGCAACCTCGTCCCACTCGTCGAGGTCGGGCAGGTAGACAATCCTGTTCTTCGAGCCTGAAATCACGAAGCCGCACGTATCGCCGTCCTCGTTCCTGTGCCTCACCGGGAAGCTCTCGACCGCGACATCCTCATTGAGCGGGATGCGCCCATTTCCGATTTCCCTGAGTTCGATGTTGTTTCTCTCGACGAGGTGGGAGAAAGGCTTGTTGGCTTTCAGGAAGTCGCAGTTAAGCCTGCTGGCATGGACCGGCACCCTGCTCGCGTTGCAGGATTCCCTGCCCAGAAAGAGCAGCCCGGCATAATGCCCGATGTGAAGGTGCGTTATGAAGATGCCGTCCACCGGATTGGCGCTGTCCTTTCTGTGGACACGCGCGCGAAGCTCGTCCGCCTGCGACACGAAATCGGGGGTGGCGTCAATGATGAGGACCTGCCCGCCGCTTTCCAGTACGATTCCCAGCGCGGCGACGCGCCCCGCCGGCCCGGGTGCTCTGCGCGCGCGGGCGCAGTTCGGGCAGTCGCATCCCGCCTGCGGAACGCCCGCATCCTGCGACATGCCAAGCAGACAGCAGTAGTCCATGGCGCCATCACCGAAAAGTCTGTAGAAACACGGCCCTGATTGTACATGCACCCTGCCCCGCGGTCAAACGATACAATCACATCGCACGCCTCGCAGCGCACCCCAAACACGCCCGCCACAGAACTTATGCAAGGAACCTGGGTTCGGTTAGGGGTATTTGTCCTTGTTTCTCTCCCACCAGGCACGCCATCTGGCGTAGGCTTCTTTCTCTTCACCCGGTGAACGGCAATCATCCAGCCCGAAACTCTGATGAGTCAGCTTCTTGACCGCATCAAGAACCCGAAAGGAATCCTTATTTTCCGCAAGCAGAATTTCCATAAGCGGCGGTATCGCCCTCTTGTCACCAATCCCCGCAAGAGCAAGCGAGACAGTTCCCTTGTTTATCTTGTCCTTGTGCAGGTGCTCGATAAGAGGCTCGACGGCGCGCACATCGCCGATTTCCCAGAGCGCACAAGCCGCTTCAAGCCTGCCCCAGAAATGCCGGGCGTCAAGGCACTTAATCAGACCGGGCACGGAGTCTTTGCCGAGCTTGACGAGCGCTTTGTGTATCTCTCTCGCAAGGGCTTCTTCCTCTTCTTCAAACAGTAACTGTGCCAGAGGCTCAATCGCGCGCTTGTCACCAAGCTCGCCGAGCAGGTAGATAATGAGGTGTTCCCTTTTTACAAGCCGCTGCAGCAGGACCTCGAGCGCTTCATCTGGTTTTTTCTTCAGCAGTTTTGCTGCCGCTGCTTCGTACCAATCCTTGCATCTTACGAATTCATCTTCCCCCATCACTGCGTTGAGCAGCGTCTTCATATCACCTGAATCGTATGCTTTCAGCAACGCGAGATAGACCAAACCAATTCGAGCGAACGTGTTTGAGCCGCTCTTCTCCAAAAGGGCTCGGAATTCAGTTTCAATAGCGGAATGCTCGACTCCTTCTTCGCATTTGAGGTCAACGTAACTGACTGCAAGGTCGCTGTGATGGTACCTCACGTCAATTCCCTGCGCGAGATTGTCGAGCATCTTCAGCGCTTCTTCTCGCCGTCCCAGCGAAATCAGCAGTCGCACAATCGCTTTGTCCCTGCGGGCTTCGGCCTGGTCCAGGCACGTGCCACACCATGAACGAGGCCTCCACAGTTTGTACCACTTCAGAGCTTCTTCAAGCCTGCCCGCTTTTTCGAGGAGTTCTGCCAGGCACCCGCCGGCGATGTCGCGCGTGTCGGCAGCATACTCGAGGTTCCCGGTTGCTCCGTCTGCGCTCGGTGACAGGTCGAATGTTGCCGCTTTCTTATACGACTCGACCGCCTTTTCCACATTGCCGAGTTCCTCGTGGCATTGACCCATGAAGAGGTAAGAGTCTGCCGCATCATCTGAGTGAGGATACATTGCCACGATTCGCTCAAGCACCTCGATGCACTCAATTCGCTGTTCTCTGAGGTAATATCTGAGGGCAATATTATCCAGGCACTTCGCCGGTAATATGCTTCCCGGGTGTTTCTCGGCGTACTTCTCGACAGAATCTACCGCACTTCTCAGGTCTCCACGAACGATATCATGACCGAAAATGCGAAGATACTTCTTCATCGGGCTGCTCTCGCAACCGCCTGCCAGAGCAGTCAGAAGGAGCAATCCCGTTATTGCTGCAGCTTTTCTCATGTCTTCTTGAAAGTATCAAAATTTGTGGGTAAAAGCAAGCGGGTATTCATGAGCGTTCTAACTGTCTCCGTGCCGTGGCGCCGGCACACCGAGATAGTTGAACAGTTATGAGTAGAGCAAGAGAGTATCTTTCGATGAGATAGCCACGTCGCTTCGCTCCTCGCTATGACGGAATAGAAAAAGCCCTTGCAGGGCCTCTGCGGCCTACTACTCTGCGAAGTTGCTCTTTCGCCCTTCGCAGTGCTACGGAGAACGGGTCGCTACGTAGCACGAGTCTGCCTTTCTCTTGCCTTTGTCTTTACCAAAAAATGTCTTTTTCTTCTCTGCGTCTCAGCGGTAAAAAACACATGCTCGCCTGCCCTGCTGACCTTATAGCTAGCAGCATCCAGCCCGATGCCGGTCTGAAAGCATTAAGGCTTACCGCTTCCAGCGCTATGCCCTGTTTATACCCGCTTGTTTCGCAGTTCTCAGGGCCATCACGGCCTGAAGCCCTTACGCCGTAAGCCCTGCGGCCTGTGCCGTATCGGGTGACAAATTTTGTCAGCCGACGACGACACCAAAAAGATGTAACAAGTCGAAGTTTTTTTTGAGTCGCATGTCCTCTGTAGTTAACACCTTGCGGAAATCGCCGTTTTCGGCAAGCCCGTTTCATCACATCTGTGTCTTCAGTGCGGGCGCGGTATATAGAGGGCGCATGTAAAACGGGGAGTTCTTTTTAACCACAGAGGCACAGAGGTCACAGAGAAGAAAGAAGAGAAGAACATTTTTGGTTGGGTAAAGGCAAAGACTTTTCACCGCAGAGACGCTCGTCCGCCGCAATGCTATCCGTTCTCCGCAGTGCTACGAAGGACGAATGGAGAGCGGGCAGAGGGCACGGAGAAAGACATTTTTTGTTTGGCAAAAGACAAGAAGAAAGGAGGGCTTATGCACTGACCCTATTGGCTATTGGCCATTGGCTTATTGGCCTTTGGCCCTCGATACTCGCTACTGGTTACTGGCTACTTACCGACAAAGGAGGAAGACCATGCCTCGATTTCGTACAGGCGTCTTGATG
>CAZXNM010000023.1:0-63429 GCA_964641955.1 uncultured Planctomycetota bacterium
AACAGGCTCCCATCTCCCAAAGAGAAACCGTCCGACGAAGAGAAGCTGGACAAGACCGACGTGGAAGTGGTCAGGTCGGTGCTCCGGAAGTACGAGGAGCGGTTCGAGGAAATCAGGAAGGATGACAATCTCAAGTATCTCGCAGGCCCGGTGCTGACTGAGCGGGACAGGGATTTCATGGCGGTACTGGGGTTCGAGAAGCGCAACGGAACCGGCGGTCCTGCCGCCCCGGCGCAGCAGGAGGCCTGCGCCAACTGCGGGCCCTGAAGCCGCTGCAATAATCAGGAGCCAGTGTCTGGCTCCCCTCTCTTGCCCCCGGAAAGGTGGCTTAACTGATTGAGATTCACATTTTGAGACGGATGGAGTGCGGAGGGGAGATACTATGTCTGTAGAGAGAGATGAAATTGCCACGTCGGGCTTCGTCCTCCTCGCAATGACGATAAGGGCGTCGGTGGAATCATTTGTAAAATTTCGCTGTAACTCCTTTGACAGTACCAACTCCGCTTACAAGCCGTGTTCTCACCGCAGAGACGCAGAGGAACCGCAGAGAAACGCAGAGAAAGACAATTTCAGGTTTGAAAAAGACAAAGACAGAAGAATGCGGAGGCCGCAGAGAAAAAAACACAAGAGAAATGCCTTTTACAAGTATTGGGAAAAAAAGAAAGGTTTTTTGTCTTCCTCTGTGGAAGCCAGAAGCACGGCTTCTGGCGCTCTGTGCCTCTGTGGTGAAGTATATCTTCTCTCGCAATGACAGCGGTGGTTCCACCAGGGGGTTGACATGGGCAAAGCTGGTGATATACTAATGCACTTTTATACGAGGCAGCCGCAGGCATTCTCAGGAGAATGCGAATGGAAGGCAAGATAGCCGCGCACGGCGTGACGTTCGACGACGTCCTGCTCCTCCCGGGCAAGTCGGAAATCGTCCCGAAGGATGCAAACGTCCAGACGAAGCTCACGAAATCCATCGACCTGAACATCCCCGTCCTGAGCGCCGCCATGGACACGGTCACAGAGAGCAGGCTGGCGACCGCGCTGGCGCAGGAAGGCGGACTGGGCGTAATTCACAAGAACATGTCGGTCGAGGCGCAGGCGAAGGAAGTGGAGCGCGTCAAGCGCAGCGAGCACGGCATAATTTTCGACCCGGTCACTCTGGCACCGGACGCCACGATAGGCGAAGCCAAGGAGATAATGCGCGAGAACAACATCTCCGGCCTCCCGATTGTCGAAAAAAGCGGCAGACTCGTCGGCATACTCACCAAGCGCGACCTGAAGTTCCAGGATGACCTGACTCTGCCCGTATCGCAGGTAATGACGAAGACGAACCTCGTCACGGCCTCGCCGGACACGACTCTGGACACGGCCCGCGAGAAGCTGCACTCGAACAAGGTCGAGAAGCTGCTGCTGGTGAATGAAAAAGGAGAACTCCAGGGGCTGATTACCATCAAGGACATAGACAAGATGGAGCAGTTCCCGCACGCGGCCCGCGATGGGCGCGGGCGCCTGCGCGCCGGGGCTGCGGTGAGCCCGCACGAGTTCGACCGCGTTCAGGCGCTAATCGACTCCGGAGTGGATGTCATCGTCGTGGACACTGCGCACGGCCATTCCGTCCGCGTCATGGACACGGTCAGGGAAATCAAGAAGAGCTTCGAAATCGATGTAATCGCGGGTAACGTCGCCACGGCCGAGGCAACGAGGGACCTTATAAAGGCGGGCGCCGACGCAATCAAGGTCGGCATAGGACCCGGCTCGATATGCACGACGAGGCTCGTCGCGGGCGTGGGCGTGCCACAGCTTACGGCGATATACGACTGCGCCACGGAAGCCGGCAAGGCGGGCGTGCCGGTCATCGCGGACGGCGGCATCCGCTACTCCGGCGACGTTACGAAGGCGATAGCGGCCGGCGCGCACACGGTGATGATGGGCAGCCTTTTCGCGGGCGTGGACGAGAGTCCCGGCGAGACAGTCATCTTTCAGGGCAGGCGCTTCAAGACGTACCGGGGCATGGGGTCGCTGGGCGCAATGATAGAAGGCTCGAAGGCGCGCTACGGCCAGGAAGACATAACGGAGCTTACGAAGCTCGTGCCGGAAGGCGTCGAGGGGCGCGTGCCGGTCAAGGGCCCTCTTTCCAGCCTCGTCTACCAGCTCGTCGGCGGGCTCAAGTCCGGTATGGGCTACTGCGGCACGCCGGACATCGAGAGCCTGCGTGCGAACGGCCGCTTCATCAAGGTTACACCCAGCAGTGTGGTTGAAAGCCGCCCGCACGACGTCTACGTCACGCGCGACTACTTCGAGACTGGGATAGAGTAGGCGCGGGTCATTCCTTCGAGGCGCCGGACGCCTTGACGAACTTGAGCCGCAGGTCTGTGAGCAATTGGCCGGTGATGGCCTGTTCCTGCTCGTCGAGATTGCCTGTCGTCTTCTCCTTCAGCAGCGCAATCACGTCGATTATGTACTTGGCGGAGGGCAGGTCCAGCTCGGTCTTCTTGGTAATCGGGTTCTCAGCCTCGCCGAGAGCGAGGAGCGCCTGTGCGGCAAGGCCCGTGAGGAACTGGGCGAAGGTGGGTTCCGGCGCGAACTGGTTGCGGCGTTCCTTTTCGGCCTTGAGTTCCGCGTCGAGCCGCTCCTTCTCGCGCTTGGCCTCTTCCTTCCAGGACTCGTCCTCGTTCCTCTCATCATCCATCGGGGGCGGCTCCTTTCTGTTCCTGCGATTTGAGCTTTTCTTCGGCCTGGCCGAGGTAGTCGGCATAGGTGTTCGGGCCCACCTCGACTTTTATCTGTTCGAGGAGAGCGGTGCTGAGGAACTCGACCTCGCCTATCGAGTTCTTGTTGGCGATGCTCCTGGCTTCGACCGCAAGTGAGACGCTCTCTTGAAGCTTGCCGCACTTCCTCTGCAGGAATGCCAGGTTGTGAAGGCAGGAAACGACGCCCGTGGTCTTGCCCTCGGAGCGGCAGATTTCAAGCGCCTCCTCGTAGCGCTTCTTCGCGTCCTCGAACTCGCCGAGCCTGAGTTCGGCGCTGCCGAGGTTGCTGAGCGTGACGGCGCTGCCGCGCCTGTCCTTGAGCTTCTCGCGCAGCTCCAGGCAGCGCTTGCACGTATCCTTCGCCTTGGCGTAGTTCTCGGTGTCGAGGCATACGGCGGTGAGGTATTCGAGCGCGTCGGTGGCGCGCGCATCGTCCCCGAGCTTGGTCGCCTCCTCGGCGCTCTTTTCGAACATCTCTGTGGCGGCTTCGAGTTCACCCATCTTCTCGTAGGTGATTCCGAGGTTGAAGTACGAGTCCGACATGGCCGCGCGGTCCTGGAGCTGCTGGTTGATGTCGAGGGAGCTGCGGTACATCTCGACGGCCTTCTTGAGTCGCGCGGTCCTGCGATAGCAGTAGCCGAGCTTGTTCTGCGCGATGACGACCTCATCCTTGGCGCCGAGTTCCTTCCGAAGCTCGATGCACTTCGAGAGCGGGTCGACCGCCTTGGCAAACTCGCCTCGGGTCATCAGGACGTTCGCGGTGTTGTTGAGGGCGACGGCGCGGTTCTGCTTGTCCTTGAGTTCCTCGAACAGCATGTCAGCCAGGCCATAGTTCTCGAGGGCGAGATTGAACTCGCCTTCCTTCTGCTGGATTTGCCCGAGCCTGGCCAGCGCGAGGGCCTTTCGCGCGCCCTGCTCCCCGGCGATTATCATGCGCAGCTTAGACACTTCGTCGCCTGCCGATGGCTCGGCTGCGGGCTTGGGCTTTTTCTCCGCTGGCGGACTGAACGGCTGGGGCAGCGACATGAAGAACATCGGCAGCATGAAATCGGCGCGCTCCTCGCCGATTTCGAGCATTGCCCTTCTGCCCAGGGTAGTCGCATAGTCGAGGCGCTTGCCCGCGGCGATGGCTGTGTAGAAAGTGCTCAGGAACGCCCTTTCCTGCGCCTCGCCCATCTCGAAGGGCATTATAAGCACGCCCGGGACCTGCGCGGCGACGAGTTCGCGGCCAATCTGCTCTATTGCGATATTGTTGCCGGACGAGGAGGCTATCACGAGAAGGCGCAGGTTAGACAGCGCGGTCAGTTCATGGGCGAGCGACTGAATTCCAATAAGCTCGCCCTCGGCGAGCAGCACCTGGCTGTCCTCGCTCTGGCAGAAGAGGTGTATTATCTCGTACTTGTCGCCGGAGAGCACGTCGTGAATCTGGTCGAGCGTTACGACCTCGTGCGAGGCCATATCGAAGTCGCCCGATTCGTGGAACTTGCGCAGCACGGCATCCCAGTCCTTCTTGCGCTTTTCCCATCGGGTCTCGTCGCCGTATTCCTCGAGGAAAGGCCGCATCATGAAAAAGCACATGCGCGGCACTTCCGTCACTACCGGCCTGTCCGACTTTTTCGTTCCCGGAGGGATTCTCGACATAACTATGCCGGATGAGGCGACGAGGAAGTCGTTGCCGTCGAAAAGCGTCTCCCAGGGCACCTGCCTGAGTTCGTCCGGCTCGACCCGCATCCTGAGGGCGACCGCGCCGCCTACGCTGTTTATGCGGCTGACTTCCCTGCCGATGCTGCCCGAAAGCAGGTTGAGAAAGAGCTTCTCTCCGAAGTCCTTGAGCTTGCCATACATGGCGGGCGATTCGCGCGGGTCCGATGACTTGGCTTTCTTCAAGGCTCTTGAGACATTCGCGAGGCTCTCGAAACTCTGGAAAGGCTCTTCCGCGACCTTCTTGCCCGTCTCCGCAACCATGCTCACGGAGTACAGGCCCGGACCCGTCTTGCGGACTACTATATCGAAATCATAGAACACTTCGGAGGTTGCATCGGCCAACTTACAACTCCTCTATTTCCCTGAGCAGTTCGGTCGTCACTTCACCGGCGCCGACCCTGCGCAGCTTTCTGCCCCTGCTGAATATCCAAGCCTCCGACTGCGAGAATGCGGCGCCTACGTCCGCCTCGCTCGCCTCGCCCGGCCCGTTGACGACGCATCCCATAACGGCGACCGTTACCGGCTTGTCCACTCCCGACAGGCCGGACCTGACGTCTTCCACAAGCCGCGTCAGGTCCACCTCGCATCGCCCGCAGGTCGGGCACGAGACGATGCGCGGGCCGAATCGCCGGATATCGAGGCTGTCGAGGATTTCCCTGGCAATCTCGACCTCGCGGACGGGGTCGCCCGTTACCGACACCCGTATTGTATCACCAATGCCTTCGAGCAGCAATGCCCCAATTCCGATTGCGGAACGCACGGCGGCGCACTTCTCGGGCCCTGCAGCCGTGACACCGACATGCAGAGGGTAATCCGTCGCCTTCGCGACCTTTCTGTACGCTTCGACGGTGGAGCGAACGCTGGAACTCTTCGTGCTTATAATGATGTCATGAAATCCGTGTTCTTCGAGAAACCGGGCGGCTTCCAAGGAAGCTTCGGCAAGCATCTCCGCCTCGTCGCCTTCAATCCTTCCGCCGGCGGCGACGGAGCCGGAGTTGAGTCCGACTCGAATCGGGATACCCGCTTCTCGCGCGGCGTCGGCGATTTTCGATGTGAGTTCCGTGTTGCGCATGTTGCCGGGATTTATACGCAGGGCGTGCGCCCCCGCTTGAATCGCGGCAAGGGCAATCTCGCCGGAGAAGTGAACGTCCGCGACAACCGGAACTGGCGAGCCTGTTATGATATCGCAGAGCGCGGCGGCCGCAGCCTTCGTCGGCACCGCGACGCGGACAATCTCACACCCCGCCGCGGCAAGCTCTTCGACCTGCTTGAGAGTAACATCGACATTGGTCGTGGGCGTCTTCGTCATGGACTGAATCGACACGGGCGCTCCGCCGCCTACTTCGACCCCGCCGATATTGACTTTACGTGTCTTTCGCCGTTCCAACCGACACCCCCGTCAAAAAGGCATGGCGATTATATATTCCCCATGCTACCTGTCAAAGCATAATTGCAGCAGCCGGGAGAGCAGTTGTTACAAACACGTTACGAGAGGACTGCTCCGGATGATTTATCATGTGGCAGTATGGCACTGATGGGAGAACTTCACGGCATGTCGGAAGTCTAAAGATGTTACGTGAGAGCATGCCACGGCGTTGTGCTATCAGACTGGTCGGCGGGACTTTATGGAGGGTTGTGTCATGAGGTATTTGGCGGCGGCAGTTGTCGTGCTCCTGTGCATACCTGTTTCTGCACAGGAACAGAAGACCACTAAGGTCCAATCGCACATCGAATCTGTCACGGTGTACCGCGAGGGCGCCACAGTACTCAGAAAAGCCCAGCTCAAGCTGGATGCTGGAGAGACGGTGGCGCTGTTCGAGAACCTTCCGGGAAGGCTCGATGTGAACAGTGTGCGCGGTCGCGTCGAGGGCGCCAAAACAGTGCAGATTGCGGGTGTGGAGACAAACCGGGTCACTCACGCGGCGCCTGCCGCTGCGGCCCTCAAGGAGCTGGACGCACAGATGACGGACCTGGCGAACCAGAAAGCGCAGCTCGAGGCCGAGAGGGCTGCACATCAGGCAGAGGTAGATTTCGCCAAGACAGTCGCCGCGAGCGGATTCGGCGAGAAGGCGAGCCCGGACACGAAGACGCTGACAGAGACGGCGCAGTTCGTGCGCCAGACCATAATGCGCGCAGAGCGCGAGAAGCTCAAACTCGCGCAGCAGGTAAGAGAACTGGATGCCAAGACGGCAGTGCTTCAGGAGCAGGCGCGCAAGCTCCGCATCGCGGGGTCACGCACCACGCACACGGTGAGCATGACGCTTTCAGCGTCCCGCACCGCTAATATCGAGCTCGTGCTGACATACCGCGTTCTGGATGCCGCGTGGGTAGCGGCACACGACGTGCGCCTCAACGAGCGCACGGGCGAAGTCGAGCTTACCGCGTACGCCGTGGTCAACCAGCAGAGCGGCGAGGAATGGCGAAACGTTAAGCTTACCTTCTCGACCGCGCACCCGACGGCCTCGGTGGCACTTCCGGAGTTCCGGCCGCTTGTCATCCGACCGGAGTCAGGACGCGCCCGGCAGGGGCAAGTCATACTGCTCGACGAGGAGCAGTCGGCAACCCTGAGCATTCCAAGAGGAACGTCGTTTGACAACCTCTCGAACAAGAACCTGGCTGCAAGAGGCTACCTGAACGCGAAAGAGCAGCAGCTCGCCCGTTTCATGAACCAGACTCAGGAAGCGCTCGGCGGAACCTCGGCGAGCAACGCAATGGCCGTGCGGTTCTCGAACGTCACGTTTCATCGCTCGAAGCCGGAGACGATACCCATGGACGACAGGCCTCACAGGTGCGTCCTTTTCACCGCACGTTTCAAAGGCAATGTCGAGCGCATCACGATACCCGCGCTCGCCCAGGCTGTGTTCCTGCGCGCGAAGCTCACCAACACCTCAGACTATCCGGTGCTGCCCGGCCTTGTGAACGTATTCATCGAATCCAACTTCATCGGCACGGCGTTTATGGACCCCGTGGCACCGGGCGAGGAATTCATCGTATACTTCGGAGCCGACAAGGACCTGAAGGTCACGCGCAAGCTGATGGAGAGTCGCAGCGAAAGCCCGACGAAGTTCCGCTCTTCACACAAGGTCATGAGGAACTGGAAAACTACCGTCCAGAACTTCCACAAGAAGGAAATCGAAGTCCTTGTGGTTGACCAGGTGCCTGTCTCCTGGAGCGACAACGTGCGCGTCGCCGTGACTTCATCCAAGCCGGCCGGCCCGAAGCCGGACGAGTTTGGCCGCGTCGAGTGGAACACGAAGCTCGCCTCGCTCAAGAAGGCCGAGTTCGACCTCGCCTACGAGGCGGAGTTCCCCTCCGGCACGGCAGTCAACTTCGAGCGCAAGACAATGGAGTCGCTCAGGGAATACTACAAGCAGAAGAAGTAATTTCCCGGCGGTAAAGAGATGCAGCTTCAGTCTCCTGTGCACCAGGAGACATGGAAATCCATCCGGCTGGACTCATGGCTCAGCCCTGTCAGAAGAGGTCCGTGCCGAGCTTCTTTTCCATCTCATCGGCAAGCGCGGCAACCATGCCGACTGTAGCGGAGAACTCCTCGGCCTGCATGGTATGTGCAATCTGCGTATCCACGACCGCGAGGTACTCAGTTCCCTCAATGGTCACTAAAGCCCAGGCGCCATGCATAAGCTTGGCGTTGTCTCTCAAAAGGTCGTTCGCGGCCTTGCGGCCGAGGTCCTCGCCCGGCTGCATCTGCAGCGCCGGCGACAGGAAGCCTACAATGAGGTTCGACATGTGGTCCTGGCCTATCGGCGCAATCCAGACCACCTGTTTCCTGCCTTCGCCCATGTCGAAATTGACGGTGACGAGGTCAGCCGCACGTTTCTCAATGATAAGGCCCGCACCCGCCGCAACGTTCTCCACAAAAGCGGCGAATGACATCTGCACACCACCGTTGGACACTTCTTTCTCCTTTCGCGAGAAGGTTCTTTTTCCGGGTCACTCCGTCATGATAAGTATCTGTTCGGCGAACGTGGGGCTGATTCCAAGTGCAATGCAAGCCTCGCGCAGCACAGCCTTTTCTTCCTGCTTGAGCTGTTTGTCCGCCCTTGCCACCACGATGAGTTTCTGAACGAGGGAATGCCTTTCGGCAGGCTGCAGCCCGGAACACTTTTTCGCCGCCGCCGTGAATCGCTCCCTGATAAACGCCAGCGGGTTCGAAGAAGCCTTAATCTCCTGTTCGGCTTTCGCCACGGCCTCGTCGCCGACCATGCCCCGAATGCTCGCCGTTTCAGCGGCATCCACCTGCATGTCGCTGGCGGCCACCCAGTACCCGCCCCAGAGCAGGCATTCCGTCTCGGCGGCCTTGCTCGCCCCCGCCAGCTCGGGCTCCATGAATTCCAGAAGGCCATCGATTCTTTTATCCGCTTCACTGGCCGACATGGTTGCCGGCGAGAGGCCAAGCAGGTCGGTCAGGAGGTCCGATTCCCAAAAGAAGTTCAGCGCGACCACGCGCAGCGGGTTGAACGGGTGGCTGGAATACCAGTCCTGTACATCGTGGACGGACTCGGAGAGCTTGCGTATATCGCGCATCTGGGAGACGTAGTCATCCACGTTGAACTGCACAAGCGGCTCGGTGAGCCCGCAGGAGAGCTTGATAAAGGCGGTGGTCGAGGCGTGCAGCTCCTGACAGCACAGCAGGCCCACCCGGTCGGCCGATATCTCCGCGCGCCTGCTCCAGGAAAGAAGCTTGAGCGCCTTCTCGGCTGGTATGTCGCGGATTCTCTGCAGCATTCCGCCTACCGGTACCGAGACGTGGTTGTAGAACTCGTGGCCGAATTCGTGCCCTATCACGAACAGCAGTTCGCGCTCTCCCATTCTTTCAAGAATGCTCGACGAGAACAGGAGAAACATGTTCCCATCCCCGAAGTCCATGCAGGAGGCGTTTTGCCGCGGGTCTTCATAAACGTAGGTTTCGACGTTCCTGTCTTCGAGGTGCGTAATTCGCTGCACTTGCCTGACAGCGTCCGACAGCGATGGGATGATGCGCTCGGTGACTCTCAGCCCGCTGGCGAGGAGGCGGCGCCTGCTCGTCTCGGTCTCGCCCTGCTCCATGATTTCCTTGATCATTTTCTGGATGTCAGGGTCCTGCGCAATCTCGTCATGCATGCGCCTCTCGGATTCGAAACGAATCGTGGTGACTGCCTCCTGCGGCGGTACCCTGATTTCTTCCATGAGACTCTTCCCTCGCGCACGGTGGTAGAATTCGGGGCTGCAATTGCAGCCGGGCGGCTGAATGCAGCGCAATAACATAATCTCGCGAGACGGCGTCTGTCAAGCAAATCTCTAAATGCCAATCAGCCGATTATGAGCATCTGGCCCACAAGGCCGAGGAGGAAGCCTGCGACTGCGCCAAGGGGCGGCGCCCATCGGCGAGTCAACTTCGCTTGCGGTGCAATATCCTGAAACACGAGATAGAGTATTCCGCCGGCGGCGAAAAGCATGATGAAGTGAAGCGTCAGCAAATGGTTCGAAAGAAACAGCCAGCCGGAAAGACCGGCCAGGGGACCCGCAAGGGCGAGAATCAGGAAGCCGAGGAGTATTTTGTTCGGCGACAGTCTCTTTGCCGAGCGAAGCTCGCGGAATGCGTTGAAGCCTTCCGGCAGGTTCTGCAGGAAGATGAGAAGCGCAAGGAGCATGCCTACAGAACGCTGGCTGCTGAAAGCCGCCCCGATTGCTATGGCTTCGGGGATGAAATCCGTAAGCATGGCGACGAGCTGAGAAGCGGGTGTGTCATTACGACTAAGAAACTCATCCAGCAGCAGGAAGGCCATGCCGCCGGACATCATTGCGATTGCGACAAGATGTGGCGGGAGACCGCTTATACCTTCCGGGACGAGTACAAGGGCAACCGCGGAGAGGAGTACACCTCCTCCAAAGGCGATGATGGCGTGTCTCAATTCCATTTCGAGCCATTGCGGTCGAACGCGCTCGAACCGCGCGATTATCGCACCGAGAGGCATGGCGAGCCCGGCAAGGGAAGTCCACAGAACTATTTCAGTAAGGTCGCTCAAGAATCGCCCCGTTTCAGTGTAAAGCGCGTCGAGCGAGCTAACATCATTTGCGCGAAGCGGGAACAAGGCAGATTACGCGCAGGACTTCTTTTCCCGTATTGCGGAAGCAGTGCTTCTCGCCACCCGGCATGAAGACGGCATCCTGCGGCATGAGGGGAACTTCCCTGTCTTCGAGCACGCAGGCGCCTTCGCCTGACACGATGAACATCTCGTGCTCCCAGGGGTGCTTGTGAAACGGCGTCTGGCCGCCGGGTCCGATTTCGAAGAAGCGCATCACGAAGTTGGGCGCGCCGACGTTCGGCCCGAGAAGCACGCGAATGGTGGTTTCGGTCGCACCTTCTTCGTCAACAACGGCGGGGTCAATGGCGCTCCACTTCACCAGCTCCATGGCGGTCGCCTCCCGGGCTTATCTGGCTCCCACGAGGTTGTGGATTACGAACTGAAGCAGGTCGGACACCTGCTGCAGCATGCTCTCAATTTCCATGTCGCCCGGATTCTGGTCCTGCAGAACGTTCAGAATATCCCGGGATTTCTCAAGCTCGTCCTGGGCTTTCTTGCCGTAGAAATCGCGCCTCGAGGGGTTCCTGGTGGCATAGTTGGCGAACCTCTGACCGAGCGCGAAGTACTTCCCGGCTTCGTCTATGCGGGCCGTTTTCGACCCCGGCGGTCCCGAGGGCTGCACGACGGGGTCGTGCCTGACGGGCTCGACCGGCTCTTCACCCGGTCCCGGCTCCACCGGTCCCGCAAGGGGGCCGGTACCGGGCTCCGGTCCGGTATCCACGGGTTCAGGGACAACAGGCCGCGCGGCGGCGGCCAGCCGTTCCTTGTACTGCTTTGCCTCATCGTTCTTGTCGAACGATTCCAGCAGGGCAACGACGATTTTGTCCGTATCCTCGCCGGCGTAGAAGACCTCCAGGACCTGCTCGGAGCGTGGTATAGAGAATGTCCTCTCAAGGGCGGGCGTTATCTCCTCTCGCAGCCGGTTCTGTATGGCAAAGAGCGCCACGCCGAATACCTCGTAGCACGCCTTCGAGTCGGCCTTGTCGGCGCGCTTCTTGTATTCTTTGATGAGATCGCCCCGGTAGTCGGTAGGCGATATGGGGTCTATCGACTCGATTTCATCGGCGGAGAGTTCCGATGAGATGCCGCCGTTCTGCTGAATCTTAACCTTATCGCCGTCATTGCTCAGGATGCGCGCCGTTATCTTCCTGTTCGTGTTCCTCTCGAAGGTAATCACGGCCAGGTCGCGGCCATCGCTGAGGTCGTTACACGGTATGTTGCTGACAAGCGCTTCGAAAACGTGAGAACGCTTGGCGTATTTCTCGGCTTCCATGTAAAGCGCCGAATTCTCGTGACCCGCTTTCTTCAGCATATCGAGAGCCTCGTTAAGGCGCTTCCCGGCGGTCTTGTACTCGCTTTTTTTGTATAGTTCGCGGCCTTCTTCAAGCAGCCTCTTTACGGCTAATGTGTCGTACCCGGTCGGCTTAATCTTCTCGACCGCGACGGCTTCTTCTGCCTTTCGTTTCTCAACAGGTGCAGGACCTCCCTCTCGCGCGTCTCCGGGCGCCGCAGTCCTTTCCGTCGCCTTCTTGTCGGCATCGGCAATGCGGGGCGAGGGCGCAAGCTCCTTGTAGTTGCCCATCAGGTAGTCCCAGAAACCGACGTTGATACGGTTGCTGGACTTGAGAAACGAATAGTGCCCGTGCATGGCCCCGAGAGTAACCACGGCAAGAATAAGAAGTACAGTAACCGCCTTTTTCATTTCTCAATTCTCCGATTTCCCGTCAGCCACATTGTGAAAACAGGCGGAAGAAACGCTCCGCCTGTCGCTCATGCGCTCCCGGTATATTAGACGTACCAAACTCCCAAAAGTTGCCGGAGTTTAATTACTTCCCGAGGAACTTGAACAGTTCCTTCTCGAGCATAATCGTAGTGCCCAGGTCCAGTGCGCGAGTGTACTTCTCCGTGTCCTCGGCGCCCTTCCCCACTATGAGGAAGTCGGTCTCGACCGTCACGTCGTGCTCCACCTTGCCGCCCATCTCCTCTATCATCTTGACGACTTCCTGCTCGGAATAAATCGGGTTGGTGAGGTCGCCCGCGATAACGAACGACTTGGTCTCGTGCTTGTCGAAGAACGGGCTTATAATGTGGTCGCCCTTGACGATGGGGTCGTCCTCGGGGTCGAGCATCTCGATAATCGCCGCCTGGCTGACCTCGTTGCCCACTTTCTTAATCTCGATTCTTCCCTTGGGCTTGCGCCTGCCGCCCTTTATGTAGCGGAACACCTCGAAGACGCTGCCGACCCTGAGTCCGTCGCGGCGGGAGAGGTCCACCCAGCAATTGCCGAGCTTGTTGTCCGTGGTCAGAATCTCGCCATCGGGGTCGCACCACATCAGAGTGCTCGTGGGCTTCTTGATGAGTTCTTTGATTCGGCGCTTCTTCTCGGCAATCTCCGAACGCAGCGCGGCAATCTCCATGTTGAGCTGCTTCTCCAACTCCTGCTTCTCCGTTCGCGCCTGGTCTATCTGGGCCTGCAGCCTTGCCTGCATGGACTTGTACTGCTGCTGCAAGGTGGTTATTTCGGTTTCCTTGTCGCGGACTGTCTTCTGGAGGTTGCGGATATCGACTTCCTTCTGCTCCTTGACCTTGGCCAGGGTTTCGTTCGCGATTCTCTTCTCTTCCTCGAAGGCCTTGGCTTCCTGCTCGTGGGCAATGGCCCTCTGCATTACCTGGATTCTCTCGTCGAATATCCGGTCGTAAAGCTCCGTGAGGTAGTTGAAGCTTCTGCCCTGCTCGCCGAGAAGCTGCCAGAGCCTCGTATTCGCGGGCCTGTTGTCAAGGTACCTGGGCTTGAGGAGCGAGGGGTCGGTATCGGGCGAACCGGTGACGAACTTCGACAATGCCTGATACTGGGTCAGCGAGTCGGCTCTGAGGTTCTTCGCGGACTCCGCCTCGCGCGCGGCAAGCTTGTTGTCCTCAACCAGCTTATCCATGTCGGAATTCATGTAGACAATCGCGGCGATGAGCCCGATAATGGCAATAATTGCGATTATGAGGGGTATCAAAAGCAGCGAGGTCTTCCTGTCCATGGCCATAGTAGACTCCTCCTGGGCTGTAACCGGCTGTCCGGCAAATAGATAGACGTGCGGCACGTCTTCTATGCCGCGCATTGTAGGCACCAAATCTCGCGTTGTCAAGAAAAAAATCCCTTTCGACACCAAGGGGTTGCGTCATTCGCCAACATCGGGAATGGAATAAAATGACCTTAAATGAGGAAAATCTACTTGACACGGCGGCGAGCAAGAGCGATATTATACAGTCGAAATCAGTTCAACTTGATTGACAGGCATTCATTACGTAAGCATATTCACTAGCGATAAGTCGGCAATCTTTCGTTTCTGGTATCCCGTATGCTTACTACACCGGAACATGTGCCCTGAGAAGGACGACCAGATTTTGAGGACCGGCACCCGAGAATAGCAGTTCCCGCCTGCGCTGGAGATAAGCTTTGGCGACCAGACTGTTCGTCATTGATGGATATTCATACCTGTACCAGGCATATCATGCCATACGCAGCATGACCGGCCCGAAGGGCGAGCCTACGAACGCCATTTTCGGGTTCGTCGGCATGCTGCTGAGGCTTATGGAAAAGGAGAATCCGGATTATATAGCCATAGCGCTCGACCTTAAGGAACCGAGCTTCAGGCACAAGACTTTCGCGGATTACAAGGCGACACGCAAGCCAATGCCCGAAGACCTGGTCTCCCAGATTCCCGTGGTCAACGACATCGTGGAGGCGTACAGGATTCCCGTCTTCAGCAAAGCCGGCTTCGAGGCGGATGATGTAATCGCGACAATCGCCAGCAAGGTCAACGGCGGCGGCGTAGATGTTTTCATAATATCCCGGGACAAGGACCTCAAGCAGTTGCTCAAGCCCAACATAAAAGTCTATGACACCAAAGACGGGAAAACTTACGGGCCCGAGGACTTCCAGGAGGAATTCGGCTTCGGGCCGGAACTGCTGCCGGACTACCTCGCTCTCGCGGGCGATTCATCGGACAACATACCCGGGGTACAGGGCGTGGGCAAGAAGACGGCTTCCAGCTTAGTCTCGCAGATCGGGCCGCTGGAGGAAATCTACAATAAGCTGGATAAGGTCGAAAAGAAATCGGTGAAAAGCCGGCTCGAAAATAACAGGGAAATTGCCGAACTCAGCAAGAAGCTCGCCACGGTGCGCCGTGACGTGCCCATTGACTTCAGGCTCGAAGACTGCAAGGTGGGCGAACCGGACGTTGAGACGCTTGTAAAGACGTTCCAGGAGCATGGTTTCAGGAAGTTTCTCTCGCAGCTTCTCGACGGAGCCGCCGAAAGGAAGGAGAAGCCTGCCAGGTACTACCTGACAGATACCGAAAAAGCCTTTGACAGTTTTATGCAGAAACTGTCGAAACAGAAAATGATAAGTTTCGATACGGAAACGACAAGCGAAGACCCCCATGCGGCAGAACTGGTCGGCCTGTCGTTCTCGTGGCGGGAAGGCGAAGCATACTACATCCCGGTGAAGGGGCCCGAGGGTTCCAAGGTGCTGGACAAGTCCCGCGTACTTGAAGAGCTGCGTCCCGTCCTGACTTCCGACGAGATTCGCAAAGTCGGCCACAATCTGAAGTATGACGTGACCGTGCTCGCATACGAGGGCGCGGAGGTTCGCGGCATTGACTTCGACACAATGATAGCCGCATATCTGCTGAATCCCTCCGGCCGCGGGTATTCCCTCGATAACCTGACCCTCGAGTTTCTCGGCCGCAAGAACATACCCATCGAGAAGGTTATAGGGAAAGGGCGCGGCCAGCTCACAATGGATGCCGTGCTCCCGGAGAACGTCTCCGATTACGCCTGCGAGGATGCGGATATTACGCTGAGGCTTCTGAACGCCCTTCAGCCGCGGCTTGAGAAGATGGAGCTCGAAGGGCTGCTGCGCGAAGTCGAGATGCCGCTTGTTCCGGTGCTTTCGGAAGTGGAGAGAAACGGCGTAACGATAGACTCCGACTTCCTCGAGGATTTTTCAGGCAAGCTTGGCGAGCAGCTCGAGCGCATTCAGAAGGATATCTACGAGCTGGCGGGGGGCGAATTCAACATTGACAGCCCGAAACAGCTCGGAGAGGTGCTTTTCGAGCGGCTGGACCTTCCCGTGAAGAGAAAGACACCCACGGGCAGGCCGGCGACGGGCCACGAGATACTCGAGGAGCTGGCATCGGAGCACGACCTTCCCGCGCTGATTGTGGAATACCGCTCCATTGCCAAGCTCAAGAGCACCTATGTGGATGCCCTGCCCCGCATGGTATCTCCGAGGACCGGCAGGATTCACACAAGCTTCAACCAGACGGCGACCACGACCGGCAGGCTGTCGAGTTCAAACCCGAACCTTCAGAACATACCCGTCAGGGAGGAACTTGGCCGACGCATCAGGCGCGCCTTCGTTCCGCGCGAACCGGGCAGGAAGATACTGACCGCCGACTACTCGCAGATAGAGTTGCGACTGCTGGCTCATTTTTGCAAGGATGCGAAGCTTGTCGAGGCTTTCAACAACAACGAAGATATCCACGCCTCCGTGGCAGCGGAGATTTTCGGCACGCCCCTCGCGGATGTGACTCCGAAACAGCGTGCTGCGGCCAAGACGGTGAACTTCGCCACTGTATACGGCCAGGGACCGCAGAACCTTTCGAGACAGCTCGGCATTGCGTTCGGCGAGGCGAAGCACTTCATCGATTCGTACTTTGAAAAGTACCCCGGCATCCAGGATTTCGTCAACGCCACGATGGAAGATGCCGAAGAAAAGGGATATGTTACGACCGTTTTCAACAGGCGCCGCTACATACCGGGAATCAATTCCGATGACGGCCAGGTGCGAAGCCAGGCAAAGAGATATGCGATAAACACCGTCCTTCAGGGCTCGGCTGCGGACATGATTAAGCTTGCCATGGTGAGGATTGCCGGGAAACTGCGAAACGAAGACATGGATGCTCTCATGATTCTGCAGATACATGACGAACTGGTATTTGACACCGCTGCGGGCGAAGTGCCGCCCCTTACCGTCCTCGTTCGCGAGGAGATGGCAGGGGCCATACCGCTGTCCGTTCCGGTGACGGTTAATATAGGCGTCGGAGACAACTGGCTTGAAGCCAAGTAACAGCGGCAGCAGGACATCCAGGA
Source organism: uncultured Planctomycetota bacterium (assembly GCA_964641955.1). Taxonomy (GTDB): domain Bacteria; phylum Planctomycetota; class SKW154; order SKW154; family DAOVDS01; genus CAZXNM01. The sequence goes on from CAZXNM010000023.1 coordinate 16,679, forward strand.
GGGAATAATGGCCAAGATTGTTGCCGGCTGCAAGCACTGCGGGCATCTCTTCAAGATTGAAGAGTTGTTCGAGGGCATTGACGTCGAATGCCCCAAATGCGGCAAGAGCGTGGTGGTAAGCAAGGTCGCTGACAGGGATGAGCACGGTCTGCCGGTCTTCAGCGAGGATATGGACGAAATCCTCGACCAGATTTACAAGAAAGCCGAGCAGGTCGAGCAGGGAGATGTCATGCAGCAGGTCCAGGACATGGACCAGCTCGAGCGCATGGCCGAAACCATGGAAGTTGACCAGGAAACACTGCGCAAAGCAGCCGAAATCAAGGGTGAAACAGCGGTAAGACGGCTCCAGCTTCAGAAGCCATCCACCAAGTACCGGGTCACGAGGCCCAAGAAGAGCAAGAAGAAGCTGATCGCGTTCCTGATTATCCTGGCGCTTCTTATCGGAGGCGGGGTTTTCGGCTATACCAAGTGGCAGGAGATGAAGCGCTTCGAGAAAGACGCCGAAGACCTTTACAAGAGAGCGAGCGTCCAGTTCGACTCCGGCGACTACGATGGCGTTATCAAGTTGGGCAAAGACTTCAATGCGAAGTATTCCGAAAGCAAGAAAGCCCGGGATATGGACAGGCTTGTCGAGTTCGCAACTACCGAAAAGACCGCTCACAAGCTCTTTGGAGAAGCGGAACAGCTTCGCGAAAAGGGCGAGCTGGCCGGGGCCATAGCCAAGCTGGATGAGCTTCTTTCAAAGCACTCGACTTCCAGGCTCAAGACGGAGGCGTCCGACAAGAAAAAGCTGTGGCAGGGCCAGAAGACTTTCAAGGACGAACAGGCAAATCTCGCAAAAGCCCGGCAGCTCAGCGCGGAAGGCAAGAACGAGGAAGCGCTGGCCCTCATTCGACCTATCGCATCCGGCAACTCGAAGCTCTCCGCCGAAGCCAAAGAACTTGTTGGAGCTATCGAGAAGTACGAAGAAACTGCCGAGGGTGTTTACAACAGCGGCCAGGACGCCCGCGCAAGCAAGGTGTTTCCTACGGCGCTGACAGCCTTCAAAGAGGTTCTTGAAAAATACCCCCACTCAAAGGCCGCGTCTCTCTCAAAGAAAGCGATAGAGGAGACCCTGGCCGAGCAGAAGCGGCACAACGATGAGATGTACAGCAGGCACATGGCGATAGGGATGCGCGCCAAGCAGCTTGAAAACTGGCAGCAGGCTGTTCAGGAATTCCAGGAAGCTCTAAAATACAAGCCGGACGACGCCGTCGCAACCGCGGAACTGGCCGGTGCTACGAACATGTTCAAGCTCACAAAGAACATGATTAAAATCGAGGCTGCCACGTTTACCATGGGCTCGGACACAGGCGAAGCGGACGAAAAGCCGATTCACAACGTCGCGCTGTCCGCGTATTACCTGTCCAAGTACCCGGTAACGAACGAGGAGTATCAGGCTTTCGTCTTAGCTACGGGACACCAGCCGCCGTACGTGGATGAAGACTGGGCCAAGCCTTACAACTGGGACTCTTTCCGCAAGACTTTTCCCGCGGGCAAGGGCAAGCACCCGGTCGTGCTCGTGAGCTACGACGATGCCCTCGCCTATTGCAAGTGGGCAGGCAAGCGCCTTCCCACCGAGGCCGAGTGGGAGTATGCGGCCATGGGCGCGGACGGGCGGACGTATCCCTGGGGAAACACGGCTCCGAGCAGAAACCTGTGCAACTTCGCCAACAATGAGCGAGGCACAACGGACATCAGCTCTTACATGGCAGGCGCGAGCCAGGTCGGAGCTTACGACATGGCAGGCAACGTTTGGGAATGGTGCAAGGATTCGTATGACCCCGGGTTCTACAAAGAAGTCAACAACGCACCCAACCCGTTCTGCAACAAGGCGACCGGTCGCAAGACAATCAGGGGCGGTTCGTGGGTCAACGCTGCAGACGCTCTCAGATGCACGAACCGCCATTCGAGCGCACCAGACAAGAGGTCCGCTGTGATAGGTTTCAGAACGGCCCTCGATGCCAGGTAGACAGGCCACTCGATACGACTTCTCAGGAGAAGGAAAGGACATGAAAAAAGGAAACAAGGGCGTAGTAATCTTAGGCGTCACGGGAGGAATCGGCAGCGGCAAGTCCACGGCGGCCCGCATTCTCGCTTCCAAGGGCGCAATTCTAATTGATGCCGACAAGATAGCTTCTCAGCTCCTGACGGACCGAAAGGTCAAGGAGGAGATCATCGAGGAGTTCGGCGAATCAGTTCTCGACGGCCAGGGCAACGTGTACAGGACGTACCTCGCGCATGCCGCCTTCGAGTCGAAGAAGAATCTCGAGAAGCTCAACAAGATAATGCACCCGCGCATAACGGCCGAGGTTCAGGCGCAGGTGGACAAGGTCGAAAAGGCCGTCGCCAAGAAGGGCCGGAACAACAAGGAAAAAGACCTGATAGCCATCGACGCGCCGCTGCTCTTTGAAGCGGGTCTCGACAAGCTTTGCGACGTGACCGTCTTCGTGGACACAGACCTCGACACGCGTCTCAAGCGAACCGAAGAGCAGCGGGGATGGACCAAGGAAGAACTCGAGCGAAGAGAAGGCTTTCAGGACCCGCCGGCGAAAAAGAAGAAGAAAGCGTCCCATTCGGTGGAAAACACGGGAACTACCGAGAAACTGGAAGAACAACTTATGGAGGTACTCGACAAATTGAAATCAGAACAGAAAAAAGCGAGCCCGCGAAAGCAGTCGCGGGACGAGGAAAAACCCGAACCGGCCCCGAAACAAGACAAGGAAGAAGTGGCAGACCATGACAAGTACGAGGAAATCAAGAAGTCGGAAGTTCACATAACGGGCCTGCAGAAGATGACGATGAAGGACCTGCAGGAAACCGCCAAGAAGGAAGGAATACATGACTACAGCGGACTCAAGAAGCAGGACCTCATATTCCGCATCCTGAAGGAACGCGTCAAGCAGAACGGCCTCATGTTCGGCGAAGGCGTGCTCGAAATACTGCCGGATGGGTTCGGATTCCTGAGAAGCCCCGAATACAATTACCTGCCCTGCGCTGATGACATCTACGTGTCGCCGTCGCAAATAAGGCGCTTCGGCCTCCGGACCGGCTGTACCGTAAGCGGGCAGATACGGCCTCCCAAGGAGAACGAGCGCTATTTCGCGCTCCTGCGAGTCGAGGCAATAAACTACCAGGACCCCGAGGTCCTTTCGAGAACGGTCCGCTTCGAGGACCTTACGCCTCTGTTCCCGGACGAGCGGCTTCGGCTGGAATTCAGGCCGGACGAGGTCTCCATGCGAATAATGGACCTCGTCACGCCAATCGGCAAGGGCCAGCGCGGGCTGATTGTTGCCTCGCCGAGAACGGGCAAGACCGTCCTTCTTCAGAAGCTCGCAAACGCCATTTCCACCAACCACCCCGAGGTGTATCTTATCGTGCTGCTTATCGACGAACGCCCGGAAGAAGTGACCATGATGGAGCGCTCGGTAGGAGCCGCGGAAGTCATTTCTTCCACCTTCGACGAGCCTGCTTCGCGGCACATCCAGGTCTCGAACATGGTTATCGAGAAGGCCAAGAGCCTTGCGGAATACGGGCGGGATGTCGTGATACTGCTTGATTCAATCACCCGCCTCGGGCGCGCGCACAACACCGAGGCGCCGCACTCCGGGAGAATCCTCACCGGCGGCATTGACTCGCAGGCGCTGCGCGGACCCAAACGCTTCTTCGGGGCCGCCCGCAATATAGAAGAAGGCGGTTCGCTCACAATCATGGCCACCGCGCTCATCGAGACCGGCTCCAAGATGGACGAGGTGATTTTCGAGGAGTTCAAGGGAACGGGCAACATGGAGCTTCACCTCGACCGAAGGCTCGCGGACAGGCGCATATGGCCCGCGCTCGACATATCCCGCTCCGGAACCCGCAGGGAGGAACTCCTGCTGCACCCGGACGAACTCAAGCGTGCCTGGATAATGCGCAAGGCGTTAAGCGAGATACAGAATCCCGTCGAGGTGATGGAACTCTTTATTTCCAAGATGAACAAGACCAAATCGAACGCCGAGTTCCTGATGGAGCTGACCACGCAGTAAGGGTTTTCACGCCTGATTCTGCGCGTCATCTTCGATGGGCTCTATGTGGATGAGGACGTCCATCACGTTCGGTACGGCCTGCCTGACCCGTTCCGCAGCCATGCCGGAGATTCGGTGCCCCTCGAGGACCGTTAGGTTCCCCGGAACCTGTATGTGAACATCAATGTGAATCCTGCCCTGCACGCGCCTTGCCCGGCATTTGTGCAATGAGCGCACTCCCTCTACTTCGAGAATCGAGCCGCATATCCTGTTCATGACCTCGGGGCTCGGCGCCGAATCAAGGAGTTCGTGCACATCCCGGTAAGCAATCTTGACCGCGACCTGGACGACGAATACAGCAACGACGAGGGCGATAAGGTGGTCGAGAATCTCGAGCGACGGGTAGACCCGCGCGACCACGAGCCCCGCCAGGACGGCGACCGAAGTCAGCGCATCCGTCCTGTGATGCCACGCGTTCGCCTCGAGAGAAGAGCTTCCTGTCTTCTTTCCGACCGATTTGGTCCAACGGTATAGCAGTTCCTTGGTGAAGATTGAGACGCCCGCAGCTACAATCGGCAGTATGCCTGGTGCCGCATGCTGGTGTTCCGAGATGCCCCTGAAGGATTCATAACCTATAAAAACGCCGGCCAAGACCAGCAGCACCGCTACTGCCAGTGTCGCAAGGCTCTCGAATTTCGCATGTCCGTAATGGTGCGATTCATCCGATGGCTTCGACGAAACCTTGAGACCCACGAGAACCACGATATCGGAACCGAGGTCCGACAGCGAGTGAATGCCGTCCGCGATTATCGCCTGGCTCCCGCCGATGATTCCGGAGGCTATCTTGAAGGCACTCAGCAGTATGTTGAGAATCATTCCCCATACTGTGACCCTGCGGCCGAGTGAATAGCGCGCCGCGTCATCCGGTGGCACAATATGCAGGTCAGCCATACATCGCCTCATGCGGACATGACTCTAAAGCCAGTTGTTATCCCTGTACCACCTGGCCGCCGTTCTCAGGCCTTCCGACAAAGTGGCGTGTGCTTCGAAGCCAAGCTCGTCGCGCGCCCGGTCTGTTTTCACAACCCAATACTTTTTTGTGAGTTCGGCGACTTTAAGGTGAGACAGCTTGGCGCTGCCTCTGCCGAACTGCGCTACAAACTGGCTAAACTCCGCTCCCGCTGACAACAGCAACTGCGATATGGGAAGGCCGACGGTCGCCTTGTCGAGCACGGAAGCTATCTCGTTCATCACTTCGCCTATGGAGTACGGTTCCGGCCCGGAAAGGAAATAGGTTCCGCCTGCAGCCTCCGGGATTTCTCCCGCCAGCGCAATTCCCCTGACGAGGTCGCGCACTTCTATCATGGAGACCAGGGTGCGGCCGCCGCTCAGAAGCGGACGAATGCGCAGTTTCTTGACCAGGTTGAAGAAATTCAGCGTCTCCGGGTCCCTCGGCCCGTAGACGGTTGAAGGCCTCACTATGACAACTTCCATTGCACTCGCTTCGGCAAGGCAGCGTTCCGCCGCGAGCTTCGATTCCCCGTACGCCGACACCGGAGAAGATGGATGAGTCTCGTCAATCCCTTCCGGTCCGGGGCTGGGTCCCGCTGCAGCCTGGCTGCTTACGAGCACGAACCGCCGGGGCGGGCTCTTGGTCTTCCGGCACGCCTCTGCAAGGTTTCTTGTGCCGTCGCGATTGACGCGCATGAATTCGCGGCGCGAGTCGGCCCGCACTAACCCCGCCACGTGGTAAACGACTTCCGTGTCCTCCACCGCCGCGAGCAGAGAACCAGGCTCCCTGACATCGCCGGTACGCATTGCGATATCGAGATGCTCAATCCACCGGAGATTGGAAGTCTGGCGCGTAAGCGCCGTGACTTCGTGCCCCAGCCCTGCAAGCTCTTCGCACAGGAAGCTGCCGACGAAACCGGTCGCCCCTGTAACCAGCGCCTTCATAGTGCCGCCTGAAAATAGCCATACCGGAAGTCATTGAATTTAGCAGACGCGCCTCCTCCATTCCATCACAAATTCAATTTAGGTATTGACTGCCGAACAGGCTTGGACTATTCTTTTTGACTTCTTCAGGTAAGGTCACCCCGACAGGAGAAGGAACGTTGAGCATGCTTTTCGACAAGTGCTATACTTACGAGCGCGCCAAGCTCGCGATGAAGCAGGGTGTCTATCCCTACTTCCACGTTATCGAGGAGAACTACGGGCCGGAAGTGGTAATGGAAGGCCACAGGGTCATAATGACCGGCTCGAACAACTATCTCGGCCTGTCCATTGACCCCAGAGTAAGAGAAGCTGCACTCGCGGCAATAAAAAAATACGGCACGACATGTTCCGGTTCCCGCTATCTGAACGGCACGCTGTCGCTGCACGTGGAACTCGAAGAGAAGCTCGCCCGCTTCATGAACAAGGAAGCAGCCCTCGTCTTCTCGACCGGGTTCCTGACGAATCAGGGCGTGATTGCGCCGCTCATGGGCAAGGATGACACCATCTTCTGCGACCGTGAGAATCACGCGAGCATATACGAGGCCTGCCGCATAGCTTTCGCCACGACGAAGAAGTTCCGCCACAACGACATGGAGAACCTCAAAGAGATTCTCGAGAACGACGAGACACGCGGCGGGCGCATGATAATAGTCGATGGCATATTCTCCATGAGCGGCGATGTCTCGAATCTCCCGGAGATTGTGCGCCTTAAGAAAAAGTATCGCACCAAACTCATGGTTGACGACGCTCACGGAGTCGGAGTGCTCGGCGAGCACGGCAGGGGAACGCCGGAGCACTTCGGCGTAGAGGATAACACAGACCTGATTATGGGTACTTTCTCAAAATCCTTCGCTTCGCTGGGCGGCTTTATCGTTTCGGAAGCGGATGTCGTGCATTATATAAAGCACCACTCCCGCGCGCTTATCTTCTCCGCCTCGATTCCGCCGGCGAACGCCGCCGCGGCTATCGCATCGCTGGACATTATCGAGAAGGAGCCGGAACGCAGGGAGAATCTGCTCGCAAACGCCCGCAAGATGAGGGATGGCTTCCGAAGCCTGGGCTTCCGCGTCCCGGACGGCATTACGCCGGTCATTCCGGTGTTTATCGGCGAGATGGACAAGACCTTCCTGTTCTGCAAGCTCCTTCTCGAAAACGGCGTGTTTGCAACGCCGATTATCCCGCCGGCCGTTCAGGAAGACCAGACCCTCGTGCGCACAAGCTACATGGCGACGCATACGGAAGAGCAGCTCGACCGCGTGCTTGAAGTATTCGAGAACCTCGGGAAGCAGTTCGGCGTAATCTGACCGAGAGGCGTTATGACCTCCGCCGATATTACTATCCATCAAGCCACGACTTCAACTGAAATAAAGAATTTCATCAAGTTCCCCTGGTCAGTCTACAGGAACGACCCGGCGTGGGTGCCGCCCCTCATAGGCGAGGTGAAGAAGCTGCTCTCACCCACCAAGAACCCGTTCTGGCAGCATGCAGAAGCGGCTTACTTCCTTGCAGAGAAAGATGGTTCCGTCGCCGGCCGGATTGCCGCTATTGTCAACCACAGGCACAACGAGTTCCACAGCGAGAAAGCGGGGTTCTTCGGATTTTTCGAGTCTGTAAACGATGCCGAAGTCTCGCGCGCACTTTACGCAAGCGCGGCGAAGTGGCTCGCCGGCAAGGGCATGACTCTCATGCGAGGTCCCGCCAACCCTTCTTCCAACGACGACTGGGGATTCCTGCTCGAAGGCTACGACGAGCCGCCCACAGTTATGATGCCTTACAATCCCGCCTACTACCACGACCTCGCCAGGGACGCGGGGCTGGCTAAGGTCAAGGACCTCTACGCATTCTTTATGGACCAGACCTCGGAGATTCCGGAGAAAGCGCTGCGCGTCGCGGCGATTGCGCAAAAGAAAACAGGCGTTACTGTCAGGCCTCTCGACTTGAAAGACCTCGACAACGAGGTAAGACGCATAAAGGAAGTCTACAATTCGGCCTGGGAACTCAACTGGGGCTTCGTGCCCATGACGGACGAGGAAATCGAGCACCTCGCCGCCGATTTGAAAAGAATAGCAATTCCCGACCTGGTCCTGATGGCGGAGGTTGACGGGAAGCCGGCCGGCGTCTCGATTGCAATTCCCAACATAAACGAAGTGCTCCTCAAAATGAACGGGCGGCTTTTCCCCTTCGGCTGGCTCAAGTTCCTGCTGGGCTTTCGCAAAATCAAGCGCGTACGCATAATCGTCATGGGCGTGGTAAAAGAGTATCGCAAGCGCGGCATCGATGCCGTCTTCTATGTGGACACTTATAAAAACGGCGTACAACACGGCTTTACAGAAGGCGAGATGAGCTGGGTGCTCGAAGACAACGACATGACCAATCGCTCGATAGAAATGTTCGGCGGCCGCCTCTACCGGCGCTACCGCCTGTACGAGAAGCAGATTACTCCCGCCAAGAAATAGCCCGCCGGTTGTCATTGCTCCGCGTTCGATGTATACTCTACACATACAGACTGAGAGACTGTCTCATGAGAAAGACTGCCCCGTTTTTGCTTCTGTTCATGCTGACCGTGCTTGTCTTCCTGCACTCACCCGCGCAAAGCCAGGACGAAAAGAACCGGGAAGGCGACTCCCCCGCCCTCTTCCCCATCCGCCAAAACGGCAAATGGGGGTACATAGACAAAACCGGAAGGATATCTGTAAAGCCGCAATTTGATGAGGCGTGCGGCTTTGTCGAAGGGTTAGCACCGATAAGAATAGGCTACAAGTGGGGTTTTATCGAGACCAGTGGAAACATATGGCTCACCCCTCAGTTCGAGGATGCAGGTCACTTCCACGAAGGCTTGGCGCGTGTGCAGGTAGAAGGAAAATGGGGCTACATAGACACAAACAGGAAAATCGCTGTCAAGCCGCAATACGAGAACGCCTATGATTTCGGCGAGGCTGTAGCGTTTGTTAGGAAAGGCGGAAGATGGGGCTGCATAGACAGAACCGGCAAACTGGTCGTAGAACACAAATTCACACAGACGACTTGGCGCTTCAACCAAGGACTGGCTGGAGTCAAAACTGACGGCAAGTGGGGATATATAGACACCAAAGGAGAGTATGTAATAACACCGCAGTTCGAAGGCCTTTCTGCTTGCGAGTTCTCTGAAGGCCTGACTACTGCATGGAGTAATCACAAGAAAGGTTTCATCAACAGGAAGGGTGAGTTCGTGATTACACCGCAATTCGACCAAGCAGATGGGTTCTCCGAGGGTTTGGCGAAGGTATTGGTTGGCCGCAAGTGGGGATATATCAACAACAAGGGTCATCTCGCTATTGAAGCGCAATTTGACGGATGTCTCCCGTTCTGTGAAGGTTTAGCTGGCGTACAGGTGGGTAGCAAGTGGGGAGCCATTGACAGGAGAGGGCATACTGTACTAACGCCAGCATATGACTATGCCTTTGAGTTCCATAGAGGTTTGGCACAAGTACGCGCTGCTGGTAAATTGGCCTACATTGACAAGATGGGGAAGTATGTCTGGAAAGAAGAAGGATTCATCGATCCGCGGGGAGTGTTGTTTCCTGTCATAAGGGGCGGGAAGTACGGCTACATGGACAGAGCCGGTAAGGTCGTGGTCGAGCCGCAGTTCAGGGCTGCGGCGTGCTTCCACTGCGGCATGGCCCGAGTGTGGGCTAACGACAAATGGGGTTACATTGATTCCACAGGCAAGATGGTCATCAAGCCGCAGTTCGAGCAGGCCTGGCGCTTCTCAGAAGGCTTCGCACGAGTCTACCTCGGCGGCAAGGTCGGCTTCATTGACAAGACGGGAAAATTTGTTATCAAGGCTGAATACGACGATGCAGCCGACTTCCTCGAAGGTCTCGCGCTCGTTGGCAAGGACAAGAAGTACGGCTTCATAGACAGTTCCGGCAAAGTCGTCATCAAGCTCCAGTTCGAAAGTGCCCTTCCCTTCTCTGATGGCCTTGCGCTCGTGAAAGTCGGCGATAATGTCGGTTTCATCGACAAGAAAGGCAAGATGGTCATCGAGCCCTCTTACCCCGCCGCCCTCAGCTTTACCGAAGGGCTTGCTGCGGTATGTGTAGACGGCCAGTGGGGCTACATAGACAAGACCGGCAAAGTCGCCATTAAGGTGCAGTTCGACTACGCGGGGCGGTTCTCCGAAGGACTTGCACAGGTCGAAAATAACAGCAAGTGGGGATTCACCGACCGAACAGGCAGAATAGTCATTACCCGCCTGTATGACGATGCCTACCAGTTTGCCGAGGGACTGGCGTGCGTGGAGAAGGACAGCAAATGGGGATTCATCGACAAAACTGGAAAGACAGCCATCAAGTTCCAATTCAGGCGGGCATACAATTTCTGCGATGACCTTGCGAGAGTCGAGACATCGGACGGTTTCGGATACATCGACAAAACCGGCAAATTCATCTGGAAACCCACCCGCTGACATGCACGACCGGAGCGCGTTTCGTGAAAGTATTACTTGACTTAGGTCAATTAACAGGCTATTATCTTTTCGGCGGGACTGGGCGCATTCGCCCGTGTTTGCGTTTACGCGAGACTCGGTGAATGCGCCTGTTCTTTTCGACCGGGTCTGTGACACGTCGCTGGAGAACCCGAAAGGAAACATCACCTGTGCTCTTTCGCCGTCCACACCAACCCTTTAGACCCGGACGCGAAGCCGGTGGTGCAGCAGCAGAACGAACCGAACAAGCCGGGTTAGTCCGCTGTGCCGCTTGACACGCCGCCTCTCTCTGATATGATGTACCGTTCGATTCGGCTTCCGGGAGAACGCCTTGTCCGGATGGTTCTATCAGAAGTTCGTTGTCAAGATACTGGAGCTTGACGACACGCCGAAGGAAATCGCCCGCGGCATTGCCCTTGGCGTATTCATAGCCATGACGCCCACCGTCGGCATTCAGATGCTGGCAATCGCAACGGTCTGCACGATTGCCGGCGGCAACAGGCTCGCGGGAGTGGCGATGGCGTGGATATCGAACCCCCTGACAATCGTCCCCATATACTGGCTTGACTACTTCATCGGGTCGATGATACTGCGCACAAGAATGGTCACCATAGGCGAGATTGCCCAGGTGGTTGACCTGAAATCCACGGGAATTTTCAGCATGTTCTTCGAATTTCTCGGCAACCTCGGCACTATGACCGTGGGCCTCGCGGGTCCCATGTTTCTTGGCGGCGCAATTCTTGGCATCTTCTGCGCAATACCGGCCTACTATGTCTCCGTGCCCCTCTTTGCAAAATGGAAGGAAGCATTCCGCAGAGAAAAAGAAGATTCGTCTGACTCCGACCCGGACAAGGCACAGAAAGAAACAAGTGGGGAAGAGAACGAAAATGACAGTAGTTGTCAAGCTTGAGAGCCTGTCGAGGCATTTCAGGATGACCGGCGAGACAATCCGGGCAGTTGATTCCATCTCGCTCACAGTCGAAGAGGGCCAGTTCGTCGCGCTCATGGGGCCCTCCGGCAGCGGCAAATCCACACTCCTCAACCTGATAGGAGGACTCGACTCTCCCACCTCTGGTGCTGTAATCGTAGATTCAGATAACGTCGGCCGGATGAACGACAAGGCAAAGGCCCACTACCGCAACAGGAAAATAGGCTTCGTTTTTCAGGACTTCAACCTTCAGGAAAACAGAAGCGCACTCGAGAACGTCGAAATCCCGCTCGTGATAATGGGCCTGCCTCGCGCCGAGAGACGCATGAAGGCACAAGGCGCACTGGAAGCTGTCGGTCTCACCGACAGACTGCAGCACAGGCCGGGCCAGCTATCCGGCGGCCAGCAGCAGCGCGTCGCCATCGCCCGGGCCATAGTGACCGAACCGCGAATACTGCTGGCCGACGAGCCCACCGGAAACCTCGATTCGAGGAGCGGCGCCGAGATAATCGAGCTGCTCCGCACGCTGAACCGCGAGCGCGGCGTAACTGTAATCGTTGCGACCCACGACGCCAGGATTGCGGGAGCCGCCGACGTCGAAGTGCCCCTTCGAGACGGCCAGGTCGTCCGGGAGGAGAGCTGATGCGCACGCGCGACATCACGTTCGAAGTCCTGCGCAACCTCGTCCGGCGCAAGCTGCGCACCGCGCTTACCGTCCTGGGCATTGTAATCGGCTCGCTGACTGTGGCCCTCGTTGTGGCTCTCGGGTCCGGCCTCAAGTCGTTCATCGACGTGCAGATTTCCTCGCTCGCCGATCCATCCGTGCTACAGGTCCTCGGCGCGGAGGACCTGCCCGTTACGAAAATCGTATCGACCGCGTTCGGCCGGCTGGGCCGCCCGCCGAAGCAGCTCGACAAGTCCGGCTTCAACCCGGGCGCATTCAACCTGCGCTACCTCTCCGAAGACGAAGTGGCCGGGCTCAGAAAAATCCCCCACGTCATCAGCGTCAAGCCGGCAACCTTTGTCTTCGTGAACTACATCCAGCTCGAAAACGACGACAGGAAGTTCGAGGTGGTCGTAATCCCCGAGGGCGAAGGGTTCCGCATGGAACTCGAGGCCGGGCCCGGATTCAGCCGCTCGGGCGAACCCGAGGTCGTCCTGGCCCACCAGTACCTTGAGGCTTTTAAAATCAAAGACCCCACCGGGCTTATTGGCAGGAAGGTCAGGTTCGGCGTGAGCCGCTTCCCTCTGACCATGAAGGGCGCCTCGCTCTCCGCGCTGCTTGCGAGAAAGGATGAGAAGGTCTTCGAGGCAAGGGTGGTCGGCCTGGCGGAGAAGACCCTGCTCTCCATGGCAGCCTACGTTGACCACAAGCTGGCGCTTGAGATTGCGAGGCATTTCCTCGACGACCCCGAGCTGCACACGCCCGGCAAGTTCGGCTTAGTCGCCAACGTCAGGGTTGATTCCGCCGGGAACGCCCCCGTGGTGAAGAAAGCCGTCCAGAAGATGGGCCTCACAGCCGTGACCATGCAGGAACGAATCGGGTTCCTGGACACCATCTTCTTCGTCATGCAGACTGGCCTGTCCGTGTTCGGCTTCATCGCACTGGTCGTCGCGGGTCTGGGTATAGCCAACACCCTGCTCATGGCCACCTACGAGCGCCGCCGCGAGATAGGCCTGCTAAAGGCGCTTGGCATGACAAGCGCCGGCGTCAGGACCATGTTCGCCCTCGAAGCAACCATAATGGGCCTCCTGGGCGGGGCTATCGGCCTGGCAGTGGCCTACACACTGGGCAAGCTCGGCAACATGCTGGCCCAGTACACTTTCGCCAGCGCGTGGGAGGGGCTTGCACTTTTTGCTTTCCCCTGGTGGCTCTTTTTAGGCATCATGGTCTTCAGCGCGGTGGTCGGCCTGCTCGCCGGCCTTTACCCGGCAGTCAAGGCCTCCCGCCTCGACCCCATCGCAGCCCTGCGGTCGGAATAGCCCTCTGGTCATCTGTGACTGTCATATATCAAGGCCATTTCGCCTTTGTTTCGGTTCCGCATTCACTTCGCGCGGCGCGGCTGCTTTGCAGGCTTGAGGCGTGAGGGGCAAAATCCGAATTCCCAAGTCCAAACTGATAGACAGGATGGGCGCCATTTGAAGCATCAAGGCATGCGATTCGCTACGGGTCGTAGTGGTAGCCGATGTCGGCGGTGCCGGTGTCCAGGACGCGGTCGGTCCGGGTCGTTCTGCCGCTGAGTCCGAGATTCACGGCAGTATCGCTGCCTGCGTTGATGCACGGGCTGTCGTGCGTCTGGCCGGCGGCGAGGGCGCTCAGGTAGTAAGAACCGGAGGGGCCGTAAGCGAAAATCGGGTTATCCTCGATGCAGTGAGTCAGGGTCAGCGTGCCGCCGTAGCCGTAGGTGTTGGCATTTCCGAACCGGGTGTCGCAATAGTCCATAGTGCAGGAAATAGAAGTGTAAAGCTCGTTGGCAAAGCTGCTGTTGAGCGAAGTGCTGCCGTACATTATCGAATCGAGCACGGTAACGGAGCCGCTCGAGGTAAAATAGCACGACCCACCCGAGTCGTCCGACGAGTTTCCGGTGAAAGTGCAGCTTTTTACGCTGAGATTGTTGACATCCGCGCCGTACAAGGCTCCCCCGTTGCTCGATGCGCCGGTCGTATTGTTGTCGTAAAAGAGGCAGTTGCTGAATACGGAATTGGGGGATATGTTGAGCGCGACAGCTCCGCCGGCGGTGACTGCGTCGTTGGCGTAAAATACGGAGTCTGTAAAAGTTGCCGGACCCGCATTATAGATATATACCGCGCCCCCGTAGTCGCCGGATGTGTTGTCTGTCACGACGCACGAGTCCATGGCCAGCGGCGTCTGGAAGCAGCATATTGCTCCCGCATCGTTGCCGGCGCTGCAGTCTTTTACAATGCAGTGTCGGACGGAGACCGAATCGGCGTTCGCGCAGTAAATGCCGCCGCCCTGGCCGGTCGTGTAGCCGTTTCGGATAGTGAAACCCCTTATGGTAGTCCAGCCCGAAGACATGTTGAAACACCGCGCCGTGTCATTGCCGTGAATAACCGTCATCTCGGGCGAGCTTACGCTTGCGATGCGCAGGCTCTTGTCTCCCGGGTCGAGGTCGGTGTTGTCCGGGCCGCAGTATGTGCCTGGTGCGACAAGCACGGTCCAGTCGTTCGAGGCAAGTTCTATCGCGAGGCTGATTGACTTCACGGCCTGCGACCAGGAGAACCCGTTGTTGAAGTCGCTTCCTCTGAGCATGTCAACGTAGACGATTCTGTCGGGACTGGCGCTATCCGTAATGAATGACATTACCTTGCCCGTGACAGTCCCGGTCGTGGTAACAACATCCACGCGCCAGTAGTACATGGTCGAGTTCGACAGCCCGCCCGGGCCGAACGTATGCTGCGTCTGGTTTCCCTGGAAAGCCGGGCTTGTCGTGGTCCCGAAATAGACATCGTAGGAGAGTGCTCTCTTCACGGCCAGCCAGTCGAAAACGGCATCCACCGGCACGTGCATGGCGCCATCCGCCGGGTACATCGCCGCGACCTGCCGGCCCGCGCCCGACGCGGCGGGACCGGTCGTGAATTCCCATACGGGACCCGCGGTCGGCCCGAATCCGTTCCTGGCATTGACGCGCCAGTAGTAGGTAGTCGAAGGGTTCAGCACGCCCGGGTCGAACACGGTGCATCTCTGCGTGCCGACGAGGGTTGAAGGCGTCGGGTTTGTGCCGAAGTAGATGTCGTAGGAATCCGCTCCGCCCGCGGCATCCCACTCGAGCGCCGTCCGCTGGGACACGCCGGTCGAGCTGTCGAACGGCAGGGGGCTGCTGGCCTGGCCTGGCGCGGCTGCGGGCGCGGCCTCGGTCGTGAACTCCCAGGTAGGTCCGTACGTGGTGTCGACGGCGTTTACAGCCAGTATCTGCCAGTAGTAGGTCTTCGAGTACTCGAGAGTGCCAAGGTCGAAGGTTGTCGAGGTCTGCGAGCCCATGTCTTGCATGAAGATTGTGCTTGGCCCGAAAAAAATGGTGTAATAGTCAGCGTCAGCGGCGGCGCCCCACGTGATGTTGGCTTCGACAGACACGCCCGTTGCTGTATCCGGCGGGTCCGGAGAGCCCGGGGTGCCGGGTGCGCTCGAAGGCGCCGCCTCCGTGGTGAAATGCCAGACTGCGCCGGTTGTCGTGTCTACCTCGTTTACGGAGTCTATCCGCCAGTAGTAGTCTGTGGAATAGTCGAGCAGCCCCGGATTGAATGCCGTCGTCTCCTGCGAAATCTGCAGCGACAGCGAGCCTGGGTCGGGGCCTGTATACACTTCGTAGGAAGTCGCGCCGGCAGCCTCGTTCCAGCTCAGGCTTGCGCTGATTGAAACTCCGGTTTCGTTGTGGGCTGGTGAAGGGCCTGTTACCTGCGCGGGTGGAAGCGGTTCGTCCTCCGTGGTGAAATGCCAGACAGCACCTGCGGTCGTGCCGTATGCGTTAACTGAATCGACTCGCCAGTAGTAGTCGGTAAAGTAGTCGAGGGCTCCCGGGTCGCAAGTCGTCGCCGTCTGGCTGCCCTGAAACTCCGTCGAGCCGGGAGTCGCGTTGGTGACGGCGGACTGGTTCGTGCCGAAGTAAACGTCGTAGGAAGTCGCGCCCGTCGCGGCGCTCCAGACAAGGTCTTCGTCTACGGATACGTCGAATGCGTTATTGGCGGGAGCAAGATACGTAACCTGGTCGGGCGGCGGTGGCGGGGCTTCGGTGGTGAATTTCCAGACAGGACCCGCGGTCGTGCCGTATGCGTTGACGGAATCGACCCGCCAGTAGTAATCTGTGGAGTAGTTCAAAGTGCCCGGGTCGAATGTCGTCGCCGTCTGGCTGCCCTGGAATTCCGTCGAGCCAGGAGTAGCATTGGTTACGTCAGTCTGGTTCGTGCCGAAGTAAACGTCGTAGGAAGTTGCGCCCGTCGCGGCGCTCCAGACGAGATCTTCGTCTATGGACACGCCGGTTACGCTGTCAGCCGGAGAAGTGTATGTGACCTGGTCGGGCGGCGGCGGTGGGGCTGCAGTCGTGAACTTCCAGACAGCACCTGCGGTCATGCCGTAGGCGTTAACCGAATCGACCCGCCAGTAGTAATCGGTGGAGTAACCAAGGGTGCCCGGGTCGTAAGTCGTCGCTGTCTGGCTGCCCTGGAAATCCGTCGAGCCGGGAGTTGCGTTGGTGACGGCAGTCTGGTTTGTGCCGAAGTAAATATCGTAGGAAGTCGCGCCCGCTGCGGCGCTCCAGACGAGGTTTTCGTCTATGGACACGTCGGTTGCATTGTCAGCCGGGGAAGTATATGTGACCTGGTCGGGCGGCGGCGGTGGGGCTTCAGTCGTGAACTTCCAGACAGGACCGGCAGTACTGCCGTAGGTGTTGACGGAATCTACGCGCCAGTAGTAGTCGGTGGAGAAAGCGAGAGTGCCTGGATCAAATGTCGTCGCCGTCTGGCTGCCCTGGAATTCCGTCGAGCCGGGAGTCGCGTTCGTGACGGCAGTCTGGTTCGTGCCCAAGTAAACGTCGTAGGAAGTCGCACCCGTCGCGGCGCTCCAGAGGAGGTCTTCGTCTATGGATACATCGGTTGCGTTGTTAGCCGGTGAGGTATACGTGACCTGGTCGGGCGGGGCAACCG
The DNA here is from genome assembly GCA_964641955.1 of uncultured Planctomycetota bacterium. Lineage (GTDB taxonomy): Bacteria > Planctomycetota > SKW154 > SKW154 > DAOVDS01 > CAZXNM01. The sequence goes on from CAZXNM010000023.1 coordinate 33,771, forward strand.
GCGTGGTTTCGGTCGTTAAGCTCCACACAGCACCTGCAGTCGTGCCGTCGGCATTGACGGAGTCAACTCGCCAGCAATACTCCGTCGAGTAATCCAGAATGCCGGGGTCATAAATCGTGGCAGTCTGTGAGCTTCGCAACGATAGCGAGCCGGCGCTCAATCCAAGATAGACTTCATAAGAGGTTGCGCCGCTCGCGCTTGCCCATGAGAGGTCTGTCGATACGGGAACATCGATTGCATTGTCTGCAGGCAGTGGATTTGTGACCTGGTCGGGAGGGTGCTTTTGAACAGGCTGCATGGGGGTATCTGAAGAAGACGAGCTGCATCCGGAGAGAATAACGGCAAAAGCGATTGCAGAAGCTATTCCTGTTTCAATGAATTTACCCATGCCATGCCGCTTCTTAACAAGAATGCAGAACAGTCAGTCTCTACACTAACAGAGACGTAGTTCACTGCTAACCGTAAACAGAAAAAACAGAGGAGGAACGCTGAATCTTCAATTTTTAATATCGAACCGGGGACCACGATTCGCGTATATATGGCCGCTTTTTTCGGTGCTTTTCGCAATTTCAAACATGTTAGCCCCAGCAGATAAGGAGACAATGCTTAGAGCGCCGACAATTTTTCTTTGTTCTCAAAATAAACTTGATTAAAATGGACTTAATTAGTAGGCTAATTATGTCAATACTGATATACAGCTCAATTGGCAACAGGATATAACCGCATTCGAGAAAGGAGGCAGACATGGACAAGGGGTTGACTCGTAGAGAGTTTTTCCAGATTTTCGGTGCTGCCGGTGCGGGACTGGCACTTGCGGGTTGCGCTTCAACCCAATCCGCACCAGCACCACCTGCCGTATCGGGCGAAACGAAGAAACGCATCATCACTGAAATCAAGGCCCGGGCTTCGAACACGCCGGTTATCTGGATTCAGGGCCAGTCGTGCGCCGGGTGCTCGGTTTCGCTGCTTAACGCAGTTTATCCCGACATAGTCGAGGTGCTGACCGAGACGATAAACCTCCAGTTTCATCCCAACGTGATGGCGTCCGCGGGCAACCTGGCACTCGGCATGTGCGAACGCGCGATAAAGGAGCAGAAGGGCAAGTTCGTGCTGGTGGTGGAGGGATCGATTCCGGTCGGGGCCAGCGGCGAATTCTGCGGCGTGGGCGAGCGCGACGGCAAAATGATACCGGTGACCGAATGGGCCAAAAAGCTCGGTTCGGCCGCCATGGCCACGCTCGCCGTGGGAACATGCGCCGCGTTCGGCGGAATACCCGGCGCCAGCAACAACGCGACCCAGGCAAAACCCTTCTCCGAAATAATGCCCGGGGCCACGGTCATAAACATCCCCGGCTGCCCCAGCCACCCGGACTGGGTCGTCGGCACGATAGCGCACGTGCTGCTCTTCGGCATTCCCGAGCTGGACGAACACAAGAGGCCCAAGATGTTCTTCGGCAAGACGGTGCACGACAACTGCGAGCGCAGGAGCTACTTCGAGGATGGCAAGTTCGCCGAAGACTTCGGGGACGAGGGATGCCTGATGGAGCTGGGCTGCAAAGGTCCCGACACTTACTGCGACGCACCTATAAGGAGCTGGAACAACAAGGTCAACTGGTGCGTGCGCAGCGGCGCCCCCTGCATAGGCTGCACCTCGCCGTCGTTCCCCGACCACGACGACGGGCTCTACGGTCTCCTTCCCGAATCGAGGAGGAAAGAGCTGCTCAAAGAAGCGAAAAAAACGAAAAACGTCTAATCCATAAAATCCTGCAAGCAGCCTGACAAGAGAAAGGAGACATGCAATGGCGCCCACCAAAGTCGTGGTAAACCCGATTACCAGGATAGAAGGCCACCTGAAGTTCGAACTCGAGGTGGAAGACGGCAAAGTACAGGATGCGCGCGTCGCGGGCGAGATGTTCCGCGGTTTCGAGATAATCCTCAAAGGCAGGCATCCGATAGATGCGCAGCAGATTACGCAGCGCATCTGCGGCGTGTGTCCCGCTTCGCACGCCCAGGCTTCGACCCTGAACCTCGACTCGGCGTTCGGGGTGGAGCCGCCGGACAATGGCCGCATTATCAGGAACCTGATTCTGGGCGCGAACTTTATACAGTCGCATATCCTGCACTTCTATCACCTGGCCGCGCTCGATTTCGTGGACATAACGGCTATTCTCAAGTACGAAGGTTCCGACCGGAAGCTCAACGACATAAAGAAGTGGGCCGCGGGAGAGGTAGCAAGCAAGCGCTGGAACGCGCTCGCTCCGTTCCTGCCACGACTGAAAGGCGATTACATCAAGAACACCGACTTGAACATCGCGGCGACCGCGCACTACATCGAGGCGCTGGACATGCGCAGGAAGGCGCAGGAGGCACTGGCTATCTTCGGCGGCAAGATGCCTCATGAAATAGCAATCTTCCCCGGCGGCGTGTCCGAAAGGCCCACGGTGGACAAGATAACCTCGTATCTCTCCTACATGAAGGAACTCCGGTCGTTCATAGACAACATCTACATCCCGGATGTCGTTGCGGTCGCGAAGGAACTCCCGTCGTACTTCAAAATCGGCAAGGGCTGCGGGAACCTCGTCGCCTACGGCGTGTTCGAAGAGGACAACAAGGGCTCAAAGAAATTCATCGGCCCGGGAGTGTACGTGAACGGCAATGCCGGCAGTTTCGACCAGTCGAAGATTGCGGAGCACGTGAAATTCTCGAGATATTCCTCCGCCTCCGGGAAGCACCCGGCCCGGGGCGAAACGGTGCCCGATGCAGAGAAGGAGGATGCCTACTCGTGGCTGAAGTCGCCGAGGTACAACGGCGCGGTCTGCGAGGTGGGCCCGCTGGCAAGGATGGGCGTCGCCTACCTCACGGGCAACAACGAGCATGCAAAGAAGCTCGTCGGCGACACGCTCAAGTCGCTGAACCTTCAGGTCGGCGACCTGTTCTCGGTCCTGGGTCGCCACGCGGCGAGAGCGCTGGAGACCAAAGTCGTCGCCGACGCCTGCGCCGAGTGGGTCAAGCAGCTCAAGCCAGGCGAGCCCGTGCACACGAAATACGAAGTGCCCGACACGGCCACCGGGATGGGCCTCACGGAAGCGCCGCGCGGTGCGCTGGGCCACTGGATAAGCATCAAGGGCAAGAAAATCGACAACTACCAGTGCGTGGTCCCCACCACGTGGAACTGCAGCCCGCGCGACGACAAGGGCAACCTCGGGCCGGTCGAGCAGGCGCTCGTCGGCTGCCCGGTCGCCGACACGGACAATCCCATCGAGCCACTGCGCATTGTGCGCTCCTTCGACCCGTGTATCGCGTGCGCGGTACACCTCGTCGATGCCGGGGGACGGTCGCTGTCCAAATTCCGGGTCGTGTAGGCCGCCAATGCAGAGAACGCTGATAATCGGCGTCGGCAACACGCTCTTGTCCGATGAGGGCGTGGGGGTAGCCGTCGCCAAAGAGCTTATGAACGAGAAGCTGCCAGCCGGCGTCCACGTAATGGATGCCGGCTGTGCGCTTCTTAATGTCCTTATCGACCTCGATGAGTTCGACAAGGTCATAATAGTCGATGCGGTCTCGGGAGGCGGCAAGCCGGGCGATATCTACAGATTCGACTCGTCCGCACTGGCTGACAAGGCATCAGCGCCCCGGTGCTCCGCATCACTGCACGAAATCGGCATTCTCGAATCCATCGCAATGGCCGAAATCTCGGGCGCGAAAGTTCCGCCTATCACGATAATCGGGGTCGAGCCCGCCAAGCTCGAACTGGGGACGGAACTCAGCGACCAGCTCAAGTCGAAAATCCCCGACATCGTGCGCATACTGAAGAATGAGCTTGCCGAAACTCCCGAATGACCGGGAGGGATGCTTCCCCCTTAACCGCATACTGCACGGTAAATGCTTTTCTTTATTATGGGGCGGAAGAGCTGATTAGGAGCTGATTCGGAGTTGAAACGGGGAGAAAAGCGGAATAGAATATGTAAAGGAAGTGTAAGATTAAATGCCGAATGATGTAGCAAAATGTTACACAGTGGCGTCTGTAATAACGGAGAATTAGCGCTTCCGGCGGTGCCATGGACTTCTATACAACAGCATACAGAATTCTCAAGCGCGAGAACGCCCGCCTGCTGCGCGAGTTGAACAAGACCCGGGCCGACCTGAAGGAAGCACTCGACCGGCTCGAAGCGCTGCAGCAGAAGGTGACGGCCAAGTCGCGCGTGATTATCCGGGAAGAGGCCTCCGTAAAGCGCGGCGCCGTGTCCGACACTCCCCCTACCCCAACCCGCGAGGGCTTCAAGTACGATTACTCCATGATAGTGGGCGAGAGCCCGAAGATACGCGAGATGCTGCGCTACCTCGACCACATCATAGACGCCAACGTGCCGGTCCTCATCCAGGGCGAGTCGGGCACGGGCAAGGAGCTTGTTGCGAGGGCAATCCACTTCAACTCGCCGCGCAAGCTCAAGAAGTTCGTCGCGGAGAACTGCGCCGCGATACCCCGGCCACTGCTGGAATCGGAGCTGTTCGGCTACGTCGAGGGGGCGTTTACCGGCGCGACGAGGCCGAAGAAAGGGCTTTTCGAGCTTGCCGACGGGGGCACGCTGTTCCTCGATGAGATATCGAATATGCCGCTCGAGATGCAGATGAAGCTCCTGCGTGTGCTGCAGGACGGCGTCATACGCAAGGTCGGGTCCGCCACTACCCTGAACGTGGATGTGAGGATTATCTCCGCGTCCAACAAGAATCTCGCGGAAATGGTCGAAAAGGGCAAGTTCAGGAAGGACCTCTTCTACAGGATAAACGCGATTACGGTGGAGCTTCCGACGCTCCGGGAGCGCAAGGAGGATATCCCGCTTCTCGTCGATTACTTTTTCCGGCGGATATGCAGCGAGACCGACTCTCCGCCCAAGGAAATTGCGCCGGAAGTTGTAGACCTGCTGATAGGGCACGACTGGCCGGGGAACGTGCGCGAGCTGGAGAACGAGTGCTACCGCATGGTAGCGCTGAGTGCGGCTGACAGGATTGCGCCCGACCTCGTTTCGAGCCATATCCAGTCCGCGGTGCCGGAGGCCAGGACGCCGGGATTCAAGTTCGAGCGAATTGACGAGAACACTCTGCGCAAGGCGGTGGCGAACGTCGAACGGGAGATTATCGCGAAGGCGCTCGAAAAGACCCAGGGCAACAGGACGAAAGCCGCGAAGATGCTCGGCCTGTCCACCGCGGGTCTGATAAAGAAAATGGACCGCTGCGGGCTTTCCGTCGTTACGAAGGTCGGCCCGGCGACTAAAAGAAAGAACAAATAGCAGGCTGCCCCGTCGCCGCCTGATTCGGGCTGCTCAAGAGCCGCCGAGTAAGGCTCTTTTTTCTTGCCGCACCGTGCGGGCTGAATGCGGCATGCCGGCCACGGGACCCCTGCAGGCGTCTGCACCTTTAGAACCTAATAAAACGATAGGAAATTGCGTATAATCTAATGGGCCGAGTTTTGAACCGGCAAGGGCGCAAGCAAGTATAACATTATAGCGGAACCGGGGTAAGGATTGACCAGGAAGAGAATCGGCAAACGCAAGCGGGTTGCCGCCGGTCTGCGCAAGTACAAGTCCGGCAAGGAGCCGGGCGGTTACGTCGAGGCTGCGACGAAGGCCGCCTCGAAATTCGCCGAGGATTACGAGCGCCGGTATGGCAGGAAACTCGAATACAGCATGGACGACGTGCGCGTCCTCGACGCCGAGCTGGAAAAGAACTACGAGGAGAACACACTCACGCCCGAGGAGCTGGTCTACATGGGCTACTACCTCGGCGAGATACTCAGGCGCAACGTCGGAGGGAATTACGAATTCCGGGAAGACCCCGGGGTGCTGGTGATAAAATGTATGGAGATTGCGGCATTTCCCATACTCAAGGTCCAGAAGGCGCTCAAGGAAAAGAGGCCGGGCGCGCTGGAGGCGTACGTGTTCCTCTTCGCCAAGAAAGTGAGCGACAAGAAGGAGAAAGGCGCGCAGTAGACTCCTCCCAGAACGGCCTCGCCATGGTGATAGTCCTGATTATCGTCGTAATCCTGGCGGTCGTAATCACGCAGTTCAACTACTCGACCACGATTGACGAGCGCATCGCCAAGAACTTCGCATCCGACCGCAAGAACTACTACGCCGCCCGAGGCGCGGTCGTCCTCGCGAGGGCACTGCTCGAAAAGGATGCCGAGGAGGACGGCCCGCGCGACTCGCTCTACGACGACTGGTCCGGAAAAGGCCAGCTCCAGAACATAAGCGTCATAGGCGATGTCGATACCAATATAACAATCACAGACCAGGAGCGGCTGATAAACGTAAACCGCCTGACGAACAAGTCGAACAGGGATTTCAACCGCATCTACGAAGCGCTGTCGCGGCTGGTGGTAATCCTCGAGATGGACCCGGCGGGCGAGTTCGCGATTGCGGAGCGCATCAGGGACTACATAGATGTCGACGAGGATGGAGACTTCGAAGCGGAGGCGAAGAACGCCGCCCTGACCACAATCGAGGAAATGCTCCAGATCGAGGGAATAACTTCGCGCTTCCTCTACGGCTACGTAGCTTCGGACGGCGAGGTCTTCAAGGGCCTGGCAGACTTCCTCTGCCTCTGGGGCAACGGCAGAATCAACATAAACACGGCCAGCCCCGAGGCACTGCGCGCGATATCGCCCGAGATTACCGAGGAGGATGCCGCCAACATACTCACCTATCGCGACGACCCGGACGTCGGGCCATTCAATACGCCCATGGACCTCACGAACGTGACAGGCCTTTCGGATATCTACGAGCGCGACAAGACGCTCATGCAGTATCTGACCACGGTTTCGACCTTTTTCGAGGTGAGGGTCAGGGCGACCCAGGACAACGTCAAGAAGGATGTCAGGGCAATCATCAGACGACAGGGAAAGCAGACGAACATTCAGTTCTGGAAAGAACGCGACCAGTAGGAGCCGAAATGAAGACTGCAAGGCTGATAGTGCTTCTCGTGAACATAGCAATACTGGCGGTGCTGGCCTACGCGGGAGTCAGGATTTACTTCAGCAACTTCTTCGAGCAGCAGCCGCTTACAACCATCGACGACCCGAGCGAATACATGCCCAAAGTGAGGCAAAATACTCGCAGAGAAATCAGGGAATACGACAAGATTGCCGGCCTTGCCGCGCAGCCACCGGAAGCCCCACCACCTCCACCCCCACCAGTGGAAACTGGACCTCCGCCCCTTAACGTCAACGTTAAAGCAGTCACGTACGATGCGAAGAATCCATCGAAATCGGGCGCGCACCTCGAGGCAAGCGGAATCAGCAGATACCTGATGGTAGGAGACAAGCAGTGGGTTGCTGACAATATGAAATACCGTCTCAAAGAAATAAAGGAGAACAAGCCCGACAGGGAATGGACTCTCATTTTCGAAAGCGAGAAGGGCGATATAAGGCAGGCAACGTACAGGATGGATTAGGACCTGCGATGCTTCCGAAAGCCTCGCACGATAATCCGGGGAGCGGAAAGAAACATGGCATCAGCAACGGGAATCGAGATTTCGGGCGGCGTTCTGCGCTGCGTCGTGCTCGACGGCAGCGCCAAGGCGCCCAGGTTGAGGACCGCCTTCTCGGCGCCGCTTGAAAGCGAGCAGCAGGGCGAAGAGACCCCCGTCGATATCGCCGCACAGGCGGAGAAGCTGCTAAAGGAGAACGGTCTCCCGGTCGGCAGCATCGCAGTCGCCATCGACGGGCAGCATGTATTCTCCCGGGAGGTCGTCGTTCCTTTCACGCGCGGCGACCAGATTAGAAAAACAGTCAAGTTCGAGGCGGAAGAGTTCATGCCCGCCGCGCCCGTCGAGTCGATGGTCGTGGACTACTACAAGGTCACCGAGATAGACGGAAAGAGCAGGATTCTCGTCGCGGGCGTGCAGAAGCAGATTATCGCGGACGCGCTCGACCTCTGCAAAAAGGCCGACTTCAATCCGCGGCTGCTTGACCTCGACTCCGCCTGCCTCGCCAACACGGGCTTCGCTGCGGGCGTATTCCAGCCGCCGCAGACCGGGAAGAACGAGCAGGACGAAGAGGAAACGGTCCACACCGTAGCCGTCGCGCTCGACGTGTCGGAAGAAGTAGCGCGTCTGGTGCTCGTCGAGGACGACATGCTGAGGCGGGCGAGAACCTTCAAGGTCTCCCTGCCGGGCGGGAAGCCTACAGCGGAAACCGTATCGAAGCTCAAGCGCGAAATCAGGCGCACCGAGGCGTCATGCTCGGTGTGCGAGTCTGTCTCGATTGTTTACCTTACGGGTCCCGCGTTCAGCCACGAGCTTGCCTCCACACTCGGCGGCTCGCTCGGCGTGAAAGTCCAGATGCTGCCACTGGAGGCATTCACGGGGGCGGAGAACGCCGAGAAACTCCAGCAGCTCAAGTCAGCCGGGAGCGTCGCACTCGGTGCGGCGCTCAAGGCGCTCGGCTCGGACCGGATAGGCTACAATTTCCGCAAGGAGGAATACGCCTACCGCAAGGCTTTCGACGAGCTGAAGGTGGGACTCTCTTGCACGGTGTGCCTCGCGTTCTTCATCGCGTTCATGCTGGCCTACAGCTTCAACGTCCGCCTGTCGCAGCACAGGTACGCGATTGAAACGCTACGCGGCGATGCAAAGAACACCTTCGTCAAACTGCTCGCCGGAGAGCCTCTGAGAAACTACGAAACATCCAAAATCTCCAACGAGTTCAAAACGGCGCTCAAGAAAAGGGAATCCGGCACAATAACCAAGGCCCCCCGGATTTATTCCGCACTCGACATGCTCAAGGACTTTAGCAACGCCGTCAGTGGAGCGAGCCTGAAAAAGGATGCACCTGCTCTGCAGATTCAGGAATTCAGAGTCAGCCAGGAAACCCTGACTTTCAAGGGAATCGTGGACAGCAGGGACCAGAGCTACCGGATACTGTCCGAGGTGCTCAGAAAAGTGCCCTACCTTACTCAGAAAACGAACGATGTCTCGGGTAAGGATGACGAACTTGTCGCAAGCCACACTTACAAGGTCGAAACCGAACGAATGGAGAGACGGTGATGCAGAACAACAACGATGTCGAAGAGAAAATCGATCTGCCAAAACTGTTCATAATTCTCATGACCCTGTCGGCGGTCGGATTCGGCATAGGAGCAATATATCTGTATCAGCAGGAAAGAGCCTACGCCGGTCTCGTCAAGACCGAGGACGATGCCCTGTTCGAGCTGAAGAAGCTGGCGCAGCGGCCGGAAAACCAGCAGCACTACGGCTTTGTCAGCAACGAAGCCAGCAAGACAACCAGCTCCGAGCTAAGCAGGTATCTCAACAACACGGCGAAAATCGCCGGCGTGAGCAGCAATATATTCAAGATGCCTTTGAACAGACATCCGGCGCACAAGGATTATTCCAAGACCACGGTCAAGATGAAATTACAGGCGATTAACCTGGAGCAGCTCGTAAGATACCTCCATCACGTCCAGGAAGGAAAAAAGGATGTGTTCATAGACTCAATCAAGCTCTACAAGTTCGACTACGGCGAGCACATACCCACTTGCAGCGCTGACGTCGATATCGTGATATACGAAGAGCCTGAAGGCAAACATTAAAACAGAGCACTTGCCTGAGATAACGCGAAGATGGCACGCCGGATTCAATAACGCCTAATCAGTGCTCAGAATGCCCTGCTCTTCCGCCAGTTCGGTGTATGTGTAGACACGGCCGTTGCCGGCTTCTTTTGCCTTCGCCAGCGCCATGTCCGCGGCTTCGAGCAGGCCATCTTTGAAGGGGCTGTCCGTGGGGTAGACGGCTATCCCGCCGCTCACGCTTGGACGGCTCTCCCTGCCTTCCGGCGAGCACAGCAGAACCTCCCCGACAAGCTTCTGTATGCGCTTGACTGCAAGCAAGGCGTGACCGAGGTCCGCGTGAGGCAGCAGTATGGCGAACTCCTTCTCGCCGTAGCGCGCTGCGACATCCACGTCGCGCAGATTCTCTGAGAGCTTCCTCGATATGTCCTTGAGCGCCTGGCTGGCTACGCTGTAGCCGAAGTCCTTCCTAACCTGGTTGAAGTTATCAAGCTCGACTATCGCCAGGCTGAATACGCCCCCGAAGCGGTCCACCCGGTCAATCTCGTGCGTAATACGCGCCTGCAGGTAGCGCTGGCTGTAAAGGCCTGTAAGGGCGTCGCGGTTCTTGATGTCGTGCCCGCCGGATGACAGAAGCCTGTTCTCAATCGCGACCGACAGCACCCGTCCGTAATCGGCGAGCTTCTCGAGGTCCGTATCTTCCAGGCTGCTCTCACCGCTCTCGACCGAAAGTGCGCCTATGAGGTTGTCCCTCGAAAGAAGCGGCACGACCACTTCCGACCGGGGCGGCGTCTCGCTCGAGGCGTACGCATACGGCAGCGAGTGAAGCACCGCCTGCCCAAGGAGATTCTTCTCCGAGTGCAGGATGTGCCTCTTCTCCGCAGTGCTCGTGTGGACTCCGTCCAGGGCGGTATGGCAAACCACTCTCTCGATGAAGGCATTCTGTTCGGGGTCGTAGAGTGCGACTCCGACCCGGTCGAACCCGTTTATCGCACAAAGCGCCTTGCAGGCTTTGTCCAGCAGCGAATCAAGGTCGTCAGGCGATACTACCGAATTGAGAATGTTCGACAATGCATCTCGCAGGTCCGCGCTCATCAGGGCCTCCTGCCCACCGAACCCTAATTGACAAGTCATTATACACCATAACTCCTTGTCTGTCAAGGGAAACGGGCGTTCGGCGGGGTGTGACGGCACGTTAATCCTTGCGCAGTCTCACTTTGCGCGACCACTGTTCCTCGTGCGCAATTTCTGCTCGTACTCTCTTCGCAATTTTCTCAGCTCTTTCTTGAGACTGGAATCGGGATTAGCCTCAATGTGGTTCTTTATGGCCATTATTGCTTCGGGCAGCTTGCCCAGCCTGGCGTAAGTGCTTGCCAGTTCGCGAGTTGCCTCTGCCGAGTGCTGGCCTCGCGGGTATCTCTCGACATAACTTTCGAGCAGTTGAGGCACTTTCGGCAGCATCTTGTGCCTCTTGTACAGGCGAACAAGATTCATTGCCGCCTCGCCGAAATCCTTCAGCCGGGCGTTTTCGTTAACAAATGTCTCGATGACCTTGATTGCCTTGTCCCACTTGCTGCGCATCTCGTAGAGCTTGGACAGGAATATAGATGCCCCGCCGGACTCTTTTGAGCGGGGATTCATTGCAAGGTAGTGCTCGACCGATTCCATCGCCTTATTCTGGTATTTCTGTATTTCCTGCGCCGAAAAAGGCTTTCCCTTCCCTTTCCCCATCCGCCAAATGCTGTCGTATGACCTGCCCGTGAAGTAGTGCGTGTGAACGTACTCGGGTGCGGTCTTGAGCAGCTCCTTGAAGAAATACAGCCCCTCGCGGGGGTGGCCGATATTGAAATACGCCGAGCCAAGCTGGTAATAAGTATCGGTGCGCCTGCGCTGCATGTGCACAAGCCCCAGCTCCGCGTTCAGGTCCTCCAGGATTCGGGAATACAGGTAATTTCTCTCCGCTTCCAGCTTGTCGTACACGGGATTGCCCGGTTTCAGCCCTTTCTGACGCATTTGCTGGCGCTGCTTATCCTTGGGTCTTACAATTCGGAGGTCATTTTCGCGTCTGGCCACGTGCATGCGCCCGAGAAGCTCCTCCCACACCCCGAAATACCACAGCCCCACCAGCGCCACAACCGCCACAGACAGCAACGGAATAATGTGCTTTGGTGCCAGCCTCGGCCCCTGCGTCCTGCCAAGCGCAAGCAGCACACCCACCGCTGTCCAGTAATAGACTACCGTCTCGGTCCAGTAGAAATGAACCGCCACCAGGGCATGGACGGAAATCATGAGAAACCCGCTGACCCATATCGCCTCGAGCCGGCTCCCTTCCTCTTTGTCCGGCTCCTTCTTCATCAACGGCATGATGCCCAGATAGACCGTCATGGCAATGAAGAGCAGCATGCCGATAATGCCGACTTCCGTTCCGATTTCTAGCACATTAGAGTGGGCATGGAAGACGGTATCGCCCATTTTCTTGTGTCCGGATATTTCCGGAAGGGAATACTGGGCGAAGTACGCATAGAAGCTGCCGAGTCCGCGCCCGCCGATGGGGGCGCCCCCTATCTGCTTCAAGCTCGCCTTGTATGCCTCCACGCGAAAGCCCGATGTCGTATCCTGCAGTCTCTGCGTCCTTGTCCTTGTGTCCTTCTCGTCTTCTTTGCCGCTTTTTAAAGCGATGTAGCCGCTTACGCTGATGATAAAAACCGCCCCTATGATAATTGCTATCAGCTTCCTCTTCCCGGGAACGTTCTGCCACAGCAGCACCGCTTCGCCGACAATAAGCCCGAGCAGCGCTCCCTTCGAGAAAGTCAGCATCAGACCGATGACAGTGAACACTATGCACGCTATCGCCAGGATTGCCTGGGGATGCGCAATCTCGTGCTTCCTGAAACTCTCTATCAGGAGCCCCGTGTTAATAACTGCCGTGAACGCGCAGAACATACCGGCAGCGTTGGCGTTCCCGAACGGCCAGGTCGCCAAGCCTATATCGAGCGCAAAGTAGCCGAAAGCAACTGCCGCCCCGACCGCGCCGCCCGAGAAGCCGAGTATGCGCGTAAGGCTCCAGATTCTCTTCTCGGAAAGGAGAAGGCCCGACAGCGCAAAAGCCCACCCGCAGAAGAAGGCCATTTCGATAAGGCCGCGGCTGTGGCCAGGCCGGTTGACCGCCCAGAGCGTTACGATAATCGCCCATGCAACGTAGGAGGCGAGCAGATAGAACGCGATTTTCTTGTTCTTGCTGAGTTCCCCGCCGCCCCGCAGGGCCGCGAAGCAGATTGCGAACGCCGTAAGGGTGAAGAAAATCGTCTCTCTCGGGAAAGTTGGAGGGATTGTGGACACCGGGAAAGTCGGGAGATTGCCGAGCGTGTTGATAAATGCCAGGCACGCCAGCACGACGGCGGCTATCCAGAAAAATACTTCCTGAGCCTTTTCGATGCGGCCTTCGTTCACGCCTCTCCCTTAAACCTATTGAAACGAGGCAGCCCACGCGTCCCGGGCTGCCTCGATATCAAGCAGAGGATTTCACCCGCTCCTACTTCGTCAGCAGACCTTCGGTCAAATCTTCCCAGGTCTGGCTTTCTTTCTGCTTCACGTACTCCACACCGCCGTTGATGTAGAGAATATTCAACCCGTCCGAGTGCTGCATGTCGCCCATCGCCTTGTCCGCCGCTAGTGGCAGAGACCCCTTCGACGATGTGTTCCTCGGTACATTCGTCCAGGCGTAGCTGCACGAGCGCTCGCCGAGTTCGAAGTTCTTCTCCTCGTCAAGCTCCGCCTTCCGGTCGCGTCCAGCCGAAGGACAGATGAATATCTTGGGCGAGTCTGCGACTGACGTCAGCAGTTGAAAATGCTCATACGCAACCGAATCTTCCTCCAGGAAGGGAAAAATCTTGTTTTCGGGGTCCTGCGCGTACATCACCGCAGACTTGAATATCTGGCTGAGATTGCTGCCGCATGCCGCCTTTTCGGCCTCTCCCTTGCCGCGCCAGAGCGCCGGGAATACCAATCCTATAAGAATACTTATAATTGCAACTACGACCAGCAGCTCAATCAGCGTGAATCCCCGCGTTCCCCTTCTGTGTGCAAATGCTCTATTCATACGCAAATCTCCTTTCACGCGTTCTGGATGCCTCTCGCGCTACCTCCTTTCTGCAATTAATGGAATCCTCTGCTCCAGACAAACTATAGTCCAACATCCGCGCCGCGTCAAGTCATTTCCTTCGCCCGATAATCATAGACATCCAGCTCGCCCCAACCCCAAGCACATTCTGTCTTTCAAACGAGGAATTTCCGCCTGTTTTTCCGTGCATTGTCGTGATATTATCGGTGTGCAACACGAACGCGGCAGTTCGTATCTTTCGCTGAAAGGAAACTCCAATGCACCGCTTCCTCTTGTTTATCCTGATAATGCTTGTCACCGCCGGCTGCACTGCGACAGTGGAAAAGCCGGTAGAACCGCCGACGCAGTTTGCATCTCTGTTTGAGTTGATACTCCATGGTAAGGAACAGGCGGCTCTGCGGCTCATGGACTACGGTGGCGATTATGACACTATTGTCGAGGCGCTGGAAAGCGACTGGTATGAAGACGGTCATTTGCCTCCGCCCTCTCAGCTCGTGATATTCTACAAGTTCCTGTGGGAACACTCTCCGCTTAATTCGGATAGCTGGTTCGACCACTTCGGACGGTACTACTACAAATGGCAGCTCAACAAGAAGATGGCCGAAGACCCGCAGCGCACGAAATACGCCCGACTATGGGCTTACGCGGCGCTGGCCGAAACCGTGGAGCGCGCCAATGCAACATATAAATATGGTGAGGATTGGGCACGTGAAGCAGAGGGCAAGCTCGTTGAGATGCTGGCAAGTGAGGATTTCCTGAAGGAGACAGGCGACATAGGGCTGTACGCCTACATGTCCAACGGGGAATATGAGAAGACGCACTTTGAATTTAAGGAAATGACGGCGCTTGTTGCACGTTTCTCAGACCCGGTCTTTGCGGTATGTGCGATTGCCTCGACAGAATTTTATGAAGAGAGTGTTCGGCTGAGGGATTACTGCGATAGGCTGTTCGCGGAGTTGACCTCCAGACAGGCAAAGTTCTTCCTCGCGATGTACAGGTGCAGCGGTGATATTCCTGCTGATGAGGAAGACCTCGACAAGTGGCTTGGGAGAGCAGCGGAACTTGCATCCACACCGCGAGCAGCCGGCATCATCCTCTACAGGTTGTTTGAACCGTATTCTTCGGATATAGACGAGCAATATCAGCAAGGATACGTCTACAAGAGCGCAGAGAAACTCGTCGCAGCCTGTCAGTCAGGGCCATGTGCGGCAAAGGCCTTTTCTTTCATGGTTGGCACCTTCCTGAACACAGGTGACTTGAAAGGGGCTGAGAAGCTTATCGCCGAGTACGACAAGCGGTATCCGAGAAGCGATGTCATAAGCATGGGCCTTTTTACACTGTCGCGCTTCTACTTCGGGATAAAGCAGTACGAGAGAAGCCTCCGGATTCTTCGGAGAGTTGTACAGGAATACCCTAATTCGACCGCGACAGCGTATGCGCACCTCGGCATGGGCGAGGTCTACGAGGAACTCGGAGACAAGGAAAAGGCGGTTCTGGCCTACACGAAGGCTGCGACTTTCGAGCTTTCGCCCGACACCCAGGAAGTGACGGGCAACGTAATGGATGCCTCCAACACGCGTGACGTGGCCATCGAGATGCTCGCGGCGCTGCTCGAGAAGATGGGCCGGTACGAAGAGGCCCTCAAATGGTACCGCGCCTGGGAGCCGTCCGGATGGTGCGGCAACTACCTGGCAATGCAGGACAACAAGAGATGCACAGCTATTGTCCGGCTGCTTCTTGCCATGAAACGCTCGAAAGAGGCGATAACATACCTCAAAGACATGGTGCACGAGGGGTTCGACACGCCCAATTACTCCGAGGAGATGTACCCGGCGGTGCAGTACGTGAATATGAGGATTGAGGCGGGTGCTGACCTTACCGGCCTGAAGCGCGAGTTCGAAGAACTGCTTAAAGAGAACAAATCCAACGATGCCGCCGAGATTGCGGGCGAATACGTTGAACTGCTGCAGAAAGTCGAGAACGAAGGTCTATCAGTCATCTTTGACGTCCTAAAGACCCTGGACGACAATGACGACGGTATGCACTGGCGCACTCTCGCCATCCGGGACATCCTCAAGAAGAAACCAGAGGAAGCGGTTGATGAGCTTCTCAAGCGCCTGCCGGAGCGCGACTGGCACATCGTCTACTATCTCGGTGAACTCGGTGACAGGCGGGCGACAGAGCCGCTCCTGGAAATGCTCGGCAAAGAAAGAAACAAGTACCTCCGAAGCAATATTGCCAAAGCTCTTGCCAAACTGCAGGAGGGTTACGTGCCTGGGCTTATCGAATATCTTAACTCGCCGAGCGAGGAACTGCGCAGTAACGCTGTCTATGCTCTGCGCAGGCTGTCTGACAAGCGCGCCGTGGAACCGCTTCTTGCTGAGCTCAAGAAACGTAGAACGTCCGAGTACTTCATATCGCAGGCGCTGGCAGAAATCGGTGATACGAGGGCGATTCCCGCTCTTATGAAGATTCTCCTTGAGCGTAACAAAGACTCTCTGTATGTGGTCGAAGCGCTGTGGCAGTTGACCGGCCAGTGGTTCGGGCTTAACCCCAACCTGAAGGACCATGGTCCCCAGGACGCGCAGCAGAAGGCGTTCGACCGCTGGGAGAAGTGGTGGAAAGAGAACAGTCACAGGTACGGGAAGTAGTCTGCTCCAGGCCTTCTTGTTTGACTTCCACGATGTAAGTGCTACCATTGAAACATTCCTGAAAAACCACCGGAGGGAATATCATGGCGACAGGCGTTGTTTTCGACCAGATATACCTGCAGCACGAGACGGGCGGCCACCCCGAGAACAAGATGCGACTGATAAACACCGTTTCCCATCTCAAAGAGACCGGCCTTTGGGACAAGATTACGCAAATCCCCGCGCGGGCGGCGACGGTGGATGAGATATGCTACAACCACGACCGCAGCTACGTCGAGAAGGTGCGCGAACAGATTGAGACTCGCGGCGGCGGCATACTCGACTACGGCGACACAATCGGCTCGCCCAAATCCTACGAAGCAGCGCTGAAGGCCGCGGGCGGGCTCATGGAGGCATGCGACGCCGTGATGCAGGGCGATGTCGCGAACGCAGCAGTGCTCGTAAGGCCCCCGGGCCATCACGCCACGAGGTCAACCGCGATGGGGTTCTGCATCTTCAACAACATCGCCATCGCCGCGCGCCACCTCCAGAAGAAGCACGGACTCCAAAAAATCATTATAATCGACTGGGATGTCCACCACGGTAACGGCACGCAGGATTCGTTCTATAACGACCCCAACGTCTTCTACTTCTCGACGCACCGCTACCCATTCTACCCGGGCACGGGCAGCCAGGCCCAGACCGGCGAGGGCGAGGGCGAGGGCGCGACGCTCAATCTGCCCTTCTCGCACGATGACCGGGAGACTTTCCTTCAGGAGTTCAGAAAGGCGGCCGAGGGACCGCTGGCGCAGTTCAAGCCTGAGTTCGTGCTCATCTCGGCTGGATACGACGCCTACGTGGACGACCCGATTGCAGGGCTGGGGCTGGAAATCGAGGATTTCGGCACGCTGACCAGGTACTGCATCGACCTTGCGAACAAGACTTGCGGCGGGAAGCTGGTCTCGACGCTCGAAGGCGGCTACAACCTGCAGGCCATTCCGCGCTGCATCGAGGAACACTTCAAGGAACTGCTGAAGGAAGGTGACTGATGAACCGCGAAGAAGCATGGAAGCTGATCGAGGAAAACGTATCGGGCGGCAACCTGAAGAACCACATGCTGTCGGTCGAGGCGATAATGCGGGGGCTTGCGCGCCGGTTCGGCGAGGATGAGGAAAAGTGGGGGCTGGCCGGGTTGCTGCACGACCTCGACTACGACGAGACGTTCAACACGCCGGAGAAACACACGACAATCGCGGTGGAAAAGCTCGGGGCGCTCGGCGTATCCGAGGACATCCTGCGCACAATCCAGGCGCACAATGAGCTTGTGACGCCTGAGACGACGATGGAGAAGGCGATTATCTGCGCCGACGACATTACGGGCATGATAACGGCCTGCGCGCTGGTGCGGCCGTCGAAGAAGGTGGCGGACGTCAAAGTCAAGTCGGTCAAGAAGAAGCTCAAGGACAAGAGTTTCGCTGCCGGCGCGAACCGCGAGCGCATCAAATCCTGCGAGAATATCGGCGTGCCGCTCGATGAGTTTATCGCTTTGAGCCTCGAGGCCATGACCGGCATCGCCGACCAGTTGGGGCTTTAGTAGAATCTTGTCTTCTTTATCCAGTCGAGGATTCTGGCAAGCACCGCGTCGGATGTCTCGATTTCTTCAGGCGTCATCTCATCGCCCGAAACCGGGTTCACAGGCTTGCCCGATTCTTTGGCTTTGGAGTTGAGCTTATAGACCTGCTTGTCCGCGTCATAGACCAGGAACTTATGATTCTCTTTCCACCAGGCAAGCCACATCCCGTAGATTTTCTCGTGCCAGCTCTCAGGCTTCCAGTCGTATGGCAGCGCGACGCCCGCCTCCGGCAGCACCTTTTCGAGGAGCCCGAGGCTCTGCGACTCCACGCAGGAGCCTGATTCGTTCTGCAGGATGCTCCAGAACCGCGATTCCCCTTCGTACCTGACAAGCTCCATGATACCCCTGAGCGCCTCGCGCTTGCCGGCATACGTGTCTTCCCTGAGAACACCGCCGCACAGGAAAAACCTGAAATAGTCGTTCAGCCTTTGGAAAGCCGCCTGGTCCTTTTCGTCAAGCTCCTGAGCATATTGCTTCAGCGCCTCCGGATTTTTCCACTCGTTCATGTATTTGTCGCAGAACTGCGAGGCAAGAGCGCTCCACTGCGTATTTATCCGCTGGACATGTCCGGGGTTCAGCACCGGGCTCATCATGACAAGCCTGCTTAGAAGCCGCTTCTGCTCCGGGTGGAGTTCGAGTTCCTCCGGGGCGCTTTTTTCAGGTCCCATGATTATGGGGCCTGCCTTGCGCTTCTCTTCGCAGGAAGACAGCACGACAATCACGGCGAGAAAGATAACGCCCGCGGCAGACCCGACTCTGCGCCGAGTGATTGACTCCATTATTGATTCTCTCTTTTTCCCAACTCAAATATACTTGTTTCCTCAGCTTGGACCAGAAACGGCGTTATTCTGAAGAGGTTTCCTTCTGCCAAGTTCCATCAGGCAGTTTTCCAAACTTTTGCCAAGTATCGTCTTCCTGCTGCGCCCACGCATAGGTTCCAATATCGGCACTTTCAAGGACAATGCGGCTGCATTCATCCCATTTGATGCTCCACGTATGGAAAGCTGAGGCATTTGTGTTCACGGAGAATATCTCCACCCCTTTCTGGTCAAGTACTCGAAAGCATACAAGGTCGTTCACGACAAAGTGCTCGAGAGTCTTGCTACCGTCAGGAGAAATGCAAGAGGGACTACACCCATAACTGATTGTGCAAATAACAAACAGCATCGTCAGCATTAGCACAACTCGGATATTCCTCCCATCTGCAAACATGGAACATACTCTCTATGTCGGTAGATTAAGAAGGGAAAGGTCAAGGTTGTTATAAAGCGCTTGTCTCATAGTATCAGGACTCATGTTATCCAGATGCGGGAATCTACCCAAGAGTGGAGCGTCGGTGTAGTGGGTGAGGTCTTCAGGTCGTGAAACGCTTTTACTTACTACCATTGGTTTCTCGTTGTTAATTACAATTCCGGCGACTTTCAGACCGAGCGACTGCGCCTGCCTCACCGTGAGCAGCGTATGGTTTATCGTTCCCACGGCGGCGCGGGCTACGACCAGCACGGGCAGGCCCAGCCTGACGATAAGGTCGCCGACAAGGAAATCTCTCCGCAGCGGCACGAGCAGCCCGCCCGCGCCCTCGGCCACGATATAGTCATGGCGCTTCTTCAGGCTGTCGAAAGCGTCCAGTATTTCACCGATTCTTATTTCGCGTCCTTCTTCCTCGGCAGCCTGGTGGGGCGAGATGGGAGTTTTGAAGCTGTACGGGTTCACAAGCTCGATAGGGTCTTCGCCGCCAGCGGCCTCGCGCAGAAACCCGGAATCTTCCCTGCCGCCGCTCTCGACCGGCTTGAACGCGCCGGCGTTGACGCCGCTGTCGCGCAGGTGGTGAATCAGCGCTGCGGCGACCACCGTCTTGCCGACGCCCGTGTCAGTACCGACGACGAACAGACCCGGTCCAGTCATTTCCCGCGCGCCTTTTCAACAACTTCGACCACGCTGGGGAAGTCGATGCCGAGTTCCTTCAGCTTCTCGACTGTCGGGATGCCGTTGTTATCCCAGCCGCGGCGCGCATACACCGCCGTGCAGAGCTTGTCGTACTGTTCCTCGCGGTAGGCGCGTAGCGCGGCCATCTTCTCCCCGGTGGACTTGCCTTCGGGGTCGAGGATGCCTTTTTCCTTGAGCTGCTTGTCGTAGCGGTCGGCGCGTGACTCGTACTCCTCGACCGTCACGGGGCCGGCGGAACGGTACGGGATGCGGTCGTGCTCGCGCGTGCCGAAGCCCATCTTGACGTTGAAGCAGCGCTGGAAGTTGTAGACACGCTCCGACATGGTGATAAGGTCTTGTTCCGTGACCTCGCGGCCCGTCACGCCGGAGAAGTAGTGCGTATAGCCCAGCACGTGCTTCGGAACCTTGGCCGGCTCGGACTGCTCGGCGTTGTCGGCTGGCTCGACGTCGTTCCACGGCAGCTTGCAGAGGCCGTTCAGTCCGAACCACGTGCGCCACATGGGGAACCAGTGCAGCGCCTCGGCCTTGTCCTCGAACGTCGGGATAAGGTTGTGCACCATGTCCATGAAGATAAGCCATGCCTCGTCGTGCTGCGGACCCTTGAGCGCGAGGCCGTAGCCGCCTTGCATGGCGAGC
Organism: uncultured Planctomycetota bacterium; assembly: GCA_964641955.1. GTDB lineage: Bacteria > Planctomycetota > SKW154 > SKW154 > DAOVDS01 > CAZXNM01. The sequence goes on from CAZXNM010000023.1 coordinate 54,299, forward strand.
GATTCCTTGGTGACGTACTCCGAGTATTCGAGGCCTTTTGCCTCCATGCCGATGTCGTTGACGAATTTCGGGTCGGCACCGAAATCCTTGATGAACTTTTCCTTCATCTTTCGGATGCCCTGCCCCACGACAACGCCGAATCCCTCGCCGCGCGACATCTGGTGAAGCAGCTCGAGCGCCGCCTCCGCGTTGCCGAACTTGAGTTCGAGGCCGCCCGTCTTGTCCTTGTCGAGGATGCCGTTCTCGTAGCACTCCATGGCGAACGCGGTGCCCGTGGAGAAGGAAATGGTGTCAATGCCGTAGGTGTCGCAGTAGAAGTTGTACTCGACTATTGCATGCGGGTCGAAGAGCCCCATGTTCGAGCCGCCGCCCACCGTCTCGTACTCCGGCCCGTCTACAAGGACTTTCTGCCCTTTGTACGGACCTGTCTTCGGCACGAAGTCATCCACGGCCTTGCAGCAGGCCATCATGCATCCGTACCAGCAGCCGTCGAAAGTGTCCTGCCGGAAGAGCTTCTCGTAGACGGGCGAGCTGATTTTAGGCGTGTCCGCGTGCTGGCCGAACTTGTAATTGTGCACGGGCAGCAGGTCGAACTCGTCCATTATCTCGACGAGGTGGACGGTGCCGACGGTGCGCATCTTGCACTGCTGGTCGTCGAGTTCGCGGATTTCCTTCGCCAGCGATGCGCCCCACTCGCGCACGCGTCCGGCGTCGGCCGGCGCGTTGCTGTCAGCCTTTACGCCGGGGTGCTTTACGACGATTGCGCGCAGCTTCTTGTCGCGGAACACCGAGCCCGTACCGCCGCGGCCCGCCTGCTTCTGGCGCGTCATGCCGCGTTTCGGGTCGAACCAGGAGAAGTTGAGGCACCCTATCAGCGCATGGTCGGCAGCCGAACCGGCGGATACGACGGAAATGCTGCGCTCGCCCTCCTCGCCCGAAAGAAGGGAAGTAAGTTCTTCGGCAAGTACATGGCTGTCGGAAGGCAGGTTGCCGGCGCTGATTATCTGGATTTTGCTGTTCACGCCATCTACAAAAACCACAACCTCGTTTTCCGACTTGCCCTGGACTTCGAGGGCGTCGAATCCCGCGAACTTGAGGAGCGGGCCGAAGTGCCCCCCGACGTTCGAGTCTATGACGCTCTGCGTCGTCGGCGAGATTGAGGTGACAATGCTCTTGCCGGAACCGGAATAGAACGTCGTCCCGCCAAGCGGGCCGCTGGCAATGCAGATTTCGTTCAGGGGGTCGCGCCAGTCGATGGGGCCGGGAATCGCCTGCCACATGAGCCACAGGTCGAAGCCCCTGCCGCCGGTGAACTTATCCTTCATCTCGTCGGTGACGGGTTTCTCCTCGAACCTGCGCTCGCTTATGTTCACATAGAGCGTCCTGCCTGCATATCCGCGCTCGACCTTCCCGGGCTTGTAAGAGTATTCGGCCAGCACCTTTCCCAACTTCGCCGCCATCCTTACCTCCGATCTTCTGCCGAAGCTCTAACTTTACATTCTTTTTTATCCCCCGACCACCATGGGCAGCAGGTGGATTGTATCCCCGTCTTTCAACTTGCTGTCAAGTTCGGCAACTGTTTTGTTTACGAGTATAATCGACGGCACTTTGCGGGGCACGCCAAGCGCATCGAGCAGCTCGCCCACGTCGGCACCGTCAGCAACTTCGGCTTCGTGTTCTATCGCGCCATCCGGCATGAATTTCGTCACGCCGCCAGCCGCCTTGATTCTGATCTTCGCCACGCGCAAGCCTCGTCGTAACGGGGACGGGAATGCTAACACAGCACGCAATCTGATTCAAGGTGTTTAGTCAGACACGCTGCATGGGAAAGGGCAAACATGCCTACTTGCGCAGGAAGACGATAACCCAGTGTGTGCCGAGGTTTGCGACTCCTGCCGATTTCCAATCCCTGCCGAGCAGCGTCTCCTTCGCAGACTTGTCGGCCAGCCACTCTTTGCAGACAGCCCAGCAGCTCGAAGAACTTTTCGAGATTAACTCGCCCTCGGTCTCCGACTTCCAGTTGACCTTGAGCGAGAACTGGCGCTGCAGGCGATACACGGGCGTGCCAAAGGTCGGCGATGTGTGAGAGAAGAACTCGTTTACGTACATGTCGCGTGCGTGGCCCAGCGCGGCCTTCGAGGCAAGCTCGTTCAGTTTGACTTCCGGCAGCTTCTCGGTTCCGCGCAGCGAGTTGAGCTGGGAGAGCATCTTCTTCGCCGCTTCAGCCGACCCCTCTTCGAGACCCCATGAGGAGACAATGCGCAGCATGTACTTGTCGAGAGCCTCCAGCTTCCCGGCGAACTGCGAGGATTTCTTTTCATCCCCCGCCCTGGCCCACAGCGCCGCCCTGTGAACGTCGGTCAGGCACGTGCCAAACTCGGTCGTCACCTGCTTTCGTTCCTTGAGCCAGCCCTGCGTCTCCTTGAGAAAGACAAGCAGCTTCGCATGCTCGGCCAGCACGCCTCCCGCCTGGTCCTTCCCGAGCTTCTTCAAGCCGGCAAGCTCATCCTTTAGAAGCATCTCGAGAGTCTTGTACGAGTGCAGGCGCTCGCGCATGCCCTTGGCTTCCTTGAAGCGCTTGAACCACCTTGTCTGGCGTTCGCGGACATCCCCGTCCAACTGGCCGGGCAGGAGGTTGAGAATCTCTCCCTCATACTGCTGCAGCGTGATTATAAGCTGCGCCTCGCGGTAGCGCATGTATTCCTGTACCGGCCTCATGTCGCCCCAGCGGCGCAGGTCGAGCAGCTTCTTGAGTGCATCCTCGCGCTCGGTGGTGCTGGCCGAGTTGAGCTTTGCGACAAGCGCCTTGACCTCTTTCGACGCGCCGGTAAGGAGATTGTGCTCGTCGGAGGGCGCGTCCTCGGGTTTTTTCCCCGTCTTCTTTACTACAACCTTCGGCGTCTTGGGTTTTGCATCTTTCTTGACCCACTTGCCGCTCTTCTTCACGTAACCGAGTTCTGCGCGGGCTGCCTTGTGGTCCGGATTGAGAATGATAGCCTTCTCGAACTCGTCTTTGGCAAACTGCGGCTCGTGTATGCTCTTGAGCCAGTTGGCCAGCTTGAAATGCGCGTCCGCGTCGCCCGGCGGGAGTTTTTCGAGCTTGTCGTAGTAAAGCTGCGCGACTGACTCGCACTCTTCGATTCTGTCGATGTCGTCGCGGGAAATCGTGGTCTGACCGTGCTGCGTGCGGATGGTGATTTCGGACCCGTCATCCTTGACCACAGTGCCCTTCACGACCCCGCCGGTGTTCAGGTAGACAATGTCCGCCTGCGCAGTCTGCGGAAAACTAAAGAGGAGAAACACCGCTGCGGTTAAAGTGGCTCTCATTTCTTCTCGCCGGAATAGACGGCAAATGCCCAGGGCGGAACGCTCATGACGCGCGACTGGGGAACCTCGGTGAGTTTTTCGGGGAAAATCTTGCCGAGCCCGCCGTAGGGGTCGTCTTCCGAGTCGAATATGCATTCCCAGACGCCCTCGGGCAGCTCCTCGGCAAGCACAATCTCCGAGCTGCCGATATTGAATATCAGCAGCAGTTCTTTCTGAACGTGATACCGGATTATCACGCACTTGAGCTTTTCTATGAACTTCACTTCGACATCCCCGGGCTCGCAGCCGGAAATCCCGAGAGTCTTGCGAAGCTCTATCATCTTCTGGTAGAGCCTTGCAATCTGGATATGCCCGTCCTTCTCCGGAGCGGAGAGGTCGAGCTTGCATCTGGTAAACGTCTCCTGTGCTTGGGGATTGCGGGTCTCACCGGTGAGTCCGAAGGTCTGGGCGCGGGCAATGGCGGCCTCCCGCTCGTGCGCGATGACCTCCTCGTCGGAGAAGTCGCTGAAGTACAGGAACGGCCTCTTCTCGCCGTACTCGTTGCCCTGGAACAGCAGGGGCGTCTGCGGGCCGAGCATCAGCAGGCCTGCGACCATCTTCTCCTGACCCGGCTGGAAGAGCTTGTTGAGTCTCTCCCCGCGCGGGCGTCTTCCGATATCGAGCGCGCTCTCGCTGGTCGCGATGAACCGCCACGGCGGCGTCGAAGCGCTCTCGGAGCCGTGGCTGCGGCCGCGCACCTTCGAATACTGCCCGCGGTAGACGAACCCGCGCACGGCCTGCGCCACCTGCGCGCCCCTTCCGAAGTCGTCGTAGACACCTTTCGTGCGTCCGGTGGCGAACGCGAAGAGCGAGCGGTGGAAATCCTGGTTCATCTGGGCGTCGAAGCCGAGCCCGTGCCGCTCCCGCGCGGCGGTCATCCGCACGCTGTTGGCGTCGCTGTCGGCGAAGACATAGACGGCGCGCCTGCGAACTGCGGCGAAGGAGTGAACAGCCTGCGTGAGCTGGCCCAGCACGTGGTCCGCCGTCGCATCGAAGACGTTCTCGGTCCCGCTGACGCGGATTGCGTCGAAGTGGTAGTCGTTGACCCAGTACAGGGCGTTCTCGACGAAAAACCGCCTGACCTCGTCGCTGCCGGGCCCGTCGAAGTTCAGAGCCCTGCCCCTCTCCACTTCGTACCTGCCTGTGTAGTAGGGCGCGAAATCTTCCAGACAGTTGCCCTCGGCTCCGTGTCGCGGAAAGATGATGTTCGCCACGACGGCAAGACCCGATTTGTGTGCTTCCTCGACGAAGGTCTTCAGTCCCAGCGGCCCGCCGTAGGCATCGTGCGGCGCGTAGGGAAAGACCCCATCGTGCCCCCAGCCTCTGGCGCCCGCGAACTGGGCGACAGGCATAAGCTCTACCGCCGTGAAGCCCATCTCCCTTATGCGGGGCAGCCGCTCGACCGCACCCTGCAGCGTGCCCGCCGGGCTGAGAGTGCCGACGTGAACCTGGTAGATTATGTAGTTCTCAAGCTCAATTCCGCGCCAGCCTTCATCCTTCCATATGAATGCCGCCGTGTCGAAGACTTCGGAGGGGCCGTTAACGCCTTCCGGCTGAAATCGCGACGCGGGGTCCGGCCTCTCGATGCTCTCATCGAGGACCAGGATGTACCTGCGCCCCGGCATCATGCCGTAGAGCATGTTCTCGAAATATCCCCGTTCGGCCTGTCTTAGCGGGAAGACTTCGCCCGTGGCGACATCCTTCACCGCAACGCTCTTGCGCTCCGGCGCCCAGACGTTGAACTCTACCCCCGAAAGCACGAATCGCGCTCCGAGACCTGCCGGGGACTCGGTATCAGCCTGCAAAATCAGCCTCCGATGTTCCTGGAAGAATCGAAGTGCGAAGAATACAGCAGAGCGCGGGCCAAATCAAATGTTTAATCTGAAAGAGAAGTCGAACCGGGATACGGAATTGCCGCTATTCGAACATTTCGGCGAAAGCAGCGGCACGTTTCGCCTGCGCCGCCCGGTCCAGGGCCATCATGGCTTTGGTCTTTTTTTCTTCCTCGCCAAGTTCGGTCGAGCTCAGAATCTTCAGCACATCGGCCAGTCCGGACTGCCACATCCTGTAGCCGTTGCCGACAGCGGGGTTCTCGTGAGCAGCCTTTTCATCAACGACCTGCTGTATCAGGACCTTGCTCTTTTCGAGCAGCTTTTTAGCTTCCTCGAACTGCTTCTTGAATACGTGCTCGGCGAGCACATCACAAATCATACTGGCGCTGTGTCTCGCTTCCTCTTCATTCTCAGCCTTCATTTGCTCTTCCAGCGCGTCCTGTTCTCCCACAGCCTTTTCCGGAACTGGAACGTGCTCGGGCACCTGAGCTTTTTCTTTCCCGGACACCCCGCAGCCCGGCGCAAAGGCCATAAGGCACATCGAGACCAATGCAGCCAAGACATAAGGGCTCTTTCCCGACATTGCAGATGCCTCCTATATCGACTGTGATTCCTGTTGACAGAATAACTCACGGGAACAGGAAAAGTCAAATCAAGGCCAGAATCTGATTAGGACGGAATCAGTAGCGCTGTTCGGGATGCCTGACGCAAGACCCGCCGTAAATGTTGTATCCGGGTGCCTTCTTGCTCGGCTGGATATAAGTCACGCCCTTCACCTTCTCGAAGCTGGGCGCCGTTTCCGGCAGGCAGAACTGGCAAATGCCGGTGCCAAGGCAGTCGTAGCACATTACGTCCTGTCCGAAGTGCCATTTCGGGAAGTAACGCGACCCCTTGCAGGTCGGGCAGACCTTCATGCCGCCGCAGTGCCAGCAGACGACCTGCTTGTCGAGCCAGCGGAAGTGATTGCTGCAGCCGCGGCAGTAAGGCTCGTTCATCTTGACTATCTTGAAGCAGTACGGGCAGTGGGGAATCCCTTCGCGGGAGAACCAGACGGAGCGCTCGTCCGATTCGAACTTCATGCTGTGCGCGAGGACCGGAACGCCGATAATCACGGCGAAGGTGACTATGACGAGAATTATCGTCGCCTTCTTGCTGTGCTCGAGCATCTCTTCCCCCGGTTTTGTCTTTGACTGGAGCTAACCGATTCGTATTATGGTCAGCAGACATGAAAAAGTCAACTACAAACTGGACCCCGTGCCCAAAAATCAAGACACCGCGCACGGAGCGTTCCCGAGTACCGAACATTGGATGAGGCGGAAAAGAAACTCGTAGGCCTGGCCCTCGATGGCGACACGGACGCCTTCGGCGAGCTGGTCGACATGTACTGGGAAAAAATCAACGCCCTCATCTACCAGAAGCTCGGCCGGTTCCCCGAGGTCGAGGACATCGTCCAGGAGACCTTCATCAAGGCCTATTACAGGCTGCCGCAGCTTCGCAAGCCGGAGAACTTCGCCGCATGGCTCTACCAGATAGCCTCCATGCTCTGCATCGACCGCCTGCGCTCGAAGAAGAAAAAGAGCGTCTCGCTCGATGCCCTGCAGGAAAAGGACATCCAGTTCGAGAAGCCGGCTGAGGAGGAGTTCACCCCCTCGGAGCTCTTCGGCGAGATACTCAACGTCGTCGGCTCGCTGCCCGAGATGTACCGCGTGGTCGTGACGCTGCGCTTCCTCGAAGGCATGTCCTGCAAGGAAATCTCTCTGCATCTCGGCGAGCCGCAGGGGACCATACGCAACCGCCTCTTCCGCGCAAACGAGATACTCCGGCGCAAGCTCGCAAGGGCCATCAGCGAGTACCTCCGCCCTGAAGCGGAAGATGGCGGCGATAACGAGGATTCCGAAAAAGACGATTCAGGAGACTAAAGGAAGTGGAGTGCAAAAAGGCTCAGGAACTGATTAGCCTCTACCTGGCGGGCGACATAGGCAGGGAAGACCTGGAAGCCCTGACCGCGCACATGGCTGCCTGCGAAAAGTGCCGGGCCGCCTTCAACGAGGCGAAGCGGTTAGAGGCGGCCCTCAAGGGCGTCTTCCAGGAATCCATCTCCAGGGCGCGCTCGCCCAAGAGCCGCGTGCTGCGCAAGATAATGGAGCAGGGAGAGCGCAAGCCCCGCGGCAAATCCCTCGCCAACTGGTTCGTCTTCATCGTGCTCATGGCCGTGCTCGCCTTCCTGCTCGTAATCGCCTACGTCAGCTACGAGAGAATCCGCCAGGACAACCTGAACAAGTCCCGCGCCGCCCGCGCCAGGCTCCAGCTTATCACGAAGGCGCTCAACGCCTACCGCACAGATTGCGGCTCCTATCCGCCCGGCCCCAACAGCGCCATGGTCAAGGCCCTCCGGAGCGACAGCAGGGAGAACAAGCCGTACTTCGCATTCCGCCGCGATGAAATCGTCAAGGGCGAGTTCGTTGACCCGTGGGGCGTGCCCTACATCTACAGGTCAACCGGCGAGACGGCGCTGGTCTACTCGGCGGGCCCGAACAGGAATGACGACGACGGTCTTCCCGACGACATAAGGCCTTGACGTTGAAGGAGTTAGGCTACCTGTCGTACTCGTAGTAGCTGCGGTCGCCGCTGTACCGGCGCCTCATGGCCTCGTCCCGGTCCATGTCCTCGCCGACCTCGTGGCCGATGAAGCCGCCGATAAGCGCGCCGACGAGCGCAGCCTTGTCGCGGTCCTTGTAGCCGGAGTTGTAGCCTATGACGCCGCCGGCCAGCGCGCCCCAGGCAGTGCCCTGCTCGGCGTATGTGGCGCAACCCGCGACGGGAACGACAATCGCAAACAGAAGTGCAAGCATCAATGCAGTCTTCATTGTCCTCTCCTTTTCTATCTCGCTTCCTCCTTCACTCTACAATCAATAACGTGTTTTGTCAACCGGATGTTCAAGTATCTGGCGCAGTTCCGGTTAAGCGCCAGCTCGCCGGGGTTTGGGGTCGCGAAGCGGGGGCCCCAAACGAAAGGCGATTAAAACTCCACTCTTGACGCAAGTCGTACCGAGAGCGATTTCTCTTCGTATCCAGTATCCAGTAACCAGTAGCGAGTACACAGGGATAATTCCAAAACCCCACGTCTCTGACGTGGGGAAGATGAGATATCCTTTCTCACCCTCCCACTCCGGCGTCTTATATTCACCACAGAGACACAGAGAACACAGAGAAGAAAAAAACAGAGAAGACCTTTCTCTTTGTTTTAAGAACAAAAAAAGGATTTGTATTTGCCTTTCCTCTGTGACCTCTGTGCCTCTGTGGTTAGAACACAGGTTGTGAAAGGAGTTGGTACTGTCAAAGGAGTTAGGGCGAATTTTTACAAATGATTCCACCGACACCTTCATCGTCATTGCGGGGAGGGCGAAGCCCGACACGGCAATCTCATCTCTCTCTACAGACATAGTATCCTCCACCGCACTCCAACCGTCTCAAAATGTAAAACTCAATCAGTTACGCAGCCACCTTTCCGTGATTTCCGCAGGAAATCACCGCGTCGCCAGCTAAGGCGCGCAGCGCCTTAGTGAGAGACATCTTCTTGAGATGCCTCATTTGCCTCAAACAGGCTCCGCCTGTCCGTTGGCCGAATGCCGAATCCCAGGACCACCCGTGGCAATTCGACTTTTTGCCCCGGCTTCAGGGCCCGCAGTTGGCGCAGGCCTCCGGCTGCGGTAAGGCAGCAGGCCCGCCGGTTCCGTTGCGCTTCTCGATGCCCAGCGCAGCCACGAACTCCCTGTCCCGCTCAGTCAGAGTCGGGCCTGCGAGATACTTGAAATTGTCATCCTTCCTGATTTCCTCGAACCGCTCCTCGTACTTCCGGAGCACCGACCTGACAACTTCCACGTCGGTCTTGTCCAGCTTCTCTTCGTCGGACGGTTTCTCCTTGGGAGATGG
>CAZXNM010000024.1:0-62421 GCA_964641955.1 uncultured Planctomycetota bacterium
ACAAGAAGGAAGGAGGGCTTATGCACTGAACCCTATGTACTCGCTACTGGTTACTGGTTACTTGAGTTTTGGGTACACGATCCTCAACCGAAGACGGTTGCGGTCATGTCCCCAAAGACTCAGATGGAGGAATATCATGCCTCGATTTCGTACAGGCGTCTTGATGCGCCGTCATCTGGTCGTGGAGAAGCTCGTCAGGGGCTATTCGCCCGAAGAGATTTCCGACAAGTTCGGAATACCCATCTACACAGTCTACAACGACATGCGCGTAATACGCAGCGGGAAGTACCACGCCCTGAGCTCGTTCGCCAGGGACAGGGTCGTATGCCAGTTGTACCTCAACGCAGCGGCCCGGAAGAAAGTGCTGTGGAACCTGATTGACAAGGAGGACCTTTCGCCCCACGAGACTGTCGCAATCATGAGGGAGGACAGGCTCAACGACGAGCACATACTCAACAGGCTCCCATCTCCCAAGGAGAAACCTTCCGACGAAGAGAAGCTGGACAAGAACGACGTGGAAGTGGTCAGGTCGGTGCTCCGGAAGTACGAGGAGCGGTTCGAGGAAATCAGGAAGGATGACAATCTCAAGTATCTCGCAGGCCCGGTGCTGACTGAGCGGGACAGGGATTTCATGGCAGTGCTGGGCATCGAGAAGCGCAACGGAACCGGCGGTCCCGCAGCCCCGGCGCAGCAGGAGGCCTGCGCCAACTGCGGGCCCTGAAGCCGCTGGAATGAATCAGAGCGGAGGGTCCGCTCACCTCTCTTGCCCCCCGAAAGGTGGATGCGTAACTGATTGAGACTTTCATTTTGAGACGGATGGAGTGCGGAGGGGAGATGCTATGTCTATAGGAAGAGATGAGATTGCCGTGTCGGGCTTCGCCCTCCTCGCAATGACGGAGATGGCGTCGGTGGAATCATTTGTAAAAATCTGTCGTAAGTCGTTGGGGGATATAGAAGTCGATGTACAGGCGGAGTTGAAGGTTAAAGGTTCAAGGTTGAAGGTTAGGGGGATGGAGTTTTGGGTACACGATCCGGAACTCAGAGGAGTTCCGGTCATGTCCCCAAAACTCGGGAGGCGCCGGCATAGACGCCGGAGTGGGAGGGGGAGAAAGGATATCTCATCTCCACCACGTCTGCGACGTGGTGTTTCCGGTATTATACTGTCTACCGTCTACTGTCTACGGTCTACTATAGACGCCGGAACGGGAGGGGGAGAGTGCCGGTGATTCCGTGTTTTCGTTTGACAGACCCGCATTCCCGGTGTTATATTAACTTAAACTGTATATGCAGGCAGACTTATGGTTGAAGACTTACGCAGGCTCGGCAGGAAAAGGCTTGGCAGCATTCTGATGGCGGATGGCCTGGTCACGCCCGAGCAGGTCACCGAGGCGCTCGAAATCCAGAAAGACACCGGCAGGATGCTCGGACAGGTTCTTGTCGCGCTTGGTTATATCACGGAGTATGACCTTGCCAAGTCCCTCGCCACGCAGTTCCAGTTTCCCTACCTCAATCCCGGTTTCTACGCGATAGACAGGAATGTGCTCGAACTGCTCTCGGCCGAGATGATGTACAAGTACGTGTTCATTCCTCTCGACAAGTTCGGGAACCAGTTGATTGTTGCCATGGCGGGGCTTCTGAATGAAGATGTCATTCAGGAGATTAAGAAGAAGACCGGCTGCGACATACGCGTTTACATCGCCACGGCGCGCGATGTGCGGGCGGTTCTCGAGAAGGAAGTGCCGATAGACGCGAAATTGCGCAAGGAGATTGAGGGGCCCGATATTGCGCCGGTCGCCGCCCAGGTGAAGAAAAAGAGCGTGGCGAAGGCCCAGAAGAAGAAGACGACTGCGGCGGTGCAGCCGGCAGCCGCACCCGCGGCGGCGGCTCCGAAAGCGGAATCGCCGATGGCCGGGCTTGACATATTCGACGAGGCGGATGCACTTGTAACGGCCGAGACGAAAAAGCGCAAGAAGACAAGGGCGGTCAAGAAGAAAGAGATAGAAGAGATTGCTGCCGACGTGGAACCCGAGGAAGTAGCCGTTGATGCCGGCGCCATCCAGGCGGAAGAGCATGATGTCGACTGGCAGGGTCTCTTCGACGAAGTTGACAAATCGATTCGCGAGGAACTCAAGAAGAAAAAGTCAGAGGAAGACGAAGGCGGAGAAGACGAATTCGACTTCGATTGACGCGTTCGTCCATTCCGGTCGGGGGTTCCTGAAATGGTTGAAACAAGGGCCTATTACTGCAGCGTCTGCGGAAAGCGCATTTCCAAGGAAGATGCCGACGCGGGCGGTATGACCGAACGGGATGGCCAGGTGCTTTGCAGCGGCTGCGCCCAGGATGCGGACCAGAAACCCGACAGAATCGATAATGTCGAGAAGCACGAGACGTTCGTTGAACGCTTCAATCGCAAGTATCGAGAGAAGGCCGAAAAGACGCGCAAGGAATACGTCGAGAGAAACCGCCTGTTCGACCAGTACAAGAAACACGTAACCGACCTGTTCGACCTGATAGAACGAAAGGCTTCCGGCACGCCGATTCGCTCGAATCGGGAATATGTCGCGGTCGAGCGAAAGATATCCATCTTCGAGGCCACGACCGAGCACCTCGAAAAGCTTACGCTCACGCTCGAGAACTTCCGGCTGCATTTCGTTCCCGAGGGCATAAACTACCAGACGGGGGCCGCTTCTCTGCGCATCGAGCACAACAACCCGCGCGAACAGCCCCAGACAATCTACCTGCACTTACGAGTGGTGAACAAGACGGAGGAAAACCCGCTCGGAGACCTGGCCTGGATGGTGAAGATCGGCTTTCGGAACTTCTCCGTCTTTTCTGAGCTGATTCTCGAGCGCCTGCTCGAATCGGTGTTCCTGTCCTGAAATTACCGCGGGCTAACTCTTCGCCGCCGGAAGGTATATGTCGAATCTCGAGCCCTTGCCCACGGTACTCCTGACGTCGATTGTACCCTTGTGGTCCTTGACTATCCCGTAGGCAATCGAGAGCCCCAGGCCGGCTCCCTTTCCCGGACCCTTCGTAGTGAAGAACGGGTCGAATATCCTGTCGAGAATCTTTCGGCTGATGCCGGTTCCCGTGTCGGATATGGATATAATCACGTGCCTGCCCGGCTTCATCCACGGGTTGGCCCTGAGCATTTTATCGCCGATATCCTTCTCTTTTGTCCCGACCTTCAGCGTTCCGCCGGATGGCATGGCATCGCAGGCGTTGGTCAGAACATTCAGTATTGCCTTTTCTATCTGCCAGTAGTCCGCCTTGATCGTGCCGGGCCGGGCGTCGAGGCTGACATCTATCGTCACGTTCGGACGAATGTATCTGCGAAGAACGCGCAGAGTTTCGTTTACAGGTGCGTCAATTGACATGAGGGTTGGGTTGATGATTGTCTGTCCCGCGAACATATTGAGCCTGTCGACCAGCTCGGAAACGCCCTGGGCCGCTCCGGCCAGCTCTGTGATTCTGCGGTAGTTCGACGACTTCGCGTCGAGCGAATTGCGAAGGTACGATGCGAGGCCGAAGACCTTTGACAAGTATTCTTTGAAGTCGTGGACGAGGCCCGCGGCGAACATGCCGAGGCTTTCCAGCTTCTGCGACTGCAAAAGGCGTTTCTCCATCTCTTTCCTGATGGTCACATCCCTGAATATGCCCATGAGATACTCTTTCCCGTTCAGGGCGACGGGCGTGGAATTGATATCCGCATGAATTACGCGGCCATCTTTCCTGAGCACCGGTATGTCTTCGGCGAGGGTGATTTCCTTCCTGTACTGCCTTTCGAACTGCTTCAAGACGTAATTCAGGTCTTTCTTCGGATGAATATCATACACTCCGATATGCCCTATCTCCTCGACCGTGTATCCGAGCATCTCGCAGAACGCCCTGTTCGCCGTGTAAAACTTCTTCGTTTCGAACTCGGCCAGCACGATGCCGTCTGTGGCATTGTCGAATATAGTCCTGAAGCGCTCTTCCGATTCCTTAAGCTCCTGTTCCGCCAGCTTGCGTTCCGTAATGTCCTTTACCACGGTGATGAATTCGGTCGGCTTTCCCTCGGCATCTCGTACCAAGCCCGCACCCACCTCGATGGGGAACTCCGTTCCGTCCTTCCTGCACCCGACATACTCGGCATGCTCTCGCTGCTGACCTTCAAGGACGCGGCGAATTCCTTCGCGAACCTGTTCTAGTGAGGCCGGGCTCAGCAGAACCTCAAGGGCCGTTTTGCCCAGCAGCTCGTTTCGCTTCTTATACCCGAAGAGGGAAACGGCCGCATCGTTGAGGTCGATTACCCTGCTCTCCAGGTCGGTCAGAATCACGCCGTCCGCCAGCGAGTCGAAGGTCACACGCAGCTTCTCCTCGCTCTCCCGAAGGGCTTCTTCCCTGTTGGTACGCTCGGTCACATCCCTTATAACCGTCTGGAACCCGACCGTTTCGTCTTCTACCATAATGGGAGCGGAAGAGACTTCGCCTATTTTCACTCCTTCGGCGCACTTGATAAGCAGGTTGTGCTGCGGGGTCGGCGTCCCGTCTTTCAGCATGCTGCGGAAGTGCTGCACGGCATCCTTGACGGAATCCTCTTCAAGAACCGAGAGGATGGACTGGCCGACCAGGTGTTTGCGTTTCAGGCCGCTCAATTCCTCTGCTTTCCAGTTAACGGCGGTTATTTTCATATCAAGGTCCCACAGGACGATTGCATCGCTCGCCTGGTCGAAGAGGGCGGAGTATTTTTCCTGGAGCTGTTCGAAAGCGGGGTGTGCTCTGACCTCCTCGGGAGCGCTGGCAGCGCGCTTCCTGGGCATCAGTTTCTCCCTTCTATCGGTTCCGAGTTGGGTGCCTGGTCAAGATGTGCAACTGCAGGAGTCTACCCGGCAGTCTAAAAATACATCTTTGTCCGGCTAAACACAAGCCTCAACTGGAAACATTTGCAGGATTTTCGCAATCTGTTCGGAGGTTTCTTGAAATTCCCGGCCTTTGTCTGTGTATACTATGTCTGGCAGCGAAAAGGAGGTTCAGAATGCGCTACTTGTTTACAATGACCGTGCTCTCGCTATTTCTTTGCCCGGCCTTGTATGCCCAAGAGGCCTTCAAACCCGGCAGCGAAGACACCCTGAAATGGGTCAAGCCCGAGAAGGGTCTCGAGCAGATGGCGGAGGAAGCCTGTACGGGAATCCTCTACGTTTACAGCTCCGGCAAGGTCGAGTTCTGCAAGTCTATGGAGAAAGAAGTCCTTCCCTCCAAGAGTCTTTCGCGGTCGCTTAAGAAGATTGTGTGCATGAAGCTGAGTGCCGACGCGGAATCGGACACGCTCAGCACATACAAGCTCGATGTCGGGGATGCGGCCGTGCTGTTTCTCGACTGCCAGGGCAACGTGGTAGAGACGATCAAGGAGAAGACCGATGCCTCCAAGTTCGCTGCGGCACTCCGGAAGGCCGATAAGGCGAACAAGAAGATAAGGGACTTCCTGAAGAAAATCGAGTCAAGCTACAATAAAGGCGAGGCCTACTTCAAACGGAAGATGTTCCACAAAGCGGCCGAGCAGTTCAAGGCGATTATAAAGGCCAAGGAGCAATACGAGGAGAAGAAGGGCGAGATTAAGTCACCTTACTTCGAGAAGGCCGAGAAGAAGCTTGAACTAATAGAGGAAGAGGGCCAGAAACTGCTCATCAAGGCGAACGCCGCTATCAACAAGGACGACTTCAGCAACGCCGACATGCTGCTCTCGCAGATTCGCAAGGAGTTCTCGCTTTTCGAAGACATCATGAGCAAGCTGAAGCAGTCCGAAGAGGAACTCCAGCGCCGCATGCAGCGCGCCCAGCAGAACGCCGGCAAGTAGACGGACCTTGCCGCTGATATTAACCGCTCCGTGTCTTCGCATACTATCCCATAGTGCGCTCAGTCGGTGGTCAATCGGTGGGTTGACAAGGGTGTCCTGCTGCGGTAACATGACCTCGACCGATTCCCGCGGCTGAGAGGGCGAGGAGACTGATTGCACCAGATTGTCATATCCATCACGAGCCCGGATACCGAATCAGCCATCGAGGACATGCAGAAGGCTGCTCAGAGTTGCGACCTCCTCGAACTGCGCCTTGACCGCATCCGGGACGCCGACCTGCCGCGACTGATATCTTCAGCGCCGAAGCCTGTAATTGCGACCTGCCGCCGTACGCACGAAGGCGGCGCGTTTTCGGGAACTGACGCGGAGCGCCTTTCGCTGCTCTCGCAGGCTGGCAGGCGCGGTGCCAAGTACGTGGACATCGAGCTTGACTCCATCGAAGGCTTCGACCCGGGTCGCGCGAAGCTTATTCTCTCCCACCACGACTTCACGCACGTTCCCGAGGACATCGCCGAAATCCACGGGCGAATCTGCGACCTGAAGCCCGCCATCGCCAAGCTCGTTTGCACAGCGAAGGGTGCCGAAGACAGCGCGGTCATGCTCCGCCTCAACCGCAAAGCGCCGGTCCCGACGGCCGCGTTCTGCATGGGCAGGGTCGGTCTGCCATCGCGCGTGCTCGGCCGCAAATACGGAGCGCGCCTCACCTACGCTGCACTCGACGAGGCATCAGCAGCCGCGCCGGGCCAGCCCACAATCCGGCAGTTTTCCGATACGTACCGGCTGCATTCGGTACGCTCGCGGACTGCCATCTATGGAATTCTCGGCAACCCGGCGCTGCACTCCGTAGGCCCGGTCTTTCATAATGCGGCCTTCCAGGCACTCGGAAAGGACGCCGTCTACGTGCCTTTCGAGACTGCAGACCCCGGCGCGTTCTGGTCTGCCTTCTCATCCGAAATCCACGGACTCAGCATAACCACTCCGTACAAGCGCAAAGCGCTGGAATTTGCGAAGAGGCTTTCGCCCGAAGCAGTCGAAATCGGCGCTGTGAACACGCTTGTCAGGTCGCGCGGCGGATTCGTCGGCCACAACACCGATATAACGGGCGTCCGACTGCCGCTGCTCGAGAAGCTCGGCACACTGTCGGAAAAGACGGTCCTCATCCTCGGCGCTGGCGGCGCTGCCGCTGCCGCGCTCTATGCCGTTGAAAGCGAGGGTGCGCGCGCTTTCCTCTGCAACCGCACCGAGTCTAAAGCAGAGACTCTCGCCGGTCGCATAGAAGCCCAGGTTGTGCCGTGGGAACAGCGTGGGCAGGTCTCCTGCGACATCGTCATAAACGCTACCGCCGTCGGCCTTCGCGGCGAGGAAGCGCCGATTCTGCCGGAGGAGTTTTTCTCGCCCTCGATGATTGCGTTCGACCTCGTCTATCACAGGGGCGGAACGACTTTCCTGCAGACTGCGGCCAAAGCGGGAGCGGCGACCATCGACGGCGTTGACATGTTCGTGGCTCAGGCTGTCGAGCAGCTTAAACTCTGGCTTGGTGAAGCGCCTGATGCTGAAACTGTCTCGGAACTCTCGGTGAAGGTCCGTGCCGGGCTTTCGGCTTGACGGCTAATGCAGCCGCATGGTCATTTCCGTACCGGCAGGCATGGCTTCGAGATTGCCTTCATCTTTCCATTCTGGCGCGGTAACGCTGATGTTCCACTCCTTCATTGGAATGCCATCGCGCTTGACAACCAGGCGCCACAACACAGGTCCGTCGCCCTTTTCGAAGTCGGATTTCGTAGCCTCGTAGAGTGTCTCGCTGAGCTTCCACGGCCCGAATTCGAACTGCGCCATGAAGGTGTTCGTGCTCTCCTTGAGGTAGTTCGTTATGTCGTATTCCTTCATCTTGAGCGTCTCTTGAGCCTTGCCGTCGAACTCGTGCTTGAAGATGAGGTTGCCGTTGACGTGTACCGAGACCATGCCCTTGATTGTGCCGGACGCCCAGTCGTCGGTTCCGGCGAAGTAGGCGAGGTTGTTCTCCGGCACCGCGCCGGTCAGAGTGTACTTGCCCTCGATGCACGGTTTCCCGTTGTCAATCTTCGCGGCGGGCATCGGTACCGGCTGAGAAGCCGACTGCCCGCAGGATGCGCCGGCCAGAATGCACAGTATCGCCAGTACCCGGACCGCGTGTCTCATGTCAGTCTCCGAAAGAAATCCCTATCGCCCGCGCCGCCGCAATCACATCCGACTTGACCGGTACGGCCTTCATCTTCGAGACAGCCTTCATTATCGGCACAGCCTTTATCTCGGGCGGGTCCAGCGCCACCATCCTGCCGAACTCGCCTTTCTGAATGAGTCGCACCGCGGCAGCGCCGAAGCGCGTGCCCAGCAGCCTGTCGAATGTCGTCGGGTGCCCGCCGCGCTGCAGGTGGCCCAGCACGAGGCTTCGCGTCTCCTTGCCCGTGCGCCGCTCTATCTCCTTCGCGATGTACTCGCCGATTCCGCCGAGGCGCACCTCGCGGCCCGCTTCCTTCGGCCCCCTGGTGCGCAGCCCGCCGCCTTTCTCCTTGGCGCCCTCGGCAGCCACGATAATTGAGAAGCCTGCACCCTCTTTGTCACGTGCCTTGACCTTCTCGCAGACCTTGTCGAGGTTGAATGGAATCTCGGGGATTAGTATCACATCCGCCCCGCCCGCGACGCCCGAGTTGAGCGCAATCCAGCCGGCGTAGCGCCCCATCACCTCGACTACCATCGCCCGCTGGTGGCTCTGGGCGGTCGGGTGCAGCTTGTCTATCGCGTCGGTGGCGACCGAAACCGCCGTGTCGTAGCCGAACGTTATCACCGTCGATGACAGGTCGTTGTCAATCGTCTTTGGCACGCCGATAACAGGCATGCCCAGCTCGTAGAACCTGTTCGCAATCCGCAGCGTCCCATCCCCGCCTATGCAGATGACCGCATCGAGCTTCTTCTTTCGGAAGTTGGCCATGACCCTGCCCGATTCGTCGTGCAGGCTGCCCTTGGGGTCGGCAACTTCGAAGGGGTTTATCCTGTTCGACGTGCCAAGAATCGTCCCGCCGCGATTGACGATTCCGCGTATGTCGGCGGGTCGCAGGAGCTTGAAGGTCGAGAGGCTTCTCATGCCGCCGAATGCGTTCTTTATGCCGAAGACTTTCCATCCGAGGTTCATTGCCGATTTCGCGGCTGCGCGAATGACTGCGTTGAGGCCGGGGCAGTCGCCGCCACCCGTGAGAATGCCGATGCGCTTGACCTGTTTCTTCGCCACAGTTCCTCTCCCTCTTTCGGAAATGCGCTTATCAAGCATACCCCATGAACGGCGTAACGTCAAGCTGGTTTGTGATTTATGACAGAAGAACCCCCCGCGGCTTGCCTTTATGTACTGGCACGGTGTTGACGACCTTAGCCGGAGTGGACGCGGGGGAGACGCATGAGGTATACTTGACTGTGAGGAGGCGGGGCAGGGCGTTCTGCAAAGAGGTAGCGAATTGAAGGCAATTATCGTAATACTCACTGTGCTGGCCTTGCTCGCGGCGGGGTGCAAAGGCTGGAAGGTGCAGGAAGACGCCGGAGCGCAGGAAGCAGAGAAGGCGCGCAGGGCGGGAGAGTTCCTGAAAGCGGTCGAGGATGGCGACTTGGAGAAAGTCAGGGAGCTTGCCGACCTCGGCATCGATATCAACTCGAAGGGCAGCACGGGCTACACGGCGCTTCACAGGGCAGCGGACGCCGGGAATACGGAACTTATCGAGCTGCTGATAAGTCTCGGCGCGGATGTCAACGAGAGGGGAGAAGAAGGCAAAACGCCGCTGCACATGGCTGCCGACGATGGCAGAGAAGAAGCCGTGAAGATGCTGCTGGAACACGGCGCGAACCTGCACGCAAGGGACGAAAGAGGCCGCGAGGCGATACATTTAGCTGCAGCCGATGCGCGCATGAGTCTTGTCCGGGAATTGGCGAGACTCGGCGCTGACATTAACGAGAGGGATAACGAGGGCTTCACGCCGCTGGATTATCTTGCGACGGGTATCAGTAGTTGGAGTCTGCAGGATGGATGTGTGTCAGTCGATACACTCCGGAATGAAGGATGGGAGTCGGGCGAGCCGCACAGGGCGGAAATGATATGGGCTGCAAGAAAAGGTGATATCGAAAAAATCAAAGCTTTGCAGAATATCGGGGTGGGTGTAAATGTTAAGGTCCCCGGCGGGAGTTCGGTGCTCGGGTGGGTGAGTGTCATTTCCTGCGATGAGAAGACGGTGAAGGTACTTATCGAGATGGGGGCTGACCCGAACGAAGAGGCGTGGGGGTGGCCGCTGTTGAGCCATGCTGCCTGCTACGGAGAGATGGAAATGGTCAAGACGCTCGTAGAGGCCGGGGCAGATGTCAACATGAGGGATAAGCGCGGGTATACGCCCCTCGACTGCACAGATTCAAACGATGAGAGGCGCAGGCAGATAGCCGGGATTATAGAGAGCAAAGGCGGGAAGTGCGGAAAACCCAACAGGCGCGAGTTCTTCATGGCAGTAAGGGCATCAAATACGGAGAAAGTCGCCGCGCTTATCGAGAAAGGCGTGGACGCGAGCGAGCAGGACGCCTACGGGCAGAGTGCGCTGTACCTTGCCCTCAATGGAAAGCGGCCGGACGCGCTGGTGGAGCTTCTTATCAACAAAGGAGCTGATGTGAACGCGAAATCCCGGTTGTACAGCATTCCAGTTCTGCACAGGGCGATTTCCGAGAACAGGGATGAGAAGATTGTGAAACTGATGCTCTCAAAGGGAGCAGATGCTAACTGCAAGAACTGGGAAGACAAGACAGCGCTTCACGTGGCGGTCAGGGAGCGCAGCGCGGAGATGGTGAAGCTCCTTCTCAAACACGGGGCCAATGTCGGGGCCAGGGACAAATACGGCAGGACCGCGCTCGACCGGGCAAGAGAAAACGAAGACGCGGCGATAATAAAGCTGCTGTCCGGTGCGGGCAGCACATCGGGCAGGGCAAAATAAAGCCACCATCCGGAAGGACCGGACGGCGGCTTGAGAATGCAGCAGTCTCTGTGAAAGTTACTCCTTGATGCCTATGAACCCGTTGTCATCATCGCCCGTGACCTGCTCGATTCCCGCGAAGAAGCCATCCTGCGATGCGATGACGTATACACCACCATTGTTCATAAAGCCAGTCCACGGGTAGTCGAACGTGAGCGTCACGGCCGGGTCGGGCGCCACCGTGATGTCCGTGCCGCTGACTACGCCGACGCTGTAGACTATGGCGCTGGCATCGATAATGTCGTATGTGCCGTTGAAATCACCGGGACTGACGCTTGCCTGCGGCAGACCGATGAGCATGCCCCGCACTTTCGGCATATTCATGACGAAAATAGTGCCGTTGGCGGACGGGTAAAACGCGGCGGTTCCGAACTTGCCGAGCATGGAGTCGGCGTAGATGTACACTCTTCCGTCGCCGTTGTCGGTCCATGTGCCCTGGTCGAAGTTGCTGGCAGGATACGTGGTGCCGTCGATTTCCATCCAGACCTTGAAAGTGCCGTCATTGACAATATCGAGCGTGCCGTACCAGCCGCTGTTCTCGTCTGAATCGAAATCGTACTGATAGAAAATGATATTGTACATCCCCTCGATGGAGGCGATGTTGTAGCTGGATGTAATCTGGGGGACGCCGGCAGCAATGAAATCATCGCCGCCCACGACGGCCAGCTTGCCCGGCAGGGCCGCGTGCATCGTATCATCGCCCGGGTCGGCATCCTTGTATGCATAGGCTCCGAGCCCGCCCTGGAGAACAAGGTCGCCCTTGCCGACTCCAATGGGGGAGGGGCCTTCTATCTTCCTGTAGCTGTACGCCGGCGTTGCCGTGTTGAGCTGGTAGGATAGCAAATCGCCGTACATGGACGAGGCCCAGTAAAGCGTTCCGCCTACGTCAGGCTGGACAATGATGATGGGATTATCATCGCTTTTTTTACAGCCCGTTATCATGACCGAGGCTGCAATGACCATCAGCAGCAGCAGCACCAGGGTCGTTCTGCCTTTCTCAAACATACCTTACCTCCTGCAACTGTGACATAGAATTGGTGACACCAGACAGCGGATGTTAAAGGAAAGCGTTGAGTTGTCAAGATAAAAGGACGGGTGAAGCGGCATCATTCACTTGTACATGAGCTTGTAAACGAGGATTGTGAGGCAGAGGGGCAGGCTCACCGCGTTGGCAATAATGACCGGCACGGCTCCTGCGAGAATGCCATAAAGCAGCCAGAGAAGAAGCCCGGTCGAAGTCACGGCGAACATGACCAGGGA
The DNA here is from genome assembly GCA_964641955.1 of uncultured Planctomycetota bacterium. Classification (GTDB taxonomy): domain Bacteria; phylum Planctomycetota; class SKW154; order SKW154; family DAOVDS01; genus CAZXNM01. Next base: position 12,130 of record CAZXNM010000024.1, read on the forward strand.
GATGTCTTTCGTTGATTTCGTCCGCACGGTCTTAATAACTTGCGGCAGGAAGGCTGATGTGGTGAGGATGCCGGCCAGGATGCCAATGAAGTTAGTCGCGCTCATGGCGGTAGTCTACCAGAATACGCGGCGCGGGGCAAGGCGGCTGCGCCGTTTACCTTACTGACACGAGTCGCGCTTCGGGCAGGTACTGCGGAATCATTCTGCGGAAGTGCCGGATTGCGCCGTTGTGGAGTTCTGCGGGGTAGACGAGGCGCGAACGCCCGCCGATGCGGCGGGTGACCATTCCATCGAGGATCCGTGGGTCGAGTTCCTCGATTACGGCCTCCGATTCCGGTCGGACCTGGTGGATTCGCACGTTCATAGTCACATCAGGCATTTCCGGGAAATCGGCCCGCAGGAGCGCCTTAGCTACCTCTTCGAAAAGCCTCTCGCAGGCTTTCTGGTAGTCTTGGGCGAGCAGAATGGGGGAGAAGGAGAGGTGCACCGGATAGCCCGCGGCTATGATACGGGTCAGGAAATTGAGCCTTGATGGCAGCGTCGCGGTCCCGGGCTCCATTTCGCTAATCTGCCTTGCCGGAGCAAGGGCGATGCCTATCCTCGTGGCCCGCCGGTGATTGAGCTTGACGAGCGGCTCGAAGTTTCCGGTTTTCGTGAGAAACTGGAGTTTGCCGTGGGGGGCAACTCGGTCGGAGAAGAACCTGATGAGGCGCGTGAGCCAGCCGGTAAGATGGTCGGTCGCGAGCAGGTCGGTGAAGCTTCCCGCATGGCAGACGAAAGGGTAATCTCCCTTCCATTTAGAGACGATGCTCAGAACCGCATCCTCGACTGTTTCAATCCTCGGGTCCATGGCGATATACGGATAAGTCTTGCACAGGTAGATATACGGGCAGTAGGCGCAGCGATGGGGACAACCGTAGACCCATGAGATATCGTAATCGGCCCCCGGCATGGGCGTGGTCTCGTCTGCTTTCCGGATTTTAAGGCCGGGTTTCGTGGTGAAAGCCACCACGGTGCGCGAGAGGTAGAACCTGCCCGAAATCGTAACGTTGTCGGCAATGCCCGAAGCCTTGTCGGGGTCGGTGAATTCGACGGAAGGGCCTTTGAAATTGAAGGCGTAGGAACTCAGCTTCTGTTCGCAAAGGAACCTGCCGGGCTTGAAGACCTGGTAGCTCATTTTTACGAGCCTGCGCCTCTCTATGACGCGTCAGCGGGCGCGTCCTGACTCAGTGTGACCCTGGTGATTTTCATTGTATCCGTGTCGAGCAGCGCCGCCGTGGGGATGCCGGTGAGCCAACCGCCGGCCTCGCCGGGATTAATCGTCATCGGAGGCCCCGGCTCGAAATGGTAGATGTGAGAATGGCCGAAGACGAAGACATCCACGCCCTGGAGGTCGGCGTCGGACACTGGCTCGCGGTCGTGCGTCAGGAGGAAAGTCTTCCCGGCAAGCCTGAACTTCCAAGGCCCGGGTCTTATGCCCTCAATCATCTGGGCGAGCCTCTCCCTGTCCCCGTCGTTGTTGCCGTATACCGCGCGAATCGGGACGGCTGCGGTGAGGAGTTCTTTTGCGGCGAAGGGTGAAACGATATCGCCGGCGTGGATAATCGCGTCAACTCCGGCTTCGAAAAAGGCGTTGACGGCGCTGCGGACCATCGGGACATTGTCATGCGAGTCGGCGATGAGCCCTATTTTCACCTGCGAAGCCTTCCGCGCAATCCGCCGTTACGTGAGCCGAACAACTTCTTGAAGAGCCTGGACCAGATGGATGGTTTCTCTTCCTTCTTGGGCACGTAGCCGGGGTAGGGGAGGTATTCCGTCAGCATGTCGATGACGTCGTCGGCAGTGACGCCTTCGGCCTCGGCGTGGAAATTGGGGATAATCCTGTGGCGCAGGACGGGATGCACGATGGCGTGCACATCCTCGAACCTGACATCGAACCGGCCATAGAGCATGGCGCGCGCCTTTGCGCCGAGGATTAGCGACTGAGCGGCCCTTGGGCCGGCGCCCCACGACAGCCACTCGCGCACGAACTGCGGGGCATCCTTGTCCTTGGGTCGGGTGACGCGGGCGAACTTGGTGGCATAGCCCATCACATCATCGGGAATGCGCACCTTTCGCACTGTGCCGATGAGGTCGAGAATCTGCTCCTTTGTAAGAAGCTGGCGCAGTTCGGCCGTGTAGCGGGTTGTTGTAAGGCGAAGTATCTCGTACTCCTCGTCCGTCGTGGGGTAATCCACGTAGACCATGAACATGAACCGGTCAAGCTGGGCCGCGGGCAGGGGGTATGTTCCTTCCTGCTCTATGGGATTCTGCGTCGCGAGCACGAAGAATGGCGCATCCAGCGGGTAACGCTTGCCCGCCACGGTGACCTGGAGTTCCTCCATGGCCTCCATGAGGGCTGCTTGGGTCTTCGGCGGCGTTCGGTTAATCTCGTCGGCGAGCACGACATTGGCGAAAATAGGGCCGTAGAGGAACTTGAACGCGCGGTCTTTTTCACCTTTCTCTTCCGTGAGCACCTCGGCTCCGGTAATATCGGAGGGCATGAGGTCGGGGGTGAACTGTACCCTGTTGAACGACAGGTTGAGAAGCTCCGCGAGCGAGCGAATCATGAGTGTCTTCGCCAGGCCCGGCACGCCCACCAGCAGGCAGTGGCCCCCGGAGAAAAGCGAGACGATAAGCTGGTCCAGAACGGCTTCCTGGCCCACGATGCGCTTGGATAGCTCGTTGCGCATCGTCTTGTAGATTTCCTTGAGCTTTTCGATGCTCTGAATTTCTTCGGGTTTAAGCTCTAATTCCGCGACAGGCATTGAATTTCCTCCAGTCTCGCCGCCGGCACAAGATTGTAAATGAGAGCCCGGGGTGCTGTCAAACTAAACATCCCCTGGACGCTGCATTTCGGCCCGGCACGCGGATTTTCCCGGCATTGCGCGCCGTGCGCCTTGCCACCATTGCCTAAACGTGCTACACTGACACTATATACGGAGTCGGGGGACTTCTGTGAGATACATAGGTAGCAAATCGCGCCTGCTCGACTTTATTGAGAATGTCGTACGGGATAGAACGAGCGGCGTGTTGGTGGCGTGCGACATATTCGCCGGAACTGCGGCCGTGGCATCACTTTTCAAGCGCATGAACCTTGCGGTCGTTTGCAACGATGTAATGGAATATTCCTACGCCTTGCAGGTGGCCGCAGTTGAAGCGTGCGAATATCCCCGGTTCGAGGAAATTTACGGCAGGGGTATCGTATCCGAAGCGAGGGCTGAGATTGAGATGGCGACCGGCTGGAGCCCGGTCGGGTCGGAGCTTCCCGAGGAGGCGGCGCCGCTGGCGGGCGTTGTCAACCACCTTAACGCAAGTCACAAAAGTAAGGGCTTTTTCTGGGACAATTTCTCCACCGATAAAATTGAGCTTTCTCCCTACCGGCCTCCAGAGGAAGAGGAGCCCGAGGGCGGGAGGATGTTCTTCACTTCCGAGAACGCGCAGCAGATAGACGGCATCCGGACGCTGCTTGAGGAATGGCGCAGGGAAAGCCTGGTAACGCGCGTGGAGTTTTACCTGCTCCTGGCGGCCCTGATAGATGCCGCGGACGCGGCGGCCAACACGACTGGTGTTTACGGCGCGTACCTGAAGGAGTTCGGCGCGAGACAGGGGCGACCGCTCGAGTTGAAAGTGCCGCGGGTGAGCGTCCAACGGCCGGCAAAGCGGCACAGGAGCCGCCGGGGCGATGCACTCGAATGCGCCGCAGTGGAGAAATTCGATTTGCTGTACATGGACCCGCCCTACAATCGCCGCGACTATGCCGCCAACTACCATGTGCCCGAACTGATTGCGCGCGGCTGGTTCGATGAAAAACCCACCATCGAGGGCAAAACGGGACTGGTCAGGGAGTTCGGCGAGCTGCGCAGCGACTTCTGCCTGAAGGACCGTTGCGTGGATGCGCTCGAACGGCTTGTCGGTACCGCTGTCGAATCGTCCGGCGTGCGCTACCTCCTCATGTCATACAACGCGGAGGGGCTGATACCGGATGCGGATATTGAGCGCATATTCAGGTCGGTCGGCAAATCAGGCGCATACGAGAGATTTACTCGCGACTACAAGCGCTATCGCTCGGACGGCGATTCGCCTGAAAGGGCTTACAAGCGGGACAGGGTGGAAGAATTCCTATACTTCGCGGAGGTGGACAGGTGACCGGCTTCGGTGATGAAGGTGCGAATTTCGTGCTCGCCCCCAGGCCTCAAGGATACGGTCCCGCGCTGGACAAGGCTTGGGCCGAGCTGAGCGAGCAGACCGGTGAGGGTCTTGTCAACAGGAAGGGCGCCCGCCTTTCACCCGATGGAGAGGTCTGCATTGATATGCTCGGGGATGAATTCTGTGTTGACAGGGAAGCGCGCACAGTCACATGGAACGGCGCAGAGGCGCCGCCGTTCTTTTCCGTGCTCATACTCCACTATCTCGCAGATTTGTCTTCAGCCACACCTTCAGGAGAATGGATATCTTTCAGGGAGCTTGAAGGCGGAGATTTCTACTTCCCGGCCTTTGCCGCCCGCACCATACAGCGAATGAAAGGCACGTTCGCGGGCCGCGAGAAGGAACTGTCGGCGGTTGCCGCAAAGCTTGGGGGAGAACCTGTGCAATTCGGAGATGCGGCCGCGAAGTTCAGGATGCTGCCCAATGTCGTTATGGCACTTGTGCTGCACGAAGCCTGCGAGGACTTCCCGAACGAGGCGAACGTGCTTTTCGATGCAGCGTGCAGGGAAATATTGCCCACGGAGGACCTTGCGGTAGCCGCATCGCTCTTGGTGAGCAAGGTATGCAAATCACTCTGAGCGCCGGCAGCTGAACAGGGAATCATCCGGTTCTTTTAGGTGGCTGCAGGTTGTCGCGCGTATGGAGATAACGAAGACTCGAATTTTTCTATTTGACTGGGAGCTGCAGTAACGTCTAATATTAAGGGAAGCAATAGTGTGACCTGGATTTAACCGGCGGGAGCATTGTGCCCGTTGGCGTAACGCAAAGCCAGATTTGGCAGGTGCGAGCTTGGCTTGGGGGTATACACCGTATAAGGTGAAAGGGCGCAGGGCGCCTCCCGGCGCGCCGGGACCCGGGCTTCCCAAGTTCTTGCTGGTTGTGCTTTGCGTGTGCGCCTGCGTGTTCATCTTCGCCATCGTATCCGAGATACTCGGTACGCCCGAGAGGTCCCGGGAAAAGCTCATGATAAGGCTTGACAACGGGGCCGACACCAAGAAAGAGCTTCTCGTGAATCCCGAATCCGACTGGGAGCAGGGGGAAGGAAAAATAGACCGGAAGTTCCGCGTCCTTTGGAAGAAACCGGTTAAGCACGAAAAACAGGTCAGCCTGTGGGAAGAAACGGAGCCGTATAAGCGGGAGGACGCAGGTAAAACAACGGGCGGGTCCCAATCGTGGGACCAGGCGCCTGAGGAAAAAAAAGAACCTGGAGGATGGTAGTGCAGGACGGATTTTCTCTCGTTGAGGTCGTCATCGCCACGAGCCTGCTGGCGATTATCGCCCTGGGGCTGGGACAGGCCATGGTGCAGGGGCTCCAGCACGGTGAAATCATAAAACAGGACCGCGAAATTCGCGCCGTGTGCCAGTCGATGGCGATGGAGCTGGCCAACCGCCCGTGGGGCAGCACCTCGGAAGTAGGCACTATCGAGTACATGCGGGTAAACAGCCCTCTGAGCATCCAGTTCAGCGGGTTCCCCCCGGGTGAGACGGGGCAAGTCACCGTGACAGATGTTACAATATCGTTTTCGGAGAAGGTTAAAACCGGCAGCATTTACAAGATTAACGTCACTTTCCGTCAGCACTCTTACACGACCTATGTGGAGAACGTAAATTGAAAACACATGCGTTGGATTTCAAAAGAGGCAGCGTCCTGGTGTTTGTCCTTATATCAATGGTTGTCCTGGGCGGAGGAGTCGCCGCCGTGCTCAGCACAACGGTGACTCAGGCGAGGGCCTCCAGGGAGGAAGGCCAGTACATCCAGGCGTTCCACGACGCGAGGGGGGCGATTGACTACGTGAAGTATTTCATCAAGGCTTCGTCATACGCCTCCAACGGCAGGAACCAGTGGCTCTCGAACCATTCGTCCGATGCAGGTTACCTGCTGACCGCCGGCGAACTGTCCGAACTCGCAAGCCTGAACTCGGAGGTCACCATAACGAGATTTACTACCAGCCCGTGGTACAAGATCGAGGCGCGCACACAGGTCGGAGACATGGCTGACTACCAGCGCGTGATAGAGGTCTGGGTCAGGGAGCGGGAACCCTTCTCCGAGTACATGTTCTTTGTGGGCAGCAGCATCACTTTCGGCGAGACGACCGTTGCCGGCCGGGTGCACGCCAACGGCATGATTACGTACAACCGGGGCGCCCGGAATCCGGGCACCAACGAACCGGCGAAGATGTGGGGCGAGACTACCGCGACGAGCGGATACCGCTTCTACGGCAGCGGCCAGTTCGAGGAACTATTCCGGATATATAACGAGGACGGAACACTCAAGTACGTGACCGACCATGATTTCCACGTTGACACCAGACCCATGCCCGACACCAACGATATCAGCGCCCTCGCGCTCGTGGGCGAGACCGAGGGTTACACTGCCAACAACACAATCGAGTTCATCACGACGCAGGACCCGGTTTCCGGCATATACACGACCAAGGTGGTTCTTGATGGAGTCGAAAAGAACCTGCCTGCAAATGGCGTGATTGCATGCAACACGAGCGAGGTAGCCATCACCGGGACGACGACGACCTCAGGCGGCACGACCTATGACGTGGCGGGCATAAACGGCAGGGTCACAATAGTCAATAAGAGTTCATACGGTGAGATATCCATCTCGGCGCCCATAATCTATATCGATGACAATGGCGAGCCATACTACCAGCACAAGGATGCGAGCGATAACTACTACGACTACAGGACCGCAAACTACTTCCAGGACTCCCAGAAAAACCTCTGGGCGAACAACGAGTTTGTCAGAAATCCCAACTACAGCGGAAATTCCGCCATGGGAATCGTCGCCGCCCATGACATACGCTACGGAGTGGACCTGCCCGCCTCGACGAGCCTCGAAATCGACGCCGCCATCGTCGCGAACGGCGGGTTCGGATATGACCACGACTATCTCGTCAAGAGAAATCTTCGAATTGTGGGCTCTCTTACGTTCAACAGCTCTTACGGCCGCTACAGCGGTTCACCTATTACGGGTTACGGCTATTCCTACAGCGGCATATACCAGTACGACCAGAGGCTCAGAGGCAACGCGCCTCCGCACTTCCTCGGCACGGCGCGTCCCGAGTTCTTCGCGTGGCGGGTGGTGAAATAATGGCGAAAAACCTTTCAATACGCGGTCAGGAAGGATTCACGCTTATCGAGGTTATCATTGCCACCGCCGTAATGCTCGTCGTGTTCGGCGCTGTTCTTCAGTTGTTCATCTACAACATGGATGCACAGGTGGCGGCCGGGAACTACATGGAGGTGTCCGAGCAGAACCAGCTCGGGCTGCGCAAGATGGCGGAAGAGCTCATGGGCACGGATGAAGAGCTCGTGAACGTCAGCTTCAGCGGCAGCCAGGGCTCACAGACGCTGCCACCTTTGTACCCGGGCGGCAACACCTGGACGGTAATTCTGTATTCCTCCGTGACGTTCAAGAAGATAACCGGCTTCGACATGGTCGCTGGGAGCCAGACCTGGTCGGAAGACATCACGTTCCGGCTGAATTCAACGACCAAGCAAGTCGAGAGGGTCGAGAACGCCGTCGTCGAGAGGCTTGCAAGGCTCGCGACGGGGCTTTCCTTCTACAACTCCCCGGACGGCGGAATAGGAATCATCCTTACCTCCAGTAAGGGAGACCTCACCAACCGGGGGCCGACCGGTGCGGAAATCACAGACCGCATGGAGGTCTATCCCGTCAACAAGGGCACTGACTGATAGCCGCGTTTCCACTCTTCCCGGAGACAGTATTGAACGGCGCAATCGAACAGGCGGTCGGAATCCTCAGGAACGCGAAATCGGTCGTCGGTCTCACCGGCGCGGGCGTGTCGGCCGAGAGCGGCCTGCCCACGTTCCGAGGGAAAGATGGCCTGTGGAAGACATACAGGGCGGAGGACATCGCCACGCCCGAATCCTTCGCGAGAGACCCCCGGCTCGTCTGGGAGTGGTACAACTGGCGCAGGGGGCTATTCAAATCGTGCTCGCCCAATCCTGCGCACGAGGCGCTCGCGAAAATGGAGCAGGGCCCGTTCGGCTTTACCCTCGTGACCCAGAACATTGATGGCCTGCACGGCCTCGCCGGAAGCCGCAGCGTGCTTGAGGTTCACGGCAATATCTGGCGCATCCGGTGCGACTCGTGCGACCGCGTCGAGCACAACGAAACTGTGCCGCTGCCGGAGCCGCCCTACTGCGACTGCGGCGGTATCCTGCGGCCCGATGTCGTCTGGTTCGGCGAGGCGCTTGACCCGGAAATCATGGCTGCCGTAATGGCTGCGCTCTCCCGCGCCGACGTCATGATTGTCGCGGGTACGTCCTCGGTGGTTTATCCGGCGGCGTCGTTCGCCCTCTACGCCATGCAGGCCGGCGCGGCAATAATTGAGGTGAATCTGGCGCCGACGCCTCTTACGCTGCAGGCGGACGTGTCCATCCAGGGAAAGGCGGGAGATGTCCTGCCGCTTATCGCGAAAGGTGTGCTTTGAACTCCGGGAACCGCAGACAACCCTGGCTCGCGGCGGCGTTGTCGCTTATGCTGCCCGGACTCGGTCACATCTACGCGGGCGAGATTCTGCGCGGGGCGGCGGTGCTCGCCGCGGCGGTCGCGCTTTTCGCCGGCGGGCTTTACTACATGTTCCTGCCTGCCGTGGAGCTATACGTTGTGTCGCTGTATGTGCTCTTCTTCGTTTGCGTTCACCTTTATGCGCTCGTTGGCTCGCACGCCGCGGCCATCAGGCGAAACGCTCATGCAGGACTTATTTCGCTTGAAGGCAAAGATCCGTGGCTCGCCGCATTACTGACCATAATCTTTCCAACGGGAATAGGGCATTTCTACTGCGGCAGAATCTTGGCCGGTATTATTGCTCTTGTCGTCTGGGCGCTTCTGCAGGGCGCTATAATAAGGGTGTCGCAGTGGCTCTTCCCCGTTATGCCGGTTTATACGGTCCTTGCTGCGCTGCACGCGCACTCGGTCGCATCGGACGACCCGGAGCGTAAACGGGGGCTTGTCCTGTTCACTGTCGTCGCGCTCGTTATCCTGATGGGCGTAACGGTCTCGCTCATGCTCGCGGGTCCGCACATGGTCAGAGCTATGAAACCGAAACTGAAGAACGTCGGTTTCTTACTTCCCTGACTTTTTTATCGGCTCTTCTTTTTTCCTTCCTCGTACGAGTTCGAGCACCTGCTGCAGCGTCTGGTCGATGGACCGGTTGAAGCCTTCCTCCCAGAACAGAATCTCTTTGGTATCCGGGTCAACAAGCATTATTGATGGCATTGCTTCGGGCTTCAATTTCCCATCCTTGTTCGGAAGTTTCAGTTCCTTGACCGCCTCTGTCAGGTCCGCCGTATATAGGAACCTGTCGCCTTCGAGGAGTTTGTGTTCCCCGGCGAAGGCTTTGTATGCTTCCATGTCAGCACCGAGATAGACGTACAGTACTTTCAGGCCGTCCGTTTTCCGGGCGAAGTCATTGATTCTCGGCAGCATTGACTTGCTGGGCTCGTTATCGAGCGTGAAGAACACGTACAGGTAATCAAACCTGCCAGCTCTTTCGTGAGCTGGAAGAAAGCGCTTCAGTTTAATTTCCGGCAACGTTTTTATATCCCGCACCACGAGGTCTTCGCGGCTGAGCTGCTCGACAGGCATGTCGAGCTTAACCTCAAGCTGCGTTTCTTTGCCTGATTCGATTTTCAGGCGCTTGAAGAAGATATACGGGTCGCCGTTCTTGTTTCGCACGCCCGCGTTGAACAGGTACTCGCCGGGAGTGAGCTCCATCTGTACAGCACCGTTCTCGTCCGTCTTCTTGTCGGGCCAGGCCGCGGCCCAGTACTCGCCGCCGAGCTTGATTGCCGCGAAGTGCTCGAGGCCCGCCATGGGCAGGCCTTTGCGCATGAACTTGAGCGCGAGCGTCCCGGGTTTTTCGTACTCACTGGCCACCTCGGCGGTCTTCTCCGTGCTTTTGAAATGCTCCGGCTCCAGCGGATAGAGCGGGTGCCACTCCTTGCCGTCGTGGAACTCGGCCCATTTCCTGTTCTTGCTCAGCCTCGCGGGTATGCCGACCGCGCGCAGGATGCCGACCGCGCAGCAGGTAATCTCTCCCTCGGTGCCGCATCGCGAGACAACCACGTCGAGCGGCGTTTTCGTGTTGCCGAAGTAGCCGCGCTCTATCTTCTTCACGTTCTGGGCGAGCCACTTGTTGATTGCGAGCGCCGTCGCCGCAGGGTCTTCGCCTTTGCGCTTCTCATATATGGCCATGGCAGGTATAACCATCTCCCCGAAGCGCAGGAACAGCTTCTCCCGCCACGCCCTCAGCGGCTCGTAAGATATGCGGGGCTTCAGGATGAATTCCTTCCAGAGCTTGTCGTCCGGCGGATTCTTCCACAGCGCGCGGGCGGCTTTCGCGTATGTGAGATGGTCCATGAGTATCTCGGGCGTGGCCTCTATGAGCTCGAGCGGTTCCAGTTCGGTAATGAGATACATCATCACATCGATGTCGTCTGAATCGCAGCGCGCGATTGCCCGCGCGATATTGTCGCAGTTGCCCAGCGACTTCTTGAGCGCCTCGACGACCTTGTCTTTGAGCTCGTGGCCTTCGATTATCTTCATTACCTCGGGGTAGTCCTCCGGCTTGAACTCCCTGACTTTGTATGTGTCCGGCGGCGCCTTGTATTCGGGCAGGGGTTTGCGCTCTCTGGCTGCCTTTGCGCCAGCCTTTGGCTTCGGCTTTCCGGGGTAGTGCAGCCACATGTAGCCTTCCGGCGTGGCTCCTTCGGCATACTCGACTTCGGCATCCTTTCCCGCTTCTACACGAACTTTCCCCCACCTGCTCACTTTCTTCTCGGAGGTAACGGTGAAGAGGTATTCTCCCGGTCCGAACTCGACCTGTACCTTGCCGTTTTCATCTCCCTCGCGCTTCGAGAACGGGCGTAGCGAGCCATAGTTGAAGACGTAGAAATAGACTTCCTCGCCCTTGGGGATATCCATCTTCACCATCCCCGTCTGCGAGTACACGGAGGTGGAGTTTATGATTGCGCTCTGCTTCTCCACGCGGTAGAGGCCTTCGGTCTGCTCAGGTACGCCGTAGATTCTCGACGTGACAAGTGGCGCGCGCTGGGCGGGCAGCTCGAACCAGGCCTTATTAAGCGCGTCCCTGACCTCGCATGCGCCGAGGTAGTACCACTTCCCATCGCACCAGACCTCGACCCACGCGTGATTGTCGTTACATGTGGACCAGAGTGGCGTCGCGCAGGCGCGAGTCGGAATGCCCACCGACCTTGCCGCGCAGATATAGAGAATCATCATCTCCTCGCAGCGCCCGAAACCGCGCTTGAGATTCTCGAAGGCCCCCTGGTCGCGCGCCTGAGTATACTTATACGTGAACCGCTCCGCGCACCAGCGGTTAATCTCCAGCGCAACCTCCTCCATTGTCTCCAGATGTTTCACCCGCGGGTAGATTCGCTCGAACAGGTATTCGCGCCACTGCTCGAAAGGCTCCTGCGACACTCTGTGAGGCAAGACATAGTGAAGAAAAAGTTTCTCGGTGACCTTCTTCGACCACGGTAACAGGTCGCGCGTCTTGAACGCGTATTCGAGATGAGTCTTCAGTGCCTCACTTGTTGCGCATGCGAGGTCGCTCGGCGGCATGTACGCGACAAGAAACTCGGCTGCCTCGCGCTGCTCCGGCGGCGTGTCAGCAAGGAAGCTCTCGATCTCATTTTTATTATCGCCGGCAAGCTCGAGCGACTCCTTGACCAGCGAAAGGTAAAAACCCTCCCGAAGTTGCTGACGGAAGCGCTCAAAACCCGGCGAATCAGGCGAAGCGGATGTCTGTCGACCCTTGGTTGAAGTTGTCTTCATATCCTGCTGCGCGCAGGCTGCAAGAGAGATGACACAAACACTGAACGCGATTATCAGCCTGGTTCTCATATTGTTTCTCCCGAGAGAGTTCTATTCGAGATAAACGTATCTCTGCAGTTCTCGCGAGTATGACGACCACTCGTCACCCTCGCCCGCGCCGCGCCTGACCTCATCGAACATGAAAGTCTTGGCATCGAGATTGTCCGCGAAGTGCAGGAGGCTCGCTTCGAGGAACATGGGCTCCACGGGCGAGCCCCATTCCTTCAGTCCGTGGTGCGAGAGAATCATGTGTTCGAGCTTGACCGCGAGCTTCTCCGGGAATCCTTCGACCGACGATATGCACTCGCGGAGCATCTCGCAGCCCAGAAGCATGTGCGATTTCAGCCGTCCGACGGTCGAGAACGCGATGCTGCGGCTGTAGTCGTACTCCTGAATCTTGCCTATGTCGTGCAGGAACGCGCCCGACACGAGCAGGTCCGCGTCAGCTTGCGGGTATATCAGCGAGAACGCCTTGCACAGCCGGACCGTGTTGTGAGTGTGCTCAAGCAGCCCGCCTATGTAGGGGTGGTGCATGCTGAGGGCCGCGGGCGCGTGCCGGAACTTTTCCATGAAATCCCTGTTGCCCAGGAAAGCCTTCATAAGAGCATCGAGGTTCGGCTCCCTGATATCCGAAAGGATGGATGTGATTTTGGCGAGGAGCTTGTCAGTGTCCTTGTCCGTCTTGCGTAGAAACTCGTCAATCGAGACCTTTTCTTCCGGAACGACTCCCACGGACAGCAGGCGCAATTGAAGCTGGTTGTTGTACGTGCCCGCCACGCCCTTTATCCGGACGAACAGGTCTCTCGCAATCCGGTTCTCGCCGGGCGAATAGTTCCACAGGATTGCCTTGACGGAGCCGGTCCTGTCGGCGAGCGTCATGGTGAGATAGGGCGAGCCATCCTTGGTGGTGCGCTCCTGCGCCTCGGTCACCAGGAACACATCCTGCACCATGTCGCCGTCGCCGAGTTCGGATATGTATTTGCGCTTGTCGGAGCGCTTTTCGCGGGAGCCGGTCACGATATGCCGCACCTACATGTATTGTTCGAGGCCTTTTTCCTTGAGCTTCTCGACGACCTCGCGCACCTTCTCGGCGTTTTCCTTCTTGCAGACGAGGGTGGCCTTGGGCGTGTGGACGATTACGAGGCCCTCGACGCCGATGGCGGCTACCACGCCGTCTTCGGACACTATCACGTTGTCCTTCGACTCGAGCACGACGTTCTCGCCCTTCGCCGCGTTGTTGGCGGCGTCCTTGCCGAGCACGTCTTCCAGAGACGAGAGTGAACCAATGTCCTTCCAGTCGAATTTGGCTTCAGCCATCTTGACGTTCCCCGCTTTCTCGAGAATTCCGTAGTCAATCGAGACAGGTTCGAGCGCGTAGTATTCCTTCACCGTGATGGTCTCTTCCTCGCGCGACAGGATGCTGCCTTGTATCTTGAGCAGTGCTTCGTGGTGTTTCGGAAGATGTTTCTCCATGGCCGCGAGGAAGCCCGTGTTCTTGAACACGAAAATGCCGGAGTTCCACAGATACTCGCCGGAATCGACGTACTTCGCCGCGGTGTCCCGGTCCGGCTTCTCCTTGAACTGGTCGGCCTCGAATACTTTCACATCCCCGATTGCCGCGTGCTCCGCGCCCTTCTTTACGTAGCCGTAAGCGGTGGACGGGCCGGTCGGAGGGATGCCGAAGGTGACTATCGAGTCGGTCTTGGCCGCCACCTGCGCGCCCGCCGTGAGAGCCGCGACGAACTTGTCCTTGTCTTCGATAAGGTGGTCCGAAGGCAGGACAAGGAACCCCGCCTGCGGGTCGTCGCGCGCCAGGCGCACGACGGCGTAGCCAATGGCGGCCGCCGTATTGCGGGCGACCGGCTCGCCTATTACGTTCTCGAGCGGAAGGTCGGGAAGCTCCTTGGCCGTCTTGTCCCGTTGTGCAGCCGCCGTCACCACGTATATCCGCGACGGCGGGACAGTGTCCCTGATGCGGTCGAACGTAAGCCTCAGCAGCGACAGCCCGCCATGGTCTATCGAAAGAAACTGCTTGGGGTGCGACTTCGTGCTCAGGGGCCAGAATCTTGTTCCTGAGCCGCCCGCCAGTATTACGGCGTAGAGCATAGCGACCTCCCTCCCGGTGCAGAGGGATTATACCTGCGCGAATGCGTCCAAGTCAAGAGATACAACCTCGCCCCGGAGAATCAGCTCGTACGCGAGCCCCGCGACCATGGCGGCGTTGTCCGTGCACAGCTCAGACGGAGGGAAAAACACTTCAACGCCCGGAGCGGCCTTGGCCAGCTTTTCTCGCAGGCGCCTGTTGGCGGCGACGCCTCCCGTGACTGCAAACCGGCGCAGGCCGGTCTGCTCGACCGCGCGCAGCGCCTTCTCCACCAGCACGTCAACTATCGCCTCCTGGAACGAGGCTGCGATGTCCGCGGTCTCCTTGTCCGAAAGCTTCCGGGGCGTCTGCATGTCCTGGCCCCTGACGTGGTAGAGGACGGCGGTCTTGAGGCCGCTGAATGAGAATTTCAGGGAGTTCTGGCCAAGCATTGGGCGCGGGAAGTTGACCGCGGTCGCGTCGCCCCGTTCTGAGGCTTCTGCTATCGAAGGCCCGCCGGGGTAGGGCAGACCGAGCACCTTCGCCACCTTGTCGAATGATTCGCCGACCGCGTCGTCCGTCGTCGCGCCGAGCTGCCGGCTCGTTCCGGGTGCGGTCGTCTCGTAGATTGCCGTATGGCCGCCCGAGATCACCATTGAGAGAAACGGGTATTCGAGCCCGGGGTGCGCCATGACCGCAGCGTAGATATGCGCCTGGAGGTGGTCTACCGCCACGAGCGGCCTGCCTGTCGCCAGCGCGAGCGCCTTGGCCGCGGCAACGCCGATTAGCAGCGCGCCTATGAGCCCGGGGCGGTTGACGACCGCCATGGCGCCGACATTATCTAAACGGATGTCGGCTTCCGAGAGCGCCTCCTCGGCGACTTTCACCAGCCAGTGGACGTGGGCGCGGCACGCAATCTCCGGCACAACTCCCGAGAAAGGCTTGTGCAGGCGGACCTGCGAGAGCACGATATTCGAGAGGATTCTGCCGCCGTCCTCGACGACGGCGCAGGCCGTCTCATCGCACGAAGTTTCTATGCCGAGTATGCGCACGGGTCGCCCGTCCTGTTCTTATCGCAGAGGTTTTTCCTGTGGATGGGGGGTGTATTCCGCAGCGGCAATGCCCTGGTTGTAAAGGCTCGAGTTCTTGAGGTACTGAACTGCCCGCCGGAGCTGGGTGTCGATGTTGAGTATCATCCTGTCGTAGCCGGCGGTCTTCTCTTCGTCGTGCTTCTGGTGCTCGATCTCACGTTCGTGAAGCAGCCTGCGCAGCGCCAGCTCCTGCTCCCTCGACATCTCGACCGTGACGTTGGGCCGGAGCCCGCCGAGCTTGAGTTCGTCGTCGCCGTTCCTGTGGAAGCAGAACTTTTCCTTATGCCTGCACTTGGCGCCGGTGTGGGGGCAGTGCCCGTTCGGAGTGTAGTAGTAGGCCGTCGTGAGCTTCAGGCGCGACTCCCCGCGGTCAATCCTGTAAGTGGATTGGACCGAGCCTTTGCCGTATGTCCGGGCGCCGATAATGACGGCCCGCCGGTGGTCCTGCAGGGCGCCCGCCAGTATCTCCGAGGCGCTGGCCGAGCCTCTGTTCACGAGCAGGACCAGCGGCTCTTCCAGAAGCAGGCCGCCGGGCTCCGCTTCGGTGATTTCCTCCATCTCTGTACGTCCCACCGTCGAGACTATGATGCCCTTGTCGAGAAACTCATCCGCCACCTCGACTGCGCTCGCCATTGTCCCGCCGGGATTGAACCGCAGGTCGAGGACGAGCTTGTTCATGCCCTGTTTCCGGAGGTCCTTTACGGCGCTGGCGAACTCCTCTTTCGTCCTCGGGTGAAACTGCGTGATTCGCACGTATCCTATGCCCGCCCCCGGCTCGAGCATGCGGGCGCCCTTGACGGAGTCGATTTTTATCTTGGCGCGCGTGACGGATATCTCGCTCGAAACGGCCTCGCCGACGTGCAGGATCTCAAGCTTCACATCCGTGCCTTCGGGGCCCTTGAGCTTCCTCGTCACCTCTATCAGCGTCAGGCCTTCGACGGACTTGCCGTCGATTCTGAGAATCCTGTCGCCCGCGAGTATTCCCGATTTGAATGCCGGTGTCCCCTCGATGGGCGTTACCACCGTGGGTATACCGCCTTCGAGAGTCACGTAGATACCGAGGCCGGGGAAGTCCCCCTTCATTATCTTCTCGAGTTCCTGCACCTCATCCGGCGTGACGAAAGCACTGTAAGGGTCGAGTTCTGATGCGACGCCCCGAAGCGAGCCGTAGTAGAGCTTCTCGTCATCGACATCGCCTATGTACTTGCGCTTGATGAGGTCGCGCATCTCGCCGAAAGTGACTGCCGTGCGCAACACGGAGTCATTGGAAAGAGGGAGGAAGTTGGCGTTCACTACAAGCGCCGCCAGCGTCCCGATAAGCGCCGCGAACAGCCAGGCCAGGTTTGGGTTCTTCCGCTCGGACTGCTCAGACATGTGATACCCGTTGCTTCCTGAAATCCTGTTGCACTACTGTCACTCTACACCAGAGAAGCCCGGAAAGCAAGCCCTTTCCCCCTAGCGCAGTTCCGGTTAAGCGCCAGATCGCCGCAAGTACGGCTCCGTCTACTGGCGGCTTGGCGAAGCCAAACGCCAGGTAGTTTGGACGGAACGTACGATAGGCGACAAGAACCCAAGCGCCACATCGCCACAAGTATGTTCTCGCCCACTGGCGGCTTGGCGAAGCCAAACGCCAGGCAGTTTGGCGAAACATACGACAGACGATAAGTCAGAACCCGATTACATCTTGTAACGTGCCTATCGGCCATCCTCAAATTACCCCCACGGGTTGGGGTGTTCCCAACCTTCCTCTTCACCAGCTTTATACAACTCCTCGTAGGTCGGCGCTCGTAGATGACTGCCAAGCCCAAGTACCGTCATAAACGCCCTCATCGGATTCCTGCGCCTGTTGTGCCGGAAAACAAACTCATTCAGGTACGCTTGCAAGTGCTTCCTGCTCACGCCGTGATGAGTGCCTTTCAGCCATGTTTTAAGGTTGCTGAAAGTGCGATGGATGTGAGTGAGGCTCTTGGGGTCGAGTATGCGCCGTTTGTACCCGAAAATCGGCAACGCATTGTAGCTTAAAAAGTCATCCGTCCTGACTACCGAACCTTCCTCGACATTGGACAGGACGAAACTGGTTATTTCCCTTTCGGTAACGTTGTCCAGTATGCGAAGTCTCAAGCGTCCGGCGTAAGTCTTTTTGGGCTTCTTAACTCTTCGGCCAATATTGGTTCTTTCTCTCTTCTCGCGGACTTCTACCGCACCAGCTACGATTACCTTCCCGGCGGCGCCTCTGCCGGTCTTGCCTTTCTTCTTGCCGCCGATATATGTTTCATCAACTTCCACGACGCCGTGTATCCTGTCCCTATCGGGCCGCACCATCGCCGCGCGGAGCTTGTGAAGCATGTTGAAGGCGGTCTCGTAGGTTCTGATGCCGGTCTGCCTCTGGAATTGAACCGCCGACATGCCTGGGGTCTGCGTCGTCACGAGATACGCGCCGATAAACCATGTTCTGAGAGGCATTTTGGTTCCGTGCATGACAGTTCCGGCGGTCAGGGACACCTGATAGTTGCACGCTGTACAGCGCAGGAGTTTTCGCCGTCCGCCAACCCATCTGTAGTCCGTGTTTCCGCACCGGGGACATACAAATCCTTCCGGCCAGCGGCAGTCGAACAGATAATCCTCGCAGTCCTCTTCGGTTGCAAACCGCTCGTGAAATTCCATGACGTTACGGGGAAAATCAGGCATTCTTACCTCCTATCAAAGTCCTTCGGCGTAAAATGTGATGTAGAAGGTTCTATATGCTGTTCTATTATCTTCTCCGGGTAAAACGCTCGCTGGATTACCTTTATACGAATTTCAAAAGTGGAATGTCTTTCTGCCATAACGCCTTGGAGATACTCTCCCTGCAATGATTCTTTGCCCCATAACCTCAGCAACTTATTATATAGCGTCTGAATCTTTACACGCAGGGGGCTGTCTCCTCTATTTGGGCTTTTGCTAATGTCAGGATGTTTCAACAGTGTATTGCTTTCTTTCCAGCATTTCTGAATTTGGTGTGACTCAAGACCTTTTGCCAGTACATATAGCCCCCAAATCATACAGCAAATCACATAGGGCACTCGTAGAAAGCTCGCATCGCATGCATACAAAACTCCCGCAAGAATCCCAAGAACGGCTACTCCAAGCCACGCCCCCATCCTAACTCCAAACAGCTTCCAAATTACCTTGAAAATGTCTTTCATATCTGCCCCCTTTAACGTAGAGGCAGATATAGTACCTCTTAATCCGCCCCTATATCAAGTATGGTTTTGACTTTCCCCGATAGGCACATCTTGTAAGAGGAGTTGGTACTATCAAAGGGTTTACGTCGAGTTTTTACAAGAACTTCCCTGAAATCACCCCTCTACAGTATGCCACCCAACTCAACTTTATTAACGCAACTCCTTGATATTATTGGGGATGCGAATTCCGGCGACTTTGCCGGAGGCGGGCGGGGTCTTGTAAATCCGTTTACAAATCACACGAAATCAGCACTGAGACCAGAACACAGAATACAGGTCACAGAACACAGGGGGCGCGCAAGGTATTGCGAATTAAGATGTTAGGGCGATTTCAGACGTATTGTAAATCCGGCGGGGTCTTGTAACACTTCATACCGGCCAAAAGCCAATGGCCAATAAGCCCGGCCGGACTTTTTGCAGGTAGGTTGCTTGCGGGCTCCTTAGCTGCAAGGCCCGGCCGAGCTGTGTGACTCTGTTTCTTCTACTCCCTCACAATCGCGTTTCTTCCACGATTTTGATTTCTTCCTCCGTCAGGCCGCAACCTACAAGTTGGCACAAAGAATGAGAATCACCGCCAACTCGACTACAAGGGTTATAAGGAGAAACGGAGGCCAATCAAAATCGTCCTTTCTCATGAAGAGATTTGGAACAAACACGGTAAAGAGAATAATTGAAAACAACACAATCCCAGAGACCGGAGTATGTTCGCTGAATGATTTACTCTTGAAGTACACTATAGCCGCGACAAAGACAACAATACCTACAAGAGTACAGAATTGGAGTATATCAGCACGTGTAACCCCCGTGTGTTTCGTGTTCCAGTCCTCTGGCAGGAGAGTCTTTTCTGGTATGATTCTATCATGGCAATAGCATGATATCCGCCTTTCGATTTCCAGAGCTTGGTTAATTGCTTCATTTGACTTGATTCGCTGGCAAATCATGAACTTGACCATAATTATCACAACTGCAAAAAGGCCCGCCGTGAGCCAAGTGCTAAGTGGGGTTTGTATGCGGTTTTCTGTCGATATTATGCCCGCGATGACGGCAAGCAGGCCCGCTACCGAAAGGCTGAATGCCCTAAGGATTGTCTGTCTATGACCAAGCGATTCCTGCTTTAGGCATTCATGGAAGTGGAGGGCTATTTTGAGCTTCTGGTCTTTGCACCATTCTTCTGTCATCAGCCTCTTTCCTCCGGTTCCACATTTCTTATCGGCCACTATCCTCTCTCCCTCTCCAAAATCCTGATTTCTTCATCCGTCAATCCGTACAGCTCATAGACGAGGTTGTCAATCTGGCGGTCGGTTGTGTCAATCCGGCGCGGGATGAGCGTCCTGTCGTGCTCATTCTTCGTCATATGTAAATCCCTGTGCATCTTCAGTATCAAAGCCCTCGGCTTTTCTGGAAGATTTGTTGTCTGTCTTACAGGAATCCTGTACCTTCCTTCTTGTACTCTTTCTTCGTATCACCTTTGTCAATCTCTTATTTGCTTCTTGCGCTTTATCACCTTCAACGACTTCTCGCTTCAAGACCTCGTCAATCAAAGCGCTTTTGACATCATCAATCCCCACCTTGACATCCGGGTTTACTTTCCTCAGCTCTCTCCGTATAGCCTTTAATATAGGTTCACTCTGAATAATGGCTCCAAGCAAAAAGCGGTTTGTGGCCTGTCGCTGGATGCGGTACTCGCGTAGCGCGGATTTGAAGTAGCCTTCTCTCGTAAGAGGATAAAGCATTTCCAAATCGGCTTGAATCCGCGGATTTAAGCTGAGGAAATCAAAATCAATCACTAATTCCTGATTGATGGGTTTGCCCCAAGTGATACGAAAGACTTTCCATATTGCTCCGTTTGTGAGAACGACCCAGTCTACTCCTTTGTTAGCAGCATAGTCCACAGCTTGCTTCATATGAGATAATTTCAGGTCAAGCCCAATTGCTTTAACCTCGATTAATATCGACACCTTACTTTCCATCTCGATTGCAAGGTCGCAATAAGTACCTCGAATCACATGCTCACGAGTAATTTCGGAATACTTGTCATATCCGAATATTTCAGAAAGCATATCAGTTACAATCGCGACTGTGTCAGCCTCGTTAACGTCCCGAGTGCGAGCCTGAGTCAAAATAGGTTGAAAGCGTTTTAGACCAGCAACCAAACGGGTTTGCACTTTCTTTGGAATGTATGACATCTTCCACCTCCATCGTTAAAACGGCATTCTGAATCACTCCTCAAGTTCGTTAACAGACTTGCCGCAATGTGGGCAAATTGTCTGTTTTCCCTTTTTCTTCTGAAACTCCTCGATGAAGCCGGAGGCGATTATCCCTGCAGGCAACGCAAACATGCCAACGCCAAGGACAGAAATCACAGCCCCAAGGAACTTGCCCAGAATCGTCACCGGATACACGTCCCCGTATCCCACCGTTGTGAGTGTCGCTACTCCCCACCACATGGCGGCGGGTATGCTGGAGAATGCCTCCGGTTGAGCTTCGTGTTCCACAAAATACATGAGACTGGATGCAATAACCAGAAGTACAAATACCCCAAATGCTGCTATTAGAAGTTCTTCCTTCTTTGCCCTCAACATGTTTCCCATAGCTCTAAGCGACCGGGAATACCGGCCCAGTTTGAACAATCGGAAGATTCGGAATAGCCGCAACGCCCTCATGAATCTCAAGTCAATCGGAATGAGCATTGGAACATAGAAAGGCAATATGGCGGATAAATCTATGACAAGCATTGGCGTCAGGGCAAATCTGATTCTTCCAGCGAGAGGATGGGAGAATCTCTTGTCTGCAGTGCAGCTCCAGATTCTCAGCAAATACTCGGCAGTGAATACGGCTATCGAGAAGACTTCAAAGCCATTGAAAAATCTCCCATAATGAGAAGACAGGCTTTCAACCGTCTCCAAGATGACAGCTATAACGTTCAGTGCTATTAGCGAGATAATGAAAACGTCAAAAAACCGGCTGAGGAAATCACCAGGTCTTGATACTTCCAGGATTTCAAAAATCCTGGTTCTGATGCGTGCCTTCATGCTTCATCCTTCCGGACACGACATGGGGAATCCTCCATTACCGGCAGGTAAGGGTATACAACAAGACAGGGCGGTGTGTCAAGCGGCTTCGCCAATAAGAAGCCAATAAGCCAATACGCCTGCTCCGCAGGCGGCCAATAGCCAATTGAACTCAGGTCTCACGCCTCAAGCCTTGCCATAGTGGCAGATTTTTTTCAGAAATTTGTCGAAATCAAGCCAACACCTGCCTACAATCGTAGGTATAGGACTACAGTTGTAGGCAAGTATACGGGAGGAGTCATGGTAGACCGCGAACAACTGCCTTCGCTTTCCGAGGCCCAGTTGGAAATCATGAACGTTATCTGGGACGAGGGCGAAGCAACAGTCTCGGATGTCTGGAAGGTGCTGCACAAGCGCCGCGGCGTTGCCCGCAACACGATTCAAACGCTGATGACACGCCTTGAAGAGAAGGGCTGGCTCAAGCATCGCAGCGAGGGCAACACGTTTCTCTATTCGGCGGTACCGGAGCGTTCCGCCGTGCTGGGGAACATGGTCTCGCAGCTTGTGGACAGCGCGTTCGAGGGCTCTGCGGAAGAGCTTGTGATGGCGCTGCTCAAGGGGCGCGGGGTTTCCGGGGAGGAAGCCGCCCGCATAAGGGCGATGATTGAGAAAGCGGAGAAGAAACAGTCATGAGATGGCTGCTGCAATACTATCCCGGTGATGGTTTCTTCCAGGTGGCGGCGAGCGCCCTCGTGCAGACTGCGTTCGTCGTGCTTGTCGGCCTCGTGCTCTCGCGCTTCTTTCTGCGGCGCAGGGCTGCATTGCGGCACGCGGTCTGGATTTGCGTGCTGATATGCGCGCTGGCGAGCCCGTTTACGGCGCTCGCGTGGAGCCTGACGGGTGTCTCTCTCGTGGAGATACCTGTGGCCAGCGCCGAAGCGCCGCAGACACCGGAATCCGAGGCTGTAACCATCGGCATGAATGATAATGTAATGTCCCCGGCGACTGCGGGCGCGGCTCCGGATGAGTCGCGGGAGACACCGGCAGCGGGAACGCAATCGACCGGTTCGCAGACCGAGCCTGCTGCGTCCGGTCAGACGGTGCGTACGATTCTCGCGGTACTCTTCGCCGTGTGGCTGGCGGGCGTCGTTTTCTATACTGTGCGCCTGATATACGGGTTCGGCGTGCACGCGGCGCTTCGCAGGGCGGTTCAGCCGCTCGACACCGAGGATTTCGAGGATGTGCTGGCGCAGGTGCGAAGCACGGTCGGGGTGAAGAACCTTCCTCCCATTGTAACCTCGTCCGTCATAAACAGCCCCGTCTCGATAGGAATACTCAACCCGCTGGTGATACTGCCGACCTATCTGCCGTACTCGCTGGAGAAGGAAGAGCTTCGCGACGTGCTCGTACACGAGATAGCGCACGTTGTGCAGCGCGACCACGTTATCGGACTGGTTCAGCGGGTGGCCGGCATACTGCTCTGGCCGCACCCGCTGCTTCGCCTGCTCAACAGGGAGCTTGCGACTGCACGCGAGGAGGTATGCGACAACTTCGTGCTCGGCGCCACGCAGGCGCCTTCCTACGCGCGGATTCTGCTCGGGCTTGCGGAGAAGACGACCATCTTCCACCGGACGCCCGCATCAGTCGGGCTTGCGCATCCGAGGTGGAAGCTCGAGGACCGGGTTGCCGGCATTCTCGATAAGGACAGGACGCTTCGGACCACGGCGGGCGGTGCCGCGCTCGCAGGGATTATGGCTGCGTTCGTGCTGGCGGTCGCGGTAAGCGCAGCGTGCAGGGTGGTCACAGCCGGGCCGCTGCAGCAGGACAAGTCTGTACAGCAGCTTGTCGAAGAGCTCAAATCCGGCGATGGCGCCGCAAGGGAATTGGCGGTCAGGCAGCTTATCAGGATGGGCAGGCCCGCGGCTGAAGCTGTCGAGGAGCTGCTGAACTCCGAAGATGCCTACCTGAAGGTCCAGGCGGGAAGAGTGATAAACGAGCTTCACTACGTCACCAAGGCGGACAGGAAGAGAATAGAAGATGAAATCATGTACTGCGGCGCAGACAGGGATATCGAAGAATCCTTTCGGCAGTTCAAGGCATCGGTCGGCAGTGTAAAGACAATTCCGCACTTCGCCTATTACCTTGTGGAGACCCTGACCGACGAATGGGAAGGCTCGAGTGACAGGGTTGCGGCGAAGCTGCTCAGGGAAACCATGGGGTTGATGTCGCGGGTAAAGGAAGTTGACACGATAGTTCTCGGCAAAGGCAGCGCGGTCAAAGTAGCGACCGACGTGCACGGCAAGCCGGTAATGCTCGACGCCGAGCTTGCGCGGCTCCTTCGCGGCGAGATGACGCCGGACGGAGTGCTCGCCTTTATGGCGTGCGACAAGACTGTCGAGATGACGCTCAGGGTCGAGTCGCTCAGGGCGCTCGCCTTGCGCGGCGCGAAGCAGGCCGTCGGCGTGCTCATATCGCTGCTTAACATATCCAAGGGGGCAATGCTCGTCGAGACTGCAGGCGTACTCAGGAAGCTGACGGGGCAGCCGTTCGGTCCCATGCGGAATTCCACTCTGAATAAGATAGAAAAAGCGCTCGACAACTGGAATGCGTGGTGGAGCGCAAACAAGGACAAGGCTGAATACAGGTTCGGAGATTAAATTGACAGTTTGGATTCGAATGGAAAAGGCGCCTGATAATCGAAAGGGAGGTCAGTAATGAGAGTCTGGTTGGTGATGTTCGCAGCGTTGATTTGTTTCCAGTTCAATGCGTTCGGGCAGGAGCTTGTGCCCGAGGACGAGCCTGCCGCACCGGAAGCTCCCGAGAAAGAGGCTGCAGAGAAGGAGAAAGCTCCCGAAGAGAAACCTGAGCCACAGAAGGAAAAGCCGGCTGAAGAGAATGTGGTTGCAAAGCCAGCGGCACCTGCGGCCACGCTGCAAGTTGCACCGGAACTCAAGGCGAAGATAGAAGCGCTTGTTAAGCAACTCAGCGTCGAGGACTGGGAGAAGCGCGAAGAAGCCACGAAAAAGCTGATTGAAATCGGCGAAGCTGTCATTCCCGCCGTGGCGACAATCAGGAATTCGGACGACATGGAAGTCAAGACGAGAGCGGAGCGAATCCTGGCGGCCTTCCACTGGATTTCGCCGGAAGACAGGACCGCCGTGGACAAGATAGTCCTTGAGTATGAACAGCACAAGAAAGCCAAAGTCGAGGCCGATATACAGAAGTTTGCCGGACAGCTTGGAAGCGAGGACGGCGATATCCGCAAGAAGGCTTTCGACGAGCTGGTCAAGACCGGAAAGGCCGCGCTGCCGGAGCTGGAGAAGCTGAGCGGCTCTGACAATGCGCAGGTCAAGGCGCTGGCTGAAGATATTATTGGTAAAATCGGGGAAAACGAGAAGAAGTTCAGGACGGAAATTATCGAGAAGCTCAAGAGCATCAAGTTGTCCGAATTCTACCTGGTGCGCAAGCTCGCCGCAGGCTCGACCGACGCCGACCGCGAGGCCCTGATAGCGGAGGTGATTTCCGGCGTTATGGGACTGGCCTACTGGAACGGCCCGAGCAATGTCATGGTTCGCGGCAACCAGCTCGTGATTGACGGCGAGGCGTTCCCGCTGCCGGCGGGCCCGTGGAGCATCCAGGAGAAGGGCGACAGCATACTCGTGAACGGCGTAGAGTACTCCCTGCCGTTCAAGTTTGTCGAAGGAATATCCACAGCCGAGGTTCTCGGCCGCATCGTCGCCATGGACAAGAGCGGCGACGAGTTGAGGGCGGCCGTCGTCGATATCATAGCGAAACGAAAAGAAAAGGACGCCATCAAGTATGTAGTGCGCGTTCTCAAGCCGGTCGAAGAGGGGCAGACAGATACCTCGCTGCAGCGAAAAATCCTGACCGCGCTGTCCGGAATGTTCGAGGACGGCCCGGCTATCCCGACTGCTGAAGAAGGAATCGATAAGCTCAACGAGTCCATCAGGGCATGGAGAAAGTGGCTGCGCAAGGCCGGGACATCAAAGTCTCGCGGGAAAGCCAGAGACAATTAGAAAAGACTTTTCACAAGGATATATTTATCCGCTTGCAGGAGGAGCAATCGTGAAAACAGGGAACATTATCGGTCATGCATCCGCAGTAGTAGCGATTCTGCTCGCCCTGCTGATTCCGACGGGAGCTTTCGCCCAGGAGGGCGCGGATGCTTTGCCGAAGTCTCCCGAGAAATCTGCAGAAGCATCGAAGGATGTGATTGTAGCCGATTTCGAGGAGTCTACGCCCGAGGGCTCCGAAGTGCTGCGGGCTGAAGTCGAAGTCGTGAAGGGTGAGGAGAAGTGCCCCGCAGGCACCGGCTACCTCAAAGTGAACGTGCCGGAGGAGAGACGCAATCCCTCACAGCTTTTATTCAGTTTGCCGGAGAAATCGAAACTCCAGTGCTTCAGAGCGCTCGGCGCGCACGTCAGCCTCCCGGAGAAGGAAGGCGAGTGGAAGCTGCGATGGAACGTGCTCGACAAGGACAAGAACCAGATATGGCAGAGGATGTTCAAAATGGATGGCGGCAAGGGCTGGCAGAAGGTCGAATGGCCGCTGTACCTCTGGCGCTGGGCGAACGGGCGCACTGCAAGCTGGTCCGAGGCGAAATACCTCGTTCTGAACATCGAGGAAGGCGCGGGCGATGTGAAGTTGGACGATATCAGGTTCCTGCACGGTGACAAGGGCGAGAAGAGCGCGTTTCCCGAGCCGGACTGGGTGGCGAAGGTCGCCTTTACCGGAAAGTTTCGCAGCCTGAACGAGAAGGGTGTCTTCATCGCCACGGATGCGATGGAAGAGCTCGACGAGGCGGCGCTTAAAAAGATGAGCGAGAAAATCACGCCTATCCTCGAATGGATAAAAGCGACTTTCAAGACGGCCCGGCGACCGATAAACGAGGGCGTGCCTGTTTCGCTCCTCGTTTTCAAGGACCAGGGCGGTTACAAGAAATTTTACGAGCGGCTCGGCAAGCAGTGGAACGTCTCTATAGGCGCGCCGGGCGCGGGCGGCTACACGGTACAGGACATCGCAGCCTCGACTTACAGCGCCCGCTACGGCGCTGACAGGCCCGTCTACTTCCACGAGCTCGTGCACGCCATCGCCTCGCGCGAACTCAGGCTCCTGCCCGGACAGCGAAGGCATTCCTGGCTGCAGGAGGGATTCGCCAACTACCTCCAGCTCTGCCTCTATCCGAAGTCGCTCGGGCGCAAGGTTTTTATTGACAATTTCTCGCGGCCGATAACGAAAAGGTCATTTTTCAGACCTCTAAGCGAGTTGCTGACAATGCGCATTTCGGGCAGGCAGTACGCGCAGCTTGCGAGCCTCGTCGCTTTCCTCGACCAGAAGCACCAGAACTGGCTCGACAAGATTGCTCTGGGCATAGCCGATGGCAAGGATATAAGCAAGGTGCTGGAAGGACTGGAGTTGACCTTCGACAGTCTGCAGGAGAAGTGGATGGAGTGGGGTAAAAAGGTCTTCGCCCCCGACGCCGACCCGCCGGAGGGACCGGGAACCCATTTCCCCACGCCCAAGCAATGGAAGAAGATTGCCGAGAAAACGGAAGAAACCAAAGAAAAGAAGGAAGAAGCTCCAAAGAAAGAGCCCGAAGGCCGGGAGTTCTGAAAGACTCGACTCACAACACAGCCACAACTTTCGCATGAAGTGCGATTTCAGACAGGATTACTTGTCCTTGTTCCTCTCGTGCCATTTATCGAGTGTTGGTGATGTGGTGTCTGCAGGCTCGTTTACGTCAGCAGCTTTGTGGGCTCTACAGCGAACAATACCGTTCTGGTCGACAAAGAAGCTCCTCGAATGTCCTTCGCCAATCTCAACAGGTACTGCGACACAGCACCATTCTGCTTCACTGAAGGCGCATGCATAGCGATACTTGTGACTCGCCGTCGAGCGAATCATGGAGTCGGCCAGGGAAGCGGAGATAAAATCCGATTTCCGTAAGGCTTCGGGTGTACCAAAAATGCCGTGTTCCTTGTAGTAGGCCTCCTGCGCTGAGCTGATTGTACGCAAGTTACTTATAGCAATCTGCTCCTCAGTTGTCGGCAGTCCTTTGTCCGTTGTCGTAAAGACCAACCAAGCGAAGAGAATCACGAGAACACAGAACGCTGTCGTTGCTATCTTCGTGCTTGTCTTATTCACTCTTTCATCGCTTAGGGGGTACCAGAACAGCTTGCGCCAGAACGACATCATCTACTCCTTCTCATAACACTGGTACTATATCACAATGTGCGGCGGAAAGCAAGAGCAGAATCTTCCGCGAGAGGCGTGTCGTCCCGTTTGTTGCACTTGACCTCGGGGCTGTGGTCGGGTATATTTTGGGCCGGCAAGGCTTGAAAGGGAGCATCACGTGATAACCAACGAACAGGTTAAGTGGATAAGAAAAAGCTCCGGGCTCGCGATGTCCCAGTTCGCGCGGCTCATGGGCGTGGACACCAACCTCGTGATGAACTGGGAACTCGGCGTTCACACGCCCGCGCCCGACATCGAGGAGAAGCTCAAGAAGCTTGAAAAGCGCCTTATAGATGCGGAGCGGTCAGTCGGGTGTTTCAGGCCGTTCGAGCTGCTGCACATGAAGCTTCGCAACAGGCTGGTTTTCCCGCCCATGGTGACGCGGTACTCGGACAAGACGGGGCTTGTAACGCCTCAAATACTCAAGCACTACAAGGCGGTTGCACACGGCGGCGTGGGCCTAGTCACGCTCGAGGCGACCAGCGTGAACGAGAAGCGCAGGCTTGCCGGCCTCGGGATATGGGACAAGGCGCACGTCCCCATTCTCAAGAGGCTCGTGGATGCGATTCACGAGGAAGGCGCGGCTGTCTCGGTCCAGATTGCGGACGGAATCAGGTTCCTGAACCTCACGCCCGGCGACCTGAGCGGGGACGACCTCAAGACCCTGATTATCGAGTTCGCGGCGGGGGTGCTTCGCGCGCTGCAGGCCGAGGCGGATGTAATCGAGTTGCACGCGGCGCACTCCTACACGCTGGCCGACTTCCTCTCGAAGCGCGCCAACCGCCGCACCGACAAGTTCGGCGGCGGGCCGGAACAGAGGGTGGAGATTATCAGGCAGATAATAGGACTTGTCCGCCGCAAGTGGGAGCAGCCCAACGTCATAGGCGTGAGGATAAACGGCGACGAGTTCATAGCCGGCGGCAACACCCTCAAAGACGCCTGCGAGATAGCGGGCGCGCTCGAAGAGGCCGGCGCAAACTTCATCCATGTCTCCGCCGGCGCGAGGCGCGAGGACGGAGAAGAATCTTATTCCGTGAGCCGGTGCGAGCCGGGCGTGGAATTCCCAGATGCGCCCAACATTCACCTTGCAGAGAGAATCAAGCAGGTCGTCGGCATTCCCGTAATCGGGGCGGGCAAGATACCCACCACCGGGCTTGCGACTAGGCTTATCGAGCAGGAGAAGTGCGACCTCGTGGCCATGGGCAGGGCTATACTTGCCGATTACGACCTTCCGAACAAGGAAAAGGCGGGCGCGGCCGACCAGGTGCGCCGTTGCACCTACTGCAACTCCTGCCTGCGGGCCATAGGGAAGGGCGAGCCCGTCAGATGCGTCCTCTGGGACGGTGAGTGAGCTTCGGGAAGTCCTAAAACGGGGTCGGCCCGCGTGCGGCGACACGCGGGCCGTGTGAGGGGGCAGTTGCTGTCTATTTAATCGCCAGGACTTCGTAAGGCCTGACGTGAAGCTTCTTACTGCTCACCGCCCCGACCTGGAGTTCAGAGCCGGAGCTGTCTTTATATATTCTCTTGACCCTTCGCCCGAGCAGGCTCGTTACCACATAAGGTGGTGCCCCCATGAGCCTTGCAAGTTCGGACGCCCCTACCTCGGCGTCGCCGTCGGTACCCAGAAGTGTTACCTGTTCGCCGACTCGCACATCGGGTACCTCGCCGAGATCGACCATTATATAATCCATGGTGACGTTGCCGACAACGCGGCAGCGCCGGCCTTTGTAAAGGACTTCCGCGGTGTTTGAGAACGAAAAGCTGTATCCGTCGTCATAGCCCACCGGGAGCGTCGCGATTATCGTGCGCCTCGGTGCGCGGTAAGCCATGCTGTAGCCGACTGGGGTGCCTTCCTCGACCCATTTCCAGTAGACGACCTGCGTCTTCCATTCGAGGATGGGCGAGAGCCGGATGCCCCTTGGCGCGAGATTGCCGGGGTCGATGCCGTATATTCCGGCGCCGGGCCGCACCATGTCGAAGTGCGCCTCCGGCATGGAGAAGAGCGCGGCCGTGTTTGCCGCGTGTATCACGGGCGGGTTTATTCCCGCGTCGCGCAGGCTCGCCAGAGCGTTGTGGAATCTGCCGAGCTGTTCGTAAGCGAATGTCTTGTCCTCGAAGTGCGCGCATGAGAAGTGCGTCGATACGCCGAGCAATTCGAGGTTCGGGTCGTCACATACCGCGGCGGCGAGCTTCAGAGTGCTCTCCGGCCTCACGCCGACGCGGCCCATGCCTGTATCGACCATGATGTTCACCGGGAGCCTGCAACGGCGCCGGCGCGCGGCCCTGCTCAGGTCCCTGAGCCTCTCGGGCGAGTGGACCGTCGGGGTCACGTTGTTGCGCACTATGCAGTCTATTTCCTGGTCGCAGACTGCACCGAGGATTATTATGGGCGCCCTTATTCCCGCCTCGCGAAGTTCCAGCGCTTCGGTCGAGTCGCCCACGCCGAGCATGGACGCCCCGCTTGCGAGCGCAGTGCGAGCGACGGCAATTGCGCCGTGGCCGTAAGCGTCGGCCTTGACTACCGCGAGAATGCTTGTTCCGGGGGTGAGGTGGCGTCTGATTGCGTCAATGTTGGCTTGAACTTTTCCGAGGTCTATTTCTACCCATGTCCGAGGATTTTTCAACCCTTTTCGTCCCCCTCACTCGGCGCGGACATATTCCGCACTCGAGGCTCACTGGTTTTCAACTGGTGGGATTGGGCTCTTGCTTGAGACTTGTTACTTCTCGCCGTCGTCTCTTGCTTGCCTTTTCCGCTATCTATATCGGCAGGCTATCTTCAACAATTTACTACACTTACAAAAAATGTTAACCTTTGGCAAAGACTGTGGTCTGATATGCGCATATCGACCCGGAACATTCGCTGTTTCAGGGCGACTGCTTGACAGTCGCGGGGTGCGCGCGTAGAATTCAGACCCTGAACCGCAGGGTGCCGTGCAGACTGAAAGGAACGTGGACCATGGGTAAAGAGCGGCCGGATTCGGGACCGGACTTCATAAGGACGATAATAGACGAGGACCTGAAAACAGGCAAGCACACCGGGATTATCACGCGTTTCCCGCCGGAGCCCAACGGCTATCTCCACATAGGCCACGCAAAAAGCATATGCCTGAACTTCGGCATTGCGAAGCAGTACGGCGGACGCTGCCACCTGCGCTACGACGACACTAACCCGCTCAAGGAAACCCAGGAATACATCGACGCCATAAAGGAGGATGTACGCTGGCTCGGCTTCGACTGGGGGAAGCACGAGTATTACGCGTCCGACTACTTCGACCAGCTCTACGAATGGGCCGTCAAGCTGATAAAGGACGGCAAGGCATTCGTCTGCGACCAGACCTCCGAAGAGGTAAGCTGGAACAGGGGTTCCTTTACGGAGCCGGGAAAGGACAGTCCGTACAGGAACCGCTCCATCGAGGAGAACCTCGAACTTTTCGAGAGGATGCGCGCAGGCGAGTTCGAAGAGGGGTCGAAGACGCTGCGGGCGAAAATCGACATGGCCTCGCCGAACATCAACCTTCGCGACCCCGTAATGTACCGCATTATCAAAGCTTCTCACCCGCGCACGGGCGACAAGTGGTGCATATACGCCTCCTACGACTGGGCGCACGGCGAGTCCGACTCCATCGAGGGCATAACGCACTCGATTTGCACGCTCGAGTTCGAGAACCACAGACCGCTTTACGACTGGTTCCTCGACCAGCTCGGCGTCTATCACCCGCGGCAAATCGAGTTCGCCCGCCTCAACCTTACTTTCACAGTCATGAGCAAGAGGATGCTCACCGAACTTGTGAACGAAGGTTACGTCAGCGGGTGGGACGACCCGCGGCTGCCTACCGTCGCGGGGCTGCGCAGGCGCGGCTACACGCCGGAAGCGATTCGCGAGTTCTGCGACACGATAGGCGTGGCGAAGGTCGAGAGCACGGTTGACATCGCGCTCCTCGAGCACTGTCTGCGCGACGACCTCAACAAGCGGTCGCCGCGCGTAATGGGTGTGCTCGACCCGCTGAAAGTGGTAATAGAGAATTATCCGGAAGGACAGGTCGAGGAACTCGAAGCGGTAAACAATCCGGAGGACCCGTCCGCCGGCACGCGCAGGGTGCCTTTCTCGCGCGAGCTTTACATCGAGCGGGACGATTTCATGGAGGAGCCGCCGAAAAAGTTCTACCGGCTTGCGCCGGGGCGGGAGGTCAGGCTGCGCTATGCCTATTTCATCACGTGTACCGATGTTGTCAAGGACGAGAACGGCAGGGTGGTCGAGCTTCGCTGCACCTACGACCCGGAGACGAAGGGTGGAGACGCGCCTGACGGGCGTAAGGTGAAGGCTACGCTGCACTGGCTCTCGGCGCAGCACGCGCTCGAGGCCGAAGTGCGAATCTACGACCGGGCCTTCGTCAAGCCGTACCCGACCGGCGTGGAGGAAGGCAAGACGTGGAAGGACTACTTCAACCCGAATTCGCTCGAGGTGCTGGACTCATGCCGGGTCGAGCCGGGCCTGAAAGGCGCCGAAGCCGGATACATGTGCCAGTTCGAGCGCAAGGGTTACTTCGTCGTTGACCCCGACTCCACGCCCGACAAGCTTGTCTTCAACCGGACCGTGGCGCTGCGCGACGAATGGGCCCGCATCCAGAAGCAGCAGCAGAAACAGGGATAAACTTGACGGAACAGAAGAAAGTCAGGGTGAGGTTTGCACCGAGTCCGACCGGGTACCTGCACGTGGGTGGCAGCCGGACGGCGCTCTTCAACTGGCTCTATGCCCGGCGCCAGGGCGGCGAATACATCCTGCGCATAGAAGACACCGACCCCGAGCGCTCGAAGCCCGAGTTTCTCGATGAGATTCTCGATTCGCACAAATGGCTCGGCATGGACTGGGACGAGCTCTACAGGCAGAGCGAGCGCCTTGATCTTTACAGGCAAAAGGCGCAGGAGTTGCTCGACGTCGGCCTTGCCTACAGGAGCGTGGAGCGCGACACGGGCGAGGTCGTCGAGGGGGGCAAGCGCTCCGGGCGGCATAAGAAACTTGAAGTTTCAACCGAAGTGCCGACGGAGGAAGAAGAGAGCGCCGAGGCGGTTTACTTCAAGGTACCGGACATGCCGCTTTTCTTTTATGACCTGATTCACGACAAGATAGAGTTCGACGCATCGCTTATCGAGGATTTCGTGATAATCCGCTCGAACGGAGCCGCCACGTACAACTTCGCCTGCGTTGTAGATGATATTGACATGGACATCACGCACATTATCCGCGGCGACGACCACATCTCGAACACGCCGAGGCAGCTTGCGCTCTACCGGGCCTTCGGCGTGAAGCCGCCGAAGTTCGCGCACATGCCGCTTACCATGGGCACCGACGGCAAGCGCCTCTCGAAGCGCCATGGAGCCACCGCGATAACCGACTACCGCAGGGCGGGGTACTTGCCGGAGGGGCTTCTGAACTTTCTCGCGCTCCTGGGCTGGAGCCCTGGCGGCGACAGGGAGATAATGTCGGTCGAGGAGATGGTCAAGCTCTACTCCATGAAGCGCATGAAGAAGACCTCGACCATCTTCGACCGCGACAAGCTTAACTGGATTAACGGCGAGCATATCAAGAAGGCGGACACGAGCAGGCTAGTCGAGCTGCTGCTGCCGTTTCTCGAAGAGCGCCACTTCGCCGGCGAGGCGGACAGGCCGAAAATCGCGCGGGCGATGGAGCTTTTCAGAGGCAGGTTCGATACGCTCGTCATGTTCTGCGAGAGGGCGGACTATCTTTTTACCGACAACTTCGAGTCCGAGAGGGAAGCGGTCGAAGAGCATCTGTCGGAGCAGCGTACTGCTGAAAACCTGCTTGTACTGGCGGAAAGGCTGGAAGGCCTGCCCGAGTTTAACGTCGATACTGTTGAGCCGGTTATGCGCGGGATGGCGGAAGAGTTCGGGCTGGATGCCGCGAAACTGATTCACCCGGCGCGCGTCGCTCTTACTGGCAAGAGCATAAGCCCGGGGATATTCGAGGTAATGGAGTTCCTCGGCCCGGAAGCGTGCGCCAGAAGACTGCGGCGGGCCGGCGCGAGCGTGGGAAGTGAAGAAAGCGGTTGACAAGGCGGCGCCGGAGCCGGATAATTGGCGCCCTGTTCATTGACAGACTGACTGGGGTGTCGTCCAATGGTAGGACAGCGGACTCTGGATC
Organism: uncultured Planctomycetota bacterium; assembly: GCA_964641955.1. GTDB lineage: Bacteria > Planctomycetota > SKW154 > SKW154 > DAOVDS01 > CAZXNM01. Next base: position 46,078 of record CAZXNM010000024.1, read on the forward strand.
CGTCGATCGGGGTTCGAATCCCTGCACCCCAGCCATAAAAATGGCCCTATCGTCTAGCTCGGTTTAGGATGCCACCCTCTCAAGGTGGAGACACGGGTTCAAATCCCGTTAGGGCTATTGAACCTATGACGGACTCTTCGGCGAGGATACGTCGAAGGGCCTTTTATATGTGGGATATAGAGTTACGGCATCGCACTTGTGGTGTTAGCTTAAGCACATCCCCGCTGCTGCTTGGCAGACAAAGCTGCACACGACGTCAGAAATGCGAAACTTCTGATTGAAAATGCTAGATTATACTCATATCAGTCTATGCAAAGAATTTCTTGGGGCACAAAAATATGTTATGAGCAACTGCATCTCTTCATTCTTAGTACTTAGCTCTGACTTTTAGACTATCCTGTAAGTCTATCACAACTTATTTGTCTCGGGGCCTTCTTCCCCAATGGCGTTAAGCTGATAGAAAACTACAAGGTTAGTCACGTGTCTGAGTTTTGCACGGATAAGTTTGAGCAGTTGCTTCCATATGTTGCGCTCTTCCTGGCAGTCCGGTCAGCGGTGTTGAGCATTGGCTGTGCCGCCACCACCGGGATATTGCCATAACTACAGGCACGTCTAGACTGTGTCACGCCATGTGCACCAGCAGACTACCGCAAAACGATTCGGTTCTTCCAGCGAAATGCGCGCTATTCCTTCAGCACGCCAATGGGGACACTTGTCGGCCCAATCACGGTCAGCGTCTGCTCTTTCCCTAATGCACGCGACTGGCGGCGGAGTTCGAGTTGAGCGTAGGTAGCGAGTTCCCCAAGCGTAAGCACACCGTTTCTGTCTGTGTCAGCCCACGACGAGAAGGCTTCAAGGAAGTAATGGGTGCCAAGGCCGTGGCCTAACGCCTTATTCTCGTGAACACCTTGCTCAGGGGTGGCGGCAAAGACGAATGTCACATTCTGTTTGAAGAATGACGCTGGAAACCGGGAGACTCTGCTGCCTGGGCGAAGCGCTCGCTCACCTGCGAAGCCTGCGTCTACAAATACTACAATGTTAGGTATGTTCAGCGTTTGCAGGATGGCAGTTATCTCTTCAAGGTCAACTGCAGTGTTCTTCGGGTCAGCAGAATTCGCGTCCCGTGGCAGGAGGTAGAGCCGAGTTGCATTACCTATGCGGCGAGATACCCCGCAGCCGGCGAAGTAGAGTACGAGCAGCCGCCTCTTGGACGAGCCGGGCGTCTTGAGCGCCCTGAGTCTTCCCAGAATTGACTCCTTGCGGGCATTCTCGCCGGTCGCGAGCACGACGCTTTCCGGATCGAACCCGACCTCTTTGAGTTTGGTGGCGAACGAGACTGCATCAGCTTCGGCGAACCTGAGTTCCGGAACGCGGGGGTCGCTGTACTTGTTCACGCCGAAGACAAGCGCCAGCTTGGCGGAAGCAGGAACCACGCGTTCCTCGGGGCGCGGCCTGCCGATTTTCTCGTCAAAATCCTCGGCCTGGATTTGCGGGACCAGTTTCTCCAGCACATCGGCCAGAAGTTCACGCTGCAGGTGGGCGAGTGCGTGGGGTACGAGCACGTCGGAAACTCTCTTGTAATTCTTGTCGTTGAGGGCGTATGGGACCCGCATTATGCCGTAAATCTTGAATCCGCGCTGGTAGTCGTCGAGTTTGGCCTTGACATCCACGGCGAACTGCCTGGAACAGACCACCTGGCCGTTGTAGGTGCTTTCGATGGTTGCATCAACGACCAGCCTGGCCGAGTATCTCTCGTCGGCAATGAGGGCGCTGAGGAATTCGCTGAAGAGAAAGACGGGGATTTTGGCGAGCAGGAGCCAGCCTCTGCCGAGGTAGCTCACGCGTGCTTCGCGCAGCGTGCTGCGCAGCAGCAAGTCGGCACCCTTTTCCTTCGCGACGGCGCGGGGCTCGCCCTCAAGCTCCGCGGGGCCGATGCTGAGCACTTCGGTGAAGATGGGGAACTGCTTAAGGGCGCCCACCATGGTGTTCTGAAGCAGCTCCCGGGGAACTTCGACGAACTTCGCCCGCTCCTCGACTGCATCGGCTTCCGGGTCGCAGGCAATCTCGGGAGGCATGACCGCGACGACATAATCAAGGGGCTCCGTGAAGGCGGCGGTCCTCTGAGCCAGGGGCGTGTCCTGCAGGCGCAGTGGTTTTCCGATGCCGCAGCCCGCGAACGCGAGCACCAGGACTATTCCGATACGGCGGAAACCCGGTTTCACGCATGTCCCTCCTTCTCCATGTCGAGCCGACAACTGCAAAAGCGTCTCCTAAGGGACTGTTACGCTGTTTCCTGAGGAATAGGCGGATTCGATTCCGGCGGCGTTTCTGAACCTTATCCTATAGTACCATTTTCCGGCTCCCGGGTCATCAGCATTCGCGTAAGTCGCAGCATAGTCCTGAATCAGGACCGGGGCGGTGAAGGAGTCGCTCGAATCCCGTTCAATCTTCACTGCCGTCAATCCCGCAGTCGGGTTCGGCGGCTCCGTGATGAATATGCTGACGCTCCCGACCGTGCCGATGGTTAACTGGACGTTCGGCAGGGGTATTCCGCCCACGGGTGGCGCGGGATTGGTGCTGCTTCTCCCGGCAATACATCTATTTGTGGGGAGATGAGAGCGCCACATGAGAGGGCCTTCCGGAATCGACGTGTTCTCGCACCAGTAAGACACCAGCAGGTTAGAGGTGCCGTCATAACTGAACGGCGTGGCGAGTTGTATCTCAAACCAGGCCCCGGCAGAGCCGACCGGTATATCCAGAGGGCCGCTGCCGGACGACGGAAATACAAGGGTATGGGTTGAAGTGTCGCTCCATAGTGTGTGTGTGGTGTTACTCGTGTGAGTCATATGGATGGTGACGTTTTCGAGCTGAACCGGGACAGTGCTGTCCGCGGCGCGCTGGAAGGCGATTTTCTCAATCGTCCCCGCCTGTCCTATCTCGCTTGCGAGAAGAAGTATCTGGCATCTTACGTACTTTACTTCGTTTTCAACCGGATACCTCTGCGAACTGGTGCCGGAGCCTATAGTCAGGACGGCCCCGATGCTCAGGGCGAAGTCGCCCCCGGCGGCGTCGTGGACGAGCGTATAGCAGCTCGCATCGTCGGAGGGGTCGCTGTAGACGGCGGGCGGGCCGCTTCTCAGGGCGTGGATGTGTCTCGTATACTGGGTGTTCTCGGAAAGCCCGCCCTCCTGCCAGGAGGTGACATCCGCGCCGACGGACCCCTTCGCACTGTGTGCACCGTCCTGAATCTCAAATCCCGTCTCGTTGGAAGAGTTGTCCACCCATGTCCACGTTATCGCGCTTGTGCTGTTCGCACCCCCGGCCAAACCCGAGGGAGGGTCTGGCTGGTTGCTCACGGAGAAGTCGGATGTCTCGTCGGGGTCGCTTGTGAGCTGTCCGTCGTTTGCGGTAATCCTGATGCGGACAGCATCGTCCTGCCCGGAGATGCCGACGCCGTCAACGAGGGAGTTCCACGTGAAGGTCAGCGCCGTGCCCGGCGCAACATCCTGGATTACGTTCCCGCTTATCGTTCCCGAGGATGCTGCCGTCAGGGTGGCATTGTACCAGTTCGCGCCGCCGTTCGGAGAATACTTGGCGGATATGTCGCAGGACTCCCCGTCCGCGTCCGCCAGGTCATAGGTCAGGGTTATCTCGCCGTCGTAGATGCCCGGGGCAAGATCGTAGACCGCGACCACAGGCTTGTTGTCAACCGTGAACAGAATCCCGTTAGATGTGATTCCGCCGACGGTCACGCTCGCGTTCCCGGTGACAGCGCTTGCCGGGACATCGCATATAATCTGCGTGTCGGTCCAGCTTGTGAACGCGGTAGCGACCGCGCCGCCACCGAAGGTGACGGTTTCCTGGGTCGTCCCATAGTTGGAACCAGATATGGTCGCAGTCGTCCCGGTCGGCCCATAGTCGGGGGAGATTGAGGTGATTGAAGGGGCTGGCACGGCGGTCACGGTGAAAAAGATCCCGTTAGAAACCTGGCCGTCAACTGTGACCGTGACATCACCCGTCGCCGCGCCCGCCGGCACCTTGCAGAGAATTTGCGTATTGCTCCAGGAAGTGACGGTGGCAGGGATGCCGGCGGCGCCGTCGTAGAAGGTGACCACGCTTGAACCCTGCGTCTCTCTGAATCTCAGGCCGTTTATGGTGACGATCGCATCAACCGCGCCGGAGGTCGGGTCGAGGCTGGCGAGATATGGCGGCTGAAAGGCCGTATTGTCCACGGTGAAAGCGCTTGTCGCCTCGCCGGCACCTTGGTACAGATCGCTCGGCGTCATGCGAAGCAGGACCTGGTCATTTGCCGCCGTGAACCCAACGCCATCGGCGAGTGAGTCCCAGACGAACTTGTGAAACTCGCCGGAGGGCGAGGTTGCGAGGCCGGCTGTGCCGTCGCTCCCGGAACCTTCTGTAGCGATCAGCCAGGTTGTCCCGCCGTTCGGCGAGTAAAGCACCTCTATCGAGCAGTCCTCGGATTCACTGTCACTCAGCGTATAGTTTACGGTAATTTCATCCGTCTGAACGCCCGACGGCTGCATTATCGAGACTGATGGCGGAGAGTTGACGTCGAAGTACACGCCGTTAGAAGTGCCGGATGGGGTTACCACCGTGACATTTCCGCTTGTTGCGCCCAGGGGGACGAGGCAGTCAATCTGCGTGTCAGCCCAGCTTGCAATGTTGCCGCCGACTCCATCGAAGAAGGTCACAATCCCCGTGGTATCGCAGAAATCGCTGCCGGTTATGGTGACCGGGGTTCCGGCAGGCCCGTGGTCCGGAACAACCTGCGTTATGGCGGGGGCTGGCCGGGGTGTGGCGGATGCGCTGACGCCGGGTGCGTAGTTGCCCGAGAGGTCGTACGCGAACGCCGTGTAGTAGTACGTCGTCCCGTTTACGACCGACGTGTCTGTATAGGAGCTGTCTATGCCCCTGTAGACTTCTGCGCCCTCTGTGACCTTCGCCGGTGCGCCGGTTTGCGAGGACCTGATTACAACGCCGGCGTAATCGCTGTAAGGCGACGCGAGCCAGGTGAGGTCAATCTCGCTGTCCCGCCCGGTCGCCGTGAAGTTCTCAACATTACCCGGCGCGCTGGTATCACCGGGCGGCTCTCCCTCGTCTTTTTTCTGCTCCATAAACGGGAGATACAGCCATCCCGGCCCCAACGGACCGCACGAAGACAGCAAAACCGCAGCTGCCAGAAGCATGGCCGCTGTAAACGGAACCCTGCAAATCGCTCTCATATTATTCTCGCTACTTCAACGCATCCATAGCGCACCGGAAGCCGATATTCACATTCTTATTCCCGGCTTCCCGGAAATCCCTGAACGTAGTGCGCGCTGTGGCAGGTGAGATGTCTTTGAAGCTGCCGCCGCGTACGGCGTGCTCCGTACTGTTCTCCAATTTCCGGGTGGCGGTCCACTCAGAGATGTTGCCAGCGAGGTCACAGACCCCGAACGGGCTCACATCCTTCGAGTAATGACCGACCGGGGCAACTTGCTTGCCCGCGATATTCGCGCAGCCGGCTCCCCAGTCGTCGCCCCACGGGTAGACTGCGCTTTTCGGGCCACGCGCCGCTGCCTCCCACTCGTTTTCGGTCGGCAAGCGCTTGCCTTTCCATGCGGCGTACTTGGCGGCGTCCTCCGCGCTTATCCCGACGACAGGCATCTTGACCATCCCCTTCGGCGGTGCGCCCCGGGACCATCCCCTGGGCGGCTCGTGGCCGGTGGCGAGGATGAAGGCGTGGTACTTCTCGTTCGTGACTTCGTATTTATCAAGGTAGAACTCTGCAGTGGTAAATTCGTGAATCGGGTTGTCGTCCTGCTTCGATTCGCTGCCAAGGCTGTAAGTCCCGGCCGGAATCTTGACCATGCCCGCGGTGAGGGAGTCAATCTTGCTCTGCAGATCCTTTATCCTGGAAGATGCAAGTTCCCGCAGCTTGCCGGGAATGTGGGTTGCAGTGAACCTGGTGAACAGGTCCCGCGCGGCGATGATTTTCCCCTCTCGCTCAAAACCTGCCGCAAGGGCAAGGGCCGTGCGGAATTCACTATGCACTTTAACCGCGGCAATGCCCTTGCCCGCAGCCTCCTTGATTTCAGGCAGCGGGTCATTAAGGTAACGGGAGTAGATTTGCTCCGCTTTCTCAATTGCAAGCCCGGACAGAGCCGCCCAAGCTTCCGAAGCTCGATCCCCGTATTCCCTGATACGTTTCTGTATCAGGGCATCAATCTCATTGCAGCTTCTCTTTGCCTCGGCCGCGACCTGCTGTGCCCCGGAATCAGTATACCTGCTGTACGCCTGCTTCGCTTCGTACAGCCTCCCCGCTGTAACAAGCGATTCACATGCGTCTTTCGCCTCATTGAACTGTGCCTTCAACGAGCCCAATTCGGCTTGTAAGGTCCCGGCTCTGGATGCTGCATCAGTTCTTATTTGCTCTATATCGCTGGATTTCATTCTGAGGTAGAAGTCGATCCGCTCCTCTAAGGAGGTTGACCTCTGTCTCCTATTCGCCACTTGCTTCTTATACTCGGCTATCTGTCTTTCCACTCGAGCGTTTACTTCGGTTTCGAGCTTGTCGGCTTCAGCGAGGTATCTGTCAAATTCATCCTTCTTGTCTTTCGGATTGAGCTCGGCGATGCTCCTTCGCAGGAAGGCGATTTTCTCAAGCGGCGCAGCAGGATCGGGGAAGTTTTTTAACTTACCTGCCTCATCGAGAATAGACTCGTAGCGCTTAACAAGCATCTGAATAATATCGCCGTGTGTTTTCTCGATTATCGAGGTTTTCCACTTCATTCTATGATACTTGGCCGGGTATTCACGAAGCCTGGCAAACGCACCTGCAAAGTCGTCCTCGCCCGCGAGCTTTTGAGCCTCCACCGATGACTGTCTGGCAAGACGCCGCGCCTCGATTTGCACCGGGTCTGTAAGAATTTCCTCCTTGGGTTCAGCAGTAATGTACAAGTAGCTCGCTATAGTTGCAGCAAGCCCGAAGGCAATCAGCGGGATAATCCACCAGAGCTTGCTTCGAGGCGCGATAGCAGCGACAACGACTTCTTCGCCGACGAAACCTTCACGCTCCTGAACCGCGCGCAAAAGGGACCTGAATGAATCGGCGCACTTCGGGCAGAAGTAGTTTGTGCCATCGAATATCGCGCGCTTCTCCTGGATATCAACAGGGTCGATTTTATAGGAGCATCCCAAACAGTATTTGGGAGACACACGCAGATCGCTTGAACCGCCGAGGCCATCATCAGTAACGGCAAGAAGTTCCTCTGTGTCAGCCGTATCGGAGAACACGCTGATAACCGCTGTGATGCATTTAAAGCAGAAATATGGCCCTCCCTCGCAGACAGCCATACCCCTGTCTATGTCTTCCTGCGTGAGAAGCACTCCGCATTTCTTGCAGAGCAAGCGGTTTTCTTCCTTGGAAACTCCCTGTGCGGAAAGCGCGCCCGCGTGAGTTTCTGTCTCTTCGGCAATGGAGTCGTGAAAAAACGCTTCGGAAACGGCAGAAACGCAGTCGACACAGAAGAATGTGCTTCCTTCGCAGATGGCTGCACCTCTGTCCAAATCTTCCTGCTTGATTGGCGCTCCACACCTGCTGCAAGTTGGGCGATCGTCTGTCATACCTACTTACCACGCAGAGATAGTCCCTGTTGTCCTCGCACTTATTGGAATAGCTTGACCCAGTCCTATAACAACGAACGCAAGAATGGCAAAGGCTATCATCACTTCTATTAGTGTAAACCTTCTGCCTCTTCTCACAGAGTATCCAGCCATCTCTCGCTCACTACTTTCTTGGGGGGAAACACACAGCGCTAACGCATCTATGAACTGGCGCCGAATCCATGCAGAGGAAGCCATTCCAAGGCTCAGGTCCAGTCCGGTTATCGTATCTTCTGCCTTGGGCAAGACTGTTCCTGCCATCCTTTTCCGCAATATTGCATGGGCAACCGCGAACTCTGTGCCAATGGAACGGTAATTATTATGACAGCCGTAACTCACCATGAGAATTAGGGTTGCGAGCACGTAACGCAGAGAGCGCCTGGGTTGGCAGTGTATCAGGATGCGTAACGTTCTGGTACAGTGTTACAGTTTGGTACAGGTTATTTTGTCGCGCTTAGAGTCCGCTCTGTCTGAGAGAGTCTCAGAAACGGACGTGGCAGGTGACAATATCCTCTTCCTTAACCACATACTATCAACGAATCGCACCGATCTCACACAGAATCTGAAGATCGAAGAACTACATGATAAAGAAAGTGTACCTCTTGGGCAAAAAGCGGGACTACCTTTTGGTTTTAAGGACGCTTTGAAGTTGCACATGTCATTAGAATTATGCTGCTTTCCAGTGAAGCATCAGGCGATCATCCTCATGAGCCCCATGAATCTAATGAAATGTGTTGACAAGTCGCATTCGAAAGATGCCAAGTACCTACGGAGATTTGGTTCTAGCACCGTCCGACTTGGGCTATTGAACCTATGACAGGCCCTTCGGCAAGCATGTCGAGGGGCTTTCTATATATGGGATATAGAGTTGCGCCATCGGACCTGCGGTGTTAGCTCAAGCACACCTCTGCCACTGTCTTGCAAGTGAAGCTGCGCCTTTCGTCAGAAGTGTACAACTTTCAGAACCCAATAATGTATCTCAGGATGGTTCTTCATTTCTCTTGAGTGATTCAAGAATGTTCTTCACTTGGTCGAACTCATCAGAGTGTGCGCCATGGGCTACGCGCTGCTCATAGATAGTGCGCGCCTTCTCCAAGTACTCACGGGCCGCTTTCTTGGAGCCCAATACCCATTCTGCAAGGAATCTGCCGTACCGATAATACAAGCCGCAGTTTGTTTTCTCGATGCAGCGTGCCGCATGCTCTAACGCCCTCTTGAAGGTTTTGTCAGCATTTTCGAGCTGCCCGAGTTCTGCAACGAGTCTCGCGCGTGCGACGTAATAGTCTCTCAAAACAGGGTGCTGAGTTACCTGAGGCAGCACCTCCTCTGCTTCGTCGAGGTGATCTTGTGCTTTCTGTGCGTCTGCACGCTTGAGGGCGCTGCATGCGCCTAGTGTGCAGATGCAGACGTAGTCGCTCAGTATCCCGCATTCCCTGTGGAGCTTCTTGGAATCGTCAAGGGCCTTGTCTGAAGCATCATAGTTACCGTCACTGGCCTCCACTTCCGCTAACACATAGCTACACCACGCGCAGCGGCCCTTTGCCCCGAGTTGGGTTGCAATCTCCAGCGCGGCCTTTGTGTTCTCTCTTGCTTTGTCCGTCTCGCCTCGATGTAGATAGGCCTCGCCCAAATTGCAGAGTGCAAGCGACTTGCCATCCATGTCGCCGATGGCATTCCTGATTCCGAGGCTTTGTTGTTGGTACTCCAGTGCCCTGTCGAGATCGCCGAGTTTGCCGTATATCCATCCAATGTTGCCGAGGGCGCGCGCTTCCCCGCTTTTCTCCCCGAGGGCACGTGAGAATTCAAGACCGCGCTGGAAATACTCCAGCGCACCTTCCAAGTCACTGCGATCGTGAGACACAAGCCCGAGGTTGCTCAGCAAAAGCGCCGTGCCCTGACGATCACCAATGGCATCACAGAGCTCAAGACCCTTCTCAAAGTACTCCGCAGCTTGTTCTTGTTGCCCCTTGCTGCGATAGACAAGTCCAATGTTGCCAAGCGCAATACTCTGGCCATGTTTGTCGCCTATTTCGCGGTATGCTTCGAGGCTTTTCTCCATATACTCCAACGCGGCGTCGAGGTGTCCACGGTTCCATTTCACAAGTCCTACATTGTTCAGACCTGCCGCTTCGTTACGCTTGTCGCCGTGACGGAGAGCCATGTCAAGGCTTGCCTGAAGGCGAGCTTGGGCTTCATCCAAGTTGCCCCTCTTCCATTGAGTACCACCAACGCCACTGAGAGCACGGCAGGCAAGCTCCGTCTCGCCGAGCTTCTCAGCCGCAGCGCGGCCAGATTCAAGTCTTTCTTCAGCCTCGACGTAGCGCCCGAGAAAGTCAAGTATCTTGCCCTCGACTATATATCTGCGTGCTGCTTGTCTACTCGAGATGTTCTCTGGCATCTTCTGCAGTATGTCGTAGGCTGCTTGGGCGGTGTCGGCATCCACGGATACGGCAGCAAGGTCAAGCACAATTTCGGGGCGGTCCTCGTGATTCTCTTCCGACAGCTCGTATGCATCGCTCAGGGTTGCATGAGCGGATTTCAGGTCACCCGACTCTTGGAGTCGCTTTCCCTCGCGCCAGAGATAGTGGGCTGCGCGCTGGGTATCCCCGGCAAGGTTGAGGTGATGTGCAAGCAGGCTGTAGAAGTTCTCCATTCTCTCGGGAAACAAACTCTCAATAGCATCGGCTACAGCCTTGTGTAGTTTTCGGCGCTCGTATTTGAGCAGCGTCTCGTAAACTGCGTCGCGAACAAGGATATGCCGAAACATGTATTCGATTTCAGGTAACTTCGATTTCTCATAGACAACCTCGAACGCAGCAAGATCGTCAAGATGCTTCTTGCACTCCTCCTTGGCTGTAGAGATCTTGCTTAACACCTTCTCAAGAAATGAGTGGCCAACAACAGACGCTTCTTGCGACGTGCGTCGGGTTGACTCTTCCAGACGGTCTATGCGAGAGAGTATCAAGCCTTGGACAGATGTCGGAATCTCCACAGATTCCAGCGGACTAGCAACATTGACTTTTGTCGTGCCATCCGCGAGATTCATCTCACAGCTAACAATCTTCTCTTCAAGCAGATGTCTTACGATCTCTTCAGCAAAAAATGGGTTCCCCTGCGACTTCTCTACAACGAACCGGACAAGCTCCGGCGGCGCCGAGTCTACGAGGAGAATTGACGAGACCATCTCGCCTACCGCGCTGCCTGCAATGGGTTTAAGGACAATCTCGCTGAAGGTCACCAGCGGTTCGGACGACCAGTTATACTCGAATCCGTGACGATACGCCAGAGTTACGAGAATGGGCATCTTCTCTATGAGACGGGCAAACTGGACGATCCAGTCCTTTGTGGCCTGGTCTGTCCAGTGCATGTCTTCAAGCACAAGCACAAGTGGCGTGTGTCTCCGTGTCGTGTATTCTTCCCGGATTGAATTTCCCCTGTGAGGTGCGTCGAATCCCATTTCTTCGTCGGTCAGCGCGAGAAAGAACTCGTTCAGTGTCGCTTCAAGGAGATTCTGTTTCGCCTTGCCCTCGAGCATCTCTACGACGGCGCCTGGGAAAGGATAGCCGAGGAACCAGCCCACGGTTGTAACGCGAATCTCGCGGATCTCCGGGGCGCTCCAGCAAGGAGAAAAGGCTCTCCGGATACGGGACTGAGCATCTTCGGGTTTCTCGTCTGTCTTCAGACCAGCGAAGCGGCGAAGAACCTCCTTCAGCGGCAGCAGGGGCATGTTCAATCCATAAGGAAGGGTCCTCCCGGTTAGCACGCGTGCGCCCAGATCCTCGGCCCGGGTACGCAACTCGTAGACGAGCCTGCTTTTGCCGACACCTGCATCGCCAGTGATGCCAAGAACCCGACCTGCCCCCCCTGCCACTACCTTGAGAAGCTCGTCGATAGTAGTCATCTCAGTGTCGCGACCGCAGAGTCTGGCAAGCCCCGCACCGGCAAACTCGGCAACTTCCGCCGGGTCACGCTCGGAGATTGCTCTATACGCTTCTACGGGATATGGCACGTTTCTCAACGCGAATTTGCCAAGCATTTCCCATGCAAACTGCGGTTGTGTGCGCCGGTACACGCGTTCTGAAACAACTACCTGCCCAGCCTCTGCCTTGCCTTGGAGGCGCGATGCGATATTGACGGCATCGCCGAGCGCGTCGAAATCGAACTTCTCGGCATCGCCCAGGTCACCGGCAACCACGAGCCCAGAGCTGATGCCGATGGTCAGCGCAAGCTGCCTGCCACGTACTTCAGGGTATTTGGCCATCCGGCGCTGCAGATCGAGTGCACACCGGACAGCGCGAGCCTCATCGTTCTCGTGCGCTTCCGGCACACCGAAAAGCGCCATGACACTGTCGCCAATGTACTTTGCAACTGTGCCGCCGTGCGTTGACACACTCTGGCCCATCAGGTTGTAGACTCCCTGCATGACTCTGTGGAGCTCTTCGGGGTCAATTTCAGCGGAAAGTGCTGTGTAACCTTTCACGTCAGCAAACAACACCACTGCGTGCCGCCGCTCGGTCACGCGGCTACGCGAACGTGCGCGCGTACCTCTCGATTCCGGTCGGATGGCTGCGCCGCATTCAGGACAGAACTTGTAGGTTTCTGGCCACTTGCTCCCGCATTCTGGGCACTCGGGCACTTCCTGTCCTCCACCTAGGCGCATAATTGTAACACTGTCATGGGAGAGGTCAAGCTCTCAGGAAATGAAATATGCACAGATCATTAGAATTATACTGCTTTCCAGTAAAGCATCAGGCGATCACCCTCATGAATCTAATGAGATGCGTTAGCGAGTTACGCGCGAAAGATGCCAGGTACCTGCGGAAGTTCGGTTCTAACACCGTCCAGTTTGGGCTAAATCTTGACGCTATCCTGTAGCAAAACTATCTCAAAATCGCTTGAACTGCCATCGCGGTCATAGAGTCTGCAATTCGGTACAAATTGTCGCAGAGCTGGATGGTTTCCATATGACATTCTTGGAGTTGTTGGCCCTGACTCTGCCTGTCACTGGAAGACGGCATGCAGGTTGATGTATAATTAGTGAGCATGATGCGCCTGATTAGAGTTTGACACACAGGCACGGCACAGTTAAGATGCTAATGGTGGAATAGCGCCTGCTGAGTTCATCTACACGTCTTTCCGCCAGATTGCGGTGTGCGATAAGGGAGTTGCGCGCATACTGTGGCACAAAGCACGGCGAGATACGGCTTGCCCTGCGTATACGGGTTGTGCCTGCGGCTCCCTAGAAATGCTATGCCGTGATGGAGACCGGGGATGGCAGAGGACAATTCATATCGTCCGGACGATTCCGACGGCGAGTTCGAGGACTCGTTCGAGTTTCAGACTCCGGAGAGGGCGGAGAGCAAGGTAACCGCCCATCTCATGCACGCGGTGCTCGAGAAGGGGTGGCTTACGTCGGAAGAGCTTCAGGACTGCTTAAACGAGAGATACCGGCGCGACCCGCGACCGCCGCTTGCCGCGATACTCCTCGAGAGGGAACACCTCAACGACGAGCAGCTTGGCGAACTGCTGCACTACCTGGGCGCCGGGGGCCGGTCCGGCGGCGAGCGGGAGGGGCTGACGCTCGGCGAAGGCGCGGTCCGGCGGGGACTCACGACGAACTCGGAGATATTCGCCGCGCTCGAAGAGCAGGAAAAGCAGAGGCGCGGCGGCCTCGACCCGAGACTCGGCGAGATTCTCGTGAAAAGAGGCACGCTCACCGTGTCCCAGGTCAAGAGCATACTCGCGCAGCAGGACAGGAGAATTCTGAGGTGCGGCGGCTGCGGCAGCCAGTACAACGTGGATTCATACTCGCCCGAGAAGAAATATTCCTGTCTGAAGTGCGGCGATGAGCTGACCGATTCCGGGCCCGTGGACACGCTCAATGTCGAGGGAACGGCATCCGACGTCGATTCGGCCATCCAGTCGCTGGACAGCCTGTTCGTCGGCAGGCGCGTCGGGCCGTGCGAAATTACCGAGAAGATAGGCGAAGGCGGCATGGGCGCGGTCTACAAGGCCAGGCACATTGCCCTCAACAAGACAGTTGCCATCAAGATAATGTCGCCCGCGGTCATGGGCGAGACACACAAGAAGCGCTTCCTGCGCGAGGCGCGCTCGGCGGCGAGCCTCGAGCATCCGAACGTCGTGGTCGTGCACGACACGGGAGAAGAGTACGGCTTCCCGTATATCGTGATGCAGTATATCGAGGGCAAGAGCCTCGGCGAAATCCTCCACACCAAAAGGAAAGTGTCGCCGGGGCATTCGCTGCGCATAATGATATCCGCGGCAAGCGCGCTGGGTGCCGCGCACGAGCAGCACCTCATCCACCGCGACATCAAGCCCGACAACATAATGATAACCACCAAAGGCGAAGTGAAAGTCACTGACTTCGGACTGGCCAAGAGCATCCACAAGGAAGACATGACGATTACTTCCGCCGGTACTCTCATGGGGACGCCCGTCTACATGTCGCCCGAGCAGTTCGAAGGCGAGAAGGTTGACGCCAGGAGCGACATATATTCGCTCGGGGTGACTTTCTACCGCATGCTCGCGGGCCACGCGCCCTTCGAGGGCGATACCGTGCTCGACCTGTGGAAGGCGCACGCGAGCGCCCCGCCTCCGCCGCTGGATGACGATGTGCCTCCCGGGGTCCAGGCCATTGTCTACAGGATGATAGCGAAGAACCCCGGCGAGCGCTACCAGACCGCCGGGGAGATGCTCGCCGACATGAGAAGCGTCTACCAGGAAGTCAGCGCCGACGGCGACGAGGATGATTCCTTTCTGTTCGCGGACGCGCGCCTTCCGGTCGAAATCGCCGGGAGGAAAGTAAGGCCGCTCGTGCTCATAATCGCCGCCGCCGTAATTCTGCTGGTCGTGATTCTTGCGTTTATCTTCGCGGGCGGCGGGTCCGGCGTAGTCCATCCCACCGCCGGGGAGATGAACCTATTCAACCAGGCGAGGGAGCGCTCCGGCGGGCTGGCGCTCGACAGGAAATACATCGAGGCGCTCGGCGCGTGGGATGAGTTCGGGCGGAAGAATCCGCAGGAGTACTGGACCGGGCTTGTCCACAAAGAAAAGAAACACATCCTGCAAATGGCCGAATCGAGCCTGAAGGGCATGCTGAAGGAAGCGGGAGAACTGACGGATGCGGGAAACCTCGAGCTGGCGCGGGACAAGTGCAGGGAAGTCCAGGAAAAAGCTGACGCGATAGACAGGGAATATCCGGAAACCGGATTGCGGGAAGTCTCGCAGAAGGCCAGCCAGGAGCTTGGCGCCCTCGACGCGCTTATAGCCCGGCGGGCGCAGGAGGGACCGGCCGCGGACGATGAAAAGGCGGCCGAATGGAAGGAGGCGAAAGACCTGATAGAACGGCAGGTGAAGGCGGGCAAGTTCGCCTCCGCCAGGTTCACGTGCCTGAGATTCACCTCCACCGATTTCCCCGTCGAGATACGCGGGGAAGCCGAGCAGAAGCTCGCCGGGATAGACGCCGCGGAGCAGCTTCACAAGTCGATGCTCGCCGAGCAGGAGAAGATTAGGTTCGAGAACGACATGCTCGATGCGCGCTTGCACGCCGAAGTGGAGGATTTCGAGAAGGCGAAGGAAATCCTCGCACCGTACCTCGAACATGATAACAGGGAGTTCAGGAAGACGGCGCAGCAGGTGCTCTCGGAAGTGAGGAATTTCGAGGATTTCGTCCTCGCCATGCGGGAAGCAGACAGGCTCCGGGAGCAGAAGAAGTTCGACAGGGCGCTGCAGGTCGTGGGCCGGTACACCGGCTCCGCAAAGCGCGAGTGGGCCGATATCGCGCGCGAGAAGCGGCTGCAGCTCAAGAAGGAACGCTTTCTGGACAAGGGTCTCGTATACGTCGAAGGCGGCAAGTTCAAGATGGGCAGCAAGGACCCGGCGGATGGCAATCCCGAAAAGGATGTCACGCTTCGGCCGTTCTACATAGGGAAGTTCGAAGTCACCAACTCGGAATATTACAAGTTCATCAAGTCTACGGGGCGTGGCGGCCCGGACAACTGGCCGGACGGAAAACCACAGGATGGACTTCTCGACTGCCCCGTCACTATGATTACGGTCAAGGATGCAGGTGCGTACTGCGCGTGGCTGACGAAGAAAGAAGGAGTCAAGCACCGGCTGCCGACTGAGGCCGAGTGGGAAATGGCCGCGTCGTGGGACGGGCGCGCCAAGCGGGCCTATCCGTGGGGGAACGATTTCCGGAAAGATACCTGCAACATTGACGGGAAGCTGCTGCCTGCGGGCCAGTGCAGGGGGGATGTCAGCCCTGCCGAAGCGTGCGATATGGCGGGCAACGCGTGCGAGCTGGTCGAGGCGGCCGGCGGCGGGGGATATGCCATACGCGGCGGATGCTGCGATGACGGCGGCAACCGGCGTTCCGCAAGGACGACCTACAGACAGAAATGCGACAAGAACACCACGGGGTCGAGCATCGGCTTCCGGGTCGTCCGGGAAGATAAATAAGAAGTTCATGCAAAGGTGCGTCTGCCCGGGTTCGTCCATACTGTATAGTGGCACTCAAACCAGGCGCATTTCCGGGGGAAGGAAGATGCGGTTTTACAGGCAATTCCATGCCATTCTTCTGCTCGTATCGCTGTTGGCGCTCAGCTCGTGCGGGCCGTTCGGCGCGGGCCCGTGGTACGCCATATTCCAGGGGACGCA
>CAZXNM010000025.1:0-36543 GCA_964641955.1 uncultured Planctomycetota bacterium
TACTGCGATTACCGGGGAAATCAGGCATTGCTGCAGTATGCCATGCAAACTTGCACTTGTCAAGGGTGTATTACCGACATAAACACGGGGGTTGTGCCGAGAGAATTGAGCAGCAGTGAGTAGAAAGTAGAGCCTATTGGCTCTGTATTCTGTCTACCGTCTACTGTCTGCTGTCTGCGGGTTCGGTGGAGTGGGAGTCGTCTTTGGTGCTGCTGCTGTAGTATTTGTAGTAACGCGGGTAGTAGTGGTAGTAGCCGCTTCGGCCGGTTCCGACGTTGTTGAGGATGACGCCGGTGATTCTCGCGCCGATGGCCTCGATTTTCTCCTTGCCGAGTTCGATGAGCTTGCGGCTGGTGTGGCCGGCCCAGATTACCTGTATAGCGCCGTCGCACTCGGCCGCCAGGACGGCCGCGTCGGTCACGACCACGACCGGCGGGGAGTCGAAAATCACGGTGTCGTAGGTCTGCTTGAGTTCCCCGATAAGCTCCTTCATTCTCGGGCTGCCGAGAAGCTCGGCCGGGTTCGGTGGTATGGGGCCGCTGGGCATGATTGACAGGTTCTCGATTTCGGTCCGGGAGGTGCATTCCTCGGGGCTGTTCTGCCCGACGAGGCAGTTGGTCAAGCCTTTCTCGCCGTTCATGTTGAAGGTCTTGTGGATTCGGGGCTTTCGCAGGTCGGAGTCCACGAGGAGGACTTTCTTGCCAGCGCTGGCGAGGGCGATGGCGAGGTTGGTCGAGGCGGTTGTCTTGCCTTCCTGGGGGCCGGCGCTTGTGACGACATAGGCCCTGGATTCCTGGTTTGGGGTGGAATAGAGCAGGCTGGTTCTGACGTCCCTGAACGCCTCGGAAATGGCGGACCTGGGCTTGAGATGGGAGAGCTTGTCTTTGTCCTGGAGAGAGGTTCCGTCCGATTTTATTGCCGGGACCACGCCCAGCAGCGGCAGCTTGACGTATCTCTCGATGTCTTCGTGGCTCTTTATCGAATCGTCCATGTATTCGAGGAGGAGCGCGAGGCCGACCGAGCCGAGAATCGATAGCACGGCGGCGAGCAGCATGTTCAGCAATTTCCGGGGACGCACGGGGGTTTTGGGTACTTCCGCCCTGTCCACAATCTGAACCGTCCCGAGGTCCATCTGGGAAGAGGATTCAAGCTCCTTGCGCCTCTGCATGAATTCCTGGTAAAGGCTGCGGTTCTGCTCGACATCGGCCTTGAGGGCGTCGTACCGGCTTACGTTCTTGTCGAAGGCTTTTGCGAGTTCCCTGTGCTCTTCGAGGAAGGTCTGCAGCTTTTGCTCTTCGGCTCTCTTTTCTTCCATTGCCGTGCGGACGCTCTGCACAATCCGGGAGGCCTCGTTCATTATCTTCTTTTCGACGACGCCGATTTTGTTGTCGATGGCCTTTACGGGATTGCTGTCGGGTCTGTAGGTCTGCGCGAGTTCGGCCTTCTGCGCTTCGAGGGCGAGCTTCTGCTTGCCGTATGCCTGGATTGCCGCGTTGTTTACCACGTCCGGCAGGGAAAGAATCTCCTCAACGCTCTTTGCGGCGGAGACGCTTGCGTGCCTCGCCTCGGCCTTGGCGAGTTCCTGCTTCACTTCGGTGATGCGCGTGTTCAGGGAGGACAGGGAAGTGTAGATAATCTCCCTTCTCTTTTGGAAGGACAGGGCGGAGTTCTCTTCCTCGAAGAGCCTGAGCGTTTCCTCGCTCTCGCGCAGCGTCTTTCGCAGCTCGGGAATCCGCTCGGTGATTTTGCTTTCGGCCTCATCGGAGATGACTTTCTTCTGCTGCTTGACGTAGGAGACGTACTCGTCGGCCACGGCGTTGGCTACATTCGCAGCGAGTTCCGGGTCGGGACTTTCGTAGCTCACGTTCACGAGGTAGGTGTCGGGGATTGACTCGACCGTCACGTCGTTGCTGAAGGCGCCGACCTTGTCTCGGCTGTTCTCGTAGCGTTCGAGTGCGCCGAGTCCGAGCCGGTTGAAAACCTCGCTGCACACCCGCTTGCTGCGTATGAGCTTGTACTGCGTCTCGTAGTATTCGTCCGGACCGACTTCCACCTGGTAGACATCTTCTATAGAGACGACGCTCGGGGAATTCTTTTCGATTCGCAGGAGCGTGGTGGCCATGAAAATCGGAGTGGCGTTAAAGGAGGCGATTGCCACAACCGTCATCGTGATAACAAATATCAGCAGCAGCAGCCAGATGCGCTTCCTGATAATGCGCAGGTATTCCAGCAGGCCCTTCTCGTGTTCCGGATTCTGCTCCAACCGGTCTTGTTCCTCAAATGTGGAATAGAAACGGAATTTTACAATAATCCCTGCGGCACGGGAAGAAAATTCTCGTCCGTTTCCGGCCACACGCTGCGAGTCCTTCAGGCGGTGTCATCTTTGCGGCTTCTCATGAGGGCTTCGAGTTCCGCCGCGTCCCGGCGCATCTGGCCGGTGAGTTTGGTCGCGCTGTCGAACGTGCGCTGCTCGCGAATCCTGGCTATGAACCTGACTTCCATTTCTTTGCCGTACAGGTCGCCGTCGAAGCCGGGGATGTGGACTTCGATTATCTCATCGGAGCCTTCGCCGTGGAAGGTTGGGCGGCTGCCGATGCTGACGAGCGCGGGCTTCTCCGTCGTATCGAAGATTGCCACCGCGCCGTAGACACCTGCCGGGGGGCACGCCTCGTGGTGGAGGTCGAGGTTCGCGGTGGGGAAGCCCAGCTTCCTGCCTCTTCCTTCGCCCCTGACTACGGTTCCGAGGACGGTCACGGGCCGCCCGAGCATTTCTTCCGCTTCGGGAAGATTGCCCGCGAGGATATGTTCGCGTATGCGCGTCGAGCTTATGACCTGGCCTTCGTGCTTCACTGCATCGAGCGTGCGCACCTCGAAGCCGAGTTTCCGGCCTATCGCGCTCATTACGGGCGGCGTCCCTTCGCCGGAGCGCCCGATTCGCGTGTCGAAACCCATGAGCAGCCCGGCAATGCCAAGCTTGTCGGCGAAGTACGCGCGCGCGAAATCCTCGGCGCCCGTGTCTGCGAGGCCGGGCGTGAAGTCGAGAGGGACGCAGGCGTCGATTCCCTGGCGTTCGAGAAGCAGCAGCCTGTGAGGGAAGCTCGTTATGTGGGTCGGGCCGCTGTTGGAAATGACAGCGCGGGGGTGGCGCCTGAACGTCACGACGACGCTCTCCCCGCCGATTTCCCCGGCCCACGCGCGCAGTGCCGCAAGCAGCGCCTGGTGGCCCCTGTGCAGCCCGTCGAAGACGCCCACGGTCGCGACCGGCTTGGTGAAGAGGCCGGGTGTAATGATGGAAGGGTCTTCGTAAAGGCGCATGTCAGCTTTTAAACTCCTTGCGCAGTTTGCGCAGGCTGCGCTGGTGCGCCTTGCGCTCGGCGGGGCTCATTCTGTCCACGAGCAGCACGCCGGTCAGGTGGTCCACCTCGTGCAGGACTATGCGCGCGACCAGGCCGTTACAACTGAAGGAGATTTCGCCGCCCTCGGACGTTGAGGCGACGCAGCTTACGCGCTCCGGTCGGACAATTTTAGCGTAGATGCCCGGAAATGACAGGCAGCCTTCCTCGAAGCTGACTTCTCCCGAGGTTTCGATTAGCCGGGGGTTTATCAGGACAAGCTCGTCTTCCTGCTTTCCCGAAGGGTTCAGCACGACTATTCGCCGGCTTAGGCCGGCCTGCGGGCCGGCCAGGCCAATGCCCCTGCATCTGTACATGAGCTCGAGCATGTCTTCGGCGGTCTGCCTGAGCTCTTCGCCGAAATTCACTATTTCGACCGTCTTCTCCTTGAGGAGAGGGTCGGGATACTTCACAAGCTTCATCTGCCGGTCCTTCAAGATGTCCCACGCGGAACCCGAATGCTATCACCGTCCCTCATTTTATGTCAAGTTGAAACTCGGCGCCGAACGGCGCGGCTTGCGTTTTAAGCTGGCTTAAGTATGCGCGGGTTTATTTCGTCTTTGAATCCGCTTTCAGGGATTTGGCGTATTCGAGGCAGGCGCGGTCGAGGTCGTCAAGGTCGCCGAGGCACTTCTTGAAGACACCGGATCCGCCGCCGCGGCCCGCGCAGATTTCACGAAGATACTTGTGGAAACCCTTCCTGTACTTCCCGTTCCCCCCGTGCTGAAGGAAGTGGAACAGGCTCCAGCACTGGACCGTCGTGCGCAGGAAATCCTTCCTCAACCCCTGCATGGTCAGGTCCACGAAATCCTTTACGCCCATGACCTGTCCCTTGCCGAGCATCCTCTTGAGAAAGCCAGTCATTGCGGATTTTTCAGTCTCGTGGATTTTGCCGAAGATGATTTTGTCCGTTTTCGAGTTGACGGACAGGCCGACGTAGTGCGCTATGCCCTCCACGACCCACGTTCCCTTCCCGGAGAATGACTTCATGACGCTGATGGAGAGCGCGTGCGCAATCTCGTGGGCGGCCGTCTGGTGCAGGTAATCCCTGGTCTGTTTCTCTTTGAATACGCACGCGGCGCCCGACCACGGGTTGAAGTGAGGAATAAGCTCGGAGCCCTGCCTTACTTCCGAGCCTTGGCTTTCGAGAAAGTCTGCGTATTCCTTCTTCCTGTTGAAGAGGTAGACCTTCACTTTCGCCGGCACGAACATGCCGCAGTCCACAAATTCGAGGTAAAAAGCTTTGTAGAGCTTCTCGGCCATATCAAGCACATCCTGCGCCTCCTTCTCGGAGCAGGTCGTGAAGAGCGCGAAATGCGGCGAGTCGAGCCTGAGGTCGTACTTCCACTTCGCTTCGAGCTTGCGGGCGAGCTGCTGTTCCTGCCAGGCTGCCTCCTTCTCCCTGTGCAGGATGTAGTCTTTCAAATCCGCGTCGAACTCCTTGAGGTCGGCGTAGCCGTAAAGCTCGCCGAGCATTTTGCGCATGGGCTTTTCTATCCAGTCTATATTCCTTACGACGACCTTCTTCTTGTTCTGCGTGCGCGCGTATGCGTTGGCGTCCTCGACCATGAGCTCCCGCGAGCGCTTCGCGAACTGGTGGAACTTCTCCATGCCGCCCCCGGCGAATATCAGGAACTCGACAGCCATGCGCGACTGCAAATAGAAAGCGCTCACTGACATCTCCATCTTGTCGGGCGTGCGGATTTTCAGGAACTCGTCGAACGGCAGGAAGCTCTTCTTGTCCATGCATTCTTTCGCACGGGAGTAGACGTTCGACTTCGCCCGCTCGTATCCGGCGTCGGCGAGCCCTTCGTGCACCCAGACGGGCATCGAGGGCAGGATTATATGGACGAGAAGGTGCGTAATCTCGTGGCGGAGCTTCGAAAGCGCCGTTTCCTGGAACGTCCCTATCTCGGTCTTCGAGAGGGTCATGGAGTGGAACATTGCGCCGAGCTCGCCGGCGTGTTTTTCGTATTCCTTGCGGTCGCGATGGATGTATATCTTGAACTTCTTCTTGATGGACGGTCTGGAGCAGCCCTCGTGGAGCAGTGTGCCGAGCAGGTATTCGAGATGTTCTTCCGCCTTTGCGGCGACTTCGCTCGCCAGGTAGGGATGGTGATGATGAATCTCGAAGTGTTTCGTGGTCCGTACCATGAATTCGCCGGGCAGGCTGCCTTTCTCCTCGATAACCTTGTCGTATTTCTCGATTTCCGAGAGGACTTTGCGGGCGCATGCGTTCTCCGCGTCGAGAGCGAGCGCTGCGCCAGCCGCTTCTTTGGCTTCCTTGAGCATTTTCTCTTTCAGGCATTCCTTTGCCTCGGCGAGACCGTCGCAGAGTTTTGCCATCCGCCCGACTTCTTCGGACTTGTCGCCGGCGGCCTTGAGCCGCCTGAAAACGCCGGCCGCTTCCCGGTAATGCCCGCCGGAATAGAGGTCCTTTCCCTGCTTCAGGAGTTTTTCGCCGGAGGCGTCCGTGCCGTCCTTGCCGCCGGGGCCGCGCTCGATTTTTTCTATGTCCTTCCTGGGGATGCCTGCCCGCATGGTGCCGCGTTCGATGACGACTTCCCGGTCGTTTTCCGAGACGATGCGCCCGGTCAGCGTGCGGCCGTCTTTCATGTGGATGACGTCGGCATGGAGATTCGAAGGCAGGGACAGAAACAGAACCGAAAAGCCAAGAGTAAGAATGATTAATCTCGCCAGTTTCAAAGGCTCACCCGGAATAAGTCGAAGTCCGTCAACTTCTTAGACGCATGATACGGCGGATTAATTAGTACAAAATCCCGATGTGGCTGGTCGCGCGGTACGTCAGGAAAATAGCCGCGCTTCTTGAAAAACGCACCGGCACACGGTAACATAAACTTAGAATCAGCACAGGAGGGAATCCATGACGGAAGAAGAGATGGCGGGCGAGGGGAAGACCGGCGCCGAGGGCAGGGAAGAGAAGCTTGCGAAGCTACGCAAGAAGTACAAGAAGCCCATGGGCTGCCTGATGAAGCTTGTTATCGGGGTCGTCGTCCTCGTTGTTCTGCTCGCAATCGGGCTCACCCTGTATTTCCAGTTCTTCTGGAAGCCCGCGCACCAGGACAAGTCGTTCGGCGATTTCTGGGAGTCGCTCTGGCACGATACCAAGGACACGGTAGTCGCTGTAAAGGACAAGGCCATAGAGTGGAAAGACTGGCTCATGAAATCGGAGAACACCAAGAAGTGGCTGGACAAGGCGTTCCCTGTCCGCGAGGCGGCGCGCGCAAAGGATGAGCAGCCGAAGGAGACACCGGAAAGTACGTCGGAAAAAACGGAGCCGGCACCCGAAGCGGAAACGGAAGAGCCGGCGGTGCACCCCGAGCTTCAGGCTGCGGCGGACGAGTTTCGGGCGGGTCTTGCGCTCTTCCAGAAACGCCAGAATAACCGGGCTCTTGAAAGGTTCCGTAACGCCCAGGACCATCTCGAAAGTTACAGGAAGGTCAATCCTAACGACCCGCAAATTGAGGAATTCGAGAAAGAGCTGGCTCCCTTCGTGCACGCAGCCATGAAGGACTCGACAATCGAAGGGAATTGAGGTTAACCGGGGCACTGGATAAAATTACCAGTCGTTACGGCGATTCTGATAAATTAACTTGACCGTTTTAGTCGTGTGTGGACGATGATGGCTGTCGGCAAGATCAACTCGGAATAAGCAGCAAGGAGCCGGTGGAATGAGCAGCCAGGACGAAACGGACAAGGATTCGGGCAGGAGGAAGCGGGCGCGGTGGAAGAGGACGACGACGGCCCCGGTCGCGCCGCCCGCCCTGCTGGACGAACTCACGGGACTGCCAAACAGGCGTTTTCTCGAAAGCACGCTCCACGCGAACATCGAGGAACTCAGGCGGTATGGCCGGGGTTTCGGCGTGCTCTTCGTGGATGTTGACAAAATGAGCGAAGTCAACGACCTGCTCGGAAAACATCTCGGCGACAAGGTCTTGAGGTCAATTGCCTCGATGCTCAACAAGAGCACGCGCCCGTTCGATATCGTCGGGAGAGCCGGGGGCGAGGAGTTTCTCGCGGTTGTTGCGAACGTGGACCTCGATACGCTCAAGACCGTCGGCGAGAAGCTGTGCAGGGGCGTCGAGAAGCTGTCGATTAACCTTCCGTCGGACACCGTCAGCGTAACCATTTCCGTGGGCGGCGTGCTTGCCAGGCCGGATGACACCAAGGAAGCTCTTATCAAGCGCGCCTACAAACAGATGCGAAAGAGCAAGGACTCCGGCCGCAACTGCGTCACAATCGCCTCCGAGTGACGGCTGCATGGTTTTAACATCGAGTGTAGTTGTGCTGTCTACTTAATGGCTTGTGCCTTGCTGTCTTTCCGCCGTTATTCGCTTCTTGGACCTGTAATTCCCTGGGAAGCGGCTGCTTGCCAGCAGCCGCTTCCACAGGTTGGGGGTAAGGACAATGCTCCCTTTGGAGCGTGTCTACTTCAAGCGCAAGATAGTGTTGTTCCAGCCGCACGCCCACACGTGACCGGAGTCGAGCGCATGGATGTCCGTTATGAGATTGGTCGTGCCGGAATCCATGACCGTCCAGGTCTGGCCGCCGTCCGTCGTTCTGCATATCAGGCCCTGGGCGCCCACGAAGTAGCCGTTGCTGGCATCGGAAAAATCTATCTCGTAGAGGTGCGAAACATTTACCGCGCCGCCGTCGTTCCAGGTCGTTCCTCCGTCGGTGGTGAATCCGATCACGCCCTTGCCGCTGTACGAGCCTGTGCCTACGCCGACCGCCCACGCCGTTGTCGAGGATATTGCGTCAACTCCGAGATACGCGAGATGGCCCGTAGGAATGGTCTGTTCCGCCAGGCTGCTTCCGTCGGCAGTGTAGAGGATTTTCTTGCCGACGAACCAGCCGGCTTGCCCGCTGAACGATATGTCGTAGAGCCCCATCATGTAGCAGTTCGTCCGCTGGACCTCGTAGCCGCCGCTTATCGTGTGTATGTCGCTATCGTGGTGGTGGTCGAAGCCTATCGAGCAGATATAGGCCGTGTCCGCGTCGAAGGCCCAGACCGCCCATTCCTCGAAATTCGTCGAGGTCATGACGGGAATCCACTCGGCGCCGCCGTCGGTCGTTACGAACGCTGGGGTCACGGTGTAACCGGATGCGCAGGTTGAGCCGCCTTTCGTTGTCACCCAAGCCGCATTGGCGCTTACGGCGTGAACGTCGAGGAACGTGAACTCCGGGTAAGGCGAACCGTTGCCGACGACGTGCGTGCCCGAGCCGTGCAGCCAGCTCCTTTTCTTGTCGTGGGAGATATTGCCGTACTGGTTGGTCCAGGTGTTCCCGCCGTCCGTCGTGTGCAGCAGTATGTTGGGCGCGCCGACGCACCACCCGTTGTTCGCATCGGCGAAGTGAATTCCATAGAAATGAGCGTTGGAGTAGCCGGAACTCAGGGCTTCCCACTCGCCCGAAGGTGGCGTGCCGCCGCCGTCCGTGACCGTGATGTAGTCGTACTTGGTCGCGGCGTTCGTGCCGTTGTCGTCGGTGGCCGAGAGTGTCACGTCGTACGTGCCCGGCGTATTGTACACATGGGAAGGGTCCTGCTCGGACGAAGTGCTGCCATCGCCGAAATTCCAGGACCATGCGCTTATATTGCTTCCGGTCGAAAGGTCGGTGAAGTCCACGGTAAGCGGTACGTCGCCCGACGTGGGCGAGCCCTCGAAATCGACCGTCGGGCCTCCGCCGCTGCCGACTGTGATAAGCGCGGTCTTCGTCTCGCTGTCGGAGCCGCCCGGTCCGGAGATTGTCAGAGTAACGGTATAAGTGCCGTTCCCGGAATATGTATGGGTCGGGTTCTGCGCGGTCGAGGTCTGCCCGTCGCCGAAGTCCCAGAAATAGGATGTGACGGTCCCGCTGCACCGGCTTGTAAAGGAAACATCAAGCGGCGAGTCTCCCAAAGTCGGGGTAGCGGTAAAATCGGCCGCCGGTCCGCTTCCGCCACCGCCAGCCGCGGAATCGCTTGACTTGCTGCTGCATGCCTGCAAACAGAAAATTACCGCGAAGGTCATGAGGAGAAAACACGCCTTCTTCATGCTTGTTCTCCCTTCGTGTCTATTCTTCCAGGATGAGTTTGCTGTTCTTGTAGTCGAACGTCGCACGATGGAATCTCGCGAGGAACGTGGCTCCAATGAGGCCGTCTATATCGTAATATGACTTGAGCGTGTCAGCGGGGGTTGCGCTGCTGTCGTAATGCATGACATTGGTGTATGTAACTCCGTTCAGCACCATTTCATCGGCGTAGCGCGTGCCGCCGGGACTGCCGCTGACGTTGTTGATTTTCGCCCGCAGCTCGGAGCAGAAAATAGTGATATCTCCGCCGGTGTCAACGACGAATGTTCCCGGGTTGCCGCTTACGGTGCCTTGCACGAGAAAATAGCCCAGGCTGGCGGGCACGGTGCCGGGAACAGGATTCGCCCCGGAAGGCGCCGAGTATTCATCTGCGAAAGTGACAAGCTTGTCATCATAGTTGATTGAGAGAAATTTGTTGCTGTAGAAGTGGCGGCCCATAGCGACGTCGATACCGCGGTCCTGCAATGTTAGCGGTACGCCGCTGAGAGAATAGGTCGCGCTGGAGGACATGTCCGTAACCGAAAACGAGCAGGTGCTGCTGATACCTGCTTGGCTTTTGAACGAGGAGCTTACAATGCTGGTGTTTCCCGCGCCGGTGTCAACGAGCGCGTTTGTCGAAACCGTGCCGTTGAAAGTGGCCTGGTCGAGAACCGGCGTCGGGCAGCTTGAGCCCCAGTGGCACGGTACCGTAACCGGGTTGGTGAATCCTTCTTCACCACCACCTCCGCCGCCTCCCGCGCCGATAGTTATCGTAAGGTAGCACAGCGCTCCCGTCGAATCCTGGGCAGCGAGCTTGTCCGTACAGTCGGTGTTCGGCCCGACCGTGTATGACCCCGCGCCCGTGTTGGAATCGAAGGTTGCCTGTATCTGCGACGGGTCGCTGTAGCTTTGAATATCGGCGGCATTCACGTAGCCGAACTGGTAGGGGGGCGTCCCGTTTTCGAGCGCGAATCCGACAGTCTCGCCGGGATTGGCGGACGCAGTTTGCGGATTGAACTCAAAGACGTCACCGCCCCCCCCACCGGGCGCGCTGCTGTGATTCGAACTTTTCCCGCCGCATGCGGAAACTGACAATATAAGCAGAATTGTCAGCAGGATGCAGGCTGTTTTTCTCATTGTCCTGTCCCCTTTGTTGTGACGGAAGTGCGGAAGAAATTCTTCCTCTTCTTCTGCTGAAGTATTGGATGGCCTGAAAGAGCGTGCAAGCTTTCTGTATAACTTTTACATAACTATTGCGTTAAATAAGGGTTATGTAAAACTAACGTCATCCATAAGTGGAATTAGTGTCTGTAAAGAGTCATAAATAGGTATCTCAGGGAAAACTTGCGGTAAAACCGAAAACTGGGAATAAGCTGCAAACTGACCTGAACCGGTGATGGTTTAACTATAATTTGGTATCGGCGAGTAGCTTTTCGGTCAGCTTGAGCTCGCGGGTGCGGTAGCCTTCATCGACGAGCTTTGCAAATACGTTTCTGGCTTCGTTGAGATAATGGCCGGCCTGTTCCTTTTCGCCCGCGTCGAGCATGGAGGAGCCCAGCCACAGGTGCGCCAGGGCATGTGTCTCCGTGCTGAGTCGCGAGCTTGCGACAGCTTCCTTAAGCAGTTGTTTCGCCCTGTCGAATTCCCGGCTGTCCGCTTCGAGGCGCGAGAGAAGCGCCCTTGCGAGTGCCTCGGCCCGGGGGTTCTGACCCGGGAAGCCCTGTTTTTCTATGCGGGCGGCAATCTCTCGCGACTTGTCGAGATCTTTCGCTTCGAGAAGTACGCGCAGTCTCGTCAGAAGCGCCCCGAAATAAATTGCCTTGACCTCGCCGCTTCTCGCTTCCTGGAGAAACTTCTCGGACTCTTCGAGCGCTTTTTCCATATCGCCTGAATAAATAGCCGCTTCCATCTTGACATCGACGGCTATGGCCTTATCGCGCCAGCGGCCTTCCTCCGCGAGTATCTGCAATGCATTGTCAAGCTCGGCAACCGCCTCCTCGGCCTTGCCCATTTTCAGAAGATAGGATGCCTTGAGAAGGAATGATGCTCCGGCGCCGGGGGACCTTCCCAGCGCCTGGAAAAGAGAAATGGCGCTTTCAAGGAGGCGCCAGCCCTTGTTGTATTCGCCCAGTTCGAGAAGCGCGCCTGCAGCATGATGCTTGGCGAGCGCGGAGTTCTCTACCGCCCCCATCTTCTCGAAGAGGTCCGTAGCTTCGGCAAACCTCTGGACAGCTTCCCGGTACTCGCCCATTTCCGTCATTGCAATGGCGAGATTTATCTTCGCTGTAGCGGCGTGGTGGAGGTGATCCATCTTGGTCCAGATTTCAGAGACGCGCTCGAAAAGGCCCCTTGCTTCCTGAAGGCTTCCAT
Source organism: uncultured Planctomycetota bacterium (assembly GCA_964641955.1). Classification (GTDB taxonomy): domain Bacteria; phylum Planctomycetota; class SKW154; order SKW154; family DAOVDS01; genus CAZXNM01. The sequence continues at coordinate 11,835 of CAZXNM010000025.1, forward strand.
CTATCGCATTTACGATACCGAGCGCGTTCAGTGCGGCGGCTATCATGCTCTTGTCGCCCAGTTCCTCCGTCAGACCATAGCCCTTCGCGCCGTAACTGAGTGCGTCCGACATGCGGCCCATGTAGGCAAGAACCGGGGTCAGAGCAATATATGCGCCTGCGAGTTGTTTTTGCGCCCCGCATTCCTCGGCGAGCTTGATGGCTTTTTCGCCACATTCGAGCGCTTTGACCAGGCTGCCCGTGATTCCGTGCAGCCTTGCCATGGAGCCGAGAACTTCCGCCTGCAACTTGATTGGCGGATTCGAGTCGAAGAAACGCTGCGCCACCTTGACACTGTCCTCAACCTTGGCCTGGTGGTCGAGAACTTTGATAAGACCGGTCATCGCATCACACTTTTTTTCCCTGTCATCGTAAAGCCTTTCGGACATCCTGAAAGCCTCTTCCGCCGAGGGAAGGTCACCCACCTTGTACAGGTATTTCGCGGCTTCGAAGTAAGTCTCCGCGGCGTTGTTCCTGTCTCCGGCCTTTTCGTAATGACCGGCTATCGTCATCAGGTGCTTGTCGGGCCGCTTGCGGTAATAATGCTTGAGAGTCCCGGCGCAGGATGCATGCAAACGGCTCTTCTCGTCGGCCTTGAGCAGGGAATACGCCGCCTCCCTGACTATTCCGTGGTCGAACCTGAAGAACGCGGTGCCCTTGTGCTTCTCGATAGAGGCCAGCTTGTACTGGCGCAGGTGGCGAAGGGATGTTTTCAGAGAGGTTGTGGCGCCATATATGCGCTTCAGCAGAGGCACCGGGAAATAATCCTCGATTACGGATGCGGTCTTTATGAGGTCCAGAGCGCTGGCATCGAGCCTGTGCAATCGCGCCAGCACCACCTCGAACGCCTTGATTTGACGCGTGTCTTCCAGCATCTTGGACAGCTTCGAGGCTGCGGTGGAGTCCGTCGAAATGGATGCAAGAAGCTGCGTCAGGTAAAGCGCGTTGCCGCCCGTGATTTCCATCAGTTGAGGTACGAACATGTCAGATGGGAAATCGGCGCCGAAGCGCTTTTTCAGAAGCTGCTTCACTTCCTCGCCGGTGAAGGGTTCTATTGCAATCTCCTCTACTTGCCGCCGGAAATGCAGTGACACGGACGAAGGAGCGCTTACGAGAAGCACGGCGCCCTTACCCAGAACGGCAGATACGAGGTAGTTGGAACTGAAGGAGTCGCTGTGGTGCAGGTCGTCTATCGTAAGCACCAGGAGCGGCTGCTTGCGCAACTGGTGTTTTATAAGAGCGCCGAAGAGCGTAGTCAACATGCCTTTTCTGGAGCGCTCGTCCAGGTCGGCGATGTGCTCGCTTACCGCCTGGGCGCCCAGCAGCCAGAAGAGAAGCTCCGCTTCGAGGTCGTCGAAGTGAATGTCGGGGTACAGTTCCGAAATGGCCTTCACCACGGTATCGAGACTGCGCGGTATCCAGCCCGGCGGTCTGCCGAGAAGCAGCTTGGTCAGGCCTGCCAGCGTGGCGAAGGGTCGGTAGCGGTCCCACTGCTGGCATCTGTGGTAAAGGGACTTGAAGCCGAGCCTGCGCGCCTGGCTGGTGGCCTCCTGCATGAGGCGCGTCTTGCCCACGCCCCGTTCGCCGGTAACCACGATGTTCAGGCCAGTCTCCCAGGTGGGACTCTTCCTGAGCAGCCGTCTGAGGCGTCCTGTCTCATCAACGCGGCCTACAAACGGGAATGTGTCATCCTTCTCTTCCACAGCGAATCTTTATATGAGATTGAACGCTCATTATCAACATGAAATCCGGGCGACAGCTGCACTAGAGTGAGAACTCACAGGAATGAACGCATACACACTTCTTAAGAATCGGGGCGACCCCCGACGCTCAGCACTGTACAACTTGAGATTCACCATGAAAGACCTGCTGAAATGCGGGCGAAGTGCTTGATACATAAGAAGTTATAGCGGTGAGTTTGAGTCCCTGACGGTGTAGCGTCTGCAAGATTGATTTTGGGTGGGATTTGAGGTATTATACTTATATGACAAAGGATTTATTCAAGATTGCTATTTATCTGTTTTTCTCCGTTTGTGCATTTGTCGGTTGTCAAAGACAAGAAGGCGAAGCCCTGACCCATCCAAAAGACGCTTTATCAGAAGAAAAGCCGAATGCGGCAGACCGGGAGACATTAAAAGAACTCGAAGAACTTATTGAGAAATTGAAGCATAAGGATATTAAAACACGCTGTGATGCTGCTAAAGCATTGGGTGGTTTAGGAGATACAAGAGCAGTGGAACCACTCATTGAAGCATTAAAGGACGAATCTTACTACGAAGTAAATCGTCATGCGATAATTCCAATGAAAGCTATCCATTTCCGAGTAACTCGTTTCGCAGCCGAGGCACTTGGCAAAATTGGAGACAGAAGGGCCGTTAAGCCGCTTATAAAAGTCCTCAAAGATGATAGCTGGAGCGTAAGGATGTCAACCATGCTTGCACTGGGTGACATTGGAGATCCTGCTGCTATCGACCCGTTGCTTCAAGCCGCAAAGAACCAGCATGGTGCCCGCTTCATCTACGATGATAGGGCTGTGCTTTCATTGGTAAAGATAGGTAAGCCCGGTGTTCCAGCTCTGATTGTTGCTCTTAAAAGGAGTGATGTGGCAGGATTCGCTGTTCGGGCACTTGGGAGAATAAAAGACCCACGAGCGGTGATTCCATTGACGGAACATCTTGATACGGGTCTCGGCAGATACGCTGCACAAGCTCTTGGGGCAATAGGTGACTTGAGAGCAGTCGAACCCTTGATAAAGGCTCTGGGAAACAGCCATGCCCGCGATGCTGCTGCATGGGCGCTGGGTGACTTGGGAGACAAGAGAGCAGTTCCTCCTTTGCTGAAGCTGTTTAATGAAGATAAAGTCTTTTCACCTGGAATTATGTTAGCCTTGGGAAAACTCAAGGCTGAGCCGGCTGTGGAATCCCTGATTGCAGCCCTTAAACGCGAAGAGTGGCAGATACATAATCCTGCCGCATCAGCGCTTGGTTACTTGGGGGATAAAAGGGCTGTAGGCCCGTTGATAGATTCTCTCAAGAGAAAAGAATTTACAAGCCGCATTTCTGCTGCAGTAGCTCTCGGTAAGATAGGGGAACCAGCTGTCAAGCCTTTGATAGAAGCACTGGACGATAAAGGCAGCAACATCTATCGTCACTACGTTATTAATGCACTGGGAAGAACAAAAAGTAAGTTGGCTGTTGAACCACTCCTTAAAATGCTCGAAGAAGAAGACAATTACATCCGCTCAGCCGTCGTCGGTGCGCTCGCAATGCCGGGGGATGAGAAAGTTTTACAGCCACTAATAGAAGTACTCCGTAAAGACCCTGCATGGGATGTTCGTTCGACGGCAGCTTGGGCTCTTGGTGAGCTTGGGGATGAAAGAGCAACCAGCCCACTTATAGATGCCCTTAAGGATATGTTTACAGTCCGCGAGAAAGCTTTCGGAGCACTCAAAAAATTGACGAAGCAGGATTTCGGTGAAGACTACGACAAGTGGAAGGCTTGGTACGAGAAGAACAAGGATAAGTAACCCTACCCGACCTCAACCCTCATCCTGAAGTTCGGTCTACAGTGATGTGGTGTAGTGCTACAGTTAGGCGGTTTAGCATGCCGGTGTTTAGGATGTTCGAGTTTAGAAGCTTCGGGGCGACCCCCGAGGCTCAGCTATATCTTCGAGATGCGATTTGAAGGCTACCAGAAGTGTCTTTTTGCGAATGCGTGTCCCGACCCCGATTTCAGGTATCTTTCGAAACGCTCGGCATTCCTGTCATTCTCGAACCGGATAGTAACAATGGGCTCCCAAGGACGGAACTTTGCCGTATGCGAGGACTGCCCGGCGTTGTGTTCTTTGAGACGCTTCTGGAAGTCCGCCGTGATGCCGACGTAGCGTTTTCTCGAATCGGAAAGGCTCTGAAGAAGGTAAACATATTTCATTGATGGTCTGCCCTCCTTCGCCCTCCTCAATCTTCGGGCTACGGAGGGCGACTCTCCATAGCTCGCTTTCGGCGAGCGAAGGAGAGTCGGGGCGACACGCATTGCCCCGTATTGACAAAACTCCCCACGTAAGCTGCGGCAGAGCGAATCTCAAGTGTTCCTTTTTGCAGAACGTTGACAATCTTCTTACCGACCTTCTTGGGCCTGAAAGTAAGGCTTATGCCGCTCACAAGCCGGCGTATCACGTCCTTCAACAGAGGTATAGCTTCAGGTGCTTTTTCCTGTCCAAGCACTGAGACAAGTGAAGCTGCCTCATCAATGGCCTTATCAAGCTCAGTTGCCAATCGTCGCTTACTTGTAGCCTTTGAGAGTTGATATTCCAAGGCCTTTTTCTCTTCCGCGAGTGCATTAAGTTCATTATTTATCAACTGCCGATTCTCTTCTGTCAGCAGGGTAAAAGCACCTTTAATCTTCTTGTCAAGCTCACGAATCCTTTTCCTAATCAAGCGCGGCATATCGGATGTTTCGTCGCAATTGAGTGTCAGTTCGGCAGCGATTCCATTTCGGAGGTCTTGCTGAACGCGCTCAGGCATCATTTCTTTGCGCAGTTGCGCCAATACATAATCTTCCAGCATTCCTCTCTCAATCGAGTTGTGTGTGCACTCCGACCTGCCATGTCGAAGATATCCTGAGCAGACGTAGTTGTGACTGACGTAGTTCTTGTTTCTCTTCTGCCGGGTCTTTCTCATTCCACTCATCTTATTTCCACAGTTCCGACAAAGCACCAAACCTGAAAGAAGGTAATTCGAGCGCATCCTGTAACCGTTGCAGGCTCGGCTCCGCTCATCGAGCCTTTTTTGAACTCTGTCGAAGATTTCAGGGCTGACAAGTGCTTGGTGCGCTTTCTCCCTGATTATCCATTCTTCCTTTGGATTGAGCTTCACTCCTTGGTCACTGCGCTCGACAGCCTTGCCATTTCTTATGCTGTGGAACTTGCCCATCGTGCGTCTGTTGTAGACGGTAGAACCCTTGTAAGCAGGATTGTGAAGCAAGAATCGCAGTGTACTTGTTGACCACTTGCCGCCGTTGGGGGAAGGTATTCGCCTGGAATTGAGAATGGCTGCTATTTTTCTAATCCCCATCTGCTCTTCATCGGCCAGCCTGAAAATTTCTCTCACTACCTCAACCTTGAAAGGGTCTCCTGACACGAAAGTAACCTTATCAGACTTCTCCTTCCGCACGGCTTCTTTATCTCGGAGCCGCCTTATCTTATTACCATCCTTATCCAGAAGCATCCGGTCATAACCGTAAGGTGCTCTACGGCCCGTGCTAAAGCCTTTTTCGGCAACGCTGACAAGCCCCCGCGCAGTGTCCCGTGAGAGGTCAACAAGGTGCTCTCTTTTCTGCCATTGTTTCACGTCCCGAAGCAAATCACCGGCTCGACTGTCAGGCAGATTTTCAGCTACATAGATGACCTCGCAGCCGACTTTCTTCAGTCGGTATCTGTAGTAACCTGCTTCATCCGTGTCCGTCCTGCCAAACCGGGAGATGTCGTAGCAGAGAACAGCCTTTATTTCCCCGCCTGATGACTCGACGAAGCGAATCATCTCTTGGAATTGACCTCGATTTTCAGCGGAAGCTCCAGATACGGCATCGTCGGTGAACGACTTGACAACAGTGTAGCCGAGTTCAGAGGCCCTGGCCAATATGAAGCGTCGCTGGTCTTCGATGCTTTGTTCCTGCCGGTTTGTACTCCGGCGCAGATATGCGACTGTCTTATCCACTGCGCTCCTTGCCAATAAAGTGGGACAGGACTATCTCTGGCAAACAGATGTGGCATCTGAAATGAGAAGATAGCCTGTCCCAGCTTTCTCTCTTAACAGGTTGAAACGCCACATCTATTTGCCACCTAAACAATAGCGAAAAAAGCCTAAAGATGCAAGCAAAATGTGAGAAATACATGGCGTTCAAACAGCCTATCTTCCGCTTAGCCTACATTTTGCTGTGCCCGTTTGGCCTCTTGACAAGATATTTCGGCTTGTTCGGAATGTTGTGCCAGTTGCCTTGCTTGTCTTAGGTAGTACAAACGAGTCAATAGCTTGGCGAGTCCTTCAATGAAACTCTGGTATTCATCCTCTGTCATAGGAGTCTTTTCTATCTTGATCTTGCTTTCAAGTTCAGACTCCATTTTCCAGTTTGTCACCTCTCATACAACTGGCAAAGCTGATACGTCACAACAACCACGTTCTCACGCCGACGTTACATCTGTAAGGCAGCAAAATAAGAAGTGAGGCTGATGGCAGTCCTCGGCATCAGCCCCACTACCACACTTAATCGTCATCATCGAAGTCAGCGTCGGCATCCTCAAGCTCCTCGGCCTCCTCGCGCATGGCACTTACTTCCGTCTGTATTTCGTCAAGTTCCTCGGCGAGAATGGCGAGACGTTCCGACGCACTCAAGTCCTGCACGTCTTCGAGTTCGTCTTCTCGAATCTCCTGTTTTTCTTCTTCCCTGCGCCGTCCACGTGGCGGGGTACAATCGTACAGCTTCTCCATAAACCACCTCCTGACTATTTCTGTGGCGGAAGACCTCCGTCGAGTATCAACGGCATCCCTTCCCCCTACTTGTCGTCGCATGCACGTACCGTGCCAAATATCTACGAGCGCTGTCTTGCTACACGAGATGCTTTGATTTGCAAGGGTTTGAGAGACATGGCTCACAAATGTGAAATGTCTAAGAACCACCTTGTGGGAACGTAACTGTTGTTGGTCTGTCGTCGGAGTGTTGTTGTGATTCGTGCTTTACGCGGCGAGCAAAACTGGGCTATTTCTCTTGGATGTAGGAATATAGGGTACTCCGGTTGATGCCGAGTTTGGCAGCAGCCTTTGTTTTGTTGCCTCCACACTGCTCTATGGTGCGCTGCGCTTTCTCTTTTCTCTGTTTAGGAGTAAGGGAATAAAACTCCTCGCGCACCAATTGTGGAGAAGCTGTTTCCTTCTCTCGGCGTGACTGTTGGGCAGAGGAAGGCACATCTCTCAATCTTGATATCGGATAATCTCTTAACTCTTCAAGCGGTATGAGCTTGCCCTCATTCATAGGATGTTCCGTGACTGGTGAGGGTGGTCGTTGGATAAGGGGTGCCGTTTTGCCGTCTCCGGATGTTTCGCACATAATCCTGCCAGCGGCCTTCAGGACGCTGAACAAGTACCTATTAAACTTGTTCCTTGACATCTTTAGGCTTCTTGCCGCCTTGTCTGAGTCTCCTTGAGCTTTACAGAAGGCCTTCCAGAACTTGTCGAAAGATGGGTCGGTCAGCTTAGACAAACCATTCTTGACATTCTTGAGATACTCTTGGTCGTCTTTTGGGCATGAAATAGTTACCGAGGCGGAGCCGACTCTAATCTTGTGTCGTAGGTACTCTTGGTTGTCGATAAGTACTTGGGTCGGGTCTATCGTGTACAGGCGATGAATAATCACGTCGTACTCTTCATTCCGGTATCTGCGCCAATCTATACGCCCTCCGTAACCCCATGAACCAGCTTTCTTAACCTTATCATCGAGTGCATTCTTCAATCCCCAAATCTCTCCTAATAATGGGGATGACCAGATTTCCTGGAGATATTCTTCGCTGACATAGAGGTGTCCCTTGGGATGGTGTTTACCAAGAGCTTTCTGAAGGATATCCGCCATGATTTCAAGGAACCTCCGTTTGTCCGCTTTGAGTCCAGGAATAGCACGCACTTTGAACCGATTCATCACGTCGTGCTTGATTCGCTCTTCGACCTCGATAAGCTCCAGAGGCACGTTCGATGCTGCTATTATTCTGGCTTTTGACTGAAGTTCTTCAGCGCCACCCACAGAGCGGTACTTGCCACTGTCGAGTAAAGTCAGGAGAGACGCTTGGTTTCTTATGTTTGCCTGGTCTATCTCATCTAAGAAAAGGGTGCCTTCACCCGCCAAGGCAATAAGGCCTGTTTTGTCCGTGTCAGCCCCGGTGAAAGCCCCTTTCTTGTGTCCAAAAATCTCAGATGCAAAGACACCCTCTGGCATGGTTGCGCAGTTGACCCGGTAGAAGGGTTCCTTCTTCCGCTTACTAAGATTATGTATAGTCTCAGCCCAATAGGACTTTCCCGAACCGGATTTGCCAAGTAGTAGAAGCGGGTCATTGCTGTCAATATCAAACTCGGTGAGGCTGAGGTTCCTTTTCTTTTCATCTTCAAAACTCAGTGGTCTCATCGGTGATTTACTGGTGTCCGATTCAGCTTTGCTGTTAGGCCGTTTTCTCTTTGCTCTTTTACTCATCGTGTTCTCACTATAAGCAAGAAGCGAAGACAGAAATCCCTGTGTCAATTCCTCTCCTCGCCTACAGTCATTTTAACCTCCATAGGTTGAAAGTCAAGCTGGGTTCAGGTGTCCTGCAATTAAGGATACGGCAGAAGAATGTTTCACTACCGCGTGTTTCTATTATTCTCTGGGAAGTCAATTTTCGGCAATTCGTAAGTTATGTTCCCAATAGTCACCTTGGAATGGCTGTGCCGACCTCGACGTATGCTCTGTAACCATCTACGTTCCTTCACAGATTCCCACACACGGCTGGGCTGCCTCCAATCCCGCCAACGCATACGTACTTCCAAAGTACTAAGAGCAGCACACGGAAATACTGAATGGTCTACTTCCAGATGAGGCTCTGTTTCTGGTGTGAGTACGATGCCATAGTAATGGTTCACTTTCTCCCAGTCCACAAACCTAAATAGCCGTTGCTTCTGCTCAATCGGCATTTCCTGTAATGTTCCAATATTGCGTTCAAGCTGTTCCTGTCCATGAATCATGGTTGAGGTTGCTGAGTCAAGCTCACTGATTTCATCTGCTTCCAACACAACTTTGCTCTCAACTACCAGTACTTCCGTCGGAAATTGCCTATTGTATCCGAGCAGGTCAATATCCCCTTTCGTGCCTCCATGAAGTTTTGTTAGTAGCTTGAATTGCCAACCAGCTTTTTGGGCCAAGAACAATCCAAAAGACTTCAGAAATTCTCTTTCCCTGTTTCCAATGATGTTATCTGCAATAGCTTTATATGCTGGAGTGCGCGTCATAAGCTTCAGCATATTTCTTTCATGTCTCGAAAGTGCAGGGACACTTGTGCTCCAAGAGACAGTCTTACTACCACAAACAAAGGGCTGTAGGAATATATCTGGTTTTGTCGTCCGGTTGTCATATGTAAGTCTCTTGAGAATTGCCTCCACAACCTTGTTGTCTAAACCACTTAAGAAAGACATTTGATTTATGAACGAACCCCGAAGTACAACCTGAGTAGGCATGCACTCTTCTTGCTCAACACCTTGCTCCCAAGCCCAGAGGTACAGACACGAGCAACAATCGCTCCAAGCTCGTAGTGCTCTCCAGAATGCGTTGAAGTCCCGCATTGTGAAGCCTTGCAGGTCAGTATCAGGCGGGAAATTGGACTCAGGGCTAACGCTTAGCTCCATGTAATTCATTACTTCATTTGAACTGAGATTCGATAAGTTATCGAGTACTATTCTGCCGTTTTCGTAATGATGTGGCACTTGGGCGAAACGGAGTTTAGAGCGTTCAAGAAGGCTGCTCAGCAGTCTATCTTCGGTACTCGAAAACCTTTTGTTCATAACAGCAATATTCTCCGCAAAGCCGAATTTAATGCTCTCTGGTCTCAGCTTAGATTCATCATAGGCAAAGCGGACTGATTTGCTGGCCTGGTCTACTGAGGCTCGCATCCACCCTCGACTATGTTCCATATAGAAACGCGAAACATGGTCATAATCACTTCCGTGCTGAATGAATTGAGCAGCGTCTGTAACCAATGTAACATCATTCGTCGGAGTGGCATCGACTTGCTCTTCACCGCTGTGTAGCCACCGCATGGCATAGACCAAACCTTCGTTAAGGAGTTTGAAGTACTGACTTACTCCTAATGTGGCCGGCTTCCCGTTTCTCTCCTTCGCCCATTCAACTTGCACAAGAAGGAAGCTGTCGAATGCCGACAGCAGACCATAAAGCGCCTTATCCTTTGGGTATTTCCAGAGCGGCAAGCTCTTGTGGAATGAGTCTATTTCCTTTTCATATTCTCGAAATGCTTTTTCTTCATCACGATTCATGGACACAAATCATCTTGTTCAGAGCACTGGATATTGAAGAATGCTCCATGACGTGCAGAGAGAGTCACCTGCAAAGCAGCAATCTGCGAAATGCAACCTTGTCTTTCTCACTCTTTGGGTCTATTGGAATGAGCATGACTATCTAACTCCGTTTCCCTCATTTCTCATATACCTCTCAACCTTCTCCGACAGGAATCCGGTCTGTGGTCTGGGTCTTGCTTCTCTGTCAATGCAGATTTCCACGGATGCATTCTCTTTGTAGTCTTTTGATGTTGGCTGGGAAACCATCAAGAAAACGACTCCGATGCAGGGGGCAATGGCACCAAATCGAAGGCAATCGCCCGGAATATCAGGCGCTTTTCCATGCAGCTACAACCCTATTAAGTTATTCGCGTATCTCTTTCAGTCTTGCCAAATAGGTGGGATATTAAGTCCATTCCACTCACATGTCAATGATGACGTTATAGGCAACACATTGGACAGGTGAAGTGTGGGCCAAAGAGGTGTGCATATTTCTACAATGCAACAAGTTCCAGATTATGCAAAATCGTCCATCGGATTAAGCTTGCCACGCACCTTCCTCATTATAGTTTATCGAACGAGGATATCCACATGCTTGCCAAACAGAGTCAAATATAGGGCGCAGAATGGTTTCTGATTTCTCACTAAAACTACGTACTACGGCATCTGGTAACCCGCTTATGCTTAGCTTGTACGTGTCCCTCTTCCGGCTTATAAGCGAAATCGAGGCGCGTACCTCGAAAAACAGGACTCACTTGTCAAAATGCACTTGTTGGATGCCTTGCATCTGACTTGTGATTCACTTCCCCAGAACCTGCAGCGACTTATTGGTGAATCAGCCCCTTGTCTCTCATTCTTGTATTCCCAGAACTGTCCGCGGCCATTTTTGGGACAGGGTAGTTGCCCGCGGAAGCCAGCTTTCTCTCCACTCCTTGTTGAAATTGCCTTGTGCAAAACCCTGTGATTCCCATGTTTCTTCCTTGTCAGTTCCTTATGCAATCCTCTCCAAGACCCTACTGGGCTTCCTTGGTGAATTTAGCCTTCTTTGGTTATCAAAAGGATAGCCCGTTGGTGTTCTTATGTTAGGCTACCGGTATAAGTGCCAACGTGTTTGATTATCTCTCGCTATATGTCCAGAAAGTACATATCCTCTCATGCTACAATTCACTTTCCAAAAACGAAATCTCTGACATGACTCAATGGCGCATGTATTTTATAATCCCAGCCAGTTTGAGTAAGGTCTACTGTAACATCTACATCTTCTAATTTGATGTTGAGACTTAGCACGCGCATCAGCACACCGTAAAATCCCGGAAATCCTGACCCCGAAGTAAGAGGTTGAAAGCTAAATTTCTGCCCTTTTGCTTGTACTGACATCTGCTTTGCTCTCGTTTTGAGGACCTCTTTTAGCAATGATTCCGGTTCTTCAGATAAATCTACTGTGAGTGAGAATGTAGTTCTATCGAAGTCGAATAAGTCCAGCAACCACTCGCGCATAGAACCATCACGTCTTGAGAAGGCAAAGCACTTGCTGGGATGGCCACAAGTGACAACAAGGACGTATCTACCAGCGGGCATATCTGCCGGATTTATCGGTGTTTTGGGGCCAAGAACTACCCTCAAGATATCCCTTAAGACTTTACCTGCGTTTCTTACACCCGGCGAACTGCCTGTAACAATTCCGTAATTCTTCAACTCAATCCAATTATGAAGATATGACGCATAGTCAGCAATTTCAGGCTTCATAGTCTCAGGACCCCATTTGACATCTACATTCTCACCGGAACTCATGTTCTGCAGACCAGGTGATTTTGTGCATTGCGCTTCAGGAGGCCCCACATATAAGTCGCAACGAGGTATGTGTTGTCGAGAAGCGTGTGGTTCATAACGTTTTTCCAACCGAATCAGTGTCCAAGGGTCACGGACATTTCTTGCATTGAATTCAGCTTGTATCGCCATCACCAAATAGGCTGTTATGGTGTACTCAAGAGGTCGCTCTTCTTCTGTAGCGTTTGCAAGAATTTCTGGAAGTTTGTAGAAAGCGCTCTCAATTAGCATTGTGCTCTTCCTGAAACGAAGGTTTGATACGTTCTCTTACATCCTGCGATACTCACTATCGTTTGCAGCATACTACTGTGGATCTTCCTGCTCTTCAAGACGGATGTTTGTAACCACTTATTGTTCAGGAAAGGTGGCGGATTCAGGTGCTCACACTGATGTGTTATTAGCACTGTATTACTACTACGCCTATGGTAGTGTTGTACGTTTCAAGCTCGATTTTCGTGGTGGTATCAGTCCACTTTGGTCGAGAAATGCGCTTCTGCGCCCGCTGAGCGCTTCATTTCTTGAGGAGAGACTATAAGCCGTATCTGCGTTTTCTGGCCAGAAACGCCTCGTATCCCCCTTCCATAATCTCGATGACAGATTTCACTATATCATCGTTGTCAATTGAACCATGTGTCTTACATTCTCCCTTTGATTCGCTCAGGGCATCCAGCACAACTACTTGCTCTGAATCACCACCGACAACTATGTTTGGATTGTGCGTAGCTACAATTATTTGACGCTTCTCCTTTAGTTCAGCTAAGATATTCACAAGAACATCGCCCACCAATCGATTATCCAGATTGTCCTCCGGTTGGTCTATCACAAGAGGGGCCTCTTCAGCAAGGGCAATGAGAGGCAACATCGCACTTGACCTCTGACCAGGTGACAGCCTTTCAACAGGTTTCTGATTGAGAGTAATATGCTCCTTGTCATCCCACTCCACTTCTGCGAGTTTGAGTACCTTCTTTAACTTCTCAATGACTACCGTTTGTATCTCTGCATTCTCATCTTTGGTAAAAGGATACATGGTTTCTATTATTTTAGTTGCCATCTCTTCATTCACATCAACATCCTGCCCCTCTATGTGAGCGGTCTTCACGATTTTTTCTGGCTTCCGGTCCAGAATGGCCAAAGCAAGTTCAACAGGGTTATGTGCGGCAGAGAACTTCTCGGGCCACATCTTCTGTCTGTAGTTACCGTGTAAATTTCGAGTAAGGAACCTGCCATCCAAATAGCCTCTCAGAATCGAGCGGTCATGGCCAGGGAAGAAGTTGATGTTTATCTGCATTCTCTCCGTGCCGAATTGACCCAAACGCTGTTCGATTTCGTCCTTTCGGGTCGCTCTCATTCCTGTAATTTGACTCTGTACGCTGCAGAGCCTATCACATAGACTCCTCCACTCCCGTAAGTGATTCGATAGACTGCTGAAACCCTGTTCGTATTCCTGCTTCAGCCCTTTTACCCGCGCCAAATGCGTTCGCGCAGTTTCTCTCAAATCTGCACCAACTTGTTTTGATGCCTCGTCACTGATGCTTGCTCTAACTGCCTGCTCTTTCTCTTGCATTCGCGCCTTCAGTTGCCCTCTCTTTTGCTCCAGTTCCTCTGCGAGACTATCTAAATGCCCTTTAATCTGTAGCAGATGAGACCTGATACTCTCCTTCTTGTCCTTAACGCCAAGTTCTTTCGTTGTTGCTTTCCACCAATCGCTCAGTTCCTTTTCATTAAGCACAGCGTCCTCGATTCCTTCGAGAAGATTGAAATCGAGGACTCCGGCAATGTGGGTAGATAACTCATCTATGTTTGACCTCAGTCTTTTCAGTAGCAGAGACTTCTTCCTTAGAAAATCAAGTTCGGCAAATAGCCCCTTTACTTCATCTGTATTGAGCATCTCGAAGTCCGCTTTGTACTCTCGATATCGCCTGATTTCTCCTTGATTGCGCTCCATTATCTGGTTCAGTTGGCCCACGACAGTCTCTATTTCTTTTGTTTTACTACGCAGTTCACCACGTGTTTTCTTTCTCTCTTCGACTTTCTCGGAAAGTCCCGGTACAAGTCTATCAAGGAGTTCTCGCTGTCGATGTGGTTCACGCCCCAGTGTTTCAATCTCACTCCAGCCGAACAGACGCAAAGGATACTGACCACATTTTTCAACATCATGTACATCTCTTTCCTCTCCATCCAAGGTGTAGACCTTCGTTGCATACTCCGTTTTGGCGTCAAAAGTGGCCTCCAGCACATGTTTGTTGCCCGAAGTGCACTCGTATATGATTCTAACCAGACAATCCTCCAACGTAGCCTGCTGCAATTGCTTGACCTTTGTAGCTAATTCTTTGCCAGCATCTATTCCATGTAATGTACGATTGTATCCAAACAAATATCTTAGAGCTTCAATAACAGTTGACTTACCTGAGCCTCTCGGGCCAATGAGGCAAGTGAGGTTGTCAGAGAATGCCAGTTTCAGGTCTTTGAAAAAGCCCTTGGAATTACCAGAGACTATCTGTATTCCCATAATTCTCGGTGTGGGCGTTTCTGGGAGTTCTCCTGGAAATCTAATTCTGGTATCGGAGAAGAGTAGTGCTCTCTTGAGGCCATCAAAATCTACACTTGTCATCTTGAGATGCGTGACCTTGTCTTCCAGGGCGAGGTCTTCAACTCGATGGGCATCTGTGGACAACAGTGCTGGGATGTTGAAGCGTTTTCCAGATACTTCGCTTACCCAGTGATAGTGTTCCTTGTCCTTTTCCTTTCCAACTTGAATAGCATCAAACCCCACAGTCAGAATCCAATCCTTGAAGTCAGTAGAGACTTTCTTCTTGTCGTTGTCTGTTACGTCTGTATCAGGGTCATACAGTGCTATCGCACTGTGACCAACTTGCCTGAACGCCCGACGCATACCTGCCTCATTATCCACATGAGCCGCAATACACATACCACCACTATTATGAATTTCATCTATCAGCTTTTCCAAATCAACGTCTACCATCTCTTCCTTTCCCGTGCGACTGGCTTCATCGGGAAGAGTGTTTGGAATTATCTTACAGACCTTGTCCACTGAAAATCCTTCAGGATATATAACGAGAATATGCAACCTGAAGTGATTTAGAGGAGGTTTAGGTCTGATACTTACCTCCATACCAGGAAGAATACGTGTCGGCATGCTTAGCTCAGAAGAAATTCTGCACGCAAGACAGCACTTCATGTGGTCTGTCAATGCCAGCAAATCAAGTCCACTGTTTCTTACACCTATAATAAATGCAGATTCCTCTTGGCTCCATCCTTCACGCTGTGGTGCGGTTGATATGTCGCCAGCATGCCAGTCGTAGCTCTCAGGGCTATGTGCATGAAGTGTGACCTTGCGAAATAGAGCTACTCGTTTTCGCAACGACAAAATCTCATCCATAAATCCTGAAAAGCCTGCCATACTTTTCTCCCATCTGGTAACTTCTCAAGAACCTTGATTTACCAACCACAGGATAATATACTGCACCCATGTAGTCAAGCAAGACTGGAAAGGAGGCGGTTTTGGCAAAGGGAAAGATTAGGCCGTTGACGAAGAAGCAGTCTCGCGTGCTGGAGTATATTATCCAGTGCGTGGAGAAGGAACATCGGACGCCAACTATTCGGCAAATAAGTGGCAAGTTCAAGCTTCGCTCAACCGGCAGTGTCAGGGACGTTATCAACGCTCTGGTAAAAAAGGGCGAGGTTCTCAAAGATGAGGCCGTGGCAAGAGGAGTAAGGTTGAATCCTAAGAAGTACACTGTCAAGGTGAAGAAGAAGTAGAATCTATGTCACCGCGTTGTCAGCAGTGCAAGAAGCAATGTAAGGCTTCTGACCTGAAAGAAGTCGAGGTACGAGAGTCCTTCGACAAGAAGGAAGCCGTCTGGTCTAAACCCAAGAAGATATGCCTGAGTTGCCTGCGCAAGGAGCCCATCAAAGGCAACTACCGTGTTGCAGGGCTGAACGTTGACCGGGCCATCATGGAAAACGCAAGGCGACGCAGGGGGCAGGCGCGCAGAGAACTCACTCCAAGGCAGAAAGCAATTTTCGACTTCATCATCAGTTCAATAGAGAAATATCAGCGTGCCCCCACGCACATGGAAATATGCCGTCATCTCGGCCTGTTATCGACTGGGTCTGCCGTTGACATTGTGGCTGCCCTTATCAAGAAAGGCTATATCGTAAAGGACCGATATGCCGGCAGAGGTATCCGCCTGAATCCGAAGAAATACCTGGTCAGAGTCAGTAAGAGACAGCTTGAATAGCGACTGAAACCGCAGGCTTTTTGGAGGTACGGAGCTTCCTGCGGTTTCCAACTATAGAAGCGAGGATGGCAATGTGTAGGCTGCTACCCATTATCCTATTATTGACGTTCGCAGGGTGCTCTGAGAAACTTCCTGATGCGCCGGAGCAGCCCGCAACTACTAAGACAGAGCAGCCCCGCAAAGCAACATCCGAACCTGAGCCGACTACCGTTGGAAAACCTGAGTGTAAGTGGCGTACTGTAAAGCGCGTCATAGACGGCGATACGCTGGAACTCGAAAACGGAGAGAAGGTTAGGCTGATTGGAGTAGACACGCCTGAGACAAAAGATCCTCGCAAGCCGGTTCAATACTTCGGCAAAGAAGCAGCTGAGTTCACACGTGGTCAGGTTGAGGGCAGGAAGGTCTGGTTGGAGTATGACCAGACGAAGAAGGACAAGTATGGTAGGACTCTGGCATATGTTCATTACATCGAATTCGGTCATAAGATGCTGAAGGAAGGCAGGTGTATACCCTTTGAGGTTGAGCTTGTTCTCAACGAAGCAATCATTGATTGGGGCTACGGTCACGCCTACACCAAGTATCCCTTCAAGTATATGGAGAAGTACCAGGGGCTTGAGAAGGAAGCCAGGGTAGCGGGAAGAGGGCTGTGGACACCTAAGAAGGAAAAGGAAGGCTCTGAAACTGGTCAGAGGGACACAGAGAAACTATACGAAACGCTAAAGAAACTTGCGGCCCCCAAACCCTCACAAGTCGTTCCCGATAAACCGAAGAAGCAAGCAACACCAGAGATGGCCGAAACAGCCTCTGAGAAGAAGGTCGAAGAGCTGATGGACGTGATACACGCAACGGACGGTCGAGTGCTGAAGGGGAAGATTGTCTCCGAAACACAAGACTCTATCCGACTCAAGATGAAATACGGCGAGGTTGTCATTGCCCGGAAAGAAATAGCAAGAATCGAGAAGATGCCTTGGCCAAAAGAAGAAGCACAAAGACCCAAGAAACCTTCAAGAAGAAAGACACAGAGCAGCAAGAAAGAACATCAGACGCCAGAACCTGCACCGTCAGTCACGGTTTATGTAACACGTACAGGAAGCAAGTATCACCGGGCTGGCTGCCGGTATTTACGAAAAAGCTGTATCCCGATGTCTCTTGAAGATGCCAAGAAGCGCTATAGTCCTTGAAGTGTATGCAAACCGCCCAGGTAGGGCGAAAGCAAAGCTACACACCATGTTCACAGTGTAAACCTCCAAAGCAGGAAGCACATGATGGTTAAGAGAAAGAAAGAACAAGACAAATATCTTGGTCTCCCAACGAAAACCAGTGCTGAAAAGTATTATGATTCAATTACCGAGTTCCTACCCAAACCGGTAAAAGCATTTCTTAGCCTTATCTACACACCGGTATATGAAAGACGAATGCTTATATGGTATAAGCAGGTCATTGCAGCAATAAAGCACCTCCGCCAGCATCACAGAGAACTTGAAGAGGATGTCCTTAAACTAAATGAATCCTTCCTGACAACCGCTTTACACGCAGTACAGATTGCTGCGCGTACCCACCAAGAAAATAAGAGAGAAGCCTTGCGTAATGCGGTGTTGAACTCGGCATTACCTAATGCACCAGATGAAGACGTTCAACTCATGTTTCTAAACGCTATCGATGTATTTGGCAAATGGCACATAAAGCTCCTTGACTTCATGTCGGCACCTTTCGACAGAATTAAGGAAGTACCTCGTCCTATTCCTGGAATGAAAGGTGAATGGGTACGTGTTATGTTGGCCTCGTGGCAGGCTTTCCCGGAACTCGGTGGGCGTCAAACATTCGTAACCCAAGTAATTGAAGACTTGAAGAACCGAGGTTTCGTAGAATCGCGCCACCTTTTAGGAACGTTCGTAGAACTCGAAAGGTCGTATACTACAGACCTTGGTGAGAGGTTTTTGAAATTTATTAAGACGCCGCCTGAACTTGACAACAAAGAGCCAGATTAGGAGTGGTAACTATGATATATCCAGCAGAGGACAAGGAGTTTAAGGAGTTAATACTCAAGGTGCTGCTTGAGGTCTTGGCCAATCAGGAGGTTACTGTCCGTGAGCTGGCAGAGATGGGAGCTAATACTCGCGGGGAACGTGCAATCAAGATGACACAGGCGAGACGAAATAAGCTTCAGGAAGTGTTGCAGGAACTCAATAAGCCATAAGCACGGTAGTACTTGTTTCGGATATTGACTGAGCAGGTCCAAAGGAGTTGAGACACCAAATCACCCCACATGTCTTCTTGGAGGTCAAGATTTGGCTGTTCTTGGCATATTCCTAAAGAGTGCCAGATGGCTGCTGTGAAAGTGTCTGTTGGTAGAACTAAGCAACTTGTAATAATCAAAACATTCATACTTTTGGTGATTTGTAAGAAGTAACATCTATGGAAGACCCTCGAATAGCTGATATTCCAAGCATCAAGAAACCTGTCGAAGATGCCAAGATGGTGGGATGTCTGAATCAGGTGTTTCCATTGCTCCGTCCTTTTCTGGAGTTACTTGGCGTAAACACGAAGAAAATGGAAGAAACTCTTCGCAAGTCTAAGGAACTTATTACAATGACAGAAGAATTTGCAAGCATTCCAGACCGTTTTAATGACATATTTGCATGCCGTGGTTGGATAATCTATGACCTTATGAACTGGGAAGTGGCAAAATCTGCAGTGAGAAGAGCGGAAGCGGGGGATGTTGAAGGCGCTGAGGAAGACCTTGTCAACTACTTCAGCCCCGAAGAGGTCGAAAATCAATTGAGAATAATGGGGTTCATAGAGACATTCAGACCACGTATGCGTCTCGCGCAAAAGGCCCTCGAAGACTATCGTGACAAGCGGTATCATGCTTGCGTACTTGTTATTCTTGCATTGCTGGACGGTTTTGTGAACGACCTACATGAAAGGAGGAAAGGCTTTTTCGCTGAGGGTACGAGTATGGAGGCGTGGGATTCTATGGCTGCGCACAGCAAGGGGCTTAATGCATTGGCCGCGATATTGAAAACGGGGCGCAATAAGACGAGAGAAGAAACGATTACTGTACCCTATAGGCACGGAATAGTGCACGGTAGAGACCTTGGCTATGACAATAGGATTGTTGCGGCGAAGACTTGGGCTACTCTCTTTGCCACAAGGGATTGGGCGTTGAAAGCTGAAAAAGGAGCTCTTTCAGCGCCTCCAGAAGAGAAGAAGCCAACTTTTGGTGATGTCATTCAAGAATTAAGAGAGCATAAAGATTTTGAGGAACGCCTGAAGGCATGGCAGCCTCGGTCTGTTCAGCCCGGTAAAAATATACCTGCTACTGGAGGTCCTGATAGCTATGATGAGAACACACCTGAGCGAAGGCTCGTCGAGTTCTTGAACTACTGGAAGGCGAAGAACTATGGGTACATGGCCGAAATCCTTGCCGTAGGCCTGGATATTACCATCTCTCAATTTGCAGGTGAGGTCAGAGAACTATTTGATGAGAAGCGTCTGACGGCGTTCAGGCTTATTGAGATAAGTGATGTCGCCGTTAATGTCACGGAAATCCAAACTGAGCTTGTATATGAAGAAAACGGTGAGGAAATCAAGAAGTCTATCAGATACAGAATGGTGTATCAAAATCCAGAGGATAAGTTAGCTATTAGAGGAAAAGCAGGAGGTGTCTGGATTATTGTCAATTGGCGGTATGTACTGTGAAACCAAACGAAGGTGATATTTCCTTGGATAAATCAAGTTCGATTCATGTATTGACAGAGCTTCAATATATGAGTCCCGGGGCTTAGAACCAGCGTACATGTCTCCTTAGAGGGATTGGCCTATTTCCGAAATCTACGTCTAAGTCTACCTGGATTCTCGCGCTTTGCCAACCACTTCAAGATTGCCGATTCCCTGAAGCGTAGATGACGCCCAAGCTTCACAAAAGGAATATACTGCTCGTGAGTCCATCTATACAAGGTGGCCAGCGGCACTTGTAGAATCTCGCAAACCTGTTTTGGTCTTAACAGCTTATTCATGCCTCAAGGAGTCTCACTCTCACTTATTCGGCTCAATGAGAACGGTAACGCTTATTGTTCCATCGTTATTACTGACACCTGTGTCATTTATCCTGAAAAGGAGATTCCCTACGTGGCTCACGGGCAGTTCTGCCAAGGCAAAGGATATGTCGCCTTGGCTCAGAGCTGACTTCCACTGACCAGCCACAGCAATTATGGGGTCAGAGTCACTTCCCTTACAGAGCAATGCACCGTGGTCATGCTCACGGCTGAAAGAATAAGATTCGTATCCTGTCATCCCCGCAGGGCCGCATTTCCCCGCCCAAGCACCCATCTGCCACTCTCCGGTAGCAAGCACCATCACACTCTCGCCGGGGAAGACCGATATTCCGCTGTCCTGCCAGTGGTCAGCCTTGGCGGAAACATCGAAGCTCTTCACTCGGTAATGGATAAGCAGGTTCCTAACATCAATGGCAAGAGATTCTTTCTCGGTACTCCATGTATTCATTCCAACGAATCTACCAGAGGCGGTGAACAGCCCGCCGCCGCTCGAACCGTGACCGATTCTGGCATTGTGGACGATAATCCGCGCCTCCCAGAATTCACGGTTCTTGAGTTGTCTTAGCAACTCATCCAAGGGCTCTGTTTTGTAGCTGTCTCTGAACCCGTATGCCAAGATGCTGCCTTCCGAGTGGTGAAAGACCTCCTTTTCTGGATTCCCAACCGCCACTACGACTTCGCCCGGCTGAACCGCGCTATTGCCGGATGCAAGAGGAATGACTTCTGTCATATCTTTGCTGTCGTAGAAGACAAAGAAAGCTACATCGTGAAAGGGCGTTTCCGAGCCGAAGAAATCAAGCAAGTATGCGTTTTGGGCAGACTCGTACCCGTGTGGCACGACTACTATGCGAGACGCCAGTTGGCGGTTACGTACCACGACATGTCTGTTGGTTATTCCAAGGCACTTGCGGCCCCACTTCTTGAGTACGACTCCAGAACCCTTGAAAACGTTTTCTCCGAAAACTGACCAAACCAAGACAGTCCCTTTTTTCAGCTTTTCAACCAAAGCCCAGTATTCCCGGTCGCTAATACGCTTCGCCGAGTTCTCAGCCCCCGCCTCCTGCCCGCCCCTTATCCGTGAAGACGCGAAACCAAAGGATTGAAGTGAACTCACAGGCATCAAGGCTATCACCAGAGACCCAACTAATATTACAACTGCAGCTATTATTGCCCCTCTGAATAAAGCTACGCCCCTTTTACACGTCCATTTAGCCTGGGCAGTTACGTCTCTGCCATCGATGTATATTCTTGCGGCGGTAAACAGCGGGAAAAGAGACGACTTTACGCGCACAACGTGTTTCTCTTCCGTGCCCACGTTCACAGTGACGCTTCTTCTAAATTCCTTCTTCTTTGCCATCAATTTGCCATCAACCCGTATCTCATCCTGTCTGAACCAGTGCTGAACGTACTCCAGCGCATGCTGCTCTTGTCTCCCAACTTGAAACTGCGCGATATTTGCAGGCATGCTCCAATCTCCCACCCAAAAAATAAGGGGCTTCAAATCCCTGCCAGTCACCTGTGAGTAACCTGACAAAAGACTGTCGCCCCTTCAGGCGCAGTCTTTCTCCTACTCACAGGTGAAATGGCAGAACCATCTTTAGGAAAAAAAGACTGTGCGCCACGTTGTCTCACTAAGAAAGCCGAATCAAAATGTGGCTTAGTTGTTCAGTGTTCTATTCTTCCGCCGTTCCTCCTCAATACTGCAGTGAACGGTATTGAAATATACCACCAATCGCGTCACAGTCAATACGAAACTTCTCTCATCATAGCCTGGTTCCTGGTCTTACTACGATTGCATCAACCACAAAGCAGAGCTTGACAATTCCCGCGTTTAGCGATAGCTTTCTTTCTACTCCAATGTGCACTAAGGCTGGAGTCATTCGTGAATAGACAAGATTCGTACCAGTTGTTCTCACAACTAAGAGAAAACGAGATTTCAACAAGGGAGTTTCTTGAGCTGTTAGCACAAAGGTCAGGTATGGCCATGCCGGAAGAAGGCCAGCATTTTGACCTGAAGTCAGTTGCTGTTTTGAACAAGAAAGGCAAAGAACTGACCAACAAATTGCTCAAGCACGTCTCGGGTTTCGCGCTCAACACCTACGGGATTTCCAGTTTTCTTGTTATCGGCATAAGTAACCTAAAGCGGTCTGAGAATCACATCTTTACTCTGAAACAGAAGAAGGTCCTGGAAAGAGTGTTCAGCACTCACCAAGAGAATTACGTTAATCCTCCCGCTACGGTTGAGTATGTGATTCGACCATACGCGAACGGAGAAGTGGCGGTTGTTCGGATTTTCGGTGATGAACGACCGAGAAGATGCGAACAGAATGGAACATACTATTTTCGCAGAGGTGCGAAGACTGAGCCTCTGGATGAAGTAACAGTAAAGGAGATGATTTCCGCGTGCGAACTAAGAGATACAGAAAAACCAGTCTCCAGAGCAGAATTCAAGGAACTTGTCAAGAGAGCAATTACTGAACTTTACGCCAGCGGTGTTTCCCCGATGCTCGCCCAAGAAGCGAAGAAAGGCAACCTTGATGCAGCTCGGAAGCTGGTTAAGGGCAAAGCCGACATCTCAGTCATAAGAATGGCAGAAGCTCGTCAGGCACTCCAAAGCGGCAAACTCGAAGAAGCAAGACGCCTCTACAGTCAAGCAATAGTACAGGCTCGTGATGCCAAGAGACTTGACATAGAAGCCGTTGCACTTGCTGAACTTGCAGCACGTGTCTGTGCTCAAGTTGGTGACACAGTGGAAGCCGAAACGTATATCGGACAGGCATTTTGTCTGGCTGATGCGCATAGATTTGAGTTGCCAGAATTGTATTACTACAGGGGTAATTTGAAGGGTTCTCGTGGGGACACCGTGGGAGCCATATCCGACTACACAGAGGCGCTAAGACTCAGGCCCAAGATGGTTGTGGCAAGCAGCAATCGAGGCGTTGCCAAGCTTGAGACAAAAGACTACGATGGCGCTATTGATGACTTCAGATTGTCCTTAAATACGAACCCTAATGACCTAATTGCCCTGAATGGCATAGGTACTGCTTTGAGCGAGAAGGGCAGTATCGATGAGGGTATTGCACATCTTGATAGAGCTATAGACCTCGATTCAAGTATCGCTACACTCTTCAACAACCGAGGCAATGCGAAGTTGGCCAAAGGAGACTTCACTGGCGCGATTGCGGACTACGATGCCGGAATTCGTCTCAATCCAGACATGGCATTACTGTACTGCAATCGTGGTGACGCCAAGCGATTTGCTGGCTACTTTGACGCTGCCATAGAGGACTATGGCAAGGCCGTTATGCTTAGACCGAACTATCCAGATGCTTACAATAATCGAGGAGCTGCTAAGCACAAGAAGCGCAATTTTGATGGCGCCATTGCAGATTACACAAAGGCAATTGAATTTGCCCCGGACCATGCAAAAGCTTACAATAACAGAGGTCTTGCTAAGTTCGAGAAGCGCGATTACAGAGAAGCCCTGAAAGACTTCTCTGAGGCAATTCGGCTGAACCCTAACTATGGCGAAGCATTTATCAGTCGTGCTGACTCGAAGTTCTTCTTGCAGGACATAAATGGCGCTATTGAGGACTATGATAAAGGACTTAGGTTAAGACCAGACCACTCAAAAGGTTTCAATAATCGTGGGAATGTTAAGGCAGCCAAAGGTGATTTCAATGGTGCTATCGCTGACTATACCGTAGCGACAGAGCTGGACCGGGAATACTACGACGCTGTCTGCAATCGTGCGGCTGTAAGACTGACTGACAATGATTCAGATGGTGCTATTGCTGATGCCAGAGAATCACTTGGGCTGGTTGCGAATCCGTGGCGTGCTTGGCTAATAATGTCTTTGGCATATATAAGTAAAGGTAGCAAATCAGAATGCCTTGAAGCGCTCGGTAGAGCGCTAAGTATCGACCCTAATGTGGTAACTTGGATAAACAAACAACCTGCCTTTAAGCATCTTAGGGGCGACCCTGATTTTGAAAAACTTACCACACCGCAGACATAGTGACTGGAAACAACAGACTTGCTTCTACAGCTATGACAGTGTTGTGTGTTTTCGGTTCGATTCTCGTGGTTGATACTGACTCACTTGGACCAAGAATCACGCATAGAAGGCTCACTTAGAGCTTGGCAACTCATTCGATTTATACTATACTGTTGAGTCGTAGGCCCCAACTACTTCCATGGAAAGAGAATGAAGGAAATTCTATCTGCGCCTTGGTTTCTTTACCTCATAGTACCACTCGTCACTGTGTTCCTTGTTGTGTTCTTCAAATTGGTTAGTCGCAATGACAAACACGCTTCTTTGGTGAAAGAGGACTTCGCTGTGGGCTTGGACATTTCCATTACTGCGTTAATAGTATTCATAACAGACTTGACCTGCCCCCCTAAAACTGTACCAGTTTGAATGAGAGGATTCTCCGGGTAGA
>CAZXNM010000026.1:0-31504 GCA_964641955.1 uncultured Planctomycetota bacterium
AACCATCTTGCAGCAATATTTCGCAGCCTATCTTCATTTTCCCGCTTTGATGATGATGGTGCCTTTGGAGATTCGGGCCGAGAGGCATCGCGGGGCGAGCACCAGCCTGAGGAGCGATGAGAGCGGCATGTCCGCGACCGTGAAATCAATCCGCAGCAGCGATTCGGCGATGCGCTTCCCCACGGATTCATCCACCTCGAACGGTATGCCGGTCTTGGCCGAGACCTTGTCGAAGAATGTGTCCATCGATTCGGATACCGAGTTGCACGTGAGCCGCGTGGAGAGCTTCTTCTCGACCTTGATGTCGGCCCCGGTGCATCCGAGCTGCGCTTTCGGCGGCTCGAACCCGCCGAGCACGTCCTTTCTCGCTGATACCGTGACGAACAGGGCGTTATGCTTTGCGTTCCAGGTGATATCGAAACGTTTCTTGAGGATATTGAGGCTGTCGAGAATCGTCTTGCCCCTGAGATTCTCCGACACGGTGCAGGTGTCGAGCGAGCACATGCGCACAGCCGCCGGGTCGATGACCAGGTTCATGCCGGTCGCGCAGGCGATTCTGCTGAGAGCGTCCACTACCGAATCGCCCGCCACCTCGATGGGAACAAGCGCGAGCTTGACAAATTCCGTCCAGTTTCCAAGGTAGCCGAGCGCTTCCGCCGCGTGCACGCGTATCTGATAATCTTTCTCCTTCAGGTTTTTCTCGAATAATTCGCGCGCCCTTTCCCCGGCAATCATGGCGACGGGCATGAACGAGGCGGAGCGCACCTGCGGGTCTTCGTCGGCCGCGAGCTTCATGAGGTCCGGCAGGACGGTCGCGTCGCCCGCTTCGCCGAGTACGCGCGCAGCCGCGAACTTGCCGCCCGGCTTCCCCGCTTTCACAATCTTCAGAAGGCCCGGGGCCTGCTTCTTGAGAAGCCCAGGAGTTCCCCTGATGGCCTTCACCAGCCTGTCAACGGCGAGCGTTCTTACCGCTATGTTTGCGTCGGAGAGGAAGCGCGGCAGGACTTCCGCGCTGCTCTTGAGGTCCACCGCCGCCATGGCGTGAAGCAGAAGCTCGCGGAAGGGCACTTCCTCGTTGCCGAGCATTTCCAGCAGCGGCTTGAATGCGGACGGGTCGCCAATGCGCGCCAGCGAATCCGCCGTCTCGGGCAGAAGCGCGTACCTGCCTTCCCTGAGCACGTTCAGGAGGGGCGTCACCGCTTCCTTCGCCTTCATAAGGCCCAGGGAGATTGCGGCGCGCCTCGCCGTGATTTCGTCGTCATGCTTGAGAAGCCCGGCGAGCTTCTCCACGCGGGCCTTGACCCCCGTGCGGCCTATTGCACCGGCTGCGACCTGGACGACGACGCGGTCCTCACTGTCAAGTCCGGGAGAAAGCATCTTGCAGAGCGCCTCCTGCTCCTTCTCGCCGAAGCCGAACTTGTGGCGCCTGTTTTTCAGCAGCAGCTCGCGCACGACGACCTCGATTCCGCCCGCGCAGTAGCGGCGGGTGAACTGGTCCTCGTCGTCCAGCATCAGGACGTAGGCGAAGACGTGGTTCTCCTCGGGGTCCAGAATCATGTGGGTATAGACCAGCCTGCGGACGTCGGAGTTTTTAACCGCCTTCAGGTCGCCGGCGAGGGTTCCCGCGCGGAAGTCGGCGAAGGCGAGGAAGCCGCTTATCCTGTCGGTCAGCCTCTTGTCGAGCGGGGAGGTCGCGTCTATGAGCTTCAGGATGCGCGCGGCGATGTCGGCGTCTTTTTGTTTCAGGACGCGGCGCAGGACGGCGATTGCCGTATCCACGACCGTGTCGGAGTCGTCGTCGAGGAAAAGCTTCACGACGGGCACGCACGACGGGGTGTTGCGGACGCTGACGCGGTTAAGCGCTTCCAGCCTGTCTTCTTCCTTGTCGGAGTCGAGCTTCCCGAGTATCTCGTCAATGTCGTCATCAATGCCCGTTTCCTTTATCATCCCGGCCAGCCTGCGCCGGGCGAGGTCGAGCCTGATTGTCTTGATGAGACGTTTTACCGCCTCGTCAACTTCCGGGTCGGGATTTCCCTTGCGCTCCTCCAGGAGCGGCAGTACGGGCGGGCCGAGCGCCTGGATGGCTTCGGCCGCGGCCTTTCGCTCCTTGTATTCCTCGCTGCCGAGCTTCTCGAAAGCTTCCTTGAAGCTCCGGCGCTCCTTGTCGGTGAGCTTGCGCTCGCCTTCGCCGGCCAGCGCCATGGCGCAAAGCAGGAGGACCATGATTGCGGCAAGTCTGTTCAATACGCCAATCCGGATGTTAAACGACATCTATTAGACGCCCCGGATACGGAAATTCCCTCCCGCACCGGCGGATTTCGGGGATTTGCGGTTAGCCGCCGGGGAGCCGGACGATTGCGATAATGCCCAGGATAAGTATCAGGCCTATCAGCGCTGCGATGAGCGCGGCGGTTATCTTGAAGCGCCGGTCCATGATATGCGAACTCTGCTCGATGGCGGTGCGCGTGGTCTCCTGTATGGCGTCGAGGCTGTCCGCCTGCGACTTGGTGAACTCGCTCATCGACTTGAGTATCCCGCCCAGCGACTCCATGTTGTCGCTGAGCTGCGTTTCCTGCTCGACCGCGGCGTTGACTTTCTCGGTAAGTTTCGCGAGCAGGTCAGCCTGCTCCGCATCGGCGGCGGGTATCTTGTCGAGCTTGCTGGAGACTTCCCTGAACGTTTCGAGAAGCTCGTGCGCCTTGCTCGACTGGGTCTTGAGTTCGGTGTCGAGGCGTTCGAGGATTTCCGACTGGCTGCGGCTGACCTCCGGCATTAGAGACAGCAGGCGCGGTACGCCGCGAAGGTGCTCGGCTACCTCGGACGTTGACTTGTTCTGCGCCGCCAGCGTCACGTTGACCTGGCGCAGCGTATCGAGCTGGAGCCGCGCGTTGTGCTCGAACGACGTCAGGCTCTCGCCCTGCGTTTTGAGCTGGTCGGTTATGTCGCGCATGGTCACCGCGACGTCGCCGAGCCATTCCATAATCCGGCTCATGCTCTCCTCGCGCCTTGCGAGGAGTTCTTCCGGGCGCTCGTCCAGCTCGGTGTCCACCACCATTTCCGTTATGGCGGGCATGTTGGAGGAGTCGGGCTGTGCGCCGGCCTTCCGTCCGAAAAGCTTCGAGAAAATCGACACTTACGCAGCCTCCTGTATTCGCCGCCACTGATTCAACAAATATTATACACGCGAAATTCCCATTTACAAACACTTTGTGCCTTTTACCGTGCCGCGCTCCGGCGCCCTGCGCGCTGACTGCGGGCCATCTTGATAAAGTTTGCATTCCGCGCGCGGCCCTGATATATTTTTAGAAGAAGGCGGACAAGGACAACAGGTTGAAGCGAGGAGAGACTATGAGAGTGCTTTCACTGCTGCTGGCGGCTGCTTTTCTTGCCGGGATGCTCGCGCTCGCCGGCTGCGGCAACGGCAAGGAAACGCCGGAAAAACCCGGGGCAGAATCGGGAGAAAAACAGGGGAATAAAGACGGAAAAGCCGGAACCGGAAAGGCCGGTGCTGAGGGCACAGGCAAAGGCGAGGAAGGAAACGGCGAAAAAGGCGGCGGCGAGGAGAACGGCGAAAAAGAGGGCGACGGCGAGGGAGATAACGCCGAAGCTCCAAAGGAACTCAAGAGCGACGAAGAAAGGATATGGCCCGACCACCCGCTCGCAAAGAAGGTGCTCACCGACCCCTACGATGAGAGCAAATCGTCGTCCTACTGGATTAACGCGAAGGTGGGCGACTGGGTGCGGTTCCTCAACTGGCAGAAAAATATCATCATATACACGGTGCTCACACGCGAGGGCAACAAGCTTTCAATCAGCGTCAAGCAGTACAAACGTGACGGTGAGGAAATACCAGAAACCAGCGGCGAGGAAGATGTCAGGAAAATCGACATAGAGGCCGACAGCAGGCTAAATCGCAATTCCGCCCTCCAGAACCCGCACGTGGAGCGCTACGTCTACGAGTGGCCTCTCTACAAGACGGACAAGACTTTCTATTGCGAGCGCCGCTGGGTGCCCAACCCGATGACCGGCGAGAACAACGACACATGCCGGTCCTGGGAGGTTCGCTGCGGCGGCCTCATTTATCAGCGCCGCGGGAACACCACCTACGTCACGCTCATAGACTACGGCGATGTGGAGCATCCGCCGAAATGGGAGCACCTCGACCCGGACGACATGTTCAAGTACTGGTACAAGTACGACAGGTTCCTGCACCAGAAGCCCGTGTCGCAGGAGGACCCCGGGCGGGGCGAAGAGCCGGAAATGCCGGAAGACTGCCCACCCGCGAAACTCGTCGAAAAGCTGGAGCATCTCGACAAGCTCGTGGGACGCGACCTGAGGAAGACGCTCTCGGACGGCAAATACGACGAGGCCATCAAGTCGCTGGAGCAGGTCGGCGCGCCAGTCGAGGAAGCGGTATCCTACGCCAGGACGAACAACTTCAAGCCGGCGATAGAACAGGCGCAGGCCGTGAACGAGAAGACCGGGGAGCTTATCGAGGTCTGCAAAGAGAAGGACTTCAAGAAAGCCATCGGCGCGCTCGAGGTGCTTCGCGAGGAAATCGACTGGCTCAACGCTTCCGTCGGACGCCAGAAGTCCAGGGATTAGCATCGCCCGGACACGCCTGGAGAAACAACTTGCCCGGTGCCCCCGCGGCGTGTAGACTCTCTTCTCATGGGCGGAACGACAGCACGGGCGCTCGCAATCTGCGCCCTCTTTCACTTTCTCGGATGCTCAGACCCAGGTCAGCCTTCTTCGACTGCGGATGGCGGGGCCGGTTCCGCCAGCTCCTCATCGCAGGGCCAGCAAGAATCTGAAACAAAGGTCAGAAAGCGCAGTGGCCTCATCGGCACCTGGAATGATGCCCGGCCCGGCGACTGGGTCCAGTTCCTCAACGTGCACGGCAACGTCGTCGTGATGACTGTCGTGTTGGTTGACGAGCGCGGCGTCGATTTGCGCCTGGACAGTTTCACACGCGAAGGGGAACCCGACTCGACCGACGCGAGGCGCGTCGATACGACCGAGTACTTCACGCCTCCGCGCAAGACCCCGTTCTCGCCAGTCGAAGTCGGCTACGACCTGCCTGCCGGCGGGAAGCTCGAATGCCTGCAGTATTTCGCCATGGAGCGCGGCAAGGGCAAGTCGGCCGAGACAATCATGTGCCCCGAGGTGCGCGCGGGCGGCATTGTTTTCATGCGAAGAGGGGCTTCAACCTACTACATCCTGCTCGATTTCGGCGGAGCCGACAGGAAGCCCCGGGGCGACTGGGACAGGACGGTCTTGGCAGCGCTTTGCTCGCGGTACGAGCAGTCCTACGGCGAGGAGCCCGAACTCGAGGAAGACCCGCCCGGAGGCGAGCCGCCCGAGCTGCCCGAGGATTGAATTTCCGCGCTACTTTTTCCCGCGTTTGGTGCGCTTCTTGGGACGCCAGCGGCCTATCTTCAGGTAGTAGCCGATGTTCGCGTTCTTGTCGAGCATCAGCTCGATTTTCCCTTTCGCCGAGGTGAACAGCGTCGTCACGCCCGGCCCGTGTCCGCTTATCACGCAGTCCGAGTGCACCACCACCCCGACCGAGACGGCGCCTGTCCTGTAAATCCTGCCGTAAGTGTGGTCCGCATCCGTTATCGCCACGAGGTCGCCGAAGCGGATTTTGTCCAGCCCGAATTCCCTGACCGTCTTCTCGTCGAACATCTGGATGTCGTAGTCGCCGCGGACGGTGTGCTGCTTGCCGAGCCCGGAGCCCATTATCTTCGCCGGCACCTTCGCCGTCACGGGAATCCGGAGCCTGCCGTCTTTGCTTTTCTTGAGAGGGAGCTTCTTCAGCAGCGCCGGCGACAGGTTGACGACCTTCACTTCCGGGAAGTCCACAAGCTCGAGCCCCAGCCCGAACCCGCGCACGAGCACCCTGTCGCCGATTTTCATTTTCTCTATGTCCGCGTCGGGGAAGTCGATTAGCACGTGCTCGATTCCGCCGTGCTTGCCGGTGACGACGCCGACCGCGCCCTTCGCATCGCCGTCCACGACGACGGCCCTGTTGCCGACGTGCGCGAGGACGTTGTAGCCGCCGTTTTCGTTCTCGTCCTTGTTCTTCGTGGAGACGCAGGGCTCGACGTGGTCCGCCTGCCATCCGCAGACGGGGTCGCCGACCTTGATGTTGTAGGTGATTCCGCCGACTCCGGGCAGCACGACCGGCTTTCCGTCGTGGGTTATGCGGTACGGGGTCGCGCCCGACCTCGGGCTCGAAATCTGCCCCGTCACCGAAATCTCGACCAGCCTGTCCTCGTTCGTCCTGAGCATCCTCGCCCTCCTCTCGATGTCTTTTCCGCAGAGCGCCATATTAACCACAGGGCGCACGAAGGGCACGGAGAAAATGCGTCTTTTTACTTCCGGAAACGCCGCGAGTTATGCAATTGTTCTGCGTTTCTCCGGCGCTTCCTCGAACTCGATTACTGCTTTCGAGAAAAGGGAAGTGTTCTTTCGCAGACGTCTTAGTGCCATCTCGCAATATGCGTGGTCAATCTCGATGCCTACGCTGTTGCGGCCGTGCTTCATTGCGGCGAGCATCGTGGTTCCGGTGCCGCAGAACGGGTCTAGAACGGTATCTCCCCAGAACGAAAACATCCTGACGAGGCGGCTGGCAAGCTCAAGCGGGAACGGCGCCGGGTGATTTCTCGTAGATTCGCCCGTTATCGTCCAGAACTGCCTGAACCACTGCTCGAAATCGGCTTTGTCTATCATGCTGAGGCGTCTTTGCTCGTCGGTGGGCTTTCTGTATCCGCCGGGCTTGCGCTGCATGAGGATATATTCGATGTCGTTCTTAATAATGGCGTTCGGCTCGTAGGGTTTGCCGAGTATCTTGCTCGATGTGTTGGCCTCGAACGTTGCATTGCTTATCTTGTGCCAGATAATCGGATTGAGGTTGTCGAATCCTGTCTTTCGGCAGCTCACGCATATATCCGAATGCAAGGGTACGACTACGTGACGGCCGTGTTTCCTGCGCGACAGGCACACATCTCCCACGACGCACACCAGGCGGCCGCCAGGTACAAGCACCCGGTAAGCCTGCTTCCAGACCTTTGCCAGCTCCTTCAGAAAACGCTCGTAATCTTCTATGTGACCCAACTGGCTGTCGTTGTCGTTATATTCCTTCAAAGTCCAGTACGGGGGAGATGTAACTATCAGATGCACGGACTCATCCGCCAGAAACGACATGTTCCTGGCATCGCCTTCCACGAGCCGATGCGTAGTCTCGGATTCTTCCATTCTCTCGTTTATCATGGGCCTGACCTCGAGCTCCCGTAGGCGACAGCTTGGCCCAGAAGCGAACGCGCAAAAGCCTCGAATGCAAGGTCGTCCGCGGGCTCTTCGTTGTTTCCGGACGAGCCTGATTGCTGCCGCGATATCATGAATGCAGCGGCGTTGTAATGCCTTTCCCTGACAATCTTGCGGCAGAAGAGTTCGTAGCGCCCGGCGTACGAAGCCTCCTTGAATTCCGGGAAGACCTCGAAATGCGGTTCCCTGACGCTCACGGGCCTGCGGGATGCGGCACAGTCCTCAAGCAGGAACACGTAGCCGAGCCACGGCCTTACGGTTTTGTTGAAAGCCCCTTCACGGTAAGCGGTCCACAGGTCGAGAGCGCTGCCAATTGCTTCTTCGGTGCGGTTGTTGAAGTTGTTCCCGAATGATGGATCGACCTGTGACTTCGCCTCGAGGGCAATCACCAACTGGTCATCCCGGACGACCAGCAGGTCCCATTCCTTGGTCGGCCGGAAGAAACCGGGCAGCTCCACGCTTTTCTTTATGTAAATGTAGCTTTCCGATACTCCGGCGTTTATCAGCAGCCAGCGAATCAGGTCGATGAAGCCATCCATTTGCGCCCCACCGGTGACGGCGGAGCGCAGTCCCTGGTCGCTGCGGCCGGAGCGGCGCTGCCTGGATGCCTGGGATTTGCGGGTTTTCCAGAAGTGCGCAACAGCCTTGCTTAACTGCTTGTCAAGGCCTTTCAATAAGCGTGATATGTCGGGTTCGCGCACAGTCAATGTACCTCACAATTCAGCTACTGCGCAGGAGGAATCGATTGACAATTGTAGTCAAATAGCGCCAAACAATCAAAGAAATGTTCTTGTTTCAGTTTCTACCTTGGACAGGCAGCGAGAGAAACGTCACACAGAGAATGTAACGTTTTTGAATTATAGACATGTCAGCTTGCTCGTTTGGGTTTTTTGACTTCTTTCTGGAGCTGCTTCCACTGCGCGGGTGAGAGGATTTTTCTGAGTTCCTTGACGAAATCGGAATTGCGCAGGCCGCCGGGATTCGTCCTCATTGCCTTTCTCACATCTTTGACCTGGTCTTCGCTGAGGTCGAGGTCTCGCAGTGCCTGCCCGAGATTCTTCCTGCCTGTCTTCTTTTTCGAATCGCCTGATGAGTCCTCGTCTTCGGCGGTGGATTTGCCGTGAAGCAACAGGTTGAAAAATTCGGCGTCCGAGAAGACCTTGCGCTTTTCTCCCTGCGGCGTTCTGCCTGTCTTCCTGGCCTGCCTGACGACGACGAGGTCGAGAGAGGGCACAATGTAGAGCCTCTGCTTGCCCGCGCCGGCAGCGAAGACAAGGTCTTTGGGCAAATCCTTGCCACTCGCCACATCGGAGGCATCCTCGGCCGAAGAGGAGTCCTTTTCTGCACCCGGGGCAGCCTTCTTGTTGAGCCACCATGAAAGCCCGTAGGCGGGGTTGGCTTTCGTGCCCTTGAAGCATTCTTTCAGCAGCTCCGGGTCAAGAATCTGCTTTTTTCCCCATTTCCCTTCGCAGCGGACCAGCTCGCCGAATTTGGCCCAGTTTCGCGCTGTGAGGGACGCACCGCTGGGGAGGTTCGGGTTGCGGTCGCGGCCACGCTTCCAGCCGCCGTACTCCAGGCCGATGGGCTTGAGGACCTTCTCTTCGAGGTACTGGAGGGGGTCAAGGTTCTTCTCCGCGAGCTTGCGCCGCATCAATTCGCCGAACGCCTGGAACGCAACCGGCCCGTAGGCGAACTTCTCGCCCGGCTCGCTTATGCATTTCACCTGCACAGCTTCGAGGTACGTCGGCGGACTGCCGGATTTGCCCGGGTCCAGGCCGCTTGTGAGCGTGAGAAGCTGCCGGACGGTAATCTCCGACTTCTGCTCGTCATCCTCCCACTCCGTTATGGTGTCCGAGACTCTTTCATCGAGAGAGAGCAGCCCTTCCTTGACGGCCACTATCGCCATTATGCCGCAGAAACTCTTCGTGCCGCTTGCGAGAAGCTGTGCCCTGTCCTTCGAGCCGCCGTTGGGATAGTCCTCGAAGACGACCTCGCCATCGACCATGACGAGCATGGAGACGCCGTCGCGGTCCGCGCTGTACTTGGCGGCGAGTTTGTAGTATTCGGAGCTGGAGGCGGTCGGCGATTTCTCCTTCTCGGGCTCTTTCTTGTCTTCGCCTTCCTGCGCGAGCAGGAGGGCGCCCGCGCCCGAAAACACAACGACAGCCGCAAGCAGGAACAGGATTTTCTTCATCGCATCAACCTCTTTGCAGACAGACGCTTCCCGGTGTCCCGGATACTGCGGGGGAGTGGGAACTTACACCCGCCGTCCAGTTGAACTCCGGATTCCGGGAAATGTCTCGCGCAATCCGCAGCCTCAAGCACCTATTTGGCAGGCTCTTTCTTCTGTAGCGTGAAAGATGCGAGATAACAGAGTCTGACTGAGTTGCCATCCGGCAGTTTGATATCAATGTTCCTCAGTTCTTCCACGGAAGACACTTGATGGTCCTTGAGAGCCTCCTCGACCGCAGTAGCGACCTGGGCCGGTGAAATACCTAGAATGGCACAGCGCTTTCGGTCGACAAGTATGACTGTTTCTACGTCTCCGGAAGGCGGCAGGTGTATCGCGTCTTCTTTCACTGTGAGTCTCTCCGGAGGGCTCTTCTCAACCACCCTTGCACCCGAAGGCCCGGCGCAGCCGGTGATGAGGCCCGCAAGGAGAATCAGTGCAAAAGCCGGTACCAGCAGTTTCCCCACGGATTTCAGCATTGGGATACTTCCTTCGCAAAATCTTGGCATCCGATTGTCTGCAAGAAGCGACTGCTGGTCAACTGCTTTCTTGCTCTGCGCGTGTTACGTACGGGCATACTTCTTGATGCCTTCCTGGTAGAGGTCGTTCCCGTTCACGTCGTTAATGACGGTTGCGGGGAAGTCCTCGACCGTCAGCCTGCGGATTGCCTCGGCGCCGAGGTCTTCGAAGGCAATCGTCTCGTTGCCCTTGACGGCCTTGGCGATGAGCGCTGCCGCGCCGCCTGTCGCGGCCATGTAGACGGCCTTGTTTTGCTTGAGCAGCTCGACCACCTCTGGGCTACGATTGCCCTTGCCGATAAAGCCTTTGGCGCCCAGCTCGAGCATGCGCCCGGTGTAGGGGTCCATGCGGTAGCTGGTGGTGGGGCCGCAGGAGTTTATGACCTGGCCCGGTTTGGTCGGGGCGGGTCCGACGTAGTAGATTATCGAGCCCTTTAGGTCGAAGGGGGCCTGCTCGCCCTTGTCAATCATCTCGAGCAGCCGCTTGTGCGCGAGGTCGCGGGCGGTGTAAATCTCTCCGGTAATGAGGACCTTGTCGCCTATCTGGAGCTTTTCGGTGTCTTCGGTAGTAAGCGGAGTTGTCAGTTTCACGACAGCCATGTTGACCTCCAATGTTCTTCCGCGGGGATGAACCTCGCGGTTTTGGAATTATATTATAGCTTCCTTGTGGCGGGCCTGGTGGCACTGAACGTTTATCGCCACGGGCAGGCTCGCGAGGTGGCAGGGGAACGAGTCTACGAAGACGGCAAGCGCGGTCGTGCGCCCGCCGACGCCCTGCGGCCCGATTCCGAGCTTGTTGATTTCCTCGAGCAGTTCCTCTTCGAGCTTCGCATTTATCTCATCTTTCGCTTTCGAGCCGATTTTTCGAAGCAGCGCCTTCTTCGCGAGGAGCGCCGCCTGCTCGAACGTCCCGCCCATGACAACCGAGACGACCGTCGGAGGGCAGGGGTTGGCGCCGGCCTTTTTCATCCAGTCAACCACGAACTTCTTGACGCCTTCGTAGCCGTGCGCGGGCGTGAGCATCGTGACGGTTGACATGTTCTCGCTGCCGCCGCCCTTGGGTGCGAACCTGATTGTGAGCTTGTCGCCCGGGACTATGTCTGCGTGAATTATGGCAGGCGTGTTGTCCTTGGTGTTGACCCGTCGCAGGGGGTGTTCGACGGCTGACTTGCGAAGGTAGCCTTCACCATAGCCCCTGCGCACGCCCTCGTTGACCGCCTCGTAGAGGCCGCCGCCGGTGAAGTGGACATCCTGGCCGACTTCGAGAAAGACTACCGCCAGCCCGGTATCCTGGCACTGGGGCATCTTTTCTTTTTCGGCGATTTGGTTGTTTTCGAGGATTTCCTTGATGATTTCCTTCGCGGTCGGCGACTCCTCCTTTTCAAGTGCGTCTTCGAGCGCCTTCGTCAGGTCGGGCTCGGTGATGAAATTGGCGTCCTGGCACAACTTCGCAACAGTATCCGTGACCGCGCTGACATCAATCTCCCGCATGGCTTCTCCTCTCGAAACAAGACTGTTGGCTGCAGGAAAAACAGGCAGTGATTGTAACACCTGTCGGAAGGGTGTCAAGACTGCAGGACTGTTTGTATGTTCAATAAAGATGAAAACATAAAAAGGTAGACGTCAAGATACATCTAACTCAAGCACGGCGGCGAAGATTGCGTTGCGGTCGTTTCGCCTCAGCACCTCCTCGACGGCAACGCCGGCGGAGCGCTTGACAGTACCCGAGAACTCTTCTTTTCCGTTAATTTCCACTCTTACGGGTTTGTCGAGGTCTATCATCTCGTCCGACAGGAAAACTGTCACCTTCGTCGCGTTTTCGACAGACAGCTTTATTGTTGAGCCTACTATTTCACCTTTTATGGTCGCCCTTCGGGTAATCCCCTCGGCGCGGACCCAGTAGCATGTGTCCGTCTCCTGCCGGTCACTCATGAATATGAATTTCTTCGCGTACAAATCCCTTCGGAGGTCTTTGAACCACCTGCAAAGCTCACCCCAGTACTCTATATGCGGCACATGCCCGCCGCTTGGGAACTGCTTGTGAATGAGGTTCGTGTATCCGAGCCGCTTGTACATATTGTTGACCTGTCCGGTTATCTGGGGAGGGCAAATGCGGTC
The DNA here is from genome assembly GCA_964641955.1 of uncultured Planctomycetota bacterium. GTDB lineage: Bacteria > Planctomycetota > SKW154 > SKW154 > DAOVDS01 > CAZXNM01. The sequence continues at coordinate 12,196 of CAZXNM010000026.1, forward strand.
ATCGGCCGTTGTCACCCAGTGAACGGGCAGGTTGAGAAGGCTCTCAAGCATCTTGAGTTCGAGCCCTCTGCCGGCCTCGTTAACCGGTCCGCCGGCGATGGGTGCGAGCGCGGCGAACAGGTGCGGCTGCTTCATGCCGAGGTTCCACGTCGAGTGCCCGCCGTTTGAAAAACCCGTCATGTATATGCGGTTCGTATCAATGTTGTAGAGCTTCTTGGCCTCTTCAATCATGTCAAAGACCTTCTTGCCCTCGGTCCATTGCCACCACGTCGCTGCGGCAGGGGAGATGATGATATAGCCATTGCGCACTTCGGCATTCCAGCTTTCCTTGCCGGTTATCCAGGCATCGCGCATTCTCTGACCGGTTCCACCCGCACCCGTGAGAACGATAAGCAGGGGATAGGACTTCTTCGGATTGTAGCCGGGAGGCAGATGCACGAAGGTGTTCATTCCTCCCATCTGCGCGGAGAAATCAGTCTGGCTGTGAACTTTGTATTGTTTCCACTCTACGATGGTCCCGGCGATCTCCTCGAATTCCTTTTTCGAAAGACCGGCGGAGGAATCGAGCTTCTTCTTGTCCGATTCGGAAAGACTTCCGGCGTTTATAGCCTTCTTAACAGTTCCCTGAATCGCAGAGGCGTTCGCGGAAGAGCCGCCTGAAGATTTCGAATCGCCGTTGAGTTTCGTCTCTTTACCGTTGCTCTTGCTTTTACCGCGGACCCATTCGCCGTCAATCTTCCTGTATCCAAGCTTTTTCCTGGCACCCTCGTGGTCGGGATCGGCGGCAATGGCTTTGATGAACTCCCGCTTGGCCTCGGGATATAGCTTGTTCTCCCTGCACCAGACACCAAGCTCGTAGTGGCCCTGCGCATCGTTTTCATCCACTGCCTTGGCTTTCTCTTTGTAGATTTCCTCCGGCAGTTTGCCTTCTTCGATGCGCACGATGTCGGATCTGTCAAGCGGGATCTCACCGTATCTGGTCTGAACAACCACCGTCTCCGAGTTTTCGCGTATAACCTTGCCCACGATCCTGCGGCCATCGCAGGTATATATTACATCCCCCTGGGCAATGGCGCACGCGAGCACGACCACTATACATATGACTGATAAACGCTTCATGATTCTTACTCCTAACTGATTCGTTCTGTAGTTAAAACCATCATGAGCCGAGCCGTATGATTGTTCCGCTTTCACCTACGGCTATGCCTATGTTGCTCTTCTTGCTGAAGTGAAGGCCGTAGAGAGTCTCCCCTGTGGGCGAGTTCGCCTTTTTCCAACTGTTGCCACCGTTTGTGGTTTCGAGAATCGTGCCATTCTGACCGACTGCCCAGCCGTTCTTTGTATTGGTGAAGCAAACGGCATACAGGTTCTTGTCTGTCACTTTCTTGCAGAGAGTCCACTTCCTGCCGCCATCCGTGGTAACAAGTATTGCGCCACCATCACCGACTGCGCAACCAAACTTCTTGTCCACGAACCAGATGCTGCGAAGCTGGTTTCGCCCGCCTATGTCCGGCGTATTCACGGCCGCCCAATTGGCGCCGCCATCCGTTGTATGCACAATACGGGAATTCTCCCTGCTTGCAAACGGCCTGCTGCCGACGGCCCAGCCTTCCTGTTCACCAAACCAGAAGCAGTCGTTCAGTCCGCGCCAGATGCGTTTCTGACTCCAGGTACTTCCGCCATCTTTGGTGATAACCGTGTCGCCATCGGCGTGGTCTTCGCCGCCATGATTGCATATCTGACCTGTCTTCTTTGAAGCCATCCATATCGACCTGAGCTCGAAATTCGTCTGAACCCAGACGTTTTTCCAGGTCTTTCCCCCGTCGGAGGTTGTCAGACAGGAGCCGCACTTTGGCTTTTCAGGATTACCGACTCCGATAACCACGTGGCCTTTTCTGACCTTCGGCGCGGAAGGGTCTCCGTCACCGCAGGCCCAGCCGTGTTTGGCGTCTGTGAAATGCAGCCCTCGCAATGTGGCTTTGACTGGTGAGTCCTGTTCTTTCCACTTCTTGCCCGTATCCTTGCTTGTGAGTATCGTGCCGTTGTCACCGACGGCAACAACAATCTTATCGTCTCCAAAGTACACGGCTCGCAGAGTTCCCTTCGCGGGGCTTTTAACGCTCTTCCATTTGGGAGAATCTGCAATGCCTTCCGAAAGCAGGAGCGCAAATACCAGACAGCCGAAGACCAACAGTCGAGTCTTGCGATTCATTCTGACCTCCTTTTCGACTTGTGCTGGGCTTCTTCACCATCTTGATACGACATGCCTTTATTAATGTTAGAGAAATTAATTTAAAAATAGTATGATATGAGTTAACTACTGTTAAAATAGAAAGTTAGCACAATTATATAACCTGTAGGAAGCCTGACCTAGGCCGGTACGACACCTTCGAATTTCGGATAGTCCTTGAGATAATGGTGTCCTTCCCATATAATGGGCATGTTATGCCAAGAGGCAGAAAAAGGAAGGTAAGAGAGTTTCCTTTTGTCGGTCGCAAGGATGCAATCGACAGGGGATTGGCACTACTTCGCAGTGCATGCACATCGGCTGAACCCTCAAGTCTCTATATAACCGGCGAGCGTGGTATTGGAAAAACCCGGTTCACAAGGGAGTTGGCGCAGAGGGCGCGGGAACTCGGATATGAGGTGGCGTACCACAGGTGCGAAAACTGGAACCGCCATCGACTGTTTGCGGCTATGTCAGCATTGACCCGGATTCTATTAAGAAAGCCGCAGGATTGGATGCCCAGAAACACAAAGACTCTTCAGAACGCGGTCGGCAAGCTGTTTCCGGAGCTTCTTCTCGAAGAAAGGGAAACAGAACTGCTTTTCTGGTTTCTCAACACTTCAAGAGCGGAAGGGGAGACGAGTTCCATCGATGAACGCTCAAGAAGAGGCATGGTGACCGCGTTGTTCAACGCTTTACTCGAGCATCAGCTCCGAAATCAGCCTTTTCTGCTAATGGCAATCGATGACATACATCTCTGCGACTACCTGAGCGCGAGTTACCTGCTCGCAGGCGTTTTTCCCGTTGGCGTCGTACTTGTCGGATGCGCGCCATCGCTTGAAACGATAGGCAAGGAAGAGTCACAGGAAATCTCTCTTGAACCGTTTACCGAGAACGAAATTAAGAAACTCGTCGCAACGCGTTTCACGGGAGATTTCAACGCGGAGAACCTGAGCAGGCAACTGCTTGAGAGCACGCACGGCAATCCTCTTTATCTATTTGAACTCATTGCCTCGGTGCCTCCCGATGAAGGCACACCGGCTGCGCTCTTAGATATGTTCGAGGAGAAAAACCCCGCGGGGATCTCTGAAGCTTCGCTGCGAAGGCTGCAATCGCTTGATACCAGCTCCACCACGCTGATCAAGTACGCCTCGGTGATTGCGGACAGGTTCCCCCTGCTGATTCTGAGACAGATGGTGAGCGACAAGTTTCCCATGGATAAGACTCTGCGCAATCTAAGCAGGCTCCGGCTGATCTCAATAGAAACCAACGCCGACGGCAGGAACCTGTTCTGCTTCGAGCATACAGCGGTAAGAGAAGCAGCTTATTCACTCCTTGGCGAAATTGAAAGAGAGCGTTTGCATGTAGTGGCCGCTTCGGCCCTCAAGCGCTATTACGGCAGGCACATTGACCAGCACCTGATGTCCATAGCAAATCACTATGAACGGGCCGGTGAGAGTGAAAGCGCGGCTGAAACTTACTTCCGGGCAGGCGATTACTTTATCAAGGCCGGAGATTTCCCTTCCGCGGAGGAAGCGTACAAGGCGGCTGAATGGCTTTTTAAAGACGAAGGTAAGAAGCTCGAAGTTATGGCTGGATATATCGCCGCTCTGGGAGCGCAGTCGAAAATAGAGAAATGCCTGGAAATCTCGGAGCGCCTCTTTGCGGGCAATCCTCCGCCCCACCTGAAGGCCAGGGTGCTTGCCAATCTTGCCCGCGTGCACGCCACTACGGGCAGCCTTCTCGAAGCGGAGAAATGCGCCCGTGAGGCTATTGAGCTTGCAGAAGCATCTGGAGACCGGGAAGAGCTTTCAAAAGCCTGCAACTACCTCGCTTTCGCCCTTGCGATGATGGGGAAGCCGGAAGAGGCTCGTGATTACGGCGAAAGAGCCTGCCGACTGGCGGAAGAACTCGGGGATGACCGACTCATGGGGGCCGCCTTCCAGTCACTTGCCGGGGCCGAGTTTGCGGCCGGCGGCCTGCAAGAGGCGAAACAGCTGTATGAGCAGGCAGCGGACAGGTTCAGGAAAGCGGGGCATTTCTACAACGCGGCAGTCATGAAGACAAACCTCGGTGCGACGCAGCGCGCCATGGGCCGGTTCGACGAAGCTTTGGATAGCTACCGAGAGGCCGCCAGCCTGCACGAAAGAATGGGTGCGCTTGCGTCGCTGGGGATTGTGAAGTCCAATACTGCTGTTGTTCTCATAGACCTCTGCAGATACAGGGAATGCCTGTCCTTGCTGGAGCGTTCGGAGCCGTTATACCGGAAGCTGAAATCTCCGGCGCTTGGCGGGCTGGCAACGCTTGTCAAGGCCAGATGCCTTGTCAAGATGGGCCAGGTGGAAAGCGCCCTGCCGCTGCTTGAGGATGGATGGCAAGCCCGGAAGCAGGTCGGCCGTCTGACGGACAAGTTCCTTATCCTCGATATACTGGCCGACATAGCCGTTCTCACGGGAGAGACCGACAGGGCGCTTAGCGAATCGAAGCAGCTGCTTGAAGAAGCGAAGAATGCGGGTGATGAAAATACCTGTTACGAGTCGCTTTTACTGCGGTTGCAGGTGCTGTTCATTGCCGGTCTTATGGATGAAGCAGAGGACATTGGCCGGCTGTTGGAAGAAAGCACCACAGCGGGAGAGGATATTTCCTCTGAGGCAGCCGGTAAAGCCCTGCTCGCACGCCTTGCCGCCAGCAGGGGAAATTTCAATAAGGTGGAAGATTTGCTAGGACAGGCTACCGCTGGTGGCGGTCTCGGCAGGGAGGCCAGTGCACAGGCAGCGTTGCATATAGGCGAAGCGTACTTACATGCCGGCAAGAAGAAGAAGGCGCGAGAGTATTTAGAGAGAGCAAAAGAGGAGTTTAATACTCTGGTCGTAGCAGGCTACAGAGCGCACGAATTGGAAAAGACCAGTCAACTCCTTGAAAATTGTTCATAGTGGGCAGCTCGAACAGGAGTCCCAAGGATAAGATCCGGCGATTCGTGCCTGTTGACGTGTTGTAAGCTTGTTTGAAATAGATGGGATTTATCAGGCCTTTCTGGGACTATTTAGTGAAATGATGTAATTATTTCCCGCCACGGAGTCTCTGGACTAATAGCAGGTTAGATGAGTCATTTACATGTTCACGAAACATATCAGGGATTGAGGCAATGAAACATCTAATAATCTCATTCGTCGTCCTCGCGCTGGCATTCAGCTTTTCGGATTCCGTCATTTCACAGGAAGAACAGTCTGAGTCGAGAAATGGGTTCTACAAGCTCAAGGCGGGTCCTCATTCCGTCGGCACGGCTAAGACCCTGACCCTGCACGACGGGAAACGCGATAAGAACCTGCAGCTTCGCGTCACTTACCCGAAAGGCGAAGGTGAATTCCCGGTGATTGTATGGTCACACGGGGCAACCGGCACGAAGGACATGTACCAGCCTATCGTCAAACACTGGGTGAGCCACGGTTATATCTGCATCCAGGCAGACCATTCCGACTCTCCCGAGGTCGGGGGCGGCGGGCCGCGGCTGGACTGGCAGAACCGCGCGCTCGACATGTCGTTCATCATGGACTCGCTTGCGGAGCTTGAGAAGAAGGCTCCCGAACTCAAGGGGAAGATGAACGAGGAACGCATAGGCGCGGGCGGACATCTCATAGGCGCCTACGCTTCCTGTGTTCTGGCGGGTCAGAAGAACTTCAACCCGGGAGCACCCGACAATCTGAAGGATAAACGTATCAAGGCTGCGCTGCTTCTCTCACCGCAGGGTAGAGGACAGGGGCTGACGGAGAAATCTTGGGGAAAAGTCACCGGCCCTATGATGGTCCTGAGCGGCTCCAAAATCCCCAGTCGCCGCACCGGTAACCCGGCCGAGTGGCGCAAGGAGCCGTTCACGTTCAGTCCGCCCGGAGACAAGTATCTCGTCTGGATAGAAGGCCTCGATGGTAAATATGCCGGGCTGGTCAAGGGGCAAGACGAGCAGGAAGAGATGGCTGCATGGGTCAAGGCCGCGACACTTGCCTTCTGGGACGCTTTCCTCAAGGAAAAGAAAGAGGCCGGAGACTACTTGAAGTCGGACCAACTCCAGAAAGCGTCCGGCGAAAAAGTAACCATAACCGCAAAGCAAAAAGCACCGTCCGTTCCCGTAGAGAAGCTTAAGGAGAATGCCGAAAAGGCGGCTGATTACTCCGCGAAGCACAAGGGCCTCGCTGTGCTGGTCATGCTCGATGGCAAAACAGTTTACGAACGTTACGATAATGGCCATTCGGCAGAGAAGGCAAATCACATCCACAGCGCGACCAAGAGCTTCTGGGGCGTGGCGGCGGCTGCGATGGTGGAGGACAAGCTGTTCTCTTCGTTCGACGAGCTTGCCTCCAAAACTCTCACCGAGTGGAAGAACGACCGGCTGAAGGGCAGTATTACTGTCCGGCACCTGCTCAACCTCACCTCCGGTTTGGTGCAGGACATACCGGCTCTGCAAGGATTCGACGGGACAGCCAAAGACAAGTACGCGTATTCCGTGGGTCTCAGGAGCGTGTCTGTCCCGGGCAAAAGATTCCAGTACGGCCCGAGCTGCTTCTACGTGCTTGGGGAGTTGATGAAGCGCAAGCTCAAAGACAAGGGAGAGACGCCTCTCGAATACCTCAAGCGGCGCATCTTCAAGCCGATAGGGCTCGAAGTTGCCGACTGGAAGCACGACCCTTCTGGTAATGCGCATGTGCCCAATGGCGCCTACATCACGGCGCGGGAATGGGCAAAGTTTGGCCAGCTTCTGCTGCAGGATGGCAAATTGGACGGCAAGCAGGTGGTCAAGGAGGAGCTTCTTAAGGAGTGCTTCAAGTCCTCCGATGCGAACAAAGGCTACGGGCTGACGTTCTGGCTCAACCAGCAGGGCGGTGTAGGAGCCACAGCGGGAATGAAGGCAGAGCAAGGCTCCAAGGCTGGCTTTATCTATCCCGACGGATTCCCGGACATTGTCGGTGCCCTGGGCGCCGGCAAGAATCGAATGTATGTTATTCCTTCTTTGAGGATGGTTACAGTCCGCCTGGCCGAAAACGACAAGCTCGGCTATTCAGATGCGGATTTCCTGCGCCTGCTGCTAAAGGATATTGGCAAAAAATGATTTGAGCCGAGAGCAGCAAACTGTTCCTGCCTTGTAGCATGTTTTAAGTGTATATTTTTACATTTCTACTTGACAGGATAATCGTTTACATGTAAAATTCTAACGAACGTTCGATTGAGAAAGTGGCTCGTTTTAAAAAGAGGCCGACCGTGGAAAAGCAGTCCATGGAGATATACAAGGAACTCAGCATCGGCAAGACGGCCAGGTTCGACGAGAAGCTGGTGCATCTGTTGACTTGCGCCGCAAAGGCTTTTGCCGAGCAGGGTTATGAAAAGGCTTCCATTCGGCATGTAGCTCAGGCCTCGGGATTCAGTCTGGCGGGGCTGTACTACTATGTAAGCTGCAAGGAAGAGCTTCTTTTCTTCATTCAGTATCACACATTCGGCGTGCTGGTGGAGGAACTGGAAAAGATACTGGAAAAACCGGCAGCGCCGGAAAGTCACTTGAAAGAGATGGTTTTCAGCCACGTGCAGTACTTGGTTGAACACCTGCCCGAGTTAAAGGTATGCACTTACGAGCTTGAATCTCTGCAGGGTGAATATTACCAGCGTGTATTGGATCGCAGGCAGCGCTATTTCGAACTGACGCGACAGATATTGAAGCGGCTCGGGGAACGGGATAAAGGGGCGAAGGTGGAACCCAACCTGGCCGCGCTGTACCTGTTTGGGATGCTGAACTGGATAGTCATGTGGTTCGACCCGAAGCGGAACGACCCGAAAGAACTTTCCGAGAGCCTGGTGGAGCTTTTCCTGAATGGGTATCGAAAAGATTCGGTATCCGGCGGGAAAGCGAAATAAAGTCGGAAGCCGAGAGAGCGGTTGAGATAAAAAGGGAACAGGATGAGGTACGCAGAGACGGGGTTCAATCTGGAAGTTGACCTGACACGGGGAAACATCGAGAGGGTGCAGACCGACCCGAGAGACACCGAGCTGTACCTGGGAGGGCTGGGAACCAACGCCAAGATATTATGGGACAGAGTTCCCCCCGAGGTAAAGCCGTTCGACTCCGAAAACCTGCTGATATTCAGCACGGGCCTGCTGTGCGGCACGCCTGCCACGGGCTGCAACCGCACCATCGTTTCGACCATTTCGCCCCAGACCCTGCTTATGGCGTTTTCGATGATGGGGGGATTCTGGGCGCCTGAACTGAAATACGCGGGCTATGACAAGGTAATATTCCGAGGCAAGTCCCCCGGGCTGGTCTATTTATGGATAAACAACGACAGGGTGGAGATACGCGACGCCTCTCATTTGAAGGGCAAGGGCGCCGTCGAGACCGCTGAGTTTATTCGGCAGGAGCTGAATGAACCGAGAGCCCAGGTGGCCTCTATCGGCCTGGCGGGTGAAAACAGGGTCTATTTCGCCTCCATCGAGCAGGGCAGGTCCAGCGCCAGCCGCCTCGGGATAGGCGCCGTTATGGGAGACAAGGGGCTGAAGGCGATAGCGGTTCGCGGCACGAAGGACATCAACGTCGCCCGGCCGGAAGAGTTCATGGAACTCTGCAACGAAGTGCTGGAATACATCAAGTGGAGAAATGAAAACCCCATTCAGGGTGTGATGCCCATTCTGACAGGGCTCGGTTCGCCGCAGGAGATGAAAGTCCACGATGAGAAATGGCACACCGAGAATTTCATGTGGGGAAATTCCCGCGTCCGCAGGAAAGGCTTCTGGAACGAGGAAATCGCGAAGGAGTGGACGCAGACGATGGAGAGCATGCGGACGCGGCTGATAAGCTGCTACAACTGTCCGATGAAATGCGGAGCGACCATTACACCTCCCGGGCTGCCGACGTACATGATGAAGTGCTTTTCCAAGCTTACGTATACGATGGCGGCCTTCTCGGACCTCGAATTCGGCCTGGGCATAGCTCAGAGCGCCACGGAGTACGGGGTGGACGGATTCACCACGCCGCAGGTTATGGCCTTCGCGCTCGAGCTTTATGAAAACGGTATTTTGACCGATGATGATTTCCCCGGGATGCCGCCGGACAACGAGGGGAGATTCTACTGGCTGCTCGACAGGATTGTCAGGCGGGAAGGGATTGGAGATATCCTGGCAAATGGCACTTACTGGGCAGCAAGGCAGATTGGCAAGGGCGCCGAGGAATACGCTCACAACACTATAAAGAAACACGAACAGCTTCCCCTGAAGCTCTCGATGCTCAATCCTATTTATTTCCTCATGTATGCCACCGGCGAGAAGATTAACATAACCCAGATTGAAGGGCAGTTCCCCCAGGGGCCTTTTCCCGAGAGGGAGCAGAGAGAAGCATTCGTCAAGGACTGGTTCCAGGTCCCGGATGATAAGTTCAAGCAATATTTCCTGGACTGGGAACTCCGCGGGGAAAACTCGATGCCCTATTACCCGACGGTCGAGATGTGTTGCGATATAGTGGACTGGCAGGAGAGAATGCACTATATAGATGACGCGCTCGGGATGTGCGCCGGCCTGTCTTCGTTCCCCCTGAAACCCCCGTATCACATACACAATTACCCGAAATTCATCTCGGCGGGCGCCGGGATTGACATGGATGAGGACAGGCTGACTCAGGCGGCCAGAAGGTACCGGACGCTGGTCAGGGCCAACAACATAAGAAGAGGCATGAGAAGAAAGGATGAGAAGCCTCCAGAGAACCACTGGAAAAAAAGGTTTCCTGAACTCGAGAAGAAACTGCTGGATACGTACTACGAGTTCAAGGGATGGAACAGCGATGGCATTCCCGCGAAGGAATCCCTGGATGCGCTGGGATTGGGTTACGTGGGCGAAGAGTTCATAAAGAGGGGAATCCTGGCGGATGGCGAAGATGCTCCTTCCGAAGAGACTTCGACGGAGAATGAGCGGGAATAGGTGGAGGAAGCGAGCCGTGAACGGCGAGAAGAAAACAAGAATCGTCAAGACCATCAAAATCGATGTGGACAAATGCAACGGCTGCCGGGCATGTGAGGTTATCTGCTCCGCATTTCACTCCCTGCCGAAATACAGCAGCAACAACCCGGCGAGGTCCCGCATAAGGGTGATTCGCGACCCTATCAGGGACGTATATGTCCCCGTGTACGCCGGCGAATATACTCCGGCCGAGTGCCTGGGCAGGGACAAATACGTAATTGACGGGAAGGAATACGACGAGTGCGCCTTCTGCAGGGCGTCATGTCCGTCCAGGGACATTTTCAAGGAGCCCGATTCTGCTCTACCCCTGAAATGCGACATGTGCGAAAGCGACCCGCCGTTGGAAGAGCCGATGTGCGTCCAGTGGTGCCTGAACGATGCCCTGACGTACGAGGAAAGGGAAGAAGAGATTGAAGAGGAAGTGGAGCAGGAGGAGCTGGAGATTGGATTGGAATCGCTGGCGGATAAGTACGGACTTGAAAAGATAATGGATGCCGTTGCCCGGATGTCGGTGAAGGGCCTGAACAACGGGACAGAGAAAGAGAGTTGATAAAGACAGTGGAGACAGCAGCCCCGGACAAAGAGATTATCGAGGTAATAAAAGAGAGCGGCGGAGACGCTTTCAAAATGTGTTTCCAGTGCGGACTGTGCGATGTCGTCTGCCCGTGGAACAGGGTCGCAGAATTCAGCATGCGAAGGCTTGTCCGGGAAGCGACTTTCGGCCTGACGGAGATAGAGAGCGAGGACATCTGGCGCTGCACCACCTGCGGTATGTGCCCGCAGCAGTGCCCCAGGGATGTCAAGCAGATAGAATCCGGCGTGTCGCTGCGCAGGATAGCCACGGAATACGGGGTTTTTCCCAAATCCGTGGACCCCATCCGCTCCGTGAAGGGAAGCCTCGTCGGCGAAGGCAATCCCTTGAACGAAGAGCGGGGCAAGAGGGCCGACTGGGCGAAAGGCCTGTCCGTGAAGACTTTCGCAGAAGGGACGGAAATTCTGTATTTCCCCGGATGCTATCTCTGCTACGACCCGAGGCTGAAGAGCGTGGCCGCCGCCACGGTGTGTATTCTCAACAGGGCGGGGGTGGATTACGGGATACTGGGCACCAGCGAGAATTGCTGTGGGGAGAGTATCCGCAAGACGGGCGACGAGGAGCTGTTCAAGAGCCTGGCGAGGGAGAACATCAAGACTTTCATCGACAGCGGGCTGAAGAAAATCCTCGTCTCTTCCCCACATTGCTACCACACCTTTAAAAACGAGTATCCCGAATTCAAGGTCAACTTCGAGGTTATTCACATTACCCAGTATTTACTCAAGCTTGTTAACGAGGGGAAACTTGAAATCACCGGGGAGTACGGGAAAAAAGTCACATGGCACGACCCATGCTACCTGGGCCGGCACAACGGCATATATGACGAACCCAGGGAGGTCCTGAAGAGGATACCGAGCCTGGAACTGGTCGAGATGCCCGAGTCGCGCGAGGGCAGCCTGTGCTGCGGCGGGGGAGGGGGCAGAATCTGGATGGAGACCCCCAAGGGCGAAAGATTCTGCGACATCAGGATTGAGCAAGCTGTCGAGGCGGGTGCCGGAGTGCTGGTTACGTCCTGCCCGTACTGCATCTCCAATTTCGAGGACAGCAGGTTGACCATGGGGCTTGCCGACAGCATAGAAATAAAGGACATCACGGAGATAATTCAGGAAGTTGTGGGAACATGACCTTGATTCCGCGAGGAATTAAGGATCGTGTCCCCAGAATAGAGAATCTACCGGGGTACGGAAATTGGAAAAACAACAGCGGCTGAAAGAAAGAATCCAGCATCTTTGCAGAAATCTCGGAGAAGATAATTTCGGCGATGTAATGGTCGTCGGCGGCGGGATAAGCGGCATTCAAGCCTCTCTCGACCTCGCCGCAGCCGGTTTCAAGGTTTACCTCGTCGAGAAGTCGCCCGCCATTGGCGGGCACATGGCCCAGCTCGACAAGACGTTTCCAACGAACGACTGCTCCATGTGAATACTCTCGCCCAAGCTGGTCGAGGTCGGCCGGCACCCGAACATAGAAGTGCTGACGTATACCGATGTCGAGCGCGTGGAAGGCGAAGCGGGAGACTTCAGGATAACCCTTATCAGGAAACCCAGATACATCAACGAGGATAAGTGCACGGGCTGCACCACCTGCGTGGAATACTGCCCGGTCGAATATCCCGACAAGTTCAACCAGGGAATATCGAGTAACAAGGCAGTCCATATTTATTTCGCGCAGGCAATTCCCCTTATTGCGTACATCGACGAAAGCTGTCTCTACCTCAAAGAGAAAAAATGCCGCATCTGCGAAGGAGTGTGCCAGAACAAGGCTATTAACCTTAATCAGACGCCGGAGAAGGTTGAGATCAAGGTAGGGGCGATTGTACTGTCTCCCGGTTACGAGGCGTTCGACCCCGCGGTGAAGGGCGACTACGGCTATGGCAAGTATGAGAATGTGGTGACCAGCCTTGACTTCGAACGGCTGTTGTGCGCCACCGGGCCGTACGAGGGCGAGATACTGCGTGCTTCCGACAAGAAGCATCCGAAGAGGATAGCGTGGATTCAGTGTGTTGGTTCCAGGCGGGTCACACCGGGCGACAACAGCTATTGCTCCGCCGTGTGCTGCACTTACACCCAGAAGCAGGTGATTCTGGCGAAAGACCATGACCCGGAGGCGGAGTGCACGATATTCCATAATGATGTTCGCTCCTACGGCAAGGATTTCGAGACGTTTTGCCAGAGGACCGAGCGTCTTCCCGGCGTTCGGTTCATAAGAAGCTACGTGTCGGTGGTAAGCGAGGACCCGCAGAGCAGGAACGTAACTGTAAGATACGCTGCTCCCGGCGATGGCGTTAAAGAAGAAGAATTCGACATGGTGGTGCTGTCCGTTGGGCTGAACCCTCCTGCTGACAGGCAGGGCCTGGCGGACAAGTTTGGAATCGAGCTGAATTCTCACGGATTCTGCGCGGGTAATCCCGTCAATCCCGTGGAGACTGCCAGGCCCGGCATCTTCGTAAGCGGAGCCTTCCAGGGGCCTCTTGATATTCCCGAGTCGGTCTTTACCGCCAGTGCGGCTGGCTCGCAGTGCGGCGAGTTCCTCGATTACAGGCGCGGGAAGCTGACCAGGGAAAAAATGTATCCGCCGGAAAGGGATGTCTCCGGAGAAGAGCCGAGAATCGGAGTCTTTGTCTGCCATTGCGGGGTGAATATCGGGAGAGTGGTGGATGTTCCTTCCACGGTCGAGTACGCTTCGACCTTGCCCAACGTCGTGCACGCCCAGGAACAGCTTTTCTCCTGTGCTACCAACTGCGCAAAGGAAATAACCGACACGATAAAGGAAAAAGGGCTCAACCGGGTCGTCGTAGCCGCCTGCTCGCCCAGGACCCTCGAGCCGCTGTTCCGGGATACCCTTCGTGAAGCGGGATTGAATCAGTATTTCTACGAAATGGCCAATATCAGGGAGCACGACTCCTGGGTCCACTCCAAACAGAAGGAAGACGCCACGCAAAAAGCGAAAGATATAACGCGGATGTCGGTGGCGCGGGCCTGCCTCCTCGAGCCGCTGCAGGAAATCGCCCTTCCGGTAAACAAGGCGGCGCTGGTGGTCGGCGCTGGCATTGCCGGCATGACCTGCGCACTCTCCATAGCCAACCAGGGACATGAAGTATCCCTGGTCGAAAGAGATGCCGACCTGGGAGGGACGGCGCGCAAGCTGCACTATACGCTGGAAGGACTGGATGTTCAGGCCTACCTGCGCGACCTTGTGCAAGAGGTTTACCGGAACCCCCTGATACACATATATACCGGGGCGGTTATTACGAATGCTTCGGGCTACGTCGGCAATTTCGTGACCACGGTTGAATCAGGCAGAGGAGTCACGGAGATAAAACATGGAGCCACCGTTATCGCCACCGGTGCCGGCGAATACCGGCCCGCCGAATACCTCTACGGGGAAGATGACAGGGTGCTGACCCAGCTGGAGCTGGAAGGCCGAATCGCGCAAAGGGAGGAAAGCCTGGCAGGCGCCCGGAGCATGGTAATGATTCAGTGCGTGGGATGCAGGAATGAAGACCGGAATTACTGCTCCCGGGTGTGCTGCAGCAACGCCGTAAAGAACGCCTTGAAGCTCAAAGAGCTGAATCCCGAAATGGACATTTGCATCCTTTTCCGGGACATGAGGACGTACGGGTTCAGCGAGGACTATTACCGGGAGGCGTCGAGCAGGGATGTCAGGTTCATCCGTTACGAGCCCGAGGATGAGCCCCGGGTGGAAGCTGTCGAGGAGGAAGGCCGGCCCGTTTTGAGAGTTACCTTGCCGGACTATATTCTGGGCAGGAAGCTCGCCCTGGATGCCGATTTCCTCGTTTTGTCCGCCGCCGTTATTCCTTCGGCGGGCAGCAGGGAAGTGGCTCAGTTATTCAAAGTGACTCTGGGGCCGGACGGTTTTTTCAAGGAGGCGCACGTCAAGCTGAGGCCGGTCGAGTTTGCCGCGGACGGCGTTTTTCTCTGCGGCATGGCTCACTATCCCAAGCACATACCGGAGGCTATCAACCAGGCTTACGGGGCTGCGGGCCGGGTCCTGACGCTTCTCTCGCACGACACGGTCGTCGCCTCTGGTTCTATTTGCATGGTGGATGAGAAGAAATGCATGGGGTGCGGGGCTTGTATCTCGGCCTGCACGTACGGCGCAATCGAATTGCGTAAGACGAAGCAGGGCGAAAAGGCAGGCGTTAATCCTGTCCTGTGCAAGGGGGACGGTCTGTGCAACGCTAAGTGCCCGACGGGGGCTATTTCGCTGAAGCACTTCACCGACGAAGAGATATTGAGCCAGGTTGACGCTGCGTTTCCAGCCCTTGCAGACTGTGGAGTGAGATAAGGATGAGCACGGCGATTGACTTCAAGCCCAGGATTCTCGGCTTCGTGTGCCACTGGTGAGGCTACGGCGCCGCCGACGCGGCCGGAGTTGCCAGGCTGCAATATACGACCGAAATCAGGCTCATTCGCGTCATGTGCTCCGGCAGGGTGGACCTGGCGTTCGTGCTCCGGGCTTTGTCGAACGGGGCGGACGGCGTGTTTATCGGCGCCTGCCGGCTGGACGAGTGCAACTACGTCACCCACGGAAATTACCATGCGCTGAACATGGTGCTTCTGTGCAAGAGGATAATGGAGCACGTGGGGCTTAACCCGGACAGGCTGAGAATAGAGTTCATGTCCTCCGGCGAGGGCAACCTTTTTGCGGAAGAAGTTGACAATTTCGTCAAGCGGGTGAAGGAACTGGGGCCTATCGGCGAGGCTGAAGGAATTGGCGAAAGCGAGCTGAAGTCCAGGCTTGAAGAAGTCAGGAAGCTCGTGCCATACATCAAGCTGGCAAAAAGGGAAAAGCTTGAGTCGCGCACCAAAAGCCCGGAGGAGCGCGACGGGCTTTTCACCGCCGAGGAGATAGAGAAGTTGTTCAGTGAAGTCATCTCGTATTATATCGAGCCGGACAAATGCCGGGCATGCGGGATTTGCCTCAAGAGATGCCCCGTTGAGGCGATTGAAGGCGGCAAGAAACAAGTCCATGTAATTGACCAGGACAGGTGTATAAAATGCGGCACATGCTTCGAGGCATGTCCTCCTCGTTTCGGAGCGGTGAGGCAGATTTCCGGCGGGCCCGTTCCCCCTCCCATTCCCGAAGAACAAAGAACTGTGGTCAGGAAAAACAAAGAGAAATAAAGCAGAATCCTGACCGGTGATTCCTCATTACTTTCCGCTACGGCTCGTAGTGGTAACCCATGTCAACGGTGCCGGCGTCGGGCCTGTGGTCCGTCCGGGTAGTCCTGGATGCAAGCCCGAGGCTGACCGCCGTGTCGTTGCCCGTATCAATGCATGGGCTGTCTGCGGCCTGCCCGGCCACAATCTGGCTCAGATAATAATCGCCGCCGGGTCCGGTCACGAACAGCGGGTCGGAGGTCGTACAGTTGGTCTTGACGACTGATGGCGAGACGCCCGAAGACGGCATGGCGCAGCAGTCGGCGGTGGCGGTCGAACTCGATATGTTGACCTGGGTCCACACCGTGCCGGCCGTGTTCCCCCATATAACGGTATTCTCGAAAGTTCCTACAGAATTGCCCTTGAGGGAGATGCCTCCGCCGGTGTATGCATCGTTATCCGCCACGGTGCAGTTGGTCAGCGTGCATTCCCCGCCGTTGTCGCAGAAGATGCCGCCGCCATCTTCGCCCGAGTTGTTCTGGATAATAAGACAGTTAACCAGAGATGGGCAAGCGCTGTTGTAAGCGTATATACCGCCGCCTCCGTAGCTGCTGCTTGTGTTGATGGCCGTGTTTCCCCTTATCACGCAGTTTGTGATTACCGGGTCCGACATGGAGGCCCAGCAGTATATGCCCCCGCCCTGGTCGTCCGCCGTATTGTCAGCGATGAGGCAGTTCGTAATCGCCGGTCCGGCATATATAAGGTAAATTCCCGCCCCTCTTTGCGCAGTGTTGTACGTGATTGTACAGTTGACTACAGTGGGGTCGTAATGGTCGCAGCCGATGCCTCCGCCAGTGGAGCCTGCCTGGCAGCTCGTTATCGTGCAGTTCGATATGATGGGATAGGAGCGGTCAGTGGCGATGCCGCCGCCCGAGCTGGAGGCGCTGCAGTAGGCAATGTAGCAGTCCTCAATCGTCGGGTCGGAACTGCTTACGCAGCATATGCCTGCCCCATTGCCCGTGGCGCTGCCGTTCACGATAGAGAATCCACGGACCACCGAATCATTACCCTCACCCGAGTTGAAGAGGAATGCGCGTCCCGCGCCTTCGCAGTCGATTGTGCACGCCGATGGGCCTCCTTCGGACTGCACCGTGACGGCTTTCCCGCCGAAGTTCAGGTTCTTGTTGCCTGTTCCGGTATACGTGCCGTCGGCAACAATCACTATCGCGGTAGGAACGGCGTTGTCTATCGCGCTCTGAATAGTGGCCCAGACGCTCGGAACGGGCAGCCACGCGCCCTCGTATGCGCCAATGTCCACCTCGGCGCCCATGACCCTGTCGTATCCCGCAATGTCCGTATCCACGCCTGCGGGAACGAGCGTGCTGTCGCCGGCGTCAACGCACGGCGAGAGGGTCGGCCCGCCGGAAAGGCGGTAGTCGCCGCCAGCCGGATCGACAAACAGCGGGTCGCTGTTTATGCAGCCCGTCGGCATGACAGTTCCGACTCCCTCCACATCGCTGGTGCCGTTTTCATAGTCGCAGCAGATAAGCGTGACTTCCGAATCGCTGTCCCATGTGTAGATTTGGTTGCCACCCGATGCAGCGCTGTTTCCCCAGATAATCGTGTTGCCCAGCGTCGGGTCGGAATTGGCAACGCAGTAAATGCCTCCACCGTAGGAACTCGCAGAGTTATCCGCTATGGTGGTGTTCGTTATGGCAGGGTCGGACATGCTGGCGCAAATGGCGCCGCCGTAACCCGCAGAGCTACCAATTATGGCGCAATTCATGATAATCGGGTTTGAGTTGCTGCAGTAGACGCCGCCTCCGTAGTTCGCGGTGTTATCGGCCATAATGCAGTTGGTGATGATGGGATTAGTGGCGGTCAAACTTATACCACCCCCATAGTTTGCACTGCTGTCTGCAATTATGCAGTCAGCTATTGTGGCACCGGACGCCTCACAACAAATACCGCCGCCCTTCTCGGCACCGACACTGCCGTTCCGGATAGTGAAACCGGAAACAACCGACGCAAGGCTTTCGCCGGAGTGGAAGTAGAAGCCGCGGGCGCAGGCCCCGCAGTCAATCGTGCAGGATTCCGGCCCGTTCTCGGAGCAGACGACGATTTCCTTGCCGTCGAAGTCCAGGTCCCTGTTACCGGGCCCCATGTATGTCCCGTCCGCGACAACGACTGTGTCGCCTACTCTGGCCTTATCGATTGCCGCCTGTATAGTGGGGAAAGCCGATGGGACGTTCAGGGAATTGAACTCGTACGCGCCGATGTCCACGGTCCCGTCTATTATCCTGCCCCTGCCGTCGAGGTCTTCGTCGCCCGCATTGACGTAGTTGTTACCGCCTGCATTCACGCAGGGGGAATCCGGCATCAGCCGGCAGTTCCCGCCGGCGAGGCTGGCGAGCAGGGGGTCGGCCGTAGTCGAGTGGTCCGGCCTCATTCCGGCCGGGCTCACGGCATAGATGTCATTTGCATCATTGCCGTAGCAGCAGTAGGATGCGGTCACGTCTTCCTGCGTATAGACCTCGTTCCCGTAATCCGTGGCGGTATTGTCCCAGACAATGGTGTTGCGCAGGATTACTGTCGAGTTGTTGTAACAGGCGAATCCGCCGCCCCGCTGCGCTTCGTTGGCTACGACTGTGCAGTTTTTCAGAGTGCATACGGCATCGCCGTAACAATACATGCCGCCGCCGTAGTGGTTGGAATCGTTGAGGGTGAAGAGGCAGTTCCTGAACTCGGGGCTCGAATCTTCGTCGCAGGCCGCCCCGCCCCCTCCCGGATACGTTATGCTCCCCGTCATTGAGTTGCCTTTAATGAGACAACCCGTGAAAACGGGGCTTGATGAGGCGTGATTTATGTAAATGCCTCCGCCTTCGTTGGCTGCTTCGTTATCTTCGATAATGCAGTTCGTAATCGTCGGCGACGACCAGGTTATGTACATGCCGCCGCCCCTGATGGCGGAGTTTTGCCTCATCGTACAATTCTCGATAACCGGGTCCGCGCAGTCGCAGAAGATACCGCCGCCCCTGTTGGAGCTTGTGCAATCCGTTATAATGCAGTTCCTGATGGTGGGGTCGGCCGAGTAAATGTACACACCCCCGCCTTTGCCATCGCTGTCAACCCCGTTCTTGACAGTGAAGCCGCCAACAACCGAGGTCGCTCCTCCGCTGTTGAAGTAGAACCCTCTCGCCGCGTTCTGGCAGTTAATTATGCAGTTGTCGGGGCCGTTTTCGGACTTCACGGTGATAGCTTTACCCTTCAGGTTCAGATTCCTGTTGCCGACGCCGGTGTAAGTGCCGTCGGCCACGAGGACTGTATCTCCGTTGGCCGCGGCATCTATCGCCGCCTGGATTGTCGTGTAGTCGCCCGGCACGC
>CAZXNM010000027.1:0-31028 GCA_964641955.1 uncultured Planctomycetota bacterium
GTTCTTCTCTTCTTTCTTCTCTGTGACCTGCTACTCTGCGAAGTAGCTCTTTCGCCCTTCGCAGTGCTACGGAGAACGGGTCGCTACGTAGCACGAGTCTGTGCCTCTGTGGTTAAAAAGAACTCCCCGTTTTACATGCGCCCTCTATATACCGCGCCCGCACTGAAGACACAGATGTGATGAAACTCAGTTGTCGAAAACGGCGGTTTGCGCAAGGTGCTATGGCGGTTGAGCTTACAGCTCAAAAAAAACTTCGACTTGTTACATCTTTTTGGTGTCGGCGGCGACTGACAAAATTTGTCACCTCATCCGCCGCAGGCTGCAGGGCTTATACAGCAGGGCTTTCAAGCCGTGATGGGGCTGGATGCTGCCAGCTATCCGGGTTCCATACAGGCACAGTGCTGGAAGCTGCAAGCGGATGGGCTTTTAGAGCGGCTTCAGGCTGAAAGCTGTCATTGGTAAGGCTTACAGGGCGGGTTAGCATACAGTAAACAGTATCGAGTACCGAGGGACAAGCCCCGAAGAACCAGGGCGTTTATATTCGATGTATATCGAATATAGATGAATTAGCTGCAGTGGCAGGCGAGGCGGACAGGCACGTCGCCGTAAGGAGGCGGCGCAGCCGCGCCGCGGCATTCCTCATTTCTCGTTCCACATTGCTCATTCGGCACTCTGCTCCACTGTTCTACTCTCCCGACTGCAAGGTAAGCGCACCTGAAATCTCACGTCTTGACAGGGTTTCAGAGACTTAATTTTCATCTCGTATTTGTGGGTTTTCGCTTGCGCCGGAAACATTGCCGATGTAGTTTCGTTGTAGCGGGACATGTAACTGCTACGGGCTGGTGCGCGGGACTCCATTATCAGAGAATAATGGACGGCAGAGCTTCATGCTTGTACGCACCAACGGAACAGGCGTGCACGCGGAATCTTACTGCACATTTCTTTGGATAAACAAGGTAAGCCGGATTCCTTTGAAGCGATTCATAGTCGCATTTCCTGAAGAATTGTCGAAATTCACGGGAGTACAGCTATGAGCTACTCCAAAATGACAAAAGCCGAGTTGAGAGAAGCGATTAAAACACTGAAGAAAGAAGCGGACAAACACAAACAGATTGAAAAAGCGCTTCGTGAAAGCGAGGAAAAGTTCCGGTCGCTGGTTGAGAATGCCCCTGACATCATTATGACCTTGGACCGTGAGGGAATCATCACGTTCTTAAACTACACCGTGCCGGGGATTTCGCTAGAAAAAGTGATAGGTACAAACGTCAGAGAATATACTCCGCCGAAACACCTTGACACAGTGATGAATGCCATTGAGAAGGTTTTTCAAACTGGAGAGCCAGCCTCCTATGAAGTAAGCGGAATGGGCCCTCACGGCAGCACTTCTTATTATGCTACTCGAATAAGCCCAATCAAATATGGCAACAAAGTTGTCGCTGTAATTCTGATTGCCACGGATATCACCGAGCGCAAGAAAAGCCAGGAGGCGGTGCAAGAATCGGACGAGAGATTCAGGACAGTCCTTGACAATGTCATGGACGGAATTCTCGTGGCTGATGCCCAGACCCACGATTTCTTTCTGGCAAACAAAACCATGTGCGACATGCTCGGCTACTCCCAGGAAGAAATCAGGGAACTGGACGTACGAGATATTCACCCGGAAGATGACCTGCCCCGGATAGTCGAGGTGTTCCAGAAACAGCTTGCCGGGGAAATCAGGCTTGCCCTGGACATCCCCGTCAGGCGGAAGGATGGGAGTATTTTTTACGCGGATATCAACTCCGCCCCTGTGATGATAGGGGGACGCGAGTACGTCATCGGGGTTTTTAGGGATATTACCGAGCGCAAGCAGGCCGAGAGAAGCATCAGGGAGAGCGAGATTAAATACAGGACGCTGCTCGAGAACCTCCCTCAAAAGATATTCATGAAAGACAGGAACTCGGTCTATATCGCATGCAATGAGAATTACGCGAACGACCTTGGCATTAAACCCGAAGAAATCCAGGGCAAGACGGACTACGATTTCTTCTCCAAGGGTCTGGCGGGAAAATACAGGGCGGACGACAAGAGGCTGATGAACTCAGGAAAGACTGAAGACTTTGAAGAAAGATACATCATGGGCGGACGGGAAATATGGGTTCACACAATGAAAATCCCGATAAGGGGCGACAATGATGATGTGGTCGGCATACTGGGAATATTCTGGGACATTACAGAACAAAAGGAAGCCGCGCAGGAGCATCTCAAGTTTGAGGCACAGAAAGCCACCGTCAAGAAGATGAAGGAAATCGAGCGCATGAAGAGCGAGTTCGTCTCGACGGTCACGCACGAGCTGCGAACGCCCATGACGCCGCTGAAATCCACAATAGAGATGTTCCTCGACGGCACCCTCGGAGAACTCTCGGAAAAGCAAAAGAAATACATGGACATGATGTCCCGGAACATCGAGCGGCTCGCGCAGTTCACCACGGAGGTGCTGACGCTGTCAAGATTGGAATCAGGCAGGTACAAGCTGTCCCCCAGGACGATCGACATGTATAAAACCCTCGAACCTGTCATAGAAATGATGCAGTCGAAAGCCCGCAGCAAGAACTCTGAAATAATTTTTAAAGTTCCGGAGGGTATCAGCGCCTACGCCGATGGAGACTCGCTCGGCATTGTTGTTACCAACCTGACTAATAACGCAATTGTTCACACTCACGAAGGCACTCGAATAACGGTGAGCGCAAGGAACCTGAATGCCGACCGCATCGAGCTGTCAATCGCCGACAACGGCGAGGGAATTCCCGAAGAAGCTATCGAGAACCTCTTCGACCGTTTCTACCAGGCGAAAAGAGAATCCGGATCGGGCTACCACGGCACCGGCGTAGGGCTCGCGGTCTGCAAGGCGCTCGTCGAAGAGATGGGCGGGGAAATATCGGTTGAATCGAAACAGGGCGAGGGAACTGCATTCAAATTCACCCTGCCAGCCTTGCCGCCGGAACACCAGGAAAAGGGGAAGTAAGATGAGTCCGGACACTTCGGAAAGCAAGAAATCCATTCTCGTCGTTGACGATGAGCCTGATGTCAGGATGGTGCTCGTCGCCCTTCTGACCCGAAGCGGTTATTCCGTCATGGAAGCCAGCGACGGCCAGGAAGCCATCGAAATGCTCGCACGGGGAAAGTTCGACCTCATGTTTCTCGACCTGATGATGCCCCGCCTTACCGGCGAGGAAGTACTGGAGCTGGTCAGGAAAGATGAAAAACTGAAAGACCTGCCCGTCATCATACTCACGGCAAAGGGACAGCGCAAGGAAATCGAACGGGGATACGAGAAGGGCGCCAATTTTTACATCGTAAAGCCTTTCAACAACTTGACCATCCGCGAACTCGCCAGATACCTTCTCGAAGAAATGAGCGAGGAAGAGAAGGAACAGATTCTCCTCGACCTCATGAACAGGCCGCCCGCCATGTAGAGTTGTCCTTCATCAGCCTGCGTGTCCGAAAGTCGCGGCGTTCTTCTGTCGCATTTCTCGGGAAAGCTGTTGAATCGCTGTCAGGAGCCGAGTTCGGCGGCTTCGATTATCTCCGGCACGAGGTCGCCCCAGCCCAGGGGCATGAGGTGGGCGCCCTGGCACATGGATTTCATCTCTTTAATCAGCCGCGCGGCTATCTCGACGGATTTCTTCTTGCGGTCCTTCTTGTCAACCGAAGCCATTTCCTTGATAAGGTCATCAGGCACGAAAACGCCCGCAACGTTTGAGTTCATGAACTTTGCCATGCCGGCAGTCTTGAGGAGCACTATGCCGGCAAGCACGGGCACGCCGAAGCCTTCGACCTGTTTCATGAACTGCTCGAACTGCTTCGCGTCGTAGACTGCCTGTGTCTGGAAAAACTGCGCCCCGGCTTCCATCTTCTTTTCCATCTTGAATATCTGGGGCTCGACGGGGTCGGATGCGGGCGCCACCACTCCGCCCTTGAAGAAGCGAGGCGAGCCTTCGAGGTCGTTCCCGGCGAGGTCCTTGCCGCTTTCGAGAATGCTCGCCGTCTTGAGAAGCGTCACCGAATCGAGGTCGAAGACCGGCCTGGCATCCTTGTGGTCGCCCATCACGACGTGGTCGCCGGTGAGGCAGAGAAGGTTCTCTATGCCGAAAATGGACGCTCCCAGCAGGTCGGCCTGCAGCCCGAGGCGGTTGCGGTCGCGGCAGGTCATCTGGAAGATGGGTTCGAGGCCCTCGAGCTGGAGCTTGATGCAGATGGACATGCCCGAGACCCTCATCACCGAGGCCTGGATGTCCGTTACGTTGATGCCGGCGACTTTGCCCTTGAGTTCCCTGGCTTCCTCCATCATCTCTTCGATGTTGGTGCCCTTGGGCGGCCCGACTTCGCCGGTGACCACGAATTTCCCTTCTTTGAGGCTTTGTTCAAGAAGGCTCATCTTGCTTTTCCTCTGCTGTTAGCTGTATGCCGTGTATCTACGCGTTCTCGTCCCCGACCAGCCGCAGGTCCGCGCGCACGACCTTTCCCGGCGCGCCGACGGCGGCCGCGTTCCAGTTCTTCGGCTCCATTATCTTCTTGTAGTCTTCGAGCCTGCCCTGCTCTTTCATGCGATTGAAAATCAGCAGCCACCCGCAGTCCACCTCCGGGTCCGCCTCGCACTTGCCGTTCCGGTCGTAGCCGCCGCAGGGCCCGTTCGTAAGGCTTTTCGAGCATCTCGACACGGGGCAGATGCCGCCCGTTATGTGCAGGACGCAGTCCCCGCAGCCGCGGCAGTTCTCGGTCCAGACTCCCTGCTCGGAGGTTATGCCCATGAACTTGGTATTGAGTGCCGGCAGGACGCGAACGGACGGCCCCACCATGTCCGCCAGGAGCTGCACGCCCGCACCGCATGCCATCGAGAGAACGGCGTCGCAGGACCGGGCTTTTTCGAGGATGGGTTCTATGAACTCGCGGTCGCACTGGCGCTCGATGGTATCCTGCAGGAATTCCTGCTTAAGCCCTTCACCCTCGGATTTGAGAGCGAGGGCCGGCGCGAGCGTCGCAACCTCTTTCTCGCCGCCCGCCGAGCACACCGTCACGCACGTGCCGCAGCCGAGAACCAGCACTTTCTTGAACGGTTTGGTAAACTCGAAGATTTCCTCGATAGGCTTCTGCTCTGCGATTATCATGCCTTTATTCTCCTGTGCGTGCGTCCTTGACGCGCTGCGCGAACTCATTGAGCGTGCGCGCGAGTTCCGCCGGCTCGATGTCCGAGACAAATACCATCTCAAGTCTTTCCGGGTCCCTGCCCGCATGCTGCAGGACCGACTTAATGCGCTCGGAGCGCTGCTGCGCGTAATGGCTGCCGGTCAGGGACCTGCAGCTTCCCTTGTGGCATCCCGCCATGATGACGCCTTCGGCGCCCCGCCGGAAAGCTTCGAGTATCGTCGGAATCTCTATTCTTCCGGAGCACTCGACCTCCTCGACCACAATGTCGGGAGCGTCGAAGCCTTCCTCCTTCAACTTCTCGAAGGCGGGCGCGGCGGAATGGCTGCAGAAGAATCCCGCTATCTTTCCCTCAAGCGCGTCGTCCTGTTCGTCTTTGCCCTCGAAAGATATCGCCCTGGCGGGACACTCGACGACGCAGACGCCGCAGGCATAGCAGGCGTTTTCCAGGATTTTCGCCGCCCTGTTCTCGTAGTCGAAGCCAATGGCCCTGTGCGGGCACGCCCGGTAGCAGGTAAGGCAGAACGCGCACTTTTCCGCATCGACGGTCGGCGCTTCCACCGGCGGGCCTTCCCGCAGAACTCCGAACAACTCGCTTATCTGCCCGGCCGCGCAGTGGGCGTCGGAAACGACATCCGGCATTGTCGCGCTCTTGCGGCACGCGCCCACCGCGAAGATGCCCCGTCTTCGAGTCGATACCGGATAAAGCGCGGAGTTTTCCCTTTGGAAAAAGCCCGCCCCGTCGGTGTCCAGGTCGAGAAGAGCCGCCAGCTCACCGGCGCCGGGCGAAGGAATCTCCTCTCCTTCCCCGACGACGAGGTCGCACGAAAGCTGCACGCGCTCGGCCAGGTCCTCCACTGCAAACTCCACCTTGTATCCGCCGTTGGCCTTCGCAATGGAAGGAATGCCGGAATACCTGGCAAACACGACTCCGGCATCTCTGGCTTTATCGTAAAGCGGCTGCAGGCCCGGGCCTGCAACCTTCATCTGCTGGCAGAGCACGGTAACCTCGGCGCCCTTTTCCCTGAGTTCGAGCGCGCCGGCGAGGGCCGCTTCGGCCTGGACTGCGCTCGAAGAATCGCCGGGCGCAAGGACTGCGCAGACGCTGCCCGGGCCCGCCTTCAGGCCCTGCATCGCCTGCAGCGGCTCCATCCCCCCGGGGGTACGAAGAGCCGAGCCGGTAGCGAGTATAACCGCGCCGAACCGGCGCTCGCTTTCAGACTGCCCGGTCTTGAGCGTGCAGGTAAATTCCCCCGCAATGCCTGATACCCTGGCAAGCTCGGTACCCGGCGACATGCCGACCTTTCCGGAAGCCTCGGCATCCTGCATAAGCTCGTTCAGCAGTTCGCCCGGGGAGGATTCGAGGCCGTGCAGGCTGTCGAACTCCTGGAGCCTGCCCCCGAGTTTTTCGCTCTTATCTATAACCGTGGAGGATATGCCGGCCTTTGCGAGCGCGACCGCCGTCGTCAATCCCGCGAAACCGCCGCCAATTATCAGGACTTCTTCCGATGTCATCAGGCGTCTTTCCCCTGTATCCAGTTCAGCGCGGCAAGAGCCGCGGCCCTGCCCTGCGCCACAGATTCCTTGATGTCTTTCGGCCCCGTGCATGCGCCCGCCAGGAACACCCCGTCCGCGCCGGAAACGTGCGGCACGAGCGCGGAAGATGACTTGAGGAAACCTGTCGCATCGCGCTCGAGCCCGAAAAGCCCGGAGACATCCCCCGCATCGCCGCGAGGCGCAATCCCGACCGACAGCACGACAAGGTCGAACTGCCTGCGTTCTATCCGGCCGCTGCCCGTCTCCTCGTACTTTAGAACAAGCTCCCCTTTGGAACCCTTCATGGCTTCCGCTGGAATGCCCCTGATAAACTCGATCTCGTCGGCGAATCGACCGTACATGTCGAGCGCGACTTTGCGTACGCCCTGCAGGTCCATGTGGAAAAGGGCTATCTCGCAGTCGGGCCGGCGCCACTTGAGCCGGCGCGCAATCCTTATCGCGTACGGGCAGCAGACTCTCGAGCACTCGGGGCTGCCGAACCGCCGCGACCTGCTGCCGACGCACTGTATGAAAGCGACCTTTTCCGGCGGGGCCTGCGTCAGCGGATTGAGAACCTCGCCCTTCCGACGCAGCATGTCCTCGATGTCAACCGCGGAGACAATCCCCGGATGGTCGCAGAGGGCCGTCGCGCTCCTCGAGGCGAGCGGGTCGAAAGGCTCGAAACCGGTTGCCACGATGATAGCCGAAACGTCGATATCCTCGCCGCTCGACAACTTCGCCGTGAAGCCGCCGTTTTGCTTCGCAACGGACTCGATTTTCGTATTCAGGCGGATATCGACCGAAGGACTTTCGCGCACTTCCCTCAGCGTCTCATCCGCAATGCACGCCGAGCAGAACGCGCAAGTGTCGGTAGCCTTGCAGCAGAACCGGGCCGCGTATCCGCCGAGCTTGTCTTCCCTCTCGATTAAAGTCACCGGCGTTCCAGCCGCCGCGGCGGATTGAGCCGCACCGAGACCCGCAGCGCCGCCGCCCAGAATCAGGAGTTGCCTGCCCATGCTGCTTTCTCCACGCCATTGAGATGAAGACGGGCATTTTACGTACGCCCGGAAAAACTGTCAAGTGATTTCCCCTCCCAAAAAGCTCGACGAGATGTGCATCTCGTCCACTTTGGTCCGATTTGACAATTCCGTTTCCCATGTCCTATTCTTGTGGTAGGAACCGACTTCAATGTCGAAAGCCGGAATTTTCCCGAATTTGACAGATAAATCCAGCATGTCTGCCTGTCATAAAGGCGGACGGAAACGGAAACAGTCATGGAAGACAAAAAGGACCGCGAACTGGTGGAAGCTTACGCACACGGCAGTCACACGGCTTTCGAAGTGCTCTACAGGCGTTACAGGCAAAGGCTGTACGTCTACGCCTATTCGCTGCTCAGGAGGCTTCACGAGGCCGAGGAAGCGCTGCAGGAGGTCTTTGCAAAGATGGTCTCGAACATCGGCGCTTTCTCACGAGCCACGAACGTGTCTTCGTTCCTGTTCACTGTCTGCCGCAATCACTGCCTCAACATGCTCCAGGCGAGAAAGAACATGCCCCTCCAACAAGACCAAAACGGCTTCGAACTCTACCGGGTACAAAATCCCGTGGACGATGCAGCCAGGCGCGAGGAAATCGGACGGCTCAACGCCGTAATCGCCGACCTGCCCGACGAGCAGCGCGAGGTGCTCGTTCTCAAAGTATTCAGCGAGCTGACGTTCAGCCAGATAGTCGAGGCGACCGGCCTGCCCCAGGGAACGGTGGCGACCCGGTATCGCCTCGCACTCGAGAAAATAAAAGGAGCCCTCCAGACGCAGGGGAGGAAGCACGATGAATGAAGACAGAGAATTCGAAGAGGCCCTGAAGCGGTTCGAGACTGTCGAGCCTTCGGGCGAGACGGACCGGAAGATTCTCGATATGGCTCGCGAAAATATGCCGCGGCCGCAAATCCGGCGAAAATGGCTGAGACGTTTCCGTTTCGTCGCGGCCGCGGTACTGACAGGCGTGCTCGTGTTCATGCTGCTGCCCGCCTCGGAGCTGCTGGAGGAGACCACCGCCTATGCCAGCACGCCCGGCGGCGGCGCGCTGCACGCAATCGACCCGCACGGCAACATACTCGGCACCTGCCCGCTGCGGCATACGAGCGTGAACACCGAGATTTCCGGCTTCGTGGCGAGAGTGACCGTTAAGCAGGTCTTCTACAACTCGTTCGACCAGAAAATCGAAGCCGTATACACGTTCCCGCTGAGCGCGGACGGCGCGGTGGATGCAATGGTAATGAAGATTGGTCCGAGAGTCATCCGCGGCGTCATGAAACGCCGCGAAGTCGCCCGCCAGATATACGAAAAAGCCAGGAAAGAGGGTAAGATAGCCTCGCTCCTCGACCAGGAAAGGCCCAATATCTTCACTCAGTCCGTCGCGAACATCCCGCCGGGAGAAATCGTAGAAATCACCATCAAGTACGTCGAGATGCTGCCATACGAAGACGGCAAGTTCACCTTCTCTTTCCCCATGGTCGTCGGCCCGCGGTTCATGCCGGGCCAGCCGGCCGGCAAGGAAGGCACGGGCTGGGCTTCCGACACGCCCGAAGTGCCGGACGCCTCGAAAATCAGCCCGCCCGTCACCCCGCCCGAGACGCGCGCCGGCCACGATATCGACCTCACGGTCAGGCTCGATGCGGGCGTCGAAATCAAGAAAATCAGCTCGAAGCTGCACGAGATAAACATAAAAAAGGAAGGAGAGACAAAAGCCGAAATTGCGCTCAAGAACAAGGGAACGCTCCCAAACAGGGATTTTGTGCTTGAATACGAGGTGGCCGACAAGAACGTCAAGAGCGGCTGCCTCGTCCACAGGAAGGGCGAGCACGGCTATCTCACGGTCATTCTCCTGCCGCCGAAGAAGCCCGCCCCGGAGCAGATTGCGCCAAAGGAGATGATATTCGTAGTTGATCGTTCCGGGTCCCAGAGCGGCCTGCCCATCGGGAAGGCAAAGGAGACCATGAAGTATATCCTCGACAGCATGAACCCGGACGATACTTTCAACATCATTTCATTCAGCAACGCCGTCGAAGTCCTCTTCGACAAGCCAAAAAAGAGGACAACTGAAATGGTGGACGAGGCCAAGGATTACATAAACAGGCTTTACGGCAACGGCGGCACGTACATGGTTCCCGCCGTTCGGACGGCATGTGCGACGCCCGCGGCGGAGAACCGGCTGCGAATCGTCACCTTCATGACGGATGGCTATATCGGTAACGATTACGAGGTTCTGGGGCTCGTCAAGGAACTGCGCGGCAGGTCGCGATGGT
This sequence comes from uncultured Planctomycetota bacterium, assembly GCA_964641955.1. Classification (GTDB taxonomy): domain Bacteria; phylum Planctomycetota; class SKW154; order SKW154; family DAOVDS01; genus CAZXNM01. The sequence continues at coordinate 10,022 of CAZXNM010000027.1, forward strand.
TCCCGTTCGGCACGGGGAACTCGACCAACCGCTTCCTCATAGACAACATGGCGAAGCTGGGCGGCGGCGAGCCGGAATATATCCTCCTGAACTCGCCCGGCGCTGATGTCGCAAAGAAATTCTACGACAGGATTTCCACGCCGGTGCTCACTGATATCAGGGTCGAATTCGAGGGAATCGAGGTCGAGGAGCGCTACCCGAGCGAGCCTTCCGACCTGTGGGCGAGAAAGCCGCTGTACTTCCACGCACGTTACAAGAAAGCCGGCAAGGGCGCGGTCATTCTGAAAGGCTTCCTCGGCGGCAAGCCCTACGAGCAGAGGCTTGAAATAAATCTGCCAGAGAAGGACGCGAAAAACGAGGCAATCGCCTCCATGTGGGCGCGGGCGAAGGTGGACATGCTTATGTCGAAGGACTACATAAGCCACCAGACCAAGTCGCCGACCGAGGAGACGAAGGAAGAGATAATCCGGGTTGCGCTCGAGCACCACATAATGACCAAATACACCAGCTTCGTCGCGGTAGAGGATAAGGCCAGCACGGCGCCGGGCGACCCGAAGAAGGTGACAGTCCCGGTCGAAATGCCTGACGGTGTCAGCCGCGAGGGCGTGTTCGGACCGGGTGCAACCGGCACTGCGGGAACTCCGGCGATAGCACAACGCGGCATGGGCACTGCGGGAACTCCAAAAGGGCTGACCTGCGGACCTGCTCCTCAGCAAAATGGTTCCATGCTCAAGCGCGCAATATTCAAGACACCTCGAATCGAGTCAGAAAAGATGGTAGAAAAACCTATCATACTCCTCGAAGAAGAAGTCGAGATAACCAAGGACGTGCCGCGCGGTACTTCGTTCGACAACCTGGGGAACAAGCGCCTCGACTCCACGAGCTGCGTTGACGCATACGGTATCGGAGGCGGCCGCTCGGGAGCCTATGGGCAGCGCTGGGGCAAGGGCTCGCTGGCGCGCGAAGGCGGCTCACCCGGCACAGAGTCGGCCGTTACTGCCGCGCTTCGCTGGCTGCACTACCATCAGGACAGGCCCAGCGGCATGTGGGACCAGGACGGCTTCAGCAAGAACTGCGACAAGAAGCAGCCCCCGGCCTGCGATAAGCCGGGCGCCGGGCAGTATGACGTGGCCTGCACCGGGCTCGCACTGCTTGCGTTCCTCGGCCAGGGCCACACGCACCGCGTCGGCCAGTTCAAGAAGACGGTCAAGCTCGGTCTCGACTGGCTCGTAAAGCAGCAGAACAAGGACGGCTCGCTCGGCAAAAAGAGCGCCGAATCGTGGATATACAACCACGCAATCGGCACAATGGCGCTGTGCGAGGCGTTCGCGGTGACGCGAGACTACAAGCTGCAGGGTCCTGCGCAGAAAGCCGTGGATTTCATACTGAACGCCCAGAATCCCGGCGCGGGTTGGAGGTACGAGCCGAAAGACGGGAAAAGCGATACTTCCGTCACGGGCTGGATGGTTTTCGCCCTGAAGTCCGCGAAAGCGGCAAGGCTCAGGATTAATGAGCAGGCGTTCGCGGATGCCATCAACTGGTTCGACAGGGTAACGAATGTTGCTGGTAAAACGGGTTATGAGAAACCGGGTGATGACGGTTCCACTATTCGGGGCGTCAACGACCGCTATGCCAAGTTGCCCACAATGACGGCAGTGGGAATAATCTGCCGGTTATTCTGCGGGCAGTCTCGGCGCGACGCCAAGATAACCAAGGGCGTCGATATCCTGATGCAGAACCTGCCTACCTGGAACAAGCCCAGGAACGACAAGGTTGACATGTTCTACTGGTACTGGGGCACTTACGCCGTGTTCCAGTACGGCGGCAAGAAGTGGCATACGTGGAACGAGGCCATGAAGAACGCGCTACTCTCGACCCAGCGTCAGGGCGGCTGCGCCGACGGCTCCTGGGACCCGGTGGGCAAGTGGGGCATGGTAGGCGGCAGGGTCTATTCGACCGCCATCAACGCCCTTACGCTCGAGATTTACTACAGGTACGCCAGGACCAATCCCGGCGCGCATAAAACCCGCGACATGTGGGGCAAGCAGAACAAAGAAAAAGAGAAGGAGGATAAGCCTTCAGGACAGTAACCCCATTCTTGTCCGAGGAAGGGCAGGACTGCACCCAAACAGGGCTCCGGGTCGGTCCTGCCCTTTGGCATTTCAGCATATTGACCTTGCGCCGCAAGACCCATATACTCGCATGCCGACATGGCGCTTCTGCCGAAAATCAGGCATCGCTGGGACCTGAGCCCGCGAGAGGCAATCGCCCTGCAGCGCGAGCTTGCCTCGAAGGTCGTGGTCGCGCCGTACAACGGCCTGCTCGACACCATCGCCGCCGCCGACGTCGCATTCAAGGGCGAGGACGCGATAGCCGCAGTCTGCATATTCAGCCATCCGGCTCTGGAGCTTCTCGAAAGCCACTGCGCCCGGGTGCCCTGCCCCATACCCTACATTCCCGGGCTTCTTACGTTCCGGGAAGGGCCGGCACTGATTGAGGCGTTCGGCAAACTCACACACGCGCCGGACCTTATCCTTTTCGACGGGCAGGGAATTGCGCACCCTCGGAAGATGGGCATTGCTTCTCACATGGGCGTGATACTCGATATACCTGCAATCGGCTGTGCAAAGAGCAGGCTCTTCGGCCAGCCCGAGCGGGAGCTGTCACAGGAAAAAGGTTCCCGGGTGAAACTGCTGGATAAAGACGGCGGGGAAATCGGCGCCCTGCTCAGGAGCAGGCACAGCGTCAAGCCTCTTTACGTTTCGCCCGGTCACAGGGTCGGCATGGAGCAGGCGGCGGATATTGTGCTCTCGTGCTGCCGGAAGTACCGTATTCCGGAGCCGCTGCGGCATGCCGACAGACTATCGAAAAATCCCGTATGAAAATGCGTTGAATAGAGCGGCCGGTTACTTCTCTTCGTCCTTGTCCTTGTCTTTGTCTTTCGGAGGCTGAAGCGGCTGGTCGAGGTTGACTCCAGGGTCGGAGCCGAGGGGTCGCGGCGGCTGCGTCTGAGTAATCGGAGTTGGTTTGGCCGTTGCGGGCTGGGTTGCGGGCTTTATCCTGCCGAGCACCCAGCTAAGCTCCCTGCGCGAATCGACGCCGACGGGCCTGGCCGGGGCGAATCCCGCGTTAACCACCGTCTGCTGCCCGGCGGTCACCCTGACCTCTGTCTGCGCGGACACGCAGCTTACCACACCCTCGACGACCGTCACGACGGTCTTGTCGAAGGCCTTCCTGACGGAGAAGCACGTGCCGTGCACCTGCACCGTCGTGCCGTCCGCCTGAATCCGGAACGGTTCCTTATTGACTTCGGCGAAGAGTTCGCCCGAGATGAGTTCAAAAGAGGCGGTGGGTAAGTCGGCGCCGACTTGAACGCTGGTGTTGCGATTAAGGACCAGTCTGCTTCCCCGAGGCGTTTCGAGAGCGACCGAATCGCCGGAAGCACTCTTGACCACGTCGCCGCTGTAGAGTCTGTCGCCCAGTCCAAGCTGTCGCCAAGCCGAGGAGCCTGCGTTCCTGACAAGCGCCGACTCGGAGACACCCACCGCCAGAGCCGCTGGCACACGTCCTGTCTCAACTACGTAGAGAGAAGCAAGGAGCACAATCGAAGCGACCGCCAATACCGAAGCGGCCGCAAGCGCAATCTTCCTGAAAGAAAGCGAGCGCACGGCGACAGCCCTGCGCTCCGTAATCCTGCCGAAAGCAGCATCAACTATATTCTCATTGAAAGGTGCGTTCTTGAATGCGTCGGAGGAGATTCTGGCGAGGCGTTCGAGGAAGTCCAGCTCGGCCCGGCAGTTCGCGCATGAGTCGAGATGGGCGCGAACCTGTTTTTCCGTGTCCGCGGCGAGCTCGCCGTCCGCGTATGCTGATAATTTTCGCTTTACTTCCTTGCAGTTCACCTGGATTAGAGCCTCCTGCCAAATCCGCTAAACACGACGCAGGATATTACACCCTCTTGCAGAAAAAGGGGAAAATTTCCGAAAAAACATCAAAAGCCCCGGAAGGTCTCCGGGGCTTAGAAAATGCAAGCCGGTCGAGCTTACTTGCCGCCCTCCTTCAACTGCTTCCTTACCTGGTCCAGCTTCGTGCGGGCGAGCGTGAAGTTCGGGTTGTGCCGGAGCGACTCCTCGAGGAACTCAACTGCCGCCCTGAGGGTTTCCGGCGAAGCCGGGCCCTTTTCGAGCCTGCTCAGGGCCTTGTAGTATACCTGCATTGCGAGGAACTTCCGCCTTGCGGGGTTCGGCTCCAGCTTCCTTTTCAACTCGTCTTTCAAGTCCGCGGATTCCTCTGCTTTTTCCTCTGCAAGCGGTTCGCCCATATCCGTCAGCTTGCCGGGGTCGGAGCCGCCGCGCCCTTTCTTCGACGCGCTGAGACCTCCGGCGGCGGCCTGAGGCCTGGATTTATTCTTGTCCGCGCCGTGAGCCTCGCTCTTGCCGGCGCCGCCCCCCGGTTTCCCCGTCAGCTTGGTCTTTTCAACTCCGCCCTCGCTCGGTTCCCCGAACGCGCCTGCTGCCCCGGAATCATTATCCGGCTTGCCGGGCGAAGGTTCTTCCTCGCCGAAGCTTGGAGCTTCCTTCCTTCGGGATACTTCCTCGTTTTCCCGCGAACGCCTGTTTGCCTTGGCGAGGTCTTTCTCTCCTGCGCTTTCCTTGCTCTTCGTTGGACGGTCATCTTCCCGGCCCATGGCTCTGAAGCCGCTTTCCGCCTTCTTCGCCATCCTGGGCGCCTGCGGCTTCTTTGTCCCCGCAGTCATTTCAGACTGCTTGTCGAGTTTCTCCATTGCCGCGCTCGCATCGGCGAGGAATATCTGTTCCTCCAGGGTCTTGTCACCCGTATCGGCGAATATCTCGCCGGGCGCCTCGGGGAAGCTCTTGCGAACGACTTCGGTAATGCTCGTTCTCAACGAGACGGAGAGCTTGTCAATTGCGTCGAGGAAGTTCTCCTCGCGCTCCTGTGCAGACTCGCCGAGAAGCAGCTTCCCGGTCGAAGCGTCCAGAAGCTGAATGTCTATTCTTATACTGGGGCCGATTTTGACGATTCCGCCCTTGAGAATCATGTCGGCGCGCAATTCCTTGATTACCGCAGAGAGGTCTGCCATTGCCTTCTCGCGGGTTGTTCCGAGGCGTCCCAGCAGCCTCGTGAACTCCTCGCGCGAGACGACCTGCAGGAACCTTGCCTGCGTCAGGTCGGTTATGAACATGTCGGCGACGCCGATTTTCATCCAGTCTATCTCGGGGTTGTCGTTCCTGTTCGCGAAGTCGCACACGAGCAGTCTCGCGACGGGCAGCCCTTCCTTGGGCCCGGTCATTTCCCTCGGAGGGTTCAGCCTGTCGATGACAGTCTGCTTGACCGGGTCAACTACGGTTTCGCCGGGCTGTTCCGGCGGCGTGGTCTGCTCTACGGGCTGGTCCGAGGGTTCCTTCTTCTCTTCCGGCTCCGTATCGGGGATAAACGCCGTTTTGTCTTCCGGCATGTCCTTCTCGGTGGACATCGCAAGAGCCAGCCAGATTCCGATGACCGCCATTGCAATAACCACGGCGATTACCGGTGCGAGCTTCCTTTTTTTCTTGTATCGATATTGCGCTTTCTTCGTGGCGGCTTCGGCGCGCTCGGCAATCTTTTCGGTGGTGTAGGAAGCAAGCCCCGCGACGGGCACGGCCGCCGTCTCCGCCGTGCTGTCTATGTCGAGCGTGCGCAATGCGGCGTCGATGTCGCTGATAAGCTCGTCGGTGGACTGGTAGCGCTCCTCGCGGTCCTTGGCAAGCATCCTGTCTACAATCGCGGCAATGTTGTCGGGCAGACGCGGATTAAGCTCCTGTATGGCGACGTGCGGCTCGGTGCATATTTTATTAAAGAGCGCATAAGGCGTCTCGGCCTTGTGGGGCACTGTTCCGGCGAGCATTTCGTAAAGAACGGCGCCGAGCGAGTATATGTCGGTGCGCCCGTCGAGGTCGAGCGTCTCGCACTGCTCGGGAGAAGAGTACTCCGGCGTGCCGACGTACATCCCGGTCTGGGTCATCCGGGTATCGAGCGTGGTCCTTCGGGCAAGGCCGAAATCCATGACCTTGACCCTGCCCTCCCGGTCAATCATGATGTTGTCGGGTTTTATGTCCCTGTGCACGAAGCCCTTGGCGTGTGCGAAGCCGAGCGCGTCCGCAACCCGCCTCACGACGAGCAGGGCCTGCTCGACGGGCAGTGAGCCGTAATCTTCGAGCACTTCGCCGAGCGTTTCTCCCTCGACATACTGCATTGCTATGAAGTATGTGCCCCTGACCTCTCCACCCGCGTAAATGGGGCAGATGCCGGGATGCTCCAGCTTCGCGGCAGAACGCGCTTCCCGCAGGAACCTCGCCGTGAAGGAATCATCCTCGGAGAGCCGCTCCGGCAGGACCTTCAGCGCGACCTTGCGGTCGAGCGTCTCCTCGTAGGCCTCGTACACCTCGCCCATTCCGCCCTTGCCTATCAGGCGGTTAATGAGGTATCCGTGAAGCCTCGTTCCGGACATGTCTTTTCTGGAATCGGCTGTCATTTGTATCTCCGTTACTGCCTGGGTTTGCTTTCTCTCTTCTCACATGCTTAGACAAACTTGCAGCATAAAGAGTTCCATGATTTTTTCAAGAAATTCCTCTTCCTTCCTGAATGATAAAAAAGCACCGCCTTCCTCCCGAAGACGGTGCATATTTACGCCTTGTTTTCCGGCCCCGCCCTGCCTTATTTCATGAACGACGGCAGGCTGGGCGTCCAGGAACTGACGAAGCTTTCGCGGCTCCCGGCAGTTTCTGTCTTCTCGATGGTCTCATCCGGAACTTCGATAATCTTTTCCTCGACTACCTGCGCGGGCGCAGCGGCAAGCTTGCGCAGCCCTTCCGGATGGTAGAATTCCATCTCATACCTGGAGAAGCAGAACTTGCACTCCTCTTCCGCCCCGGCGTTGTAGACGCGAAGCGGCGGGCTCATTGCCAGACTTGCATCAGGCGTGGCGCTGCAGCCCGTAACCACAATGCCGAAAGCCAGCGCCGCAATGACCATAACTTCTTTCACCCCGAAATTCATTTAACCACCCCCTGTTCAAAACAACACTTTTCGCCGTCAAACTCGTGTCAGAGCCGAAAGGGAATGCACGTGAGATGTCGCTATGACGTGTGCCTGCAACTGTCCCCTTCAACTATGACTGCCCGCTAACATATCGGGTGTTTAGGCCCTTCTCTTTAGGGCAATCGAGGGCGGAGCATGATTCACGATAAAATGACCGTAGGCGGCTTTCTCGCTCTAAGCGCTGCGGGCGAATCCGAGAAGGGTATCAACGAGTTCTTCGGCGGAGCCGAATCTTCGCGCAGGGTCGCGCTGCATCATCTTGACAATGAGTTCTTCTGTGCGCCGGGGACAGTCCGGATTGACGTCCGTCGGCGGCAGCATGTTCTTGACTATCTGGTTTTCGTACACCTCGGCGAAGCTCTTGCCCGGGGGAAATGGCGGTTTTCCCGCTACCATGAAGTAGAGCGTGGCGCCCAGGCCGTATATGTCGCTTCTCTCGTCCGCCTCCTCGCCGAGTATCTGCTCCGGCGCCATGTAGGAAGGCGTGCCCACAATGACACCCGAGGCCTCCATCAGCGCCTCCCGGGCGGTGCTCTTGGCCAGGCCGAAATCGCACAGTTTCGGAGTCTTCCCGTTCTGCATCACGATGTTCGCCGGCTTGATATCGCGGTGTAGTATGCCGGTCCGGTGCGCGTGGCTGAGGGCCTGTGCGAGCGACCAGGCCACGCCAATGGCTTTGCGCTCTTTCAAAGGCCCGCCGGCGTGCACAATCTGCTCAAGAGTCTCTCCTTCGATGAAATCCATCGCAAGGTACAGCAGGCCCGCGGACTGTCCCGCATCCAGAACGTACACGATGTTCTCGTGGGCGAGCTTCGCGGCGAGCTTCGTCTCGCGCATGAAGTTCTTCACATACCGGGGATTCATCGCCAGCCTGCGCGGAAGGACCTTCAGCGCCACCACCCTGTCCATGGATTCCTGCCGCGCCTTGTATATCGAGCCGAACGCCCCGGAAGTAACTTTTTCAACAAGCCGGTAGCCCGTAATGGCTCTCTTGCCGGACCGGGCTCCCAGTATCGCCATTACCCTCGTGACCTTCTCTGGGCTTAGCCGGCTCATGGAGATGACTATATCGCGTATCGTCGGCTTGCTCAGGCCCATCCTCTTGATTTCCGAATGGGCGAGCAGGCATTTCTGGAAGAGCTTGTGCGTGAGGTACTTCCTCTTCAGCGCTTCCTGGCAGAAGGCAAGTTCAAGGTCTTCACTCTCACCATTGCTCTGTATCAGCGTCAATCCGTCCTCCATACTGTCCGCGTGTGGCCGCGCCACTTTGCGCAGTGAATATTAAACGAAATAGCGCAGGTGAGTTCAACCACATTTACGAGTTAAGATTGATGACGGCCAGCTCGACCGCTATAATCCCGGCCTGCCATCGGGGTTGGCAACACGCTTCTCAGGGAGGGAGATGTGGCAGCTTGCGCAGGCATCCGCAGGGAAGACAAGAGCAAATGGGAACGCAGGGCGCCTCTTACACCGAAAGATGTAAAGGAGTTAAGAGAAAAGCACGGTATCGATTTCATAATACAGCCCTCGGACATTAGAGTCTTTTCGGATTCCGAATACGAAGCAGCAGGCGCCAAGGTCAGCGAAGACCTGGCCGCATGCAACGTGGTTCTTGCAGTCAAGGAAATCCCGATAAGCCTGCTGCAGCACGGCAAGACCTACGTGTTTTTCTCCCACGTAATCAAGGGGCAGCCCCACAACATGCCCATGCTGAAGAAGCTGATGAAGCTCGGCTGCAGCCTGATAGACTACGAGAAGGTAACGGACGAAAAGGGCCGCCGGCTGATATTCTTCGGCAGGCATGCGGGCCTGGCGGGCGCCGTGGAAACGCTGCACGCGCTCGGGCAGAGGCTCGACCTCGAAGGAATCGCCACGCCTTTTTCGGAAATACTCCAGCCTCACAGGTACAGCGGCCTGGGGGCTATTAAAAAATCCCTGGAAGCTGTCAGAGAGCGCATCAGCAGTGACGGACTTCCCGAAGAGCTGGTTCCGCTCGTCGTCGGAATCGCCGGCTACGGCAACGTGGGCTCCGGCGCGGCAGAGATTGTAGACGCGCTCGCGCACGAGGATATCGCTGCGTCCGAGCTGCCGGGACTGGTCGCCAGCGGGAACGCAAGGCGGGATGTCGTCTACAAGGTCGTTTTCAGGGAAGAAGACACGGTCGTACCAACCAGGCCGGGCGCCGTGTTCGAGCTGAGTGACTTCTTCAGGAACCCGGGCAATTACCGGAGCAGGTTCGCGGACTACCTGCCGCACCTGACAGTGCTCATAAACGCGATATACTGGCAGACCGGCAATCCGAGGCTCGCAACGAAGGAAGCCCTGCGGGACTTGTTTGCATGCGAGTGCAGGCCGCGCCTGCGTGTTATCGGCGACATCTCCTGCGACATGGGAGGAGCGATCGAGGCGACTTCAATGTGCACCCAGCCCGGAACACCCTGTTACACTTACTTCCCCGCGGATGGAACGGTGCGCGAAGGCTGTCAAGCCGAAGGCGTGGCTATAATGGCCGTGGACAACCTGCCGTGCGAGATACCCGCCGAGTCATCCGCCGATTTCAGCGGGATTCTCAAAGACTTCGTGGCTCCGATTGCAGGCGCGGATTTCTCCGCCGGATTCGACCAAATCGGCCTCCCGCCGGAATTGAAGCGGGCTCTGATTCTGCTTAGGGGAGAGCTTACGCCGGATTACGCTTATCTCAAGAAATACGTCGCGCAGGTCTGAACAGCCTGGGAAAGGTGCAGAACCAATGAAAAACGTACTTGTGCTTGGCGCGGGGCTCGTCGCGAAGCCACTGGTGGATTATCTCCTCGAACAGCCCGAATACCGCGTTCGCGTCGCAACGCGCACTGTCTCGAAGGCTGAGAAACTAACGGGCGGCAACCCTCGGGGTGAAGCTCTCACGCTGGATGTTTCCGACAGGACCGCGCTGTCCAAGCTTGTCAAAGACGCAGACCTGGTCCTGAGCATGGTGCCTTTTACCCACCACCCGACGGTGGCCTCCCTCTGCGTGGAGCACGGCAGGAACTTCGTCAGCACCTCTTACGTGAGCGATGCAATGCGGGCGATGGATGAGAAGGCGCGCAAAGCCGGTGTCATCCTGCTCAACGAAGTCGGGCTGGATCCCGGCATTGACCACATGTCCGCAATGCGCATTATCCACCGCATCAAGGATTCCGGCGGCAAGGTCGAGAGTTTCACATCCTTCTGCGGCGGTCTTCCAGCCCCCGATGCGAACGACAACCCGTTCGGCTACAAGTTCTCGTGGAGCCCGAGGGGCGTCGTGCTGGCGGGCAAGCGCGAGGCGCAGTTCCTCAGAAACGGTGGAATCGCCAGGGTCGCCCCGGATGACCTCTTCAAGGAATACTGGACAGCCGACATCGAGGGCCTCGGCTCGTTCGAATCGTATCCCAACGGCAATTCGCTGCCTTACGTCGAAACCTACGATATTCCCGCGACGCAGACCCTTGTCCGCGGCACCTATCGCTATCCGGGATGGTGCGACACGTGGGTTGCGATAAAGCGGATGGGCCTGCTGGATGAGACGGAGAGAGATTTCAGCGGCATGACGTTCGCCGGGCTGACAGCCTCGCTGGTCGGCGGTGCCGAAGCGAATGCGAGAAAAGCCGCTGCCCGCTTCGTCGAACTCGACGAAGATTCGGAGGTGCTCGACAGGCTCGAATGGCTGGGCCTGTTCAGCGATGAGAAGCTGCCCGTAGAGAAAGGCTCGCCTCTCGACGTGCTCGCTGCGCGGCTCCTCGAAAAGCTCGTTTACAAGCCGGGCGAGCGCGACATGATTGTCCTGCGGCACGAGTTCATCGCCGCTTACGAAGACAGGAAAGAGAAGACGGTTTCGACGTTTATCGGATACGGCGAGGCGGGAAAGACCACCGCGATGGCAAAAACGGTCGGACTCCCCGCCGCGATAGCTTCGAGAATGATTCTCGAAGGAAAAATCGGAGAAAAAGGCGTTCACATCCCGGTAACTCCCGATATCTACGAACCCATACTTGAAGAGCTGGAGAATGTGGGCATCTCGTTCGAGGAAAAGTCGGAACCAGTCTGATACGGGGAACGTCGTGCGGGACCGACGGCGGTTACGGACAGGTCGGGCTTCGGTCGTTGACTGTCCCCCGTCCGGCTGGTAGAATCGGGGCGGCGATTCCGGCTTACAGAGGGGAGGACTGACTTGGCTCGAAGAATCGTTGTGATAGGTGCGGGCAGCGCCGGAGCGAGCGCGTGCTTCGCGGCGCGCAAGCAGGACCGCAAGGCCGAGATTACCTGTCTCAACGCGGAGCCCTATCCCACGTATTCGCGGTGCGCCCTGCCCTTCGTCATAGGCGGGGAAATCGACTCGTTCGACACGCCGACAGTTTTCGGTCTGGATTTCTTCAAGAGCCAGAAAATAGATATCAGGCCCGGAGTAAAGGTCGAGTCCGTGGATGCCGAACAGAAACAGGTCAAGGCTTCCGGCGATACACTGGAATATGATTCGCTCGTGCTCGCCATGGGCGGCAGGGCGAAAATCCCCTCCATGCCGGGCGCCGGGCTTCCCGGTGTGTTCGTTCTGCGCGCGAGGGACGACGGCGCCGCAATTCTCGAACTGGCGGGCCCCGGCAAAACGGCGGTCGTCAATGGCGCAAGCTTCATCGCCCTCGAGGCGGCGGAGGCCCTTCATCGCCGGGGGGCGCACGTTATCTGCGTAATCCGCTCGCGCGCACTCAGGTCGATGATAGACAAACAGTTTTCCAGAATTGTCGAAGAGAAACTTTCTCAAAACGACATTGAAGTGTTGAAGGACCACCCGGTCGGCAGTGTCATTGGAACGGACAAGGCGGCCGGGGTCATGGTGAACGAGAAAGAAATCCCAGCCGGGATGGTTATCATGTGCACCGGCACTGCCCCCGATGTGGAGATTGCCGTTTCAATGGGCGTATCCACCGGCAAAACGGGAGGCATCAAGGTCAACGACCGAATGGAGACCGGCATTGACGGGATCTTCGCCGCCGGCGACTGCGTGGAAAGCACGTGCTTTATCCGCGGAACTCCGGTTCTGTCCGGCCTCGGCACAATCGCCACCCGCCAGGGGATGGTCGCCGGCGCAAACGCAGCCGGCGCCGATGAGCACGCGCCTCCCGTGCTGGGCGCGTCGGTCATGAAGCTCTTCGACATCGAAATAGGCGCGGTGGGGCTCACCGAGGACTTCGCCGCGAATGCGGGGTTCGACGTCTTCGCTTCCACGATAAAGTACCCCTCTCTGCCCCACTACTACCCCGGCGGCACGGAGGTCCACGTAAGGCTCCTGGCGGACAAGAACGACGGACGCCTTATCGGCGGCCAGGTAATCGTGAACGAAGGAGCCGCGCAGCGCGTGAACATGCTGTCGCTTGCGATTCTCAACAGGATGACGGCCGAGGAACTGCACATGGCGGACTTCTGCTACAGTCCGCCGTGCTCCGATATATGGGCCGCCGAAGCAATAGCCGCCGGCGGGCTGGCAACGAGACTTAGGAAATCCCGGAAGTAAAGGAGGTTCTAATGGGCGCTCTGGAGATTATCCTTCTGATAATCGTGGCAATCGAATTCATCGTTTGCGTGGCGATTCACTTCGACAGGAAGAAGACCCACGCCGTGTATACGTTCATGGCTGACATGGTTTCGGAAGAAGGAGGAACGCTGCACAAGGCGCTCGAGGAGCTGAAGGACAGCAGCACTTACGCGCAGCCGGCGGAGAGCGCCGCAGCCCTCGGCGAAATTATCCGGTTCCTGGAGAGCTTCAACTCCACCGTCCGCAAGCACGGCGAGCGCATAGAAGAGGCCCAGAAGCACAAATGGCATGCCGTGATTACAGGACTGCTTAAGAAGAAGCCCAAGACCGACTACAAGGCTGCGCTGAAGAAGAAGCCTGCCGAGAAAAAAGACCAGGAAGAAGAAAAGCCGGAAACGGAAGAGAAAGACTCAGAACTCGAGAAGATAGAAGAGAAGGTCGAAAAGAAACTGGAGGAAAAGGAAACAGAAGAACCAGGTCTCAAGAAGCGCAAGAAGCTCAAGAAACGATTCCTCAAGCCGAAACCCATCGCCCCGAAACCCGAGGACAAGGAACCGGAAAAACCGGACGTCGCCGGACAGGCCGGAAACGAGCAGAAAGAAGACGAAGAGAAGAAGAGCCCTGGAGACGGCGACACTGACATTGACCTTGCCCCGCCTTCCGAAGAGGAATAAAAGTGAGAACCGTTAAATTAGCAGCGTTACTGGCCTGCCTGCTCGCCGCAGCCTGCATCCTTGCGACCATTGCCGGCTGCGCTTCGGGCAGGGATGACGAGCTTGCGCGCGAGCGGGCCGAGACCCTCAGAAGACAGCGGGAAATCGAGCGCCAGATGCGCGAGAAGCTCCGACTCGAAGCCCTGCGGAAAGCTCAGGAAGAAATCACAGGCAAAAAAGCAGAGGAAGAGGTCTGGCAAGAATATCTGAAGGTCGCGGACACGCTGAAGGCCAGTTCCCAGCCGATAAGCGCCATCGCAATCAGCCCGGACGGCAGGCTTCTCGCGTGCGGCACGGCGCGAGGCCAGCTTAAAGTCTTCGAAATCGGGGGCGGAATCAAGATGGCGGCGACCGAACACAACGAAGCCATCCGTGCCATTTCATTTTCCCCCGATTCGAGCGTCCTTTACACGGGCGGCGCGGATGAGACCCTGACCATCTGGGACATGACCTCGGGGAAAGCAAAAAAGAAGATACACGATTTCTTCCTGACGGTCGGTGCAGTCGCCGTGTCCGCAGATGGCGGCACAATTGCCGTCGGGGACGGAAAGAGGATATTCCTCCTCGACGATGTGGGCGCCGCCAGGAAGGAGCTTAAGAGCAAGGCATACGGAGTGCGCGCAGTCCGGTTCATTCCCGGAAGCGGGAAGATGGCCGCCGGGTCCAGGGGCGGCCTCGTGGAGATTTGGGATACCGCCGCCGACCGGCCCGCGCATTCCGCGCAGCGCCACACCGGCGCGGTCACCTGCCTCACGGTGGACAGCCAGGGCAAAACCATGCTTTCCGGAGGAACCAACAGGCTGGTCGTGCTCTGGAACATCGAGACCGGAAAACCGGTGCGAGTCTACGAGGGGCATCACAATGCGGTAACCGGCGTTCAGTATGTCCCGGGAAAGAAGCACTTCGTAAGCTCCGACAACGGCGGCTGGCTGTTTGTCTGGGATATCGACACGAGCAAGATTCTCTCGAAAATGCAGGTGTGCAAAACCGCCGCCGTAACATGCCTCGTCCTGTCGCCGGATGGCAAGCGGCTGTACGCTGCCCTGGGCGACGGAACCGTTGCGGTGCTGGAATTCGCGACTGACAAGTAGTTTACGCGATTCTGATATTCGCGTAACAGAACGCCGTGCCGGACACGTCTATATAGATGAGAGCGAAGAGTTACAGCGTGGCCAATGGCGAGCCTGTGAGGAAGGTGGGAAAATGAAGGAGTGTCCTCACTGCAAAGCACAGGTGCCTGACATTGCCCATTACTGCGCCAACTGCGGCAAGTCATTCGGCCTCGAAGAAGCCGCCGCAGCCACGGCGAATGCGGAAGTTGCGGCTGGAGCCACTATTGAGACCCGTTACGTTCCCGGGCACGCCGGCATTGCCATCGTCAAGATATCCGGGAGCTGCAACGGCGCGCAGGTCGGCAAGCTCAACATGGAGCTGAGTTTTCTCCGTAACGACAATCCCAATATGGTCATTCTCGACCTTTCGGGCACGGACGCAATTTGCTCCATGGGCATATCGGCGATTATAGCATTCGTAAGCGACAGGGAAGATGAGCGGAAAAACTCGACGGCTCTCGTCAACATTCGCGAATCAGTCATGCAGGCGATAGACTGCCTGGGAATCGGCGGAATGCTGCCCGTCTACCCAACGATAAAGGATGCGCTCCTCAACATGCAGGCCAGCCAGCCGTAAGGAAGCGCTACCCCCCGCGGATTTCTGCAAGAAGGTTGTCCTGCGAGACTTCCCTCTCATCCCCGGTGGAAAGAGTCTTAAGCTTTACCGTCCCCTTTGCGGCCTCGTCCGGCCCGAGAACGGCAACGTGGTTTGCGCCGGACTTGTTGGCCGCCCTGAACTGGGCCTTGACGCTGCGCCCTTCGTAGTCCATATCCGCCGACACGGAGCGACGCCGCAGTTCCGTGACGATTTTCTGCGCCGTCCGGCGCAGCCCTTTATCGACTGTCACGACATACACCTCGGGCATGCGCCCGGCGGGCTCTTTCTCCCTCGATGACATGACGGACAGGACTATCCTGTCAAGCCCGAGCGCGAATCCCACGGACGGCGTCGCGGGACCGCCCAGCTCCTCGACCAGGAGGTCGTAGCGCCCGCCCCCGCCGACGGCGTTCTGCGCCCCCAGCTCTCCCGCGACGAACTCGTACACCGTGTTGGTGTAATAGTCCAGCCCGCGGACGAGGCGCGGCTCGATTGACCACTCGGGAATAAACTCGTCCACACTCTGCCTGACCATTTCGAAGCTCGCCGCGCAGTCCGCGCAAAGGAAATCGATGATTTGCGGGGCGCCGCTCACTGCCCGCGCACACTGTTCCTTCTTGCAGTCGAGAATACGCAGCACGTTGCCGTGCGCCCTGCGCTGACAGTCTTCGCAGAGTTCGCTCTTGTGACTTTCGACATGCCTGCTCAACGCCTTTCTATATGAAGGTCGGCAGTCAGAGCAGCCGATGGAATTCAGCAGCAGCTTGAGGTCGGGTACTCCGCAACCGCTCAGTATGTCCCAGCCAACGAGGATTGTCTCGACGTCGAGAAGCGGGTCGGGCGAGCCGATAGCCTCTATGCCGAACTGGCTGAACTGCCGCCAGCGCCCCTTCTGCGCCCGCTCGTACCTGAAGGAGGGGCCGAGGTAGTAAAGCTTGCGGAACGCGCCCGTCTTGTGCAACGAGTGTTCGAGGTAGGCTCTCATCACCGGGGCGGTAATTTCCGGCCTGAGCGTCAGGGATTCGCCGCCCAGCGTTCGGAACGTATACATCTGCTTCTGAACGACCTCCGAGGACTCGCCTATGCCTCTCACGAAAAGCTCTGTATCCTCGAATACGGGCGTCCTGACCTCCGAATACCCGGCATTTTCGGCAATCCGCCTGGCTTTTTCCTCGATTTCCTGCCAGAGATAGATTTCAGGCGGCAGAATATCCCTCGTGCCGGATGGAACTTTATACTGCAAGTGTGTCACCTCCATGTTCCGCCATGTTCGCCCGGACAGCCGGCATTATAGTGCCAGCGATGACACTGGTAAAGAATTTATCGGGACGGGACATTTTTTAGTTGACTTAACACGTCCCGGGCTTTAGTATTACGTCCGTAATAAGGGAAGAAACTGCATACTGACCCGTGGAGGCGAGTTATGCTTAGAAGGATTTTTCTGCTCGGCGCGCTCGTAGGCCTTGTGATGTCCGCCGGCTGCCTGACGACCAACTGGACGCACAACAGGCGCCACTTCCGCAAATGGCGCGAAGAAATCCGTCAGATGCACCAGGACTTCGACAGGATTTTCTTCGACCTCGAAGCGCATCCGACAGAGCAGTAACAGTTACCGGAGTAAATCCGGACTTGAAAGAAACGCAGGCGCTGCCCTCGGTGGCGCCTGCTATATTATTTCCCGGCGGGCTGCCCGAGGTCGAAGGCAAGTCTGGCGGCATAGCATGCATGCCGGTCGCTTCTTGAAATGCACGTCTCCAGGGCCATGGCTGCCGAACGCTTAACCTTGTCCTGAAAGACCCTCTTGTTGTTGATCCTGACTGTGACTCTTTCATCGAGAGAGACGAGCCTGTCCGAAAGGTACACGACTATTCCCTTTGCCTTGCCGGCGGTGACATTAATCGTGCCACCGTCAATCCGCGCGGTCGCTTTAGCTCCTGTTTGCGGCTCCACCAGCTCGAGCCAGTACGCCTGCCCGGGTCCGGCGCCGTCGAAGCTTATCTGAATGTGCTTCGGAAACAGGCTCCTTGATTTGCTCAGGAACCAGTCGCAGACCTTGCCCCAGGAGTCCGCTGCATGCACCCTCGCTCCTCCCGGAAATTCGTCGTGCACGACATCCGGGCAGCCGCTTTCCTCAAGCTTTTTCGCAACAAGCGCCACCCTGTCCCCGGGAGCGACCCTGTCGTCCTTCGAGCTCATTACGTAGACTGGCAGGTTCAGCGCGTTCCGGAGCGAATCGAAATCCACTCTCTCCGCGTTCGTGCTGAGCGGCAGCCCCGAATCGGGCGCTATCGCCGCGAATGCGTCGGGCCTTCTCAGGCCGAGATACCACGCGCCGTGCGCCCCGTTCTCGAATCCGCTCAGGTAGAAGCGGTTTGTGTCCGCATTGAACGCATCCTTAACCTCTTCGAGCAGCAGGTCGAGCTTTGCCTTGAGCTGCGATTCCCACCACCGGGTGGAGCTGCTCTGCGGTGCGATGATGAGGCAATTTTCCCTGATTTTCCCGGCTGCCGCGCTCGCCTTCCACGCGCCTATCATATCGGCCGGGGTCTGTCCGCTGCCGTGCAGCATGACAATGACCGGCACGGGCTTTTTGCCGTCATAGCCCTGCGGGATACAGACGGCGCATGTCAGGCCGGACTTCTCGAATTTTTTCGTTGTCTCTCCCGCTGCGACAGCCTTGTAAGATCGCCATTTCTCAATCGCCCCGGCGCACTTCTCGAAGTCTTCTTTGGAGAGCCCGTCGAACTTTTTCAGCTCCTGAATCATTTTCGTGGCCTCTTCCGGCTTCGCGGCAAGAGCCTTCTGAATTACCTGCAAAGCCCCGGAGACATCGGGAGCAGCCGGTTCGGGCTCGCCGCCCTCTCTGACCCATTTGTCCCCTTCCCTCTTGTATCCGAGCCGTCGCCTGGCGGCTGCATGGTCAGGATTTATCTCGATGACTTTGCGCAGCTCTGCAGCGTATTCCTGTTCAAGACCTTTCTCCTTGCTCCAGAGGGCGAGAAGATAATGCCCCTCCGCGTCATTTGCAGCGATGGTTGCAAGCCTTTCCCTGTAGACCTCCTGCGGCAGCTTTTTCTTCTCTATGTTCTTTATCCGGGACCTGGAAAGCTCCACCGTGCCGTGCAGGGTCTTTACGGTAATTGTGTCCTCCGTCTCGGCCACCACCTCGCCCTCGACCTTCGAGCCATCCTTCAGATGTATCACATCGGCGAGCGCTGCGAATGCAAGGACAACCACAAGAGTGGGAATTAAAAGCAGCATTCTCATCCCGTGCCGCCTTTCTCAAAGAATGTCCAGAAAGACAAGTACGCCCACCGCGAAGAACATCATCGCAGCCACCCGCTTCAGCCACACCCGCGGGATAAGCTCGGCGATTCCGGCCCCTACTGCTACCCCTATCAGCGTGACGGCCGCGAGCGCCAGCACCGACGCCAGGAAGACCGTGACCGGCTTCGACGTCTTCGATGACATCGAGATTACCGCAAGCTGGGTCTTGTCGCCTATCTCGGCGACGAAGAGCAGGCCGAACGTGGTTGCGAACACTTTCCAGTCGAATGCCATTGGTGTTTTCCTCCGGGTGAGACCTGCCTGCATTGTACTCCGGAAGCAAGCTCCGTTCAAACACAACCCGGGCCCGGCATCACCGGGCCCGGAAGATAGTGGGCATATTTGGCTGCAGGATTACTTGCCTTTGCCCTTTTCCCAACTTTTTCTTAGTTCTTCCAGTGCCTTTTCCTGAGTGCCATATTTGGGAGTCTCTTCTCCAATTGCTCTACTGCACTTTCGACTGCAAACAAGAATTGTCTTCCCATTCTTCAAGCGAAAACGGACGTACTTATTTTCCTTGGTATTGAACTTCTTTCCACATACAGGACATGTCAAAATATCAGGTGGTGGTTCTTTCCCCGGAGGGTCTTTGACCAGAATGAACCCTTTCGGCAACTCGAAGAATTTGTCATCCATTTTCTTCTTTTCCACCTTCGATATCTCGCATTCAATCGGAACCGCCAGCGCACCGAATACAAGACGTGCTTTCAGAGAAATCGGGAAGTCCTTTATCTTCTTAATCTCGGCAACAACCTCATTGCAGAAGCATCCAAGCCGTTTGTAGAAGTCCATAAGACCGTCGGGCGACTTATGCTCCCTGGTCAGCCAGACATCGAGCACTACCTTGGTATCTTCGTAGATTTTCAGATGATAACACTTAAAGCCGTTTATCTTCTTCTCTTCGCCTGTAAGCTCGGTTTTGGCGACGGGCTTCGCCGAGACCATCCCCTTTTCGTCTACGAGAAAGCCATTCCTGTCTGCATGTCTTAATCGCTCCTTGGGATTGGGAAAGCCATTGATTATTTTCGCGAGTTCCTTTCTGTCTTTCTCGTGGTTCGCCTTCATCTCCGCGAAATACTCGAATTTCCGTATCCTGTATTTCTTCTTATCGGTATCAATCTCCCATATCAGCTTCTTGTCTCCCCTGACAATGCAGACATCGGGCGTTTCGAGGTTCTGCATGTATATCTTGTCGCCCTTTATGACGACCTTCTGCTTCGTCTTTTTCTTGTTGCCCTCGGTGCCGGGAAATCCGCTGCAGACCTGCTCGATTACAAGGCTGTCTGCCTCTTCTGCCTGTTTCTTCTCCGGCCCGGATGCCTTCTTGTCGGTTTTCGGGTCTTCCTGAGCCATTGAAACGGCAGCCGCTACCAGCGCGATAATGAACGCGACCGTTATGCCTATCGCAAGTCTCGACATGATTGCCCCTCTGCAGGCATCAGTTGTGCTTTCGCCTTCCTGCTCCGTATTATACCTCAAAACAGGGCGGCGTTCAAATACAACCCGGGCCCGGCGTTACCGGGCCCGGAAGATAGTATGCAGATTCGGCTGCAGGACTATTTACCTTTTTCCTTTTTCCACGTCTTTCTCAATTCGTCCAGGGCCTTCTGTTCGTCGCCCTTGTGCTTGGCGATTGCCTTGCCGAGCTTCTTGCTGCATTCGCGGCTGCAGAGAAGGAATTTGATGTTCTTGTGAACGTAGTTGTATGGCTTGTTCTTTTGGGGGTCGAACTTTTTGCCGCAGACCGGGCATACACACTCGCCTATTATCTTCGTCGTTTTTCCTATTTCCTTCTCGCACTCGCAATCCTTCGGGAGTTCGAAGACCTTGTCTTCGATATTCTTGTTCTCGATTTTCGCAATCTCGCACTCGATGGGTATCGCCATGGCGCCGAACGCCAGATGCGCCTTCAGAAGCACGGGGAAGTCGCGTATCTTCGCCATCTCCGCAATCACCTCGTCGCAGAAGCAGCCGAGCTTCTTGTAGAAGTCCATCAGGCTGTCGGGCGACTTGTGCTCCTTCGTAAGCCAGACATCCAGCACGACTTTGGCGTCCTCGTAGACCTTGAGGTGATAGCACTTGAAGCCGTTGATTACTTTTTCTTCCTTGGTATCCACAGTCTTCGCCTGCGGCTTCGTCGAAACTTTTCCTTTTTCGTCGGCGAGATATCCGCGCTTCTCCGCGAGCTTCATCCGCGCCTTGGGGTCGGGCGTTGCGTTGATAATCCTGGCGAATTCCTTGCGGTCCTTCTCGTTGTTCGCTTTCAACTCCTCGAAGTACTCGAACTTCCTCAGCGTGTATTTCTTCCTGTCTGTATCGACCTCCCATATCAGCTTCTTGTCGCCCCGGACTATGCAGGTGTCGGGCGTTTCGAGATTCTGCATGTATATCCTGTCGCCCTTTATGATGATTTTCTGCTTCGTCTTCTTCTTTTTCTCATCGCTCCCGGGGAATCCGTTGCAAACCTGCTCTATCACGAGGCCGTTTTTCACTTCGGCCTGCTTATTCCCTCCGGCAGGGTTTTCCTGAGCCGTCGAAGTTGCCACCACGATGCACGCGAGCGAAAATGCAATTGCCAGGCTTATCAGGACCTTCAACATGACTGTCTCCC
>CAZXNM010000028.1:0-23866 GCA_964641955.1 uncultured Planctomycetota bacterium
GACTTGTTCCTGAGCTTCGCTCATCCACAAGTCCCTCTATATACCGCGCCCGCACTGAAGACTCTAATGAGTGGAAAAGGGCCATAAGTGGATAACGCGATTTGCTAAAGCGATACGGGGACTGGAGTTATGTCTCAAAAAAGATTTCGGATGGGCCGATAATTCTCGATTTTAGCGTGTGACAAAATTTGTCACCCCATCCGCCGCAGGCTGCAGGGCTTATACAGCAGGGCTTTCAAGCCGTGATGGGGCTGGATGCTGCCAGCTATCCGGGTTCCATACAGGCACAGTGCTGGAAGCTGCAAGCGGATGGGCTTTTAGAGCGGCTTCAGGCTGAAAGCTGTCATTGGTAAGGCTTACAGGGCGGGTTAGCATACAGTAAACAGTATCGAGTACCGAGGAACAAGCCCCAAAGAGCCGGAACGGCTATATGCTAATATGTTAGCATATTAGCATATACACGTTCCGGTATTATATCCCCGGATTTAAGACACTATGAATCCTAAGCCCAATCTACAAAGCTGAACTGACTGACTTAGCATGTTGAGTACGCGTTGACCAGGGCAAGCATCAAAGAGCGAGAACCGGTTGCGCATTCGTTCATAGCGACTATAATTGTAGATGCACATCCCATCTCGTTGGAAGGTGAATATAAAATGCCTGAAGAAAAGAGCAAATGCCCCCACTGTGGCCAGCAAATAGGCCCTGATGCCCTGAAATGCGAGCACTGCGGCGCTGACCTCGCAGCCACCGAGTCTATCAAAACGCCGGACCTGGACGCAACTTACGTTCAAGCGGCCTGCCCCAAGTGCGGGCGAATCCACCAGCTTCACCCCTCGCGCGAAGGAAGCGAATTCAAGTGCGCTTGCAGCGAAATCATAAAAGTACCGACCCGCGAGCATACTCCCTCTTCGGATTCTTCCCTTGCGGGAAAAGAAACCCTGCCGGTTCCCATGCCCCCGGACACCGGCGATTCCATCAAGATAGTCGAAGAGAAGCCTGACGAGAAGGAAGGCATGCTCGTTGCCACCCGCTATCGAATAACAAGGAAGCTCGGCGAAGGCGGCATGGGTGCTGTCTATCTCGCGCATGATGAAACGCTTGACGTCGATGTCGCATTCAAGGTGCTAAAAGGCGAGGATTTCGCGGATGAGGAGGATATCGAACGTTTCATGCGCGAAGCCCGCGCTGCAGCCAAGCTTAACCACCCCCACATAGCCCGTGTGCTGAACGCAGGCACCGACGAGCACGGCCATCACTACATAGCAATGGAATACATAGACGGCAAGCCCCTCGACAAGTACCTCGGTCTGTCGCGCCTGCCGCGCACCCCGGAGCAGGAAGCTCCCAAGCCCAAGCTCGATGACAGGCAGGTTACGCAGATATTCGCGCAAGTTGCGGAAGCGCTGGCCTACGCTCATAAAAATGGCATAGTTCATCGTGACATTAAGCCGGGAAACGTGCTTGTTAACGAAGAAGGCAGTGCTTTTCTGACAGATTTCGGCCTTGCGAAACAGATAAGAGGAGAAAAAGTCACTGCCGTTACCCGGACCGGCGCGATAATGGGTACAGCCTGGTACATGAGCCCCGAACAGGCTGAAGGCAGGAGTGGGCGCGTGACGCCAGCCTCCGACATTTTCAGCTTCGGAGCCATGATGTACCATGTCTTTTGCCGGAGACTGCCCTTTGACGCTGACGGCATGCTGGATGTGCTGCGGTCTGTACTCTATGAAGAACCCAAGCTTCCACGGCGCATTCGCTCGTCGATTCATCCGGATATCGACGCAATTATCATGAAATGCCTCGAGAAATCACCCGGGCGCAGGTACAGAAACGGCGAGGAACTGGCCTCTGACCTGAACCACTTTCTCATGGGCGAGTCTGTAATAGCGCGTCCCTTAAGTTCTTTGCGGCAGATTCTGCGACGCTTGAAGCGGAAAAAGGCGTTTCTCGTCTCTTCCGTAGCAGTTCTTCTCGCTATTCTGACAGTCATCGGCGTCTTCGCCTACCGCGAAATCGAACGTTCCCGCGAGCAACGCGAAGCCCGCCAACAAGCCGCAGCATTGGTAGAGGATGCAAAAACTGCTCTGAAAGCTGGCAATTGCGAGGAAGCTCTTTCCCTCGTGAGCAAATCACTTGCTCTGGCCCCCGACCTCAGTGACGCACTTAGCCTCAAGGCAGAATGCCAAAAACTGGTAGCAGAAAGAAGAAGGAAGCAGGAGGCCCGTAAGAAAGCTGAGGAAATGCTATCAAAGGTTACTTTGCTCAACTCAGCCGAAGAGAAACTAAACATGGTCGAAAAGGCTATAGAGAAAGATACGACATTCACACTTGCCTATATCAGAAAAGGCCAGTTGCAGAAGGAGACTCACACCGCTCAGAAATCAGTGAAGACCCTCAAAACGGCTATCGCACTGGCACAAACTCAGAACGAACCAGATAAAGAAGCTCTTGCCTGCTACCACATTGGACTTATCCGGTTTGAACATGAGCAATATGACAAAGGAGTGAAGTACTTCAAACGGATTCCCGAACTGCTTCCCGGCATGGAAAACGCGATGACTTGTATTGCGCGCGCAGCGGAAGCGCGTGACAACGACCACTGGCAAGAATCGATCGACTGGTACACAAAAGCAATTGAACTCAAACCTGACTTCGCCGCAGCGTACTTCCTTCGTTCGGACGCCAAATACTGGAACAGAGACGGAGAAGGCGCTATTGCCGATTGTGAAAAAGCCTTGGAACTCGACCCCGATTTCGTCAGAGTCCACCATCAGTTGGCACGTGTAAAGCAGTTCGTGTTGCATGATGAACCCGGGTCATTGGCAGAATTGGAGAGGGGTATTAGGCACATAACCGAACTCATAAGAGAAAAGCCTAACCAGGCAAGACTGTACTGGAATCGCGCAAGTCTCAGGACATGGAAGGAGGACCATGAAGGTGCCATTGAAGACTGCAATGAAGCCTTGAGGCTTCAACCAGACTTCGTGAGTGCATACGGAACCAGAGCATGGGCTAAGGAAGGAAAAGGTGACAACGACGGTATGATTGAAGACTCCGCTAAGAGAATAGAAATACTCACTACAATGGCTCGGGACGACCCAGAGTACAGATCTGATTTAGAGCATTCTTGGTTTGTACACATAATGCATAAGATGGGATCTGGTGACTATGACGGAGCAATCAAGGATGCAGCCACCCTCATCAAGTTGAATCCTGAACAAGGATATGGCGCGCGTGCGATGGTCAGAAGCCAGCAAGGTGACCATGCTGGCGCGATCGCGGATTACACCGAGATAATAAAACTTAATCCTTCAGGAGGGAACTACTCCTCGCGTGCTCACAGCAGGAAACAGAATGGCGATCTTGATGGTGCCATATCGGACTACGAGAAAGCGCTCGAATTGGGTGACATATTTGGCGCCTCGGAGTATGGGCTCGCACGTACTTACGCTTTGAAGAGAGACAAAGCAAAGATGCTCGAGTACTTGGAAAAAGCGCAAGAGAGGGGAGGTGGTCCTTTTGGTGACTACAAGAGATTAGCGCGAAAAGAGAAAGACTTCGAGAAGTACCATGATGATCCTGATTTCAAGCGTCTTGTTGGCGAGTAGGATCACCGCAGCGCAGTATGGGCTACAGTGATTGGAAACGCTAGTACGAGAAGAACAAGGGCAAGTAGCTTGTTCTAACCGCTGGTGGTGCCGGGGCGCCAGTCGGGGTTGAGGAATTTCTGGATTTCGAGGAAGTAGCCGCTCGGGTCCTTGATAAAGCCGCTGTAGACGCCGTATTCCTCGCTCGCGCCCACCTTGTCCGTGGGGTAGACATCCTTCTGCGCCAGCCGCCCGAACCACCCGTCAACATCCTCGGTCACGAAGGTGAAGACTATGTGCCTGTCCCTGTACTCCTCCGGCTGGACGGGTGCGTTCTCGCGCAGGCAGACGCCTATGAAGCCGTGCCCGCTGGCCTTGAATATCCGGCAGCCGCCGTAGTCGTAGACTCTTTCCAGCTCCAGCTTGTTCTCGTAGAAGTCGGTGCTGACCTCGAGGTCGCGGGTATAGACGAAGGTAATCACATCGTCGAACTTCGGCTGCGCCATTATTGTCCCTTTCCCTGCTTTTTGCCGTTTGGGACTATTCTGCACGCCGGAATGCAACTATCAATCAAATCTTGAAGCCCTGAGGTGCAATGGCTATAATGAGGGGTTTCCGGATGATGGAAAAAGACGACATGGCCAACGACGGCAGGTATATCAGGATAGTCGGCGCGAGGGAGCACAACCTCAAGAACCTGAGCATCGACATCCCGCGCGACAAGTTCGTCGTGGTGACGGGCATAAGCGGCTCGGGCAAATCGTCGCTCGCGTTCGACACCATCCACGCCGAAGGCAACCGCCGCTACGTCGAGAGCCTGTCATCCTACGCGAGACAGTTTCTCGAACAGATAGGCAAGCCGGACGTCGAGTCCATCGAGGGGCTGCCGCCGACGATTTCCATCGAACAGGCGATGGGGCGCACCAACCCGCGCTCCACGGTCGCCACCACCACGGAGATACACGACTACCTGAGGCTCCTCTACGCGAGAATCGGCAGGCCGTACTGCCCGAAGTGCGGCAAGCCCATCCGCAAGCAGTCGGCGCAGGACATCGTGGGGCAGGTGCTGGAGCTGCCGGAGGGCACGCGGCTCATGGTGCTTTCGCCGCTGGTGCGCGGCAAGAAGGGCGAGCACAAGGACGTCTTCGCGCGGGTGAGGCGCGAGGGGTTCGTCCGCGTGCGCGTGAACGGCGAGATACTCGACATACGCGAGACGCCCGAACTCAAGAAAACGAAAAAATACACCATCGAGGCCGTGGTTGACAGGCTGACCGCGAGCCAGAAAGTCAGGAGCCGGCTGCAGGACTCGGTCGAGCTTGCGCTGCGGTTCGGCGAGGGGCTGATAAACGTCATGCACGAGACGGGCGGGAAGTGGGAGGAGGCGCTCTACTCGGAGCTTTATTCGTGCCCCGACTGCGGCATCTCGTTCGAGGAGCTTTCGCCGCGCATGTTCAGCTTCAACAGCCCGTACGGCGCGTGCCCGAAGTGCCACGGCATGGGCACCACGCTCAAGCTTGACGCCGACCTCATCGTGCCGGACCAGGGCCTGAGCGTGGCCGAGGGCGCGGTCGCGCCGTTCCAGCACAGCGGGCGCAGGTTCGGGTTCTACAGCCGCGACAGGCTGCAGCAGGCGTGCTACAAGTATCGCATTGACGTGGACACGCCGTTCAAGTACCTCAAGCCGGAGCAGAAGAAGACTATCCTTTTCGGCGACCCGGACGGCTGGTACGAGGGGGTGATTCCGTTCCTTCACCGGCGGTTCGAGGCCACCGACAGCGAGTACCTCAAGAAGCGCATACACGCCTACATGAGCGAGCTGCCCTGTTCCGCATGCAAGGGCGCGCGGCTGCGACCGGAGTCTTTGGCGGTGCGCGTGGGCGAGAAGAACATCGACCAGGTCTCGCGCATGACGACCATCGAGGCGCAGGAATTCTTCAGGGGCCTGAAGCTCTCAACGGAGGAGGAGCAGATAGCGCGGCTGGTGCTTCGCGAGCTGGACGCGCGGCTCGGGTTCATGGTGGACGTCGGGCTCTACTACATCACGCTCAACCGCAACACTTCGACTCTATCCGGCGGCGAGGCGCAGCGAATCCGCCTCGCGACGCAGATAGGGTCGGGGCTGGTGGGGGTCTGCTACTGCCTGGACGAGCCGACGATAGGGCTGCACATGCGGGACAACCAGAAGCTGCTGGCGAGCCTCATGCGGCTGCGCGACCTGGGCAACACGGTGATAGTGGTAGAGCACGACGAGGAGACGATACGCTCATCCGACATGCTGCTCGACATGGGGCCGGGTGCGGGCCACCACGGCGGCGAGGTGGTCGCAAAGGGCACGGCGCGGCAGGTCGCGCGGGTGAAAAAGTCGCTTACGGGCCAGTACCTCGCGGGCAAGCTGCACATCCCGGTGCCGGCGCTTCGCAGGCCGGTGAGCTTCAGCAGCGCAATCGAAGTGCGCAAGGCGGCCGAGAACAACCTGAAAAAAGTCACGGTCAAGTTCCCGCTGGGCGGTTTCGTCTGCGTGACGGGCGTATCGGGCTCGGGAAAGTCCACGCTCGTCAGCCAGATACTGCTGCGCGCCCTCCATCGCAAACTCTACGGCGGCGGCGACAAGCCGGGCAGGCACGAAACCATCCTGGGCTACGAGAACATCGACAAGGTAATCGAGATTTCGCAGAAGCCCATAGGCCGCACGCCGAGGTCGAACCCGGCGACCTATTCCGGCGCGTTCACGCCGATACGCCAGCTCTTCGCCATGACGAAGGACGCGCGCATCCGGGGCTACACGCCGGGCCGGTTCTCGTTCAACGTGAAGGGCGGGCGCTGCGAGGCCTGCCAGGGCCAGGGCACGAAGAAAATCGAGATGCACTTCCTGCCCGACGTGTTCGTGCGATGCGAGGCGTGCAAAGGCAGCCGGTTCAACCGCGAGACGCTGGAAATCCGCTACCGCGGCAGGAACATTGCCGAGGTGCTCGACATGAGGATAGAGGAGTCGCTGGAGTTCTTCGCGAACCACCCGAAAATCAGGAAGATGCTTCAGACGCTCCACGACGTCGGGCTGGGCTACATGCGTCTGGGCCAGCCCTCGACCACGCTGTCCGGGGGCGAAGCGCAGCGGGTGAAGCTCGCCAGCGAACTGGCCAAGGGGAGCACCGGCGGCACGCTTTACGTCATGGACGAGCCGACCATCGGCCTGCACTTCGCGGATATAAGCCGGCTGCTGGATGTCATGAGCAGGATTATAGACAAGGGCGGGTCGTTCCTGGTAATAGAGCATCACATGGACGTAATCAAGACGGCCGACTGGGTCATAGACCTCGGTCCGGGCGGGGGCGAGGAAGGCGGCACGGTCGTCGCCACGGGCACTCCCGAGGAGATAGCGCGCGAGCCCGCGAGCGTCACGGGCAGGTACCTTGCCGCCGTGCTCGAAGGCGGAACGCGCAAGAAGGGGAAACGCTGATGTACAAGGGCGAAGAGAGACGGAAATACCGGCGGGTCAGGGCGGAGGTCGAGGTCGGCCTGGAGCACTACGAGCAGGAGCCCATGATGCTCACCACGACCGGCAGCGACTCGAAAAACGTGAGCCTGGGCGGGCTGCTCGTCGTAATCGAGAAGCCCGTGCCCGTGAAATCCCTGGTGGTGGCTCAGTTCTCGCTGCCCGGCGAGACCGAGAAGATGGAGGTGGTGGCCCGGGTGGTCAGGTGCGAAAAGGGCGAGGGCGGCTACCACGTCGGGCTCGAATTCCTCGACTCGAAGCCCGAAGAGACAGGCGTTATCGAGAAATACGTGGAGTCCGAAACCGGCGGAGAAGGCTAAGTCTTGAACAGGACGCAGGGGCCGAAGTCGGGGAGCTCCGGGAACCCCTCGATGCTGCGCGCATAGCCCATCGGGATGGCCTCGTCATCCTCGAGGACGAGCATGTCGAGCGCGCCGGCGAAGCACGTCTCTATGCAGAGCGGCTGCTTGCCCTCGTCGATCCTGTCAACGCAGAAGTCGCACTTCGTGACGATGCGCTTCCTGTTATCGTACTGCGGCGCCCCGTAAGGACAGACGAAGGTGCAGTACCGGCAGCCCATGCAGCGGTTGTCGAGGTGTATTACAACGCCGTCCTCTTTCCGCTTCACGTACGCGCCCGCGGGGCAGCTTCTCAGGCATTCCGGGTTTTCGCAGTGGCAGCAGGCGTTCGAGATGTAGGTGAGGTTGTTCTGGCCGGGATAGGGCGGCAGCTTGCCGACCCTGCGCCACGTGACGGACGGCGGCAGGTCGCGCCCGAGCTTGCACGCGGCCGTGCAGCCGTGGCAGCCGAAGCATTTCTTCGGGTCGAATACGAAGAACCTCTGCGCCATCAGGCTTTCCTCATCTGAACCCTTGCATCCTGGTACGAAGGCTCCCCGCCGCACCCGAGCTTTTCCGTGACCTCCGGCCCCAGCGGGGCATGGCTCGGGGTCACGACGTTCAGTTCGGGCCAGCAGTTGTTGAGACTGATTATTCCCGGCGGAACTTCATCGGTCAGCTCGGCCTTCAGCCGGGACTCGCCCCTGTCGTTGGATATTATGACCCAGTCGCCGTCCGAGATGCCCCGTGCCCGCGCGTCGGCGGGGTTGACGTGCAGCAGCGCCTCGGGCTCGAGCTCGTCGAGCATCTGGATTCCCTTGTGAGAATCGTGGAACGAGTGAAAGTGCGTGCTGCGCCGGGATGACAGCAACTGCAGGGGGAATTTTTTGGCGATGTCCGGCGAGCGCATGGGGCTGTGGTAGGGCTCCATGTGCCTCGGCAGCGCGGGCAGCCGCAGCATCTCCGCCGCGGAAGATTCGAACTCGAACATGCCGCTCGGCGAGCGGAAGACGCCGTCGGCATACGGCTTCTTCGCCGCGACCATGCTCTCGAGGCCGCCCGGTCTGCGCTGCAGCCTCTCGACGTTCATCCCTTCGCACCAGGGGCTCTTTAGCGCCTCGTTAATGAAATCTTCCTTCGTCTCCCACGGATACAAGTCCTCACGGTGGCCGAGACGGCCCGCGAGCGCCTTGAGGAACTCGGAGCACTCGACGCACTCGCCCGGCGGCTCCACCGCCTTCTCCATGAGGTACATCTTCTTCATGGAAGCGCGAACGCCCATTTCCTCGGCCCATGCGGTCGCGGGCAGGACGAAGTCGGCCACTTCCCTGCTGGTCTTGTTCTCGAACAGGTCCCATACCGCAATGAGCCCGACCTTGTCGAGCGCGCGCCTCACGCGCTCGTAGTGCGGCCACTGCATCAGGGGGTTCGCGCCCAGCACGAGCAGGACGTCGATGTCGCCCCCCTCGAGCGCCGCCATTACGGAAGTAAGGTTGTTCGCGGGATATTCCCTGTCGGGCCGCCTATCGGCTGCCGCGAGAGCCATGTTGTACTCGACCGATTCGCCCCATATCGTGCCGCCGCCCTCCCTGCCTATATTGCCCGTCAGGGCGAACGCGCAGAGGATAGAGTGGACCATCAGATAGCCGTTTGAGTGCTTGCCCAGCGCGCCGCGCGACAGGTTCAGGCACAGGGGTTTCTGCTTGCCGAAGGCCAGCGCAAGCTCCTGGACGTGCTCCATGGGCACCCCGCACTGCGCGGCCGCGTAAGACACGGTGTAGTCCTTGAGCAGCAGCTTGTACCTGTCGAACCCGCGCGTTCGATTCTCGACGAAATCCGCATCGTGCTGTCCCGACCGGACGAGCAGATTGGCGACGGCGTTGGCCAGCGCCGCGTCGGTTCCCAGGCGCGGGCGAATGTGCAGGTCGGAAAGAGCCGCCGTCTGAGTCACCCGGGGGTCGATTGTGATGACCTTCCCGCCGCGCTTCTTCAGCGCCATGATGTCCTGCACCATGTTAGCCATGGATGCGGCCGGGTCCTGGGCCCAGTTTATCAGGCACGCCGACTTCTCGCCCATCTCGACCGGGTCCATCATTCCCCAGTAGCCGCTCAGTGCCTGGCCGACACCGACGTCATACCAGCAGGGGAAATTCCCGTCCCAGAGCGTCATGCCGAGGATGTTGGCGAAGCGGGGCGCGAGAATCTTCCAGTTCAGCCTCTGCACTATGTTGCCGTGCGAATGATAGAGCGCGTTCGCCTCGCGCTTGCTGCGCTTGATGTTCGTATTCATGCGCGAAGATATGGCGTTGAGAGCATGCTCCCATGATACGCGCTTCCACGTGTCCCTCTTCTTGCCTCTCATTCTCTGTTTGGGGTAGAGCAGCCGCTTCTTGCTGTAGATAATCTGCGCGGCCGACTGACCCTTGACGCAGAGGCGGCCCCGCCCGATATCGTGGTGGGGATTGCCGGTAATGGATACGACCCTGCCGTCCCTGACCTGCAGCGCCATGCCGCAGTTGGCCGGCCAGCAGTTGTACGGGCAGGTCGTGTAGTAGACATCGCGCTGAGGCTCAGTCATAACCAGCCCCCCGGCTCGCCGCGAACCCGCTCCTGGAAGCCAGCCTCAGCCGCCTGGCGCGGGCCATCTCGGTCTGGAACGACGTCGTCCGCTCGTTGAAAAAGACAGCCCGCAGGATAACATCGCCAATAAAAATCAGCCCCATCATCACCGCAAGCCTGACGATATCAACGTATCCGAGCACGTGGAAGGCGCTCAGGTAGACTATCAGGCGCAGCAGGACGAACACGGCAAGCAGCCCCATCCTGCCGACGGACTTGAGGGCGAAGACCTGCAAGCCGTCGAAGAAAATCGGCACGAGCAGCATCGGGAAGTATTTCCATAGCATGTCCACGACCGATTTCTGGTCAAAGATATGCAGAATCAGCACCACCTCCAGCGTTCCAAGCAGCGATGCGGTCGAAAAGACCATGGAGAATCCGCGCATGCCCGTCCAGCTCAGAACGCTCCTGAGCCGGTACACGCGCTGCATCGAGAGCAGTCCGAGCAGTCCCGCGGCTGAGGCCAGAATGAACGAGAATGCTATATATCTCGGCTCTATTTCGGGTTTGCCTCTGAAGAAATAGAAGAAAGACATCAGGGCACACGCGGCGAAGAGGATGCAGCAGCCGGACAGCAGAAATATTTCCTTCGAAAGCCACGACCGGAAGAGATTGCGCAAAGCGCGGGGCATCCGCTCCCTGCGGCCGAGATGTGCCGCGGAGACGATGAAGGCTAACACAATCGTCCCGAGAATGGTCAGTGAGGCGGGAAATATCAGCGGGTCGATTTCAAGCACGCGGTACTTGTGACTGAGCACCGCGCCCGCACCCACGCCGGCCGGCGCGATAGCCGTAAAGAGCACAAGCGGCCACTCATTTCTGAGCTTGGGCATCAGGTTTCCCTAAAATTCACCGAGGTCTGCGCGGACATTCTCCATCGTGCCGGGCGATTCTGAGGCGAATCCCGGCCCGGAGTGGTTCCTGTGCGAGACCTCCCCCACCACCGTTAATTATAACGCCGCGACGGCGGCGCGCAAATACATAAATGCAATCATCTCACAACGGATTTAAACATTCGGGCCGCGGCAAGGCACGCAGGCCGGGAATCGCCGGTGATGTCAGCGCCCGAGAGCAAGCTCGGCGCGAAGGAGCTCCGCGTGGCCCGCCACGTCGATAATCTGAGCCGTTCCCCCGCCGTCCCACAGGTCCACCATCGCGAAACTTGCCGGATGGCCTTTCTTGTCGTTGTGCCTGAGATGCCCCGGGTTTATGAACCATACGCCCCGGCTTTCCGCTATTTCCGGTTCGTGGGTGTGGCCGAAGAGCACTACACGGACCGCCCTGCTTCTGATGACCTCCCCCGGGTCGAGGTCGGTCTCAAGGTCGTTGGGATGCTTCTGGCGGGTATGTGTTATAAGGACGCTCCAGGGCCCGAAAGACTCTATAATCCTGTTCGCCGTGGTACGGTCCTGGTATTGCGGCGAGAACACGCCGGGCACGCGTATCACGCGCCTGCCGAACTGGTTGAGTATCTTGGCGTCGTCGTAGTGGTCCCCGAGGTGCACGAGAACTTCCGCGCCACCCCTGCTCACCGCGTTCGAGGCCGCAGTCTCAAGATAGTCGAGATTGCCGTGAGAATCGCTGAAAACGCCCAGCTTCATTGAACAGACCCGCGTTCGATATCAGGCGGAAACCCCGAGCTTCTGAAGGGCTTCCTCGATTCCGTCGCAGAGAAGAAACAGGGGCAGAAGGCCAAGCGTGTCCAGCACGTTGCGTATGCTCTGGGTGAGGCCCACTATTGCGACTGCGTCGGTTTCCTCTTCCTTCTTCTTCCTGTTGCTGTAAGTCACGAGCAGGCCGAGGGCGGCGGAGCTGGCATAGGCGACGTTGCTCATGTCCAGAACGACTCGCTTCACGTTCTGGTCGTCTATCTCGGTGAAGCTGCGCTGAAGCTCCCTCGCCTCCTTGGTCTGAACGTAACCTGCGACGCTGACCACGGCGGTCTTCGGCTTGATGTCCCTTGTCTCGATATTTATCTGGACAGCCATACGCTCTTTCCCGTTATCAACACCCCCGTCGCTTGCTTACTACAGATAGCAGGAACGAAAAGGGAATTCAAGCAAAATTCTGCCGCGACTACCGCCCTTCCTCGCCGAATTTCCTGTTCAGGTCGTTGACGATATCGTGAATCGTCTTTCGCAGGTGGGTCTCCTCGGCACACCTGCCGTTCGAGGCTATCTTCGTCTCGCCCGTATCGGCATCAACGAGCCTCGCATCTATCTCGAACGCCTGCCCCAGCTTCGAGGCGCTTCCTATGAGAAGGTATCTGACGCCCAGTATCTTTCCGAGGTACCTCGCCGTCTCGCTGTCAACTTCGCCGGTTCCGACGAACTGCTTCTCCTTCAGTATCTTCTCTATCTGCGCCCGCTCGATAATGGAGAACCTCTTCGACTCGACGAAGCCGGTGCAGAACATCTCCTGAACGGTCGTCACCACCTCCTTTGCGGCTTCGTTGGACCGGAACTCCATACACGCCATGCGCGGCTTCTGTGCAACCCCTTCGTAGACCTTGATTTCGCCTGGCCTGAGCGGCTGCTCCTGCGGGCCTTCCCGGACCCGGGCGGGCGGCGTCTCTTCGCCGAGAGGCCTCAGCGCAAACTCGTAGTACGGCTTGGGCCCGTAAGCATTAACAAGCAACAGCGGCCAGAACAGTATATCGATGACGATGTAGACCCACTTCGGCTCG
Organism: uncultured Planctomycetota bacterium; assembly: GCA_964641955.1. Lineage (GTDB taxonomy): Bacteria > Planctomycetota > SKW154 > SKW154 > DAOVDS01 > CAZXNM01. Next base: position 12,727 of record CAZXNM010000028.1, read on the forward strand.
CCTTCCAGCCTGGCTATATAAGGATGATAGCCTTCCTTCTCCAGCCTGATTTGAAACTCCGACAAGGTAGTCCACTTCATCATGACACGGCATGGAGTCTCGCCCTGCAGGGCCCCGTTTATGAAAAGCTTCGCCCCGGGCGGCTGGCTTCTGAAACTCACGGTGCTCTGGCAGCCCGCCGCCAGAACAGCCGCGCCCAACAGGACGGTCAGAACCGCAAGCCTCGGCCCGGCAATCCCCCTGCCGGCAACTGCACCCATTGATATACCTCCTGGAACGCTTCTCATGCCCCGATTATCTCCACGTTCGCCCTCGGAACCGCTACAACCTCTCCGGAATCCGCGAGCTTCGCCTCGAGCATTCTCACCTTGGAGCCCGTGTCAATCTCCCTCGGCTCGGACGGCAGGGCGGTGACGCTTGCGAGCTTTCCGAAATAGGGCACGCGTATAATCCTGATGTTCGTGCCTACGATGAGCTGCTGGCTGATTTCCTCTTCGACCGCATCGGCTATGTCCGCCGCCGGCACAATTATCTCGGGTCGGACGGCTCCGGCCCGAATCTGGGTGGCTCCGCTGAAGGAGGCGTCCATCCCGTCCAGCTCCTTCAGCAGGTCGAAGGTACGGCGGGCCATGTTCATCTGGCCGAAGCCCTCGGTCACCACGAGCGTGAGGTCTATGTCTTCCTGGCCGGTAATCGCCACGCCAATCTCGTAACCGAGGAAATCGCTGAGTTCCTCGTTGACGATTCCTCCGACAATCACCCCTACTCCGCCGGACTCGGCCGTCTTGCGCAGCGCATCGGCGGTTACGACCGACCCTCCCACGAGAATTTGGTTCTTGCAGTCCGCGGGAATCTTTTCGGCGGTAAGCTGCTCCTCGGGCGACGACGCAATCATCCTGATAGTGCCCGTTCTCTCGCCGCCGACGCCGAAGATGCCCTGGATGAGCGCGCCGTGTGTCGTGACCGCAACGCCGTCCCCGGGGAATATCTCGGTTATTGCGCCCTTGATGTAAGCATCGACCTGCAGAAGCTTGTCAGGCTCGCGTATGCCCATGTGCCCGGTGGCGGGCGCATAGTACTCGACCGTACCGCCAATCTGAGAGCTGGCCTTTGCCGTGAAAAGGCCGAAAAACGTCTTCTTGGATGCGAGTACCTGCCCTTTCTCGACCTTGTCGCCCTTCTTGACCTTGATTGTGCCCTCGAGTTCTATTGGCTCGAGTCCCATTTTCTCCGCGATTTTCACCGTGTGCAGTTCGCCCGGAAGGTAGGCCCGGGCAACGACGGTGTCCGGTTCCACCGCCTGGTTAAGCTCGACGGCTATCTCGCCCTTTATGGGGAGCTTGCGAATCTTGCTGACGGTCGCGCGCCTCGTGACTTTCAGTCCCGGAGTGTATGCCGTTCCCATATGCCGGTATTGCCTTTCCTGTCCCGGGCTGCGCAGCCTACCCCACAGGCAGGTTGAAAGCCCTGTACCACTTCCCAAGCTTATCTATGCGTTCCTGGCTGTTCTCGGAAAACTGCAGCGGCCTGTTGCGCCCGTCGAGTATTATACCCGTCTCGCCCCCGCGGATTTTCGCGGTGACATGCATCCCCGGCCCCGCGCCGACGTTGTACTTGCGCGATGGCGTAACTTCGACTTCCGCCTGCTCGCCCACGGGCAGGGGAATCACCGTCATCTCGTCCTTGACGATGTCGCGCTTCTCGGTCGAACCTCCGGATTTTCTTATCTCGACCGCGGCGAGCTTCGCCCCCTGCTTCGCGGCCGGGCCGACCGGGGCGACGCAGCAGCCCAGGTATATCAGGCAATCGCGCTTGAACACCTGCGCAGCCGCCTCGGGCATGACCTTCGAGAGAACGCCAAGCTGGGGCATCATGAAAATCGAGTCAACCGCAAGCTCGGTGATTCCCTCCGGCTGGAAGCCATCCACAATCATGAAGGATGCCTGGTTACGCGAGGGCGCGTGCGAGAGCGCGCCGCCGCTGCCCACGATGAGGCTCAGCTTCATCATGTCTATAATTGACTGACCGGTCGTCTTCTGCGAGAAAGCGTCCGCAATGGTACGCTGCACCATGATTCCCTTGAGGCCGACAGCGAGCATGCCGTGGTGGCTGAAGGCCAGCCGCAGCGCCTCCCGGGCCGTGGCATGCTCTATCATAAGGTCCTCTATGGTCTGGGGAATCGTCGTTGGGCGTATCATCTTGTTTCGCAGCCGGTTCTTGATGTCCCTCTCGTCGAGTTCGAACGGCAGCCACCGGACGATGTTGGCGATGCCCGCCTCGAGCAGCACGTTGCACACCGAGTAGGACATGCCGAGGTTCGCGCTCACCGTGCGGTTGAATACCTCGCCGAAGACCGAGAAGACGTCGGTCGTCGCGCCGCCTATGTCCACGCCGAGGACGTCTATCTCCTCTTCCCTCGCAATCGTCTGCATGATTGTGCCTACCGCGGCGGGCGTGGACATGATGTCCCGGTCCGTCCAGCTCATGAGCTTGTCGTAGCCGGGGGCGTGGCTCATGACGTGCGTGAGAAACACTTCGTGGATGGCGTCGCGCGCGGGCTGCAGGTTCTCGCGCTCGAGCACGGGCCGGATATTGGGCACGAGCTTGAGGTCCATGTTGTCGCCGAAGAGGTCCCGGATGTCGTCCTGGGCGGCCTCGTTCCCGGCGTAAACGATGGGCAGCTTGAATCCCGTGCCGAAGCGCGGCCTCGGGTCTGCCGACATGATGGTTTCCGCCAGGGTGATGACGTGGCTCTTCGTGCCGCCGTCTATGCCGCCGGAGAGGAGGATGATATCGGGCCGCAGGTGCCTCAGTCGCGTAATCCTCTCGTATTCCTTGCGCCTGTCATCCACGGCCATGACGTCCATGACGATGGCGCCCGCGCCCAGCGCGGCGCGCTCCGCGCTCTCGGCGGTCATCCTTCGCACTACGCCCGCGACCGTCATCTGCAGGCCGCCGCCCGCGCTCGAGGTGGACAGGTATATGTCAACGCCGTCGCCCTCGGGCTTGTCGCGCTTGATGATTCTGCCGCCTTCGAGTATCTTTACTCCGGCAAGCTCTTCCACCTCCGTGACGGCGTTTATGACGCCAATCGTCACATTGTCGAACGGGGCCTCGACCGTCGTCGGCGCCTCGCCGCGCACTTTCAGGTGATACTCGCCGCCTTCCTTCTCGATGAGAATCGCCTTGGTGGTGGTGCTGCCGCAGTCAGTAGCAAGTATCCTCTTTGCTTCAGCCAATCCAGTGTCTCCGACCGCCAGTTCGTTTCAATTTTCCCGCCGGGGCAAAGCCGGTACGAAAACTCATCACGCGCGGGCTCTGAGGTGTTCCCCGGTACGTGCAAGGCCAAGTATGATAGCAGGCGTACCGTCAACCGGCAAGGACTTTTAGCCACTCCGTGTACAGGAACGTCAGCCTGTCTATGAAGAGCGACATGCGGCCCTGGACCGTCGTGCCGAATATGGTGCCGAAGCATATCATCAGGAAGTAGCGACCCATACGCGAGGTGTAAGGAAGTATCTTTATCTTGTCGTGCCGGAACGAGAAGAAGAAGTACGACAGGACGCAGAGCATGACCACGACGAAGAGTATGTTGAAGACGTTCGTCCAGGTCATTATCCAGCTCCCGCTCATCCTCGTGAAGAAGGGCTTGAAGCTGGTCTGTACCTGGCCGACACCGGGCGTCAGAAGCATGTTGAATACGCCCTTGAAGGCGAGGCCCGCTCCCGTGCCCATGAAGAACATGATGACGATGCGGCTCAGCCAGACCTTCTTCCTGGAAAGCTGGAAGTACCAGAGCAGGCCCGGAAAAACCACGAGTATCCACCACAGGTTAGGCGGCAGGCCCTCGTTGCCGACCAGCTTGTCCCACCAGTTGGGTTCGAGCAGGTTGGTCCAGGTCAGCATCGTGTAGTACCCGACGGAAAGCCCGACAAGGATATGCTCGAGGAATCTGTAGAACGGGTTCTCGCGGTACAGGAACGAGTAGATTACAATAGTGCATATCGCGGCCACGCCGACCATGAACCGGTCGAACAGCGCCACGAACCCGCTCGTTCCCTTTGGCGGACTGGCAGCCGCACGAATCATATCCTGGACCATGAAGATAAGGATTGCCGCGCCGATAACGAGCACCATGAGAAGCTCGATTTTCCTGCGCTGGGTGTCTTTGGCTTCAAGCTCTGTCGCCATTTACTCCCCTGCCATTTCTATTTGCTGTCTCTCTTTGCGTTCGCGCCTGCGCTGGAAAACGTATCCCAGGTTCCCCAGCACCATCATGGCAATTATCCAGAAATGCGCGAGGTTCTGAGACCCCATGCCCCGGGTGCCTCTTCCCTCCGTGTAGCCAATGAGCTGCTCGTACTGGGCCGCTCCCGAAAGGCCCTCCATCATTCCTACAAGCTGTCCGGAGTCCAGGAACGGGTACATCTCCGGCCCGATAATCGCGGTGCAGCCTGCGGCGACATCCGTCCCCGTAACCGGCTGAAGGTACTGTATCCAGGCAGTAACGCCCGCCGACCCCCTGACGTCGAAAATCAGGTCCACATCCCGGATGGACTCCACGTTCTTCATCATGGGCACGTTGCGAATCGGCGTGCCCTTCATGTCCTTGCTTACCTGACTGTAGAGATCCTGTATGAACGCAATGAAGGCAGGGAGGTTCATCGGCTTGTAGCCGAAATTCACCCAGTCAACACCGTATGTCTTCTTGTGCACCTCGGCGCGCTTCTCCGCAATCTTCTGGGTAAGCGTGGGCCCTTCGGCCAGCCAGCCCATTATTATGAAGGGCACGTCCCTCTTGAAACAGTGTTCTATCATTGCCTCGGCCTGGGGCCAGCACTCCGCCTGTACGGAAGGCGACCAGTCTGCATGTATGAATACTACCTTCTTTTTCTTGGCGGTCTTGTTGTACTCGGCTATTTTCTCCACCTTGTCGAACAGGCTCTGCGCGGGTTCGCTGGGTGGCATGGGAAATGGAATGGGAATGAAGAACGGCACGGATGCCACCACGAAAACCACCAGGTATATTATGCGCCGGTCAATAGACTGAATCCACTCGTACCACGGCTTCTTCATTTTGCGGATTTCCTCTCAGACCTCTCTGTCGAAGAAGGACCCTCTCTCGAGGCTAAGCCATATCCTCATCGAAAGCGCGAGCGAACCTATCACCGCGCCGAAAAGTATCCCTCGCTGCGCCGCCGCGTTCCAGTACTTCATCAGCCACTCTCTTATCGGCTGCAGCTGAAGGAACTCCGGGAAGCTCTGCGTCAGGTACGGGCCGATCGTAATCTGGCCCAGCATGACGAGCACCGCGACGCCCATCATTATTCCCGCCTCTATGCTTTTGATTCTGAAGGCCCTGTAGGCCGCGGAGGCCATGTAAAACGCGAGAAGAGAGAAGATCGTCGAGTCGATGGGTATTCGCATGTTAAAGAACAGCAGCTCGTACATCTTGGTTACCCATCCGGGAGTAGGCTTTATGTAGTAGTGGAGAAGCTCGGCCAGCGCCATTGCGAACAGCGCGGCGATGAGGCCCACCGAGTTGTAGTAGCCGGGCCGCTTGCGCAGCACGCGGCTGCCGTGCATGCGCATGAGGTTTATGACGCCGAGCAAAAACGCGAAACCGCTCACGATAAGCGTCACCTGCCCGAACGGCGCGAGTGTGTCTTCAATCCTCGATTCCGCAGGCATTACCCATTCGAGGAAGTAGTAAAGACCTCCCACGAAAGTCAGGAGCATTAATATCTTTCTTCGCACTAACCCACCCCTTGCAGAGCTTAACGTTCAAGAAGTTCAATCAGCCAGTTGCTGTGCACCGAAGAAGCCAGGGCAACGAGAGCTGCGCAGATAGTGCCGAGGATAATGAGCACAGTAACCGTGACTTTTCCTATATCCTGCCCGACCAGGCTTCCCAGCATGGTCGGCTCCTTGGTCAGATACGCCGTGGCGGCGTAGTATTCTTCTCCGATAATCGTGTAGTCGCAGGCGGTTATGAAGAAGGGCAGCTGCATGGTCGAGACCGTGCCGGCGACCTGGATTGCGCCGACCTGGCTTCCCGCCTCGGCGAGGATGAGCGATTCCGCCGCGAAGTAGCCGAAGAAGAAGTTCGCGGCGACCTTCTCGCGGTGCATCAATCCGACGCAGGCAGCCGCATACGGGAACTGGCCCGGCACGTAGACGACGTCCTCGGAATTGAACAGGTCCAGCTTCCCCTCGTCCGCGTAAGCCTCGCGCACGGCTTCTTCTGCAATGGGATAGAGAATGTAGCTGTTCATCGGCACGATAAGCCTGAGGTCGTATCTCGCGCAGAGCTTGGCGACCTGGCTCAGAATCGCCACCGAGCACAGCCCCACGATGTCGAGCCCCACGAGACCGGAAACGTAAAGCACGGGCCTGCCCATTTCGGTGGCTCGCCCCACGGCCTCGTCAATGGCCGCCAGGCCGGCGATGGGCCGTATGTATATCTCCCTGCCCTTGCGCGCAGCCAGTATGAAGTAGACTATGGGCGAGCAGAACAGGGCGCTCAGGATAAGCATCGTGTAAGTCGCATGCATGCGTTACTCCTTGCCTCCGGCAAGCCGCTCTATACGTTCGATGAGCTTTTCTATGTTCTCCCTCGAATTGAGGAAGCCTGCAAACCTGTCTATCCGTTCCACGCCGAAGAAGGGATACAGCACGGGCCCGGCGAGCAGCAGCGCCTGCGAGAAGAGGAAGCTCACCGGCTTCCCGACCTCCAGGAGCAGCACGACGGGCATTTCCATGCCCTTGTTGACCACGCCGCGGGCGATCGACTCGATAATCGCGTCCCGCTGCGCGACCGTCACGTCGAAACCGGGCGTGACTTCATCCTCGGTCTCTGGGAGCGAGGTTTCTAACGGCCTCCACCAGCTCATCTCTGTTCTTCCCGTAATACAGGAAAAGCCCCCTGAAAGCCTCCGTCCTCGAAGGCTCCTCGATGGGGCTCAGCTTGATACCCTTATCGTCAAGATAGCAGTGCTTTATCTTCGACCATCTTATGAATCTGGTGCCGAAAACCGTGCGCCTGAACGCGGCCTCTTCAGTAAGCCAGAACCGCATCGGAAAGAAGTACTCGGCGGTCGCCAGGAAAAAGATAGCCGCGCCCACGGCAACCAGGAGCAAGTTGCCGTATAGATAGGCTCCCAGCGCGAGAACGCCCACCATCGCGGTCAGAGCGCCCAGAGTCTTCGCCAGACCTTCCCTGCCCGCAAGGCTGACTGACCAGGACAGGACCACCTCCGGCAGTTTCTCCTCGGTTTTCATAACCTGTGCTTCGTCCGTTATCACGCTATCGGGCCTCGCCGTCCTTGAAGTATGCCTTGCGTTTTTCGAATTCCTTCTCGGCTATTTCCCAGCATTTAGAATACTCGTAAAGATTGCATACCCTGTAGAGCTTCCATTCCACAGACCAGTCGGGGTCCATTTCCTGAATCAGCATGAAGTCGTTGGTAGTGTATTCCTCTTCGCCCTCTTCAACGCCGGGATTGGTCTGAATCCTGATGCGCACTATCTCGGATAGCCTGCCCGTGTCCTCATCGCTGAAGCCGCTGTCCGGGTCGGGATACCAGTGGTGGGTGATGTCAATCGCCGAGCGTGAGCCCGTCATTCTCCCTGCGAAGTCTTTCTGGTATTCTAAAAGCCTGTTAAACTTTCTTTCGCTCAGGCCGGTGGTCTGGGCTGTCGGCGTACCCCCGGGGAAAGCCCACTTGAGATAAGCCTCCTCGCCCTTCCTGAACGCCCATTCGGGGGGGAACGAACCCACGAGTTCCTCGATTTGCTTGCGCATCGAAGCCTTGACGCCACCGCGCCGGTTGACCTCGAACCGCGCCGTTCTCTGAAGCGTCGTAACGTGGGATTCGTGGAGGTCGCTGCCGTCGAGAGCATCGGCCGAAATGCCCTCGACAAACTCCCAGAGGCCCGGCTCCGTGCTTTCAAGCTTGCGAGCTTCCTTGATTATACTGCCGAGTTCCCCGGCAAGCCTCGCTTTCTCTTTTCCATCCTTCTCAATGTAATCATCTATGTTCTCATTGATTTCCTTCAGGCTGTTCTCCAGAATCGTCTCGCACAGCAGCATCAACTGTTCATCCTCTGTCTTGACCAGCATATCGGCCAGCTCAGGCATGGATTTCAGCTCCAGGACCTGCCCGAGCGCCATAAAATATTCCTGCCTTATTTCATTATCGCCAAGCCTGAGAGATTCGGCCCAGCTCGCCAGCGTGTCCTCATTGCTGATAAGATTCTCCGCCGCTCCCGAAACACCCAGTTTTCGCTCCGTCGGAAGGCAACTGAGCTCGGCATAACTTTCGGCCAGCTTCATTCCGTCCACACCGGGGAGCATTGAAGCCAGCTCGCAGCATTTAATGAACATTGCCCCCGCGTCGTCGTTCCCGAGGTTCTTCACGCCAAATGCGCCCAGAGCCTTGAGCTGCTCCCTGTGCACTCTCGTCTCTTCCAGCAGAGCGGCCTTTATCTTCTCCGCCAGCGTGCTCAGGCCGGGCAGGTCTTCGGGCCCGCTCTTCCACATGTCAGCGTTTCTGGCAGCCCCGGCAAGCTTCTCGGCCTCTTCCCTGAGTTCATCGCTCGGAGCAGACTCGGCAAGCGACCCGGCGGCCTGCATGTAGTGCCAGGCGTACGGCGTCTTGTACTGCGACCACATGGCATTCGCCCCGCCGAGCCCGCGCGCGACCATCCCGGCCGTCCTGAGCACGGACGACATCTCCTTCTCCGGGTCGTCCGACTTGCCTATCCGCTTCAGCCTTTCTATGAGTCTTGCACAGGCTCCTTTGGGCTTGGTAACCGGATTGAATGCGTTGAGAGGGTCAATCGCTTCGTCCTCGGCCAGCTTCAAAACCTCGTATGCTTTTCTCCCGAGGTCCGTCTTCGCCAGCCTGCCCGCATCCTTCGATGAAATCAGCTCGAGGCAGACTTCCCGCAGCGTATCCTCGAACCCGGGATTCCCGCTGAAGAACTGCCCGAGCAGCCCCTCAACCTTCCCCGCAAGCTGAGACGACTCCGTCAATTCGTCCAGCTTTTTCAGCATGTCAATCAACTGCTCGTTGCCTTCCGTGGCTCTGTCGAGCGCTTCTTCGAGCATGCCGGCGAAATCGGTCGAGGCTACCCTGGCGATAACCCTGTCGAGCCCGGCGTCGAATTCCTCCGCTTTGTTCTTGTCGGCGGCGAGTTTTGAAAGCTCCTTAATTGCGTCCGCGATGTCGGGCGTGTCAACCCTCCCGGCCAGGAAATACAGCTTCCTTGATATCCTCAGAGACATGCGCCTCTCCAGGCCGCGTATCTCCTCGAGTTCCTTGAGTATCTTCAGTGCCTTGACGTTTCCGGGAAGCTCGGTGAGTGTTTTCAGGAACCACGTCTCGCGCTCGGGGTCAAGGCTCTCCGCGGCCGCCGCAAGCTTTTTCGAAATTCCCTGGAGCTTCGGGTCCTTGGTATTGTCGCTGAGTTTACTCAGTTCCTCGGCCAGCGATTTCTTCGCGATGATAACAGCTTCCCTGACTTTACCCGAAAGCTCGGGTATATTCACCTTCGCAGTCAGCCCGGCGAGTTTCTCGTAGAACTCCTCCTTCTTCTCCCTGTCCAGACTGGTTGCAAGCGGGTGCAGAAGGTGTATCGGGTCAACCGCCTCCTTGAGTTCCACCTTGTCGGCGATTTCCTTCAGCTTCTCTGCGATGAGCCTGACTTTCGGCAGCGCGGCCTCGACCGCCTTCTCGAAGTCGATGCCCTCCCCCAGCTCGGGTATCTCCACCTGTCCTATCGCCTGCTTCGCCGCGCCCAGCATCTGCTGCTTTATCTGCCCACGGGGGGTCAGCATGCCCAGCGATCCCGCTATCTGGCCCTGCACCTGATTCTGATATCCCGCGAGAACGCCCTGCGCCTGCCTTTTCGCGCTTTCCTTCCCGTCGGCGGTCGCCAGCCCCTTTGCCATATTCAGCTCACCGGTCGCTTCCGGCATGCCGGCCTTCGTTAACGCCTTCTTGAGCCCCTTCTCAAGTTCCTCTTTCTTGTCCTTCTTGCCGGCAAGCTGCACAAGCGGCTCGATAAGGCTTTTAAGACCGGGGTGCTCCGCCTTTCCGGCGATAGATTTGAGCTTGTCCGCCAGCTTCGGACTGTCTTCCGAAGCGAGCTTGAGGGCTTCCTTGAGCCCGGTCACGGTTTCTGACGCTGTTATGGCTTCAAGAATCGCATCGACCTTCTTGACGAATTCTTCCTGTTTCTCTTTCTTCTCCGTGCCCTCTGCAAGAGGCACAAGCTCCCTGACCTTCCTGGCAACGTCGGGCAGCTCGATTTTGCCCGCCAGCTCTTCGAGCCTTCTGGCAAGCTCCTTGCGGGGGGCTACTTCGGCCCGGAGCTGCTTCAGGGTCTCTTCGCGCTGCTTCTTCGTCTCCACCAGCAGCAGCGGCAGCCATTTCCTGTTGCCCCACCGGTCCTGGTACTTGAAGAGGCGCAGGTAGAGGGTCTCGTCCTTTCCCTCCCTGCTCCTGCACTCGAGCACGGCCAGGCAGCCAACCCTGTCCTTGACGCTTTGGACTGAAACCGACTTGATCTCTTCCATCGCGTTCAGCTTCGCGTAGAGCTGTACGAGAGGCCTTTCCCTCTGGGGCGAATCCCCGTATATCATCGAGTAGTCGAGCATCATCTCCCTGACGAACTGCTCGGCCTTGTTCGCCTTGATGAGCTCAAATGTGTTACGAACAGCCGACTTTATCTGGCCCCGGTTGCCGATGTCGAGGATGGCGTTCGCGGCAATTCCGGCAACAAGACTTATTACGAGAATGATTATGAATACAGTCAGATAGCGGCGTTCCAAGTTACTCCTCCCTCGAGCTTCCTCCGGTGTGCGTGCCGGATTCTAACAACCGCCATCAGGGCTGTCAAGCGAAACTTGCCGATGCCCGCGTGACCGCGACAGTAATGCAGGTAGACAGTCGGTGCTGCCTCTGGCAGTCGCGTAATGCAAAGTTGAAAATGAAAAGTTCAAAATTGCAGTGCAAAATTCAAAAAGCCTGAAAAACCAATAGGCAGGGGCCAATTGGGAATGCCTGATGTTTAATCAGGTGACCTGCCCCCCTAAAACTGTACCAGTTTGAATGAGAGGATTCTCCGGGTAGAA
>CAZXNM010000029.1:0-17116 GCA_964641955.1 uncultured Planctomycetota bacterium
TATTGAAATCGGTTGGAATTACCCTGATTTTCACCGTGTCAACCTGCCCGGAGAGGGCCACGTTGTCTGCGCGCGAGTCCCAGAAATAGACATGCGCAGTTCCAGCAGGTGACGAAGAGAGTCCTGTCAGCCCGTCGCCCGCAGCACCCATTGTCGCAGACTGCCAGGTTGTCCCGTCGTTTACGGAATAAAGCACTTCTATGGAGCAGGTATCGCTCTCGACATCGGAGAGGAAGTAGTTTATCTGCACATTTCCCGACTGCACGCCGGCCGGTGCTGCTGTCGTCGCGGTCGGCGGCTCGTTATACGCTGTATTATCTACCGTAAAGGTATCCGATATACCGGCTGTACCTGAAGGGTTCGATGCGTCGGAAGGCGTTATCCTAACCTTCACCTCCACGGCGCCGGAACGGCCCACCATGTCGGTCACCGAGTCCCACTGGACGGCATGGGTTTTTCCGGGGTGCCAGCAGGAAGTGAGGTTGGTGGCTTCGGCGGGGACGGTGAGAGTCGCTGTGTTGTATGTCTGTCCGCTATCCGTGGAGTATTCGAGGGTAATTGTGCCCTGTTCAAGCTCCCGGTCGATAAGCTTGTAGATAATCGGTATATCGCCGCTTGCCGGGCTGGATGGCGTGGATACTGTCACAAGCGGTGACGCAACCCAGGGAAATTGCGGCCCCTCGATATTGCCGCAGCCTAAGCAGGCAAAGGCTCCGCCAATGGTCAACAATAATAGCAGAATGCTAGTCCTGAACATGTCCGCACCCTCTAATTCTGTGAGTTCGCGGTATGTCCTCTCTTACAACAGTATGGAGTGCAAAATTGCTCTTGTCAACTACATTCTGACAACGGTCTGGCGAGGAGCTTTTTAAATGACTATAACCGGAACTGTGCCAGAGAGATGATACCGCCACGATGGAGGCTTCGCCTCCTCCACGCGGTGACACTATTGGCCACTGGCTATTGGCTCCTTGGCTTCTTCAGGTCTGTGGTATCCGTGACAACTCTGTGATAACCGCGTGCTACACATCATCTCCGAAACGCGTTGAAGGAGACAATAACATGAAACTTTCCAGAGTCCTGCTTGCCGCGTGCCTGCTCGCGGCGCTTGTCTGCCTCGGCCCCGCTTGGGCGCAGGAAGAGCCGAAGGAAAAACCCGAACCAGCGCCCGTAATCAAGCTCACCGCGCGGGAAATGGCCGCAGTCGAGAAGTTCATTGCGCTGAAGGTCGAGAAAATCAAAGAAGCCCTCGCCGTCCACAACTACGAGTTCGCGACCAGCCTGATTGACGCCATACTCAAAGTTCACCCCGAGACCCGGTCGCTCCAGCAGCTACACGAGCTGCGCATAAAAGCCGGCGAAGGGCTGCTGCAGCAGGAGGTCGTCCGGGTCTACCTCTACAGCCCGAGGCGCATCTACACCGATGGCGAGAAAATCGAAATCAAGCTGCGTGTCAAGAACGTCAGCCAGAACGACGTGACCTTTCCCCACTCGGGCAAGACGCCCCGCAACTTCGGCCGCGTTGTCAAGGCGAGCTACACCTACGAACTCGCCGGTTCCTCGCGCATGAGGCGCACGCAGCTCATCGTCAAGCAGGACGAGCCAATCACGCTGGGCACGGGCCAGGTCTGGGAAAAGTCGTACGAAATCGATACCGCCGTGGCCGCCAGCGCCGAGCCGGGCGTGCGCCGGTACGTGCTGCAGGCCGAGTTGCGGCCCGCGCAGATAAACACTGGCGAGGAGAAGTTCTCGCGCTACCTCGTCACGGGCGAACTCGATCTCTGGGTCATCCCGAAGGAGCGCGCCGCCCTCGCCGCAGGCGCGCTCGGGCACGTCCGCGACGCGACCTCCTTTCTGCTCGGCAAGGCCGACCGGGAGAAGACCGGCCTCAAGGACGTGCCCGAAGCGCAGGCCGCGGCCTTCTTCTCGTGTTTCTTCCTCGCAGAGGGCGAGAAGGACGAAGCGGTCGGGCTGCTCATGGCCGCGCTCGAGAAAACCAGTGCCGACACCGCCCGCGTCCTCATGGGCTGCCTCTCGTATCTCACCGGCGAGGCCCACGGCACCTCGAAGCAGGACTGGCTCCAGTGGTGGAAAACCCGGCAGAAGAAATGACCCGCGCACCCCACTTCTTTTGCGAAAAGTGGTTGACAGCGCGCGCGCCAGCCCCATAATAGTAACTTTTCCGCGTTACCGGAGAGGTGTGCCATGCGCACTTACATGGCGAAGAAAGAGAACATAGAGCGCAAGTGGTACGTGCTCGACGCCGACGGGCAGATTCTCGGAAAACTCGCCGTCGCCGTCGCGAAGCTAATCATGGGCAAGAACAAGCCCATCTTCACCAGACACGTCGATTGCGGCGACTTCGTCATCATCGTTAACGCCGGCAAGGTCCGCGTCACCGGCAACAAGGCCCAGCAGAAAACGTACGACAGGTATTCCGGCTATCCCGGTGGCCGAAAGGTCCACACCCTCGACTACATGATGACACACAAGCCCGCGCTCGTCATTCGCGAGGCTGTCCGCCGGATGCTGCCCAAGAACAAGCTGGGCAGGCAAATGATAAAGAAGCTGAAGGTCTACAAGCAGTCGGGGCACAGGCACGAGGCCCAGATGCCCGAGATGATTACCGTCACAGATGTAAAGTAGCGGGAGCAGTATTAAATGGCGAAAAAGGCCGTGCAGGATTTCACGTGGGGCATTGGCAGGCGCAAAAGTTCCATCGCGCGCGTTAGGCTCATGCGCGGTACGGGAAGGATTATCATAAACAACCGCCCGTTCGAAGACTACTTCCCGCGCGAGCAGGACCGCGGCATCGTCCTCGAGCCGCTGAAAGTCACCCGCACGGCAAACAAGTACAACCTGCTCGTCTCCATCTCGGGCGGCGGGCCCACGGGCCAGGCCGGCGCGCTCAGCCTGGGCATCTCCAGGTCGCTCATCAGGGTCGAGCCCGACCTCGAAGAAGCCCTGCGCGACCACGGACTGCTAACGCGCGACCCCCGCATGAAGGAGCGCAAGAAGTACGGACAGCGCGGGGCGCGCGCCAGGTTCCAGTTCTCCAAGCGTTAATCATTCGTCCCACGCAGCGCACGCGGTTTCGTTTGACAGTGTCCGAATCTTGTTGTATATTGTAGAATGTAGTCAGGGCAGTCCGCTCCCGGAGAGGGAGATACATCACGGCGACGCAACTTATTATTGGGATTGGGGATAATGCCCGACAGTTCCCGAACCGACGCCCTTGCCTTCGGCCACCTGGCCCTGAAATACGGCTATATCACTCTTGAACAGCTTCAGGAATGCATTGGAATCCAGGAAAAGCAGAAAACCGACGGCCTGCTCTCGGCCAAGCTCGGTGAAATTCTCGTCGAAAAAGGCTACCTCACGCGCGGCCAGGTAATCGAGATTTTCCGGCACCAGGCCTCCGCCGGCCGCCAGACCCACCTCGAAAACTACCAGATTATCGCCAAAATCGGCAAGGGCGCAATGGGCGCGGTCTACAAGGCCAAGCAGCTCTCACTCAACCGCATTGTCGCCCTCAAAATCCTCCCCCCCAAGCTTGCCCTCAACAAGAACTATATCAGCCGCTTCCTGCGCGAGGCCCGCGTCGCGGCCAAGCTCAACCACGAGAACATTATCTACGTCATAGATGTCGGCGAATCCAAGGGCGTCTACTACTTCGCCATGGAATACGTCGAGGGCAAGACATGCTCCGAAATGCTCCGTGAAGCCGGCCGGCTGCCCGAGCCCGTCGTCATCGAAATCGCCCTCCAGGTAGCCAAGGCGCTCGACCACGCATATTCCTACGGCATTATCCACCGCGACGTAAAGCCCGCCAACGTAATGATTACCGACGAGGACGAAATCGTCAAGCTCTGCGACTTCGGACTCGCCAAGGAACTCGACCTGCAGTCCTCCGTCACCACCCACGGCACCGTCGCGGGCACCCCGTTCTACATCTCGCCAGAGCAGATAAAAGGCACCAACATAGACACCCGCTCCGACATCTACTCCATGGGCGCGACCATGTACCACCTCATCACCGGCGAGCTGCCCTTCCCCGGAAGCTCGGCCCCCATAGTCATGGTCAAGCAGCTTCACGAGCGCCCCGCTCCGCCCCGGACCAAGAACCCGCGGATTTCGAGAGCGCTGGACGCGCTCATCATGAAATGCCTCGAAAAAGACCCCTCGCACCGGTACCAGTCGCCTTCCGAGCTGGTCAAAGCGCTGACCTCGCTCGCCGAAGGCGGCGGCAAGCACAAATCAACCCGCCTCGGCCGCGGCCCGACACGGCACGTCGGCCGCCGACCCGGAAAACCGCCGCGCAGGCATCGGAGAAGATTCTAACCGCAGAGACGCCGAGCAGCGCTGAGATTCGCAGAGGCCCTGAAAGGGCTTTTTTATTTGTCATTACGAGGACGAGCGGAGCGAGGACGTGGACCTGCGCTCCTGAATTGAAAGATAAATGCGCCGCGCAGCAAAGCGAGCAATCTCATCGCGAAGCGAAGCGAGCAATTTCATCGGAACCACGGATAAACACGGATTCACACAGATATGGTAAGACGTGAGGCGTGAGTCCTGAGGCTCATTACTCAAGTCTCAAGCCTCAAGCCTGATACCTACTTATTCTTCTCGTACCACTCCAGGCACTCCCGCCTGTACTTCTCCAGCTCGCCGGAATCTCGCAGGTCTACTGGAGAATCAGCCCATGAGAACTCTGCATCACCTATCGTGTCCGTAAGATACATCAGGGCGACGTAAGCCATAAGGCGGACGTGGCTGTCATCGTGGTCGAGCCAGTTCACCAGCTCAGGAACAGCATGCTTACCGAGCGGAAGAATTTTCTCGTGTACTTGGAAACCCAGTACGCTGGGTTGCATAATAACGCCATTCTCGTTCGCAATTCCATCGTGGCTATCATCGTCGCAGGGTACGAAATGGCCCCGTGCAAGCTCCTTCATTTCGGAAGCTGCCATGTCTTGAACTCGCTGCGGGTCTGCGGGCGATTCCTTCTTCTCCGGCTCCTGCGGTTCCTCCAACACTTCAGCCAGTCTCGCAGCTTCCTGCTTCAGAGCAGAAATGTCATCTTCGCGCCCCTTGCATCCCGCAATGCACATGACCACTATCAGCACGCAGACAAACCTCATCGGCATACCAAGCCTATTTATCCTTGTTTTCTTCATACCACTCCAGCCAGAGCTTCCTGTACTTCTCCAGCTCGCCGGAAGCCCGCATATCTGCAGGAGGCTCGGACCACCGGAAATGGGCCCCCGTCTTCGTAAGCTCCATCAGCGCGTTTTGGGCGATGTAGCGGACGAATTTGTCGTCGTGGTCCAGCCAGTTGACAAGCTCAGGAACCGCATGTATGCCGAGCGGGAGAATCTTCTTGTGCACCTGGAACCTCAACTCGCAGTGTTGACGAACAACGCCATCTCCGTTTTCTTCCATCGGCCCGCTGCGCCTCACCCACTCGTAGGGCGCGTAATTACCCCTCGCAAGCTCCTTCATCTCGAAGGCCGCTGTGCGCTGCACTTCCTGCGGGTCTGCGGGCGGTTCCTGCTCTTCCTGCGGTTCTTTGGTTTCCTCCAACTCTTCAGCCGGTTTCGCGGCCTCCTGCGCCATATCAGGAGCCTCACCTTCATGCCCCTTACATCCGGCGAGAACCGCAAGCATCATTAATATAATGACAGTTCTCATGCTATCCATTTATACCATGCTTTAGTATGGTTTACCACTGCTCTCCTGCTCAACTGCTCTACTCTCTCGGCGCTGCTGCGCCGCCGCGCCCCTTGCATCCCGCAAGACACGCAAGCAGCAGAAGTATGCTGACAGTTTTCAATTATCACCTCCGGGAGCATCAGGGGTTTCCGGCTCTTTTTTGTTTGGCGGGTATTCAAGGCTGGGTGCGGACCTGAGATTGGGTTTTGCGCGTGCCTGGAGGAATGACCCTATCAGCAGGCCGAGTATGAGCGCTGCGAGTGCGATGACAACGCAGTACTGTATAAGCTCCGACTGTGTGAACAGCCCGTGCTCCTGCGCGAACTGCTCGACCGGTCCCATCGCCTTCTGGCACATGGCCTTTGCCTCCCTGCCCCGTTTGCTCCTTGCTGAATTATACCACTCCCCAAACTTGCCTGCAAGTTTGGCGCCCGCCCCGAAAACCGGACGGTTTTCGATCGCCGGGGTTTAGGGTCGCGCAGCGGGGCCCCTTAACGAAAGGCGATAAATAGCACCTTTTGCCCCATCTCTCAAAAACCCCATTGATACTTTCAGTGGAAAAATTTTTGGACATGGAAGGGTGGGAATCGCTTTGACAGAATATAATAAGTGTCATAGAATCCTAACGGGCGCTTCCGGCATACATTGAGAGGCATTTACTCTGGATGGTATCATGGGCTTAGTCATAATTGACGAGTTCAACTCTTTTGAAAAGGTCCGAAATATCTCTGTGGCAACCGTTCTAGATGAAGTGAAACGCACTATCGCTACGTTGGATGAACGCGAAGAGTTGGAGCCATTCATACGTGCTATCATCTCCGACCCAAACGAAACGCCACATGGACCCGCAGAGATCGTCGACATACTGACACACCGGGTCAAGTTAAGAAGTAACTCTCAGATTGCCGCCTTTCTGCTAAAGGGCAAGTCCTTCCCTACAGTACGGTCGAAACATGTATCACACCAGATATACCGGTTGGAGAAGATAGCCGGTTTGGGTGTCGCCGTCCTGGCAGCAGTCGGCACAATTATGGATGACGCCAAGGAAGAATTCTGCTCGACTGCTGAACGTCTGAACCTCGACTATGCCATCTTCGACAAAGTCGACTTGGCTAGACTGTTCATTGCCTACGGTTTCTTGTGCCCTAGGGACGGCCGACGTATACGTGCTGGTAGGTGTGCATGTGGCTACTCACCTCCAACTAGGATATTGAATCTCATGCAGAAGGAGGCCTTGCGCAATTTAAAGGACGCTCATGCAATGAACCAGACGGTAGGTCTGGCTGTGCTACCGCCTGGGAGCGGGAAGACGAGAATAGCTGCTGAAGACGCCAAGAAGTTCTGTTCTAAGCGCATTCTCTACGTAGCCCATACCCATGAGATTCTCGACGTAGCGCAGTCTGAATTCGAAGCGGTTTTTGGGGCAAGCAAAGTGTCTCGTCACACTGATGCTTCAACCTTCGGCAACCTGAACGTCGCGAATATCATGACCATCCAACTCCTAGGCCGAAATCTCGATTCCCTTAATGCTTCATCCTTTGATTATGTTGTAGTGGATGAGTTTCACCATGCTGCGGCGCCATCATATAGGCGTTTGATTGACCGGATACCTTCAAGCACGTTTCTTCTGGGCCTTACGGCTACACCGTTCAGGGGAGACAGACAGAACATCCTAGAGCTGTGTGATGATAACGTCATAGTAGAATATGACCTTCGAACTGGTATTGACTTCGGCATTCTCTCTCCATACCACTATTATGGTTGCTTCGATGACGTTGATTACACCAGTATTAAGTATCGTGGAACAAAGTATGGCATCAGAGATTTGGAACGAGTATTGATAATTCCCGAACGAGACGCCGCTATCATTCGGAAATGGCGAGAAAAGGCAGAGGACAAGCCTACCGTGGCATTCTGTTGCTCGCACAGACATGCAAGGAGGTTCTCTGAAAGTCTCATCGCAGAAGGTATACCCGCCGGAGTCTACATTTCTACAACCGAGTTGCCGGAACGGAAGCGATTGTCGAAGCAATTTAAGGATGGAGCGCTCAAGGTGATGTGTGTCGTCGACGTAATGAACGAAGGAGTTGACTTCCCTTTCGTGGAATGCCTCCTCTTTCTTCGCCCAACTGAATCCAAAAGGATATTCTACCAGCAGTTGGGACGAGGACTCCGTCGCTACGTAGGGAAATCCCACTGCGTCATTCTGGACTTCATAGGCAATTTCCAAAACGCCTATAAGATTGTAGAGTACCACGGTCTTAGGTCCTATGACGAATTCTACCAGCCAGCTCAGATTAGAGAAATGGGTACTGTTCGAGAAGTCCTTAATCTGCCGACGGGATGTATTGTGCATTTCGATGAGAGAGTGATTGATGTTCTATCACACCAGACCCTTGCATCGGGAAGCATCTCTAGGTACAACATAGCTCAGATACTCACATATCAATACAGAAGCTTGGTCAAACGCCTTGGACACGAACCTACTAACGCTGAAGCCGACAGGAACATGCTCCTCGGTCGAGACTTGTATGACCTTGTCTTCGGAAGTTGGCAGAAATTTAGAAGGATGTTTCGTGATTCACCGTAGGTCTGGGTCAATGGTTACATGAGGTGTGCAACATGACCCCACTGTTTCCCGGTTACTACGAGCTTACACGAGGTGAGTTACAGAAACTCTGGAAAGAGTGTGTCTTTGTCCTCGACGCCAATGTGCTCTTGAACCTTTATAAGTACAGCCGCGAAACGCGAGCGACCTTTCTCAACGTCTTTGAACTCATTAAGACGAGATTATGGCTGCCTCATCAAGCTGCGCAAGAATTCTTCAAGAACCGCTTGTCGGTAATTCTTCGATTAGAAAGGTCCTACAAGGACATAAAGAAGAAGTTGAGTAGCCTCAAGTCGGAAGTGCAGAAAGAGCTCAAGAATCTCTCGCCCCATCCACTAATAGATACAGACAAGGTGTCCAGAAAACTAGATAAGTTCATCTTAGAGTTGAACGGCGATTTGACTGCCATGAGAAAGAAGCACCCCAAGTTTCGCACTAAAGACTCACTCCAGAGCAAAATTCTGAAGATTCTCGGCAAGAATGTTGGAGCACCCTATACTCGTGAAAGACTACAGGAGATTTATGAGATAGGCGAAACCAGATACAATCTTGGAGTACCCCCTGGATATGAAGAGAAGAAGAATGATGTGCGCAAGTACGGAGACCTTATAATATGGTTCCAGATACTTGAGTACGCCAGAGACGAGAATAAACCCATCATCTTCATTACAGATGACCGTAAGGCAGATTGGTGGCATAAGCATGGTGACAGTAGCCTTTCTCCTCGACCTGAGTTGATAGATGAAATGCTGACAGAGGCTGGCGCACAATTCTATATGTATACTTCAACCGGATTCATTGACAACGCAGAAACCTACTTGACCTATAAGACTGCCGAGAAAGCGAAAGAGGAAGTCAAGGCTGTTGCCGAAAGAGATAAACTAGCTGAAGATACCCGCGAGATTATCAGGCAAACCGACGACGACTTGGAGTCACTTATCAGAAGGATTGAGAAGGTCATCGCTGGCCAGCCAGCACCCCCACTACGCTTCACCCCATCAAATGTCATCAAACGTGAACCTCCTCCAGAAGGACCGGTATCTGCCAGCACGCTGTAGTCGTGCGCACAACCCCGTCTCCCCAATCCGAGTTTTTCGCGCCACGGCTGCCGCGGCTGCACGCAGCCGAGATAGTAGAGAGTGGAAAGTTGTAAGTAGACCACATCAGCCTCGAATCCCGCGCAGGCTGCTCCAATTCATGATGAGATACGCCAAATCAGGCGTGAGACTTGAGGCTTGAGGCGTGAGGTATAAATCACCAGATGCACGTTTCGGGTGTTGGGAAGGCGTTTCTGGCCTGAAACGCAAAACACCCCGGTTTCGGAACACGCCGAATTACGCTGAAGAAGCGTTGGATTTGAGGTCTGCTTCGCTTTCTTTATCCATGAATATGAATTGCACCATTGCGAAGGCAACGCCTATCAGAAGAAACGCATCTGCGAGGTTCCAGTTCGGCCAGTGGAATTCGCCCGCGTAAAGCAACACGAAGTCCCTGACATATCCGAAAACCAGCCTGTCATAGAGGTTTCCCATGACACCGGAGAGTATCAGGCCGAGGTAAATCTGGGTGAAAGGCAGGCGGCCCCTGGAATTCAGTAAATACCCCACTATGAAAACAGCGGCAATACCGGACATGATTACCGTAATCGCAGGCGGAACAGGTAACCCGAAAATGCCCCCGAAGTTTTTCGCCTTCTGGAAATCGAGGAAGCCTCCTATGAGTGAATATCTTTCGCCCCATGCTGTAAAACGAAAGGCAGCCCACTTGGACACCAGGTCGGCTGCCAGTGCAATCCCGAAAATGAACACGAAAAGGATACGTTTTCCGATTATCAAATGCGTTCGGTTTTTCACTGCACCTCTTCCTGTTCTGTCTTATTTTTGATACCTGCCGACAGTTTATCGGGTTCGATTCGAGTATCGCGGCATCCCGAGTTTTGGGGATACGATACTTAATTCTGCCAGACGGGACATGAAAGCCCCTTTAGAACCTCCGCGGTTCTCTGCGTTACCTCTGCGTCTCTGTGGTAAGAAGAACTGTCACGGTTTTCATGTAATTTGTAAATGGATTTACAAGACTCCGCCCTTCCCCGTCCGACCGCCCGGGCGCCGCAACCTTATTGATATCGGGGGCTTACCTGAATAAAAGCGATTTGCGTGGTACACTGCAGAGAGGTCTTTTTAGAGAACTTCTTGTAAAAACTCGACGTAAGTCCTTTGACAGTACCAACTCTTTTTACTAGCTGTAATCTCACCACAGAGGCGCGGAGAAGAAAAAGACCTTTTGTTTGGTAAAGCCAAAGACATGAGAAAGGCAGAGGTCGCAGAGAAATCCCCACACTGTCTACCGTCTACTGTCTACTCGATGCTCGTTACTGGTTACTGGATAACGACTTAGAATATGGTGACTGCCGTGGCTTTGAACGTGAGGTAGACCTGGCTGCCGAGGGTGATGTGGAGGTCGTTGAAGGATTCCTTTGTAATGCGCGCTGTGAGCGGGATTCCGGCATCCACGGTGACGGATACGCCGCCATTGTGCTCGGTGAGGGCTGTAACCCGCCCGGGGAGCGAGTTGCGGGCGCTCGACCGGACCAGCTCTGCCGAGATAATGATAGCGGAGGGGGGTACTGCAGCGCGCGCGTGGCCGCGTTTGCCGGTGGTGACTGCCACTTCGAGGCCGGAGGCGAGGGTCAGCACGGCGAGGCCGTCGTGGGCGGTGATTTCGCCTTCGAGTATATTCTCGATTTCGGGCGGGGCCGGACGGCCGTGTTCGAGCCGGGTGACGGAGGCGGAGAATCTGTAAGCCTGTTCGAGCGCGTGGGTTGCGATTATGACTGTCGCGCCGCGCTCGTGCAGGCCGGCGATTGCGCCCTCGACGGCGGGGACGTTCTGGGCATCCACGTTGGCTATGGGCTCGTCGAGGAGGACGAGTTCCGGCTCCAGCACGAGGGCGCGGGCGAAGGAGACGCGCTGGGTCTCGCCCGCAGAGAGTGTGCGGGCGTGGCGGTGGCGGAGGTGTTGGAGGTTGAGGGTGTCGAGTACCGAGTCCACGCGCCGGCTGGCCTCTGAGGGGGCAATACGGCGCAGGAAGAGGCCGTATTCGACGTTACCCTGGACGGTGGCGCTGAAGAGGTAGGGCTTCTGGAAGCAGAAGGTCATGCGGCGCATGAGGTCGAGGCGGTCGCGTCCGGCCAGGGAGAGCAGGTCGGCGCCGAGGACGGAGACGGAGCCGGATGTGGGGCGTTCGAGGCCGCTTATGAGGCGCAGGAGGGTCGTCTTGCCGGCGCCGTTGGGACCGACAAGGACGTGGATTTTGCCTGTCTCGAAGTCGAGTTCGGGCAGGTCAAGTATGGTTGCGTTGCCATAGGAGAGCTTGAGGTCATTTACGCTGACGGCACCCGGCATCAGGCCTCCTCCCCCCTGCCCTGCAGGTATCTGAGGAGGAAGTTGACGCCGAGGGCCACGGCCAGGAGGACTATGCCGAGGGCCATTGCGACGGCGAACTCGCCCTTGGAGGTTTCGAGGGCGAGGGAGGTGGTCATGTTGCGGGTGTGGGCCTCGATGTTGCCGCCGAGCATCATGGAGACGCCGACTTCGCCTATGACGCGGCCGAATCCGGCCGCTACGGCGGCCATGAGGGCAAAGCGACCTTCCCACATCATGGTGAGCGACACGCGCAGCCTGCCCGCGCCGAGGGTGATTGCCGTCTCGCGGACGGCTTTGTCCAGCGAGGAAATGGCGGTATTGCTCAGGGCGACCACAATCGGCAGGGCGAGAATGACCTGGCCGATTACCATGGCTTTCTTCGTGAAAAGCAAGTCGAGCGGCCCGAGGAAGGACTGGCGCGTAATGAAGGCGTACACGAGAAGGCCCACGACGACGGTGGGAATGGCCATGAGGGTGTTCAGGAGGGTGATGACGAGCTGCCTGCCCCTGAAGCGCCTGGTGGCTATGAGGAAGCCGACAGGAATGCCGAGCGCGGTGGCAATCAGAATTGCGACGCAGGAGACCTGGAGCGAGATGCCTACTGCGGAGTACACCTTCCAACTGCCCGTGAAGATGAGCTTGAACGCATTCAGGACAGCCTCGAATATGAATCCTGCGCCTGTCAAATTACCGAGTCCTCGCGTCAGAGTGCCGCCAGTGCCGGGAATCGGCATTGCGGGGATTCTATGAGACGCAGGCGTATTGCGTCAAGCAGATAGTGTCGAATGGGACATATTCGGTTCTGCGCGCGGTCCGAACGGGACGAGCTATTTATCCTTCTTTGAACTCTTTTTCTTGCCCTTGTCCTTCTCGGCCTCTTGCTCCTGGAGATACTGCACGAGCCTGAGCTTGTTCTTGATTTCCATTACGGTTTTTTCGATGTCCCTCGGGTCGGGCCACTCGCCGCCGTTGACGGGGTCGTAGTCGGCAAGCTCCATGTCCTTCTTGTCGGGCGGCTGGCCGTCCCACTTGTATATCTTCAGCGAGCATTCGGTGCTCTTCTTCAGCATCATCTTCAGGACCGTGCCGAACTGGTCATACTGGTTCGGCCACGGTACCACGGCGAAATTGCCCTTCATGCGCGTGTGCGACTGGAAAATGTCCTTCCATTTCTTGCGCCATTCGGTATCGAGCCACTTGCGCCAATCCGACTTATTGAAGTTGCCCTTTTTGTCGTAGAACTTGTTGGGCTTATCTCTGAGGTATTTCGTGAACGCCTTCTCGTCAACCAGATAGACGCTCTGGTTCTTCGGGTCGCGCATCGGCTTGTTTTTCTTGTCTTTTTTCCGGAATTTCGTTCGCCACCTTGCGCCTGCATCGATGTAGTTGCGCTGCAGCTCGGTATGGAGCCCAAAGGCGTTGTTGATGGCATTGACGTAGTAGTCCTTGAACTTGTTTTCTTCGCGCTCAATCTGTTCCTTCGTGCCGACGGTGACGTACTTGTTGCGGTAATGCCTGCCCTTGGCGTTGGCGCCGAGGTCCTTGTCAATCGTCGCCTTCATCCTGCGCGACTGCAGGTCATAACGAACCTCGACCTCGAATTCGTAATGGCCCGGGAAGAATTTCTTGCCCGCCCACAGCTTGGAAGCTTCCCAGCTAATCTCGAACTTATGGTCCTGGATGGTGACGAACGAGTTCGCGCCTGGCAGGTTCGCCTCGTGGAATTTGATGGCCACGGTGGCGTGTGTACCGTCGGGGAACTTGCTTGTGCCTTCGAGCGTGAAAGACGGTCCGGCAGGCGAAGGCTTGACATCAATCTGCCTGATATCGACCAAGAAATCGGGGTCTACAATCTTTCTCCTGGAGATGGGCGTCGAGTCAGGAAGCACGACGGTGCCTTCCTTGTCTCTTCTAACTCCTTCGCCCTTGTTTTCCTGTGCGCACAGGACCTCCACCAAGAGACACAGGCACAAGACTCCCACCACGGCCAGTATTGCACGCTTTCTCACAGAACTCTCCTATTCAACGATTTTCTCAAACAGAATGACCTCTTCCCTCGGCAGGAAGTAGCTTACCTGAATCGAGTCAAAGACCGGACTTACGACAGGAGCGGCGTGGCCCTGCGGGCTTAGAGCCATGAGCGTCACCTCGTAGCCGACTTTCGCCGCGCCGGTGGCCGCATCGCGCTGCAGCTCCGTCCCGGGCGATATTGTGCCGCCCGGACTGCCCGCGGGGAACAGGCGGACGGTAACCCCGGGAGCCCTGCCCGCAGCCAGGTCTTCGGAAGCCTTCGTACCGGTCGGTGTAACAAGGTTCTTCAGGTTGGCAATACCGCCCGGGCATACCGCGAACTTGGCCGGCGCGTAGGCGGCGTACTCGACCGCCCTCACCTTCACCTTGTCAACGCCGGGCGGGAACGGGATTGTGATGTAGTTGGTGTATACTCCGCTCGCGGGATACCTGTGCGGCGGAGTCGTCGTATCGACCGTGAGGTTGTTCTCGAAGTACGAAATGAAGTTGTCAATCGTGGCATTGGCAACAACGCCGAAGTCATTCAGGGAGCCGAACTTGAACAGACCCTTGGGCGTATACTTCTGCTGGCGGAAGACGCCGCCGACGTACAGGCAGTCTCCAGGGCTGATTTCGTTGACTACCACCGAGTAGTTGGGCGCGTACTGGTACACGAGACCCGGCATGTACTTGCCGTCAATGAAGAGCCGCAGGCAGCAGTTCTTCTTGGACATGTCGTTTTCCCATACCCTGTCGTCCCAGGTAATGAGAACGTGGTGCCACTCGCCCGCCTTCCAGCCGCCCCACGAATCATGGTCAACCAGAATGTCCATCCTGGCATGCTTCGATGGCAGTTTGTCTATAACGTCCGGCAGCGGCCGCCCGATAGGATATTTTCTGTCCGGCTTGCTGGGCGGCTCCGGATTATACGGCCTGTCATCGGGATACGGCGGGAATGAGTCGGGGTTATAGATATCGAAGTCGCCCGGGTACGGCGGGGTCGCGGGGAACATCTTGCCCGTCGGCTCGAAAAACGCCTCGTAGTAAAGGCGCGTCAGGCGCAGGTCGCCATCCGTGTTCTTGAAGAGGAACATCTGCGTCCCGCCGATATACTGCCTTTGGTCTCCTGGCTGGCCGACGGTGCGCTTCTGTTTCGTCATCACGGCGAGATAGCCCGCGAAGACTTTCGCCGTCGAGTCGAACTCAGGTTTAATCCAGAACTCCATGCCGCCCGTAAACATCGGGACGTTCACACCGCTCGGCCCCTGAGTCTCCACCGTGCGGCTGTCAACGTTCGCAGTCGGCGCCGCCGCCCTGTAACGAAGCCTCGCAAGATAAGCGCCCTTGAACTTGGAGGCGAAGAAACCGTCGGGCAGCACGTCGCTGTCCTTGGGAAGCAGGTTGAACTTGATATTCGTGCCGCGCTTCGGATCTACAGTCAGGGGGTCCGGCTGCGGAACCATTGCCGTTCCCGGGACGCCGTTTGCAATTGACAGCTCGTTCGTCCTGTCGTAGTTCTCCTGGTCGAACTTGACGCAGAGGAGCTTATAGAGGTCCGCGGTACTCGGTGCCGGCGAATCCTCCGAAGGGAACAGCTCGATGTAGCCTATCTGCTCGTGGCCATCCGCTTCGAACGCGACGACGTTCTCCGGGAAGGAGAGTATATCCAGCTTGTCATCCTTTTCCGCGGTCTCGAATTCCTTCTGGGAAGTGTGCATTATGGTGTCGAACACCTTCACCACCGCCCGCACCTTGGCCTCCGCGACAATATCGGTCCTCGGTCCGAGGACCCTGCCGAGCGAGATAATCTCGAAATATCCCATGGAAGAGAAGCAGAACTCCGTCGTATGAGCCTCGACCAGGGTTCCGTCCTTGTCCTTGGCCCAGAGGTTAGCTTTGTCAACAATCAGGCGCGCCGAAACACTGGGGTTGAAGTAGCCGGGCCTGGCATTGGGATTGAAGTTGGCCTTCAGCATGTCGCGCGCCGCCTGCTCGTACCACGCCTTGAAATGGTCTATGTCGCGGTTGTCCGCCGGGTGCAGCGAGGACTTGTACTGCGGCAGGGCGCCTTTCGGCACAACCGTATCGACGAAGTACTCGAAATCAGCGTAGGAAGCGAAAGGCCTGTCAGCCCTCCGGGTCTCAATCGCGCTCGCAATCTGCTCGGCCTGCTGCTCCGTGAGCGGCTCGACATAGACGAAGTCCACTATCTCTTCGAGTGTCAGCTCCTCTTTGGCCTTCTGGTCAAGCAGGGCGTAATCCGGCGTGTCGGAGTCAATGGACTGTTTCTTGGTTACAAGCCCGACGTAACGCCCCCTGCCCCCGAGACCCTTCAGGCAGGCAACAAGCACTTCGCGAGTGGCCGTGTTGACGTTTATGGGCGCGCGCGGTTCCGAGAAGTACAGCGGCGGTATTTTGGGCTGGTCGTTGCGAAGCCCCTTTACCGTTTTCTCGTTGAACCACGAGTTGGCCGTAACATAATCCTTGTAAGCGTTGAATTTCTCCAGGCCGACCTTGTCGGCATCCTGCGTGCCCTTCTCGCGCTCGCTCATCTGGAAGAGTTCCAGAAGCTGCATCTTCGAAGAAAACTTGCCATTTATCAGGTCAGCCCGAAACGCGATTATCGCCTTTGGCCCGGCGGCGCCCTTGTACTCCAGGTCGGCGATGGGATCGTCCACGCCCTTGGACTTGGCTATGGCCGCACCGAGGTTTTCGAGCATCTGCGGAAGCGTGGGCTGGGTCCCGTTGAGGTTCATCTGGCTTGCGCAGTCAATCACCTTCACCTTGTAGGTGTCGCCCTGCAGCGTGTACCGGCCGCCGAGGTCTCCCTCGAAAGACGGCTTCTTTGCATCTTCTATCAGCGTGCCCGCTCCGAGGCTTCCTTTGTCATCCTTAAAGACCCATGGGTCGTCTATCGAATCGTAGTGATTCGTGCTGGCGACACTGCGGAGGTTGACCTTCGCGCGTTCGAGACCGCTTTCGGCCAGCAGCTTGGCCCTTATCATATTCAGGTAATTCGTGGAAGCCGCGCTCTCGAGCTTCATAAGACGCGCGAAAGTTATCGCCATAATGGACATAAGCGTCAGTATGCCCATGGCCACAATCAACATGCTGCCGCGCATTTTACGCCGAGAGTCATCTGCCTGGCGTTCCATGGCGTCTCCTCTCAAATCTGTAACATTATTGCGAATCTTTTCAACCTCAGTATGTAGAGACGCAAGCGTGAACACGATAGTTGCATTATTCTGAAAGGCGGGGGCCGGCTTTTCCACCGGCCCCCGCTCTTTTCTTCAATTTCGAGGTCCCTACCGCGAGACCTCCCTGTAGTGTCCGCCGGTAGCCTCTGCGAGCTCGGTGAGGA
>CAZXNM010000030.1:0-15938 GCA_964641955.1 uncultured Planctomycetota bacterium
TACAGAACGCAGATCCTCTCATTGCAGTTGGTACATAAAACGGGGGTAAGTCAGATTCAGATGTCCAGGTTGCAAACAAGTTTTTTCGGCACCTGAGAGTTATCATCACAAAACCATAAAGTGTCCTGGGTGTAAGTTGAAAATCACCGTTGAAACAAAAGACGAAAACATCGCGGCAAGCGAAAATCTTCAGAGCCAAGATAACATACTTGAAGGAAAAAATAAGCGCCGGTTAGTCATTTTCGCTGCAACATCAGCGGTTGTTGTCTTTCTCATCGCTATTACAGTAGTTGTAATCTCACGACCTGAAGCCAATAACACTCCGAATGCGACAATAAGTGACACATCGGGTGATATATCAACGGATAGTGAAAAGCCTACACTTGACGGTCTAGCAATACCAGGATATGAACTGTTGAACGAAACGTGTATGAACACAGTCATGAAGTCTCAATACCATGGCAATATCATTTTGACAGGTAACATAACCAAAGAGAGCGTCAGTGAGTTGCTTCTAAGACTTTACGACAAAATGAAAGACACCAAGAAATGGAAGTATCATGAAAAGCCCACGCATATTTTCATATATGCTTATACGAATGAAGCACGAGCTAAATCAAACTTGAGTATTGCCTACCTTGTCAAGCTGAGAGATGATGCGGAACCTTCTATTACGTACGATGACAAACAGTTCGAGTATCTCAATTCCAAGCCGGTAAAGATATTTGGGTTATCGCAGGCAAAACGAATGGAAATATATCAAAAATGCTGCCAAGCTGTCTGGGACGCCGGCAAAAAAGCTGACGAAGAAGTTCCTTCTGACCCCTCTGAAGCTCTGAAAATCGGGGATAAATTCATAGTAAGGAAAAGCAAGATTACAGTATTACCAGTCTGCAAGTTGGATGTTGATTCGTTTGAGGCTCTGGAAGCACTTGCCAATGCAAAGAATCTCTTTATTGGTACAGAAGTGGAAGTGATAAATGTAAAGAAGAGCGATAAAGAGACTTCGTTCAAGGAGATTTGGTACGGTGTTAAAGCAACAACCCCTGAAGGATGGGTCGTATGTGGCTGGATAAATAGTGTGGAACTGATGAACAATTTTACAAAAGAACAATTTCTCAATCAGGTCAATAAAAGTAGCGAACACGCTGTAGAATCAGAACAACAGGCTATGGCTCGCGTTGCCACGCAATATGAGATCAGTACTGAGACACTTGAGAAAATATACTGGGAAGGCAACGATAAGAAATGGCCAACAAAATGAGCAGCAGTGCTCTTTGAGTAAGGTGATGTTCCTATGAGACGGATATTCCCTGTTACTATTGCAGTAGCGATATTCCTTTTCTTAACGGCGGCAATTGGCGACGTCGTGTACATGAACGATGGTCGAAAACTAGAGGGGAAAATCGTCTCTGAGACAAAAGATGCAATTCGTCTCAAAATGAGTCATGGCGAAACAACGATTAAGCGCAATGAGATACAGAAGATTGAGAAAGAAGAAACTAAACCTAAAGACGAAATAGCGCGCCTGAAAGGAGATATAGAAAAGCTCAAGGCTGAAAACACGAAGCTCCGGCAACGAGTCGAATATTTGACCAAACTATGCAAGAAAGCCGGAATTGACCCAGATAGCCCCCAGAAAAAAGAACCCGAATCAGTCACCGTGTATGTCACTAAGACGGGCAAGAAGTACCATCGCGAGGGATGCAAGCATCTGCGCCAAAGCGGCTATCCGATTTCCCTGAAGGAAGCCAAAGATCGAGGCTACACTCCATGCTCGCACTGCAACCCACCAGAATAGCTTTGCCGGAATTGTCATGCCGGCAGGCATCGCGAAAGACTTGACGCCGGTCGAATTGCGCGTTAAACTCCGGTCTTCCTGGAACAGCCGAATGGAGTGACGCGCAATGGTACAGAAGCTCGAGCCGGACTGGGAAATCGTGGACGCCCTCATGGAGATGGAGGGCACGGACGCCTACAAGTGCTACCAGTGCGGGAAGTGCGCCGGCGCATGCCCGCTGAACATGCTGGAAGCGGTCACCTACCCCGTGTACCGCGTGCCCTACGAGGTCAAGCTCGGCGTGATAGACACCGAAGGGCCGGAAGTCTGGCAGTGCGTCGGATGCGAGGCGTGCAAGAACACCTGCCCGCGGGGAATCAGCCAGGCCAAGGTAATGCGCGCGGTGCGGCGCGTCCTGACCGAATTCGGCGGCATGCCGGGTACGCTGCAGTCGGTCGTGGCCTCGATATCCAGCGGTGGCAACCCCTTCATGGAAGGACCGGAGAAGCGCACGGAGTGGACAAAGGAACTCGACGTCCCGAAGTTCGACGGCACACAGGAATTCCTCTATTTCTCCTGCTGCACACCGGCCTACGACGCGAGGGCAAAGAAGCTCGCAGTCGCCACCGTGAAGATACTCAAGGAGGCCGGCATTACTTACGGGATTATCGGCGAGGAGGAGAAGTGCTGCTGCGAGGCTGTCAGGCGCGGCGGCGCGGAGGAGGTGTTCGCCAACGTGGCAATGGCCAACATCGCCACCTTCGACGCTGCTGGCGTCAAGAAAATCCTCGTCCAGAGCCCGCACTGCCTGATAACGTTTAAGAACGAATACCCCGAGTTCGACGGAAACTACGAGGTCGTGCACGTCACGGAGCTGTTCCACAGCCTTATCAAGGAAGGAAAGCTCAAGCCGGAAAAATCTATCGAGAAGAAAGCTGTCTACCACGATCCTTGCACGCTGGGACGCCAGAGCGGCATCTACGACGAGCCGCGCGAGGTACTCAAGAGCATCCCCGGCCTCGAGCTTGTCGAGTTTCCGAATTTCAGCCGCGAATTCTCCATCTGCTGCGGCGGAGGCGGCGGAGGGCTCTGGGTCGAGCAGGAAATGGATGCGCGCCTCTCCAACCTGCGCGTCAGGCAGGCCGTCGAGACGGGCGCGGATATCCTCGTCGTGGCGTGCCCGTACTGCCTGCAGATGTTCGCGGATGCAGTCGCCAACCTGCAGCTCAATCTCGAAGTCATGGATGTGAGCGAGCTTCTCGCCGAGGGCCTCGGGCTCTGACGCGAAAATGGTTGACTCGCCGGCGAACGGTCAATAAAATAGAGTTTTCCGACAGGCGCGTAAATTCAGCAGTTACTTCACAGAGGAGGAAGGCCAATGCCTATGCCGTTCCTGCAGGCCGAAGTTGACGACCTCAAGAAGCGGGGTGTCTTCACCGAGCAAAGAGTCCTTAACAGCCCGCAGCTTCCGACATCGAAAATCGATGGCAAGGAAGTCATCAACATGTCTTCGAACAACTACCTCGGCCTCGCCACGCACCCGAGACTCAAGAAAGCCATGATTGAGGCGACCGAGAAGTGGGGCGCGGGCGCGGGCGCCGTGCGGCCAATTATCGGAACGAACGAGCTTCACATCGAGCTCGAGAAGCGGCTCGCCGAGTTCAAGGGCACGGAAAGCTGCCTCGTCTTCGTCGCGGGCATCGCGGCCAACCGCGGCACCATCCAGGCGCTGCTGTCCAGCAAGCAGGACGAGGATGCCGTCATCTCCGACGAACTCAACCACGCCTCGATAATCGATGGCGTGCGCCTCACGAAGGCGAAGCGGTTCATCTACAAGCACTGCGACATGGCCGAGCTCGAAGCCAAGCTCAAGGAGGCGCAGGGCGCGCGCCGCATAATGGTGATAACGGACGGCGTCTTCTCCATGGACGGCGACATCGCGCCGCTCGACGAGATTGCAAAGCTTGCGAAGCAGTATAATGCGTTCACCTTCGTCGATGACGCGCACGCCTCGGGCGTGCTCGGGCCTAACGGACGCGGGACTGTCTCGCACTTCGTCCAGAAAGGCACTATGAAGTACGAGGACTGGGATATCCAGATGGGCACGCTCTCCAAGGGACTCGGGTGCCTCGGCGGGTATATCTGCGGCACGAAGAACCTCACGGATGTCCTGCGCCATTCGGCCAGGCCGTTCCTGTTCTCCACGGCCCACCCACCGGGAGTTGCCGCGGCCTGCATAGCGTC
Organism: uncultured Planctomycetota bacterium; assembly: GCA_964641955.1. GTDB lineage: Bacteria > Planctomycetota > SKW154 > SKW154 > DAOVDS01 > CAZXNM01. Next base: position 4,025 of record CAZXNM010000030.1, read on the forward strand.
GCTCGACGTAGTCCTGGAACAGCCGGAACTCGTCGAGAAGCTCTGGGAAAACGCCGACTTCTTCAAGAAGGGGCTGCAGGACCTCGGCTTCGACACGGGCAGGAGCGAAACCCCGATAACGCCGATTATCGTCGGGGACGAAGCAAAGACGATGAAGTTCATGCGCGCGCTCTACGACGCGGGCGTCATGGGCGTCGGAATCGTCTTCCCGACCGTGCCCCGGGGGGCAGCGAGGGTCAGAACAATCGTGACCGCGACCCACACGAGGGACGAACTCCAGCGCGCCCTCGACATCTTCGCGAAAATCGGCAAGAAAATGGAGATTATCTGAGCCGTTTCCTCGTTCGAGCGAGTTCGAAGGCCGGCTGCGGAAGCCGGCCTTTCTTCTCAGGGAGGTTTCAATGACTGTCAGAATTACGACCGTTATCGTCCTTCTGCTGATTGCCGCGGGCTGCACGGAACAGGCTGTAAGCACGATGAGGGCGGCAGGCGACCTCGCGGTCGTCGCGGAGCTTCGCAACCTGCACATTGCGCAGACACAGTTCTATCAGCGTAACAACCGTTACGGAACTCTCGAGGAACTCAGGGGCGCGGGCATGATTAACGACCCCGCCCTCGCCGCCGGGAAGAAACACAACTACACTTTTACAGTCGTGTCGGCGAACGAGAGCGGCTATGCGTTCAGAGCGGACCCGGAAGACGACAGCAAGTTCAGCTACCGACATTTCTACATCGACCAGACGGGCCTAGTTCGCGCAAACCACACGAAGCCTGCCGGGCCGAACGACCCGCCATGCGTCATGTAGAATGGAGTGCACCGGCGCCTTGACAGCGCCGGAGCGGCGCTATATACTGCGCTCGCGCAATAACTTCAGCACGGAAGGAACAGTCCAGTGCCGAAAGCTCTGATAACGGGGATTACCGGGCAGGATGGCTCGTATCTCGCAGACCTTCTTCTCGACAAGGGCTACGAGGTGCACGGCATGGTTCGACGTTCGAGCGTCGAGAAATTCGACCGAATCGCACACCTGCGCGACAAGGTCAGCCTGCACCAGGCGGACCTGCTCGACCAGCTATCCATCGTCAATCTCATAAGGGATGTCGAGCCTGACGAGGTTTACAACCTCGCAGCGCAGAGCTTCGTGCCCACTTCGTGGAAGCAGCCGCTCCTTACCGGCGAGTTTACAGCACTCGGCGTAACGCGCATGCTCGAGGCTATACGCCTCGTCAACAGGGACATCAGGTTCTACCAGGCATCCTCCTCGGAGATGTTCGGCAAAGTCAGGGAAACGCCCCAGAACGAGAACACTCCATTCTACCCGAGAAGCCCCTACGGAGTGGCGAAAGTCTACGGTCACTTCATTACGGTGAACTACCGGGAGAGCTACGACATTTTCGCCGCAAGCGGCATCCTGTTCAACCACGAGTCGCCGAGGCGCGGGCTGGAGTTTGTCACGCGCAAGATTACAAACGGCGCCGCCCGCATCAAGCGCGGGATGCAGGAGAAGCTCGCGCTGGGCAATCTCGACGCTGAGCGCGACTGGGGCTACGCCGGCGATTACGTCATGGCAATGTGGCTCATGCTGCAGCAGGATGAGCCGCAGGACTTCGTCGTGGGCTCGGGAAAGTGCCACACCGTCCGCAACGTCTGCGAGGTCGCGTTTGGCCATCTCGGTCTCGACTGGGAAAAGCACGTCGTCAGCGACCCGGAATTCATGCGCCCGGCGGAAGTTGACCATCTCTGCGCCGATGCGACAAAGGCGAAAAAAGTCCTCGGCTGGAAGCCCGAGGTCAGCTTCGAGCAGATGATTGAGATGATGGCCGACGCTGACATGGCCCTTCTGCAGCAGGGGGCCAAACCCCTATGACCTTCCAGACCCACGCCCTGTCGCCTGGCTTCAGGATTCACATAAGGCCGACGACCCAGTTCAAGACAACCGCCGTGCGCATCTACCTCACGCGAAACCTCGACAGGAACACGACGCGGGCGGCTCTGCTCCCCTATATCCTGCGCCGCGGCACGAGAAGCCACCCCACAATGACGCGCATATCGAGGCATCTCGAAAGCCTTTACGGGACGGCGGTCGGCACGGACGTCTCGAAGGTGGGCGAATGGCAGGTTCTCTCGTTCGTGGCGGACGCGCCAAACGAGCGCTACCTGCCCACGCGAACGCCGGTCCTCGAGCGCGTGCTCGAGTTCCTCCACGAGTTGATTTTTCAGCCGGCGGGCAGCGGCGGCTTCGTGGATGGCTTCGTCGAGTCGGAAAAGGACAACCTGCGCAAGTTCATACTCTCGCTCCCAGAGAAGCGGCCTTCTTATGCGCTCGAGCGCCTCATAGAAACCATGTGCAAAGGCGAGCCTTTCGGGCGATACGAATACGGCAGGGCGAAAGACCTGAAGTCAATCACCCCAGCGAACCTTTTCAGCTTCCACTCCGCCATGCTGCGTCAGGTGATGTTTGATGTCTACATCGTCGGGGATGTAGAGCCCGAGAAGGTCCTGCAGAGCGTCGGGCGCATCTTCAAGAGCAGGCGCGGCGGCCGCTTCAGGCTGTCGGCCCCGGTTATCAAGGCTGCTCCTCGCAGGCCGCGAGAGGTCGAGGAACACGTCGATGCATCCCAGTGCCACCTGCTCATGGGCTACAGGTGCAATGCCGGCTTCGGCCAGAAAGCGTCCCAGGCGCTGGCAATGGCAGCGGCCGTGCTGGGCGGCTTCCCACATTCGAAGCTCTTCCGCGTCGTCAGGGAGAAGGAATCGCTCGCTTACTCGGTCCACTCGCACATGATTCGCAGCAAGGGAATCATGGTAGTCTACGCGGGCGTGGACCCCGGCACCGAGTTGAAGGCGCGCAAGCTCATTGAAAAGCAGCTCGATGAAGTCAGGGCGGGCAGAATAAGCAGGTTCGAGCTGGACTCGACCAAGGCGAGCATTCTCGATGACATCGCCTCGATAACCGACTCGCCCGCGAAGGAGATTCACTTCCACTTCGTGCACCTGCTGCACGGCTCGCGCGCCACGCCGGAGGAAATTGGCCGGCGCATCGCCTCGATGACGAAGAAGGAAATCACCGCCGCCGCCAAAAAGCTCAAGCTCGACACCGTCTTCACGCTCACGAAAGCACCCGGCGGCCCCTGACGGAGCTTGGAGTAAATCGGACAGGTGAGCAGGGGGACACAACCGTGCCTGCGCAGATTGAGAAGCCCGCCGACAGCAGAATTGAGCTTGCCGTAACTGACGATATCCTCACTATTCGGATTCCCGGTCGTCCTACGTGGGGTTTCTGGTTCTTCATGTGTTTCTGGGGCTGCAGCATCATCGTATTCGGTCTGCTTTGCGCCCTAACAGAAGAAACCTCATCTGCTCGTGTGTATCAAGGTATGTTTATTGGAAGTATTGCGGTGTGCGGGTGGTTCTTCTTCATACTCAAGCCCCGCATGGAGATTGTTGCCCTGGGACCCGAAAGCCTGCACGTTTCCGGCAGCTTCCGGGTGTTCTTCTCGCGCAGCATGCCTGTGTCGAAAATCATCGCATTCACACTGACGCCGGCAGGATATTTCCGTTGGGGACGTAAGGCTGTCGCCGGCAGGCGATTCCCGCTGATCAACCGCTTTTTCCTCAGAGCAACTTCCAAGCCGGTTACCCAAGAGTCGGAAACAACAGATGCTGCGGACAATACAAGTGTCGGAATATCCAAACCAAAGTTGGTGTTTCTGATCATATTCCACGCAGTGGCGGCCTTCTACGGTGAATTCTTTCAGTACATGAAGCATCTCACGGCCGGCGAATGGGGCAGTGAATCCACCATTGTGTTTGGAATGCAGGCGAAACAGAGCGAACTGCCCTGGCTCCTGCATATCCTCTCAGAGCACCTGCAGAAGCTCAAGTCCAGCGGAGGCAGTTGAAATTTGTGCAGTGTCATCAGGAAACCGGAGCTCGACACCGTCTTCACGCTGACGAAAGCACCGCAACAGGAGTGTTAAATGAAGGTAATGACGTTCATTCTTGTGGCTGTTGCAGTGATTATCGCCGTGATGCTGAGTCTACAGCACTGGCAGGAGTATAACTATAGATATACAGGAATAGAGCGTGCTCTCTATATCCCAGAGGGTGTTGTCGACAACTCGCTGGAACTTCAGGAGTGTGTCGCGAAAGGCTCAAGGACACTGACCCTGACCATGAAGGTAGATGGATATTCGCAAAGGCAACTCTACAGCGATGTGCTCACCTTCCTGAAATCCAAGGGATATAAAGTAGACAAGAACTGGCAGTCCGTGCGCGACAAGGGAATGAAGGAGCTTGAGCAATACAAAGATACCGAGAAGTACACTATCATGGTCGAAAGCACTTCACACGACTGGGTCGGGATCTACAGCGGATGCACAGTATGCTTCATCGTTTTCCCCGACTACGAACCGAACGACCCAAAGCGCGCCGAGATCCTCGCCCATCCTGAAAAAGAACACCGTCAGAAGCTAACATACATCGTCTGGATACGATAGCAGATAGCGACTTCACCTGGAAGTAAACTCATCTTTCTCTTGAACAAAGCTAACCGGAACAGTTATGATTATACCTCTTTGAAAGGAACATCAACCGAAGGGAGCTGAGATGAAACCGGCATTGAAAGTCTTCTCGACCGCGGCCTGACCGGCCTGCACCGCGCAGAAGCCCATAGTTAATGGGCTCAAGGAAGAATACGCGGACGAAGTCGACATACAGTACCTCGACGTCTACGACGTGCTCGAAGAGGCGCAGAAACTCAACATCACCGCCGTGCCTACGCTCGTGTTCTACGACTCAAGCGGCAACGTCCTCGGGCAGAATATAGGCATGATGGACAAGGAAGCTCTAAAGGCCAGGCTTGACGAAATCAAAGGCAAGTAGCAGCCTCAGATTCCGAGCCACGCGAATACAGGCAGAAACAGGAGCGAGACTCCCACGACTGTAATCAGCGCTCCGACTATCTCCAGCATTCTCGGACGCTCCTTGTAAATGGCCCAAGTCAGAGGAATCGCGATAATCGGAATCGTCGCCATTATGGTGCTTACTACGCCGATTTTGCCGTGCTTCACCGCGTAGAGCGAGAGCCAGACACCCAGAAACGGCCCGAAAAATGCCCCGCCCGCCGTAAAACGCAGAGCTTTCATATCCTTGAAGCTGCCCCAGAGCGCCATTTTCTTTCCCGACCTTCGCGAAAGAAAATATTGCCCCGCGGCGACGAGCCACAGCGCCGCCATGGCCACGGTCATCCTCACTACGGTACCCGAGAGCGCCTTCATCTCCATCAGGCCGACCTTTGCGAGCACGTAGCCTACGCCCTGCCCCACCGAGCCCAGCAGGCCGAAAAGAAGCCCGAGTAGAATGTGTCCCTTTTTACTCGTATCCTGATTTCTCGGGCGCCGTCCGAGGACCGCGACCACGACGCCGCCGAGCGCAATGCCCATGCCCAGAAGCGCCTGTACGCCCAGCGCCTCCTGCAGCCAGAGATATGCCGTGAAGGCCGCAACAAGGGGGTACAGCGACATCATGAGCGTCGCGAGCTTCGGTCCGAGGTCTACAAGAGCCTTGAAGTAGAACGTGTCTCCGATGAACAGACCCACAAGTCCGCTCAGGGCAAGGTACTTGAACTGAAACCACGAAACGTGAACGGGCCATAAAGCGCCCTCGCTGATGGAATGCATGACCAAGAGGAAAATTACTGCCATGACGATGCGTATCTGGTTGACCTGGAAAGAACCGATGCGCCTGCCCGCCGTGGCGAAGAACATGGACGTGTTCGCCCAGCAGAACGCCGTCGCCAGCGCTGCAATCTCTCCCTCGTAGGCCATTGGCTCTCCCGGCGCCTTGAAGGCCAGATATTTAGAATATTGAACCCGGCCCGCCCGTCTCTACTAACAGTTACGGGAAGCGGATAATGTTATCTGGTGGATTCCACTATGTCCAGCGCAACCGCCGCCGGTCCGCGTGAATATCGCATATCAGGCAAACTGTTTGACACCCCGCCTTTCGGGGCTATAATGTAGGAAACTCGCAAACGGGAGGGTTTCACGTTGGACCCACAAGATAGAATGACGGCAAAAGAATACAGGTCGATGCAGGGCTCGAGCTGGGCTGCGGTTATTCTCGCCATTCTCGGCTTCGCGGCCGCGGCCGGCTTCGGCGCCCTTTATTTCGTCACCTACAACAAGGTCGAACTCACCAGGACACAGGCCACCACCGAGCAGTCCAAACAGAACAGCGAAATCGAAGACCTGAAAGACAAGAACACCCGCCTCGACCAGGAGCTTCGCGCCAGGCTCGATGAGGCGGACAAGCTGAACAAGCAGATAAACGAACTCAACTACACCATCAAGCAGGGAAAGACACTCTCGGACAACCTGAACCTGGAGATACAGGGCCTTAAGAATCAGATACAGCAGTTCGAAGAAGGCAGCGATGCCGTTGTCAAGAAGCTGCGCGCGGATATAGACAAGCGCGACGAGCGTATCGACGCACTCGACGACGAGCTGAGAAAGGCCAACTCGAGCCTGACCCAGGCACAGCTCAACCTGTCCGCCGCCAAGACGGACGCCGCGAGGCTCGAAAAGGAAAACGAGCGTCTTCTCAAGCAGATGGACAGCGCGCGCCAGCAGGCGGACTCCGCCTCGGTGGACAAGGCGGCCAAGGAGGTACTCCAGGCCCAGCTCCGGGACAGGGAGCAGCAGATTCAGGAACTCAAGGAAAAGATGGACAGAATCGAGAAATCCATCACGGAAAAAGACGACAAGATTCGAGTCTTGAGCGACACGGTGGCAAAATCGGGCCAAGCGACCGAAGAGTTGAGCAAGGCGAACGAGGCGCTGCGCCAGAAGGAAAGAGAGCTGGGCGCAAAGGAGACCGAGGTAAAGGCGCTCGAAGGCAAGGTCGGCAAGCTCGAAGAAGACGCCCGCGTGGATAAGACCGAGATTGATTCCCTAAGGAAAGCCGTGGAAGCCAAGGGCGATGCCGCCCAGCAGGTGAAAACTCTCAACGACGCAATCGCCGCAATGGACGAAACCATAAGGAAGAAGGACGGCGAGATATCCGAGTTGAAAGGCAAGCTCGGAAAGGCGCAGGAAAGCGTCGAAGAGTCCGCCGCCACGGGCGAGGCAGAAGCGGCGAACCTGCAGGAGCAGCTCGCCAAGAAAACCACCGAAGTCACAGGCCTGCAGAAGGAAGTGCAGGGGCTGCGCGAAGAGAACGCAAGCCTCAATTCGCTGCTGAAATCGGAAAGACACTCGGCGAAGCTGGTCGAGAAGGGCGAGGAGATCGAACAGGTGAAGCTCAAGGCCAGCTTCTGGCGCACGAACAGCTCTATGTCGGTGCGCAATACCGGTCTTGACCCCACCCTCACTACCCTCGTCCAGGGTCACACCATAGACCTGGAGCAGGACCTCGGCCTGGATATGGAAAAAGGCTCGCTGCTCGTGGAGACCGCGTTCAGCGCCCGTTTCGGCTTCTCGCTCGAATACCAGGAGATGACATTCTCGGGCCGCAGCATCATGGTGGCTGACAAGAACTTCTATGGCTACACCTTCGAGGCAGGCCATACGGTCGAATCGGAGTTCTATCTCCAGCAGGGAGGCATCGGGCTGGCTGCGAACCTCGGCGCGCTGCACAAGTCCGACTCGCATCGCATCGACATAAGCGCGCTGCTCGGCGGCCGATACTTCAAGCTCAACGCGCGCATGGAGGACATGAACGACGGCGACCGGGCGACCGACACGCATGATGCGCCCATCATGTATGTCGGATTCAGGCTCAATGCAATCTACCGCGACGGCCTCACGTGGTCGATTCAGGCTCAGGCCCTGAGCTTCGAGTACGGCGAGCATTATCTCAGGAACCACATCGAGTTTAAGGTCGCCTTCGGCTTCGTCATCATGGAAGCGCTGGCGGTCGAGTTCGGCTACGCTTATTCGAACACGCACCTGAAGTACGAAGATGACGAGTCGGGCGAGGTGTTCATCACTAAAATCAGCTCCGAAGGCCCGTTCATATCGCTGGTGCTCACGTTCTGAACGGGACCTTTGCTGCACTCCTAAAATACAAAATAGCCGAAATTGGACAGTATTAGAACCGAATCTCCACCGCTACTTGGCATCCTTCCAGAGCGACATTTCAACGCATCTCATTGATTTAATGAAGCTTACGGCAAGAACCGCTTGAACTATTAAGATGTTTTGGCGCTTTTATTTCAGCTTGAGAAGCTCCATCTTGTCGGTATCAGCGCCAAGAGTGCACGGATTCTGGGACCTGCCCTGCAGCTTGCTGTGAACGTGGCGAGTGGTGAGCCAGGCTGACGACCTCAGGCTTTCGTGTACCGTGATAATCCCGTTGTTGTTCAAGTCAGCCCTGCGGGTCAGGCCGCGCTGCAGCAGGAAATGCGTAAAGACACTATGGGCAAGCTCGTCCGACTCGTACGCGGTACCCTCCACAGCCCCGGCGAGCAGGAAGGTCACTTCGCTCGAGCCAGCGAGCTGCTCGGGCACGGAGACTCGCGTGCCGGATGTGCCTTCGGCGACTCTGAAAGCCTTACCTTCGCTGCCGGAGAAGCCTGCATCCACTATCACAATCCTGTCGCGTGCCGTGATTTCTCTTAGCATCTCGAAGAGCCGCTGGAGGCTCAACTCTGATTCTCCGGCGTCAGTGCCGTGCAGGAGAATCGAAGGTCCGCCTGCAACCGTCGTGCCCAGTCCCGAGAAGAATACTATTACCCTCTCGATATCCACATCAGATCTGCCTGCGCTCTTGCGCAGGATGCTTTCTAATGCAGACACGGTTGCTTCAGCACCCTTGAGCACAGTCACGTCGTCGAAACCCGACTTGGAGAGCAATCCCGCAACATCTTGAGCATCGCTCTCGGCGTACTTGAGTTCCGAAGAGCCGGGCAGCCCGCAGGAATTCAGCCCTATCGCAATGGCGATGCTGCACGCGGGCGGCTCGACGTCGGCGAGGATGCCCCTGGCCAGCTCGACCTGTACCTTGCGCACCACGTGCGGCAGCACGACGGCATCGACTTTCGCTGGCGTCCACGAATGGTAAAAGGGCGCAATGAAGAAAAAGTCCCAGACGGTCGGGCCGCGCTGCCAGTCGTTCAGGTCGTACCTTTCCTGAAGGGCGAACGAGCGCGTCCAGACCGGCTCGCCGTTGCCCGTGTCGAGAAGCTGCGCGATGACCTTGCCCTCAACCATGAAAAACTCATCTGCAACGAAGGCGGAAGCTATCGGCGAAAGAATTCCCCACAGCAGAATGTTTGGGATGAAGTAACCGTTCGTACCGCCGAAGGAGGTCGTGCAGTCGGAGAAACTCACCTTCAGGAGGAGACGGGCACCCGCTCTCCCCGCGGCGGCCGGGTCGGAATGGCTAACCTTGACCACGTCCGCAAACACGGGAATTTCCCTCAGCCCGACCGCAATCTTCTCCTGCATCTCGGCGGGCTTGAAGCTCAGCGGCCAGCGGTCCCCGTCCTCCCCCGCCGCGGACCGGTACACGCCGATGGGCGCGACCGCGACCGAGTATCTCAATCCCTGCGGACGAGCGATATGCAGCCGCCGCAGCTCGGCTTCCTCCGACAGCGAAAGCGGCCTGCCCACCGCGCAGCCGCAAGCGACCACCAAAAGAGCCAGTGTCAGGAGTTTCAGATGCCGTTTGCGGAATGTACCCATATCTCGGAATCCTCTCTTCCCCATCAAGGCTCGTAATGGTAACCCATATCAACCGTGCCTGCGTCAAGAACGTGGTCGGTCCGCGTGGTCCGGGCGTCAAGTCCCAGGTTTGCGGCAGTATCGCTTCCTGTATCGACGCACGGGCTGTCCGCGCCCTGCCCGGCCGCAATCTGGCCAAGGTAGTAATTGCCGTTCGGCCCGGTCACAAACAGCGGATCCGAGTTGATGCAGTTAATGTCTGGAGTTATTGTGCCGCCTGATGATTCCACAGCGTCACCGACGCCATCTGCATAGTCGCAATAGTTGAGCGTGATGCTCCCGCTGCCATATGCGTAAATCTGGTTCCCGTTGCCCGAGGCAGTATTGGCCCAGATAATCAAGTTCTCGATGGTCGCTGCAGTCCCGCTGTCCTTGCAGCTTATTCCACCGCCATAGGCTCCCTGGTTGCCGGCGATAGTGCAATTGTCCATCGTTGCAACTGAGCCGTTCAGGAAATATGCGCCCCCTCCATTGCCAGGCGACACTGCCTGGTTACCAGCAATCAGACAGTTGAAGAACGCTGGTGTTGAGCCATCCGAGAAGATGCCGCCCCCGTTGTTATCGCTTGTGTTATTTATTATAACGCAATTGCTTATTATTGGACTTGCCGACGACTCGCACCATACTCCGCCGCCGTAAAGAGCTGAATTATTCGACACTATACAGTTCACAATCAGCGCACTGCAGTTATTATACCTACATGCAACGGCACCACCCCGTCTCGCAGTGTTACTTTCCAGAGTGCAGTTGGCGATGGTCGGACTGGAATTATCGCAGTAAATCGCGCCGCCGCGCTCGATTCCCACATCTCCGTTCTGAATTGTGAAGCATGCGACGACCGAGCCGGGAGTCTCATCTGAGTGGAAGTAGAAACCGCGGCCCGAATCCTGGCAGTCGATTATGCAGCTTGCAGCTCCGTTCTCGGAGCAGACGATAATCATCTTCCCGCCGAAATCCAGGTCTTTGTTGCCCGTCCCCTGGTACGTACCATCTGCAACGACGACGGTGTCGCCGTCCTGCGCGGCATCAATCGCCGCCTGAATCGTGGCGTAAACCGAGGGGACGGCAAGTCCTCCAAGCTCGTATGTCCCCATGTCCACGGTCACGTTGATTATCCTATCCCTGCCATCGAGGTCCTCGTCTCCCGTGCCCACGTGGCTGTTGTTGCCGGCATCAATGCACGGAGAGCCGGGGAGCAGGCGGAAGTTCTCGCCCGCGATGCTTGCGAAAAGCGGGTCCGCATGAATGCAGGCGGTTTCTGCAACGGCGCCGCTCACGTTTCCTGTGCCGTCGCGGAAGTCGCAGTGGTTGGCGGTCGCGGTCGAGCTGCTGACAAGTATCTCGTTCACCGCCACTGTGGCATCGTTGCCCCAGACAATCGAGTTTTCGAGAACGAGCACCCCCGTCAGGCAGGCAATGCCTCCGCCGCGTCCCGCCCCGTTGGCTGAAACCGTGCAGTTCGTCAGCACGCACTCGCCGCTGTTGCAGTAAACCCCGCCGCCGTAATATCCCGCCGTGTTGGATGCAACAAGGCAGCTTGTCAGCTCCGGCCTCGCATTGTAGCGGGAACAGATACCGCCGCCGCCATATCCGGAAGAAACGGCGGTCACGGAGTTGCCGGTGATAACACAGTTCGTAATTTTCGGCTTGCCGGTCGAAACGTAGCAGTCGATGCCGCCTCCGTAACTCTCCGCGGTATTGCCGGATACAACACAGCCGGAAATGACCGAGGTGCAGTAAAGCACATGGATACCGCCGCCATACTTAGCGGAGTTATCGACCACCCTGCAGTTTGAAATAACCGGGTCCGCGTGGTCGCAGAAAATGCCGCCTCCGTATGAAGAGGCGCTGCAGTTCTTGATAATGCAGTCCGATACGGTCGGACTCGAATTGTAACACTTGATGCCGCCGCCCTTTCCGTCGCCGGCGACACCATTTTCAATAGTGAAACCCTGGACCGTCGAAGAAGCAGATTCGTCGGCGTGGAAGTAGAATCCCCGGCCGGAGTTCTGGCAGTCGATTGTACAGTACTCGAGGCCGTTTTCGGACCTGACCGTGATTGGCTTGCCGTTGAAATCGAGGTCCTTGTTGCCGGTGCCGGTGTAGGTGCCGTCGGCGACCAGCACTATATCACCGTTGGCCGCGGCATCTATCGCCGCCTGGATTGTCGTGTAGTCGCCCGGCACGC
>CAZXNM010000031.1:0-10617 GCA_964641955.1 uncultured Planctomycetota bacterium
TCTTCGGGCGAGTAGCCCCTGACAAGCTTCTCCACGACCAGATGCCGGCGCATCAAGACGCCTGTGCGAAATCGAGGCATCATCATTCTCCTTCCGTAACAGTTTACTAACCGCTGAGACGCCGAGGTGGCACAGCCACTTTTGATAATATGCCTGCGGCACCGCAGAGATTCGCAGAGATGAAACTCCTTTTTCTTTTTTTACCTCCTTTCCTTTCTTCTCTGCGGCCTCTGCCTTTCTCTTCCTCTTGTCTTTTTCCCAACAATAAATTGCCTTTCTCCGCGTTCTCTGCGGTGAAAGAACACCCTGTCTTTCACACTGCCCTCTATACATCGCGCTCTTACAGAAGACCCAAATGTGATGAAACGGGCTTGCCGAAAAAGGCGATTTCCGCAAGGTGTTCACTACAGAGGACATGCGACTCAAAAAAAACTTCGACTTGTTACATCTTTTTGGTGTCGGCGGCGTGTGACAAAATTTGTCACCCGAAGCCGCAAACGCTGTAGCCCTTATCCCATGCGGCTCTCAGGCCGGCATCAGGCTTGATGCTGCCAGCTATAAGGCCTGCAGGGCAGGCGAAAACGTGTTTTTTACCACAGAGGCACTGAGAGCACAGAGAATACGCACAGAGGAAAACCAGTTCTTGTCTGGTAAAGACGAAGACAGGAGGAGTCGAAGGACACAGAGAGGGAGGGTTATTCTGATCTACTTACTACTATCAACTTACAACTCTCTCGGCGAAGCCGCGCTGGAAGCTGCTAAATATAAGGCTTGAGGCCCGTTCTCCGTAGCAGAATTACTGCGATTCGTCCTTCGTAGTACTACGGAGAATGGAAGGGTGAACGTGAGGCTTGAGACCTGAGACTAAGTAAAAACCCGTATTGTGTCCCCAAGTTTCCAATTTTTTGCGAAGGGGTTATCTTCGTATTACCCTTCCCCTTGTCGGTACTTCGTATATAGGCGAGGTATCACCGGCAATTGGCTCAACATCTCCATAAACCATATCATTTCTGAGACACTCCTGCAGCATTTCTTGGGTTGTCATACCGCGAACAGCTACAGTCGAAGATTCTCGCACTTTTCCAGTAAGCCATGCTATACTCGATTTAATGTCAGACACTTCTGACAGCAGCCTAGGGAGAATATCTCCATCAGGCAACTCTCTTCCCCGCAATGCATTTATATCGAGCGAGTCTACGATGGGATTAGCAGCTTCCCATTTGGGATCAAGAACTTGGTGGGCCTGTTCAGCAATGTTCTCTACTGCCGTGTTTATAGATTCAAGTCTCTTGAGATTCACAAACACCGGTCTGACGTCCTTATTGTCGAAAGGCGGGGTTTCACCTTCACGTATTATATGAATAATAGGTTTCCGAGACACGTGCCGAACCGCCATCTCGTAGTAGACATTAGGGTTCCCACCGGTCATGTCAGCAACAACGAGTTTGGCCTTAACAATACGGTCAATAATCTGCCGAGTGATCATACCGCCTTCAGATATATCGTCAGCACGTTGAACTACGAACCCCATATCCGATAGAGCTTGCTCAACCACAAACCGCATGTTGTCTGAGTGTAGACGCACCTCGGAACCTGCATCGCCAATAGGTGCGATGAAGAAGCAGGTCTTTTCCTCAAGAGAATTAGCGTTATTAGACTTTTTGTTGTTCTTTGCCATGAATTCCCTCCTTTCTGGGTTCAAGATACGTCCTCATGCGAGGGGAGTCAAGCCATTTTTGCTGTGCTTCTTTTGTGCTTGATGTTTCAGACAGGTGTCTGGTAGTCTATCCTATCTTTGGAGCAGTCAGGAGGCACCTAATGGCCAGTTCAGTCATAGACAATCTTGTATCTCAGTTGGACAATGACAGAATCCTCTTCTTGGGGGCAGGCGCATCTTGTTGTGTTGGACTGCCGACTTGCAGCAAGTTCTTCGAAAAGTTTCTTAGGTTGCCTCCTTCTCTCGGCAGCTTTCCACGGGTTCTCAAGGACAAGCAGATTCCACCACTTAGGCCTCTGTCCACAACTGACCCTGATGAAAGAACATGCTTAATACTCACAGGCTTGAGGGCTCTGAATATCATCAACAAAGATGAGAACTACGACGTAGAGGATTTACTGGAGCTTCTCAAGTCATGGAAGAAACTTTACGATGCCGGAACAGAGGATGCACTCACTCTTCACACTCTTGTTGCACGTTCGCCCGCAGAAAGGTTTGGTGGCGAGGCATTCAAACAGCAGTTAGGAGACTGCCAAAGACAGGCAGCTACTTCAGGAGATATTGGCCGTGTCCTTTCCGAAACGATAGATTGGCTCTGCCGCGATGTGCACTTGGTATGGGGAGGCCGAGAAGGTCTCGGAAAAGATGCGTGGAAGAAATGGAGTGAAATATTCCTAAAAGCGAGGGATAGGGGTAAATCGTTCACTATTTTCACCACGAACTACGACCTAGTTTTTGAATCAATGAGGGAAGACCGTGGTTTCAAGGGGATCGCAATTCATATCGATGGTGTTACCCCGAGTGACTCGAGCGGGAGATACCATTACTTCGACATCAACAACTATGCAAATGCTATTGTTGGGGCCAGCACTGGTGTGATGAAAGTGCCGTATTTCAAACTTCATGGCTCACTTGATTGGGTGCGACAGCCTGATGACAGGATACGCGTAATACCTGGTATTGAGGTTCCGCCTCAGAGTCATGTGGGGTTGAGAGGTCTCTTTCCACCCTACAGGGCAAAATCAACAGCCGAGATGGGTGAGCCTTTCATGACCCTTTATGGATTGTTTAGAGAATGCCTTATGAGAGCAAGTCGATGCACTGTAATAGGATTCTCCTTCAGGGATGAACCACTAAACGAGATATTCATGGATTGCTACAAGAAGAACAATGCTCTAAGATTCTATATTCTCGCACCGCATCCCAACCAGGGTTCTATTGCCGAATTCGTCCAGAAGCTCAGAGACATCGAGCATTCAAGAGTTGAGACGGATGAAGTGCGTTTCGGTGAAAGTGACCGTTATGTTCAGAAGACAAGTAAAGCGTTGGATCTACTAAGATAACCATCAAATCCATTATCGGTTCATAGCGCTGGCGCGCCGGGTGTGGTTCCTATTTCTTTTTTTTGCGCGGGAAGAGGTCGGAGCCGGTGTAAATCTGGCCCGAGGTGCGGATAAACGGCGTCGTGGAACGGGACAGGAAGAGCAGCGCGAAGCACGTGTCCTCGAGGGAACTTCCCCATGACCCGTCCGGGCTCTGGATGTCCAGCAGGAGTTTCGCACCCGCCTCGTACCAGTTCATTTCTCCGAACCTCTCGCAGAGGGTGAGCATGCCGGCGCGCTCCACGGAGTAGAGGGTGTAGTAAAACCTGCTCCCGCGGTATCTCCTGCCGCTCGAGCCGTCGAGGTAGGAGCCGAGGTTTGCGGCGATGTAGCCTGCTCCGTCGCGGATGGCGCGGTCTATCCTGGCGCGGTTTTTCGAATAGCCGGACTGGCGCTCGAGCACCGCCTTGGCGAGCACGAGGTTGCATACGCCCGCGCAGCTCATCGAGAGGTAGGGCCGCGAGCGATACGTGGCGGAGTAGTCCCAGCCCCTGGCGCACATGGACCCGAGGCCCGACTCCGTTCCGTAGAGTTCGTCTATCGAGACTGTGTGGGGGCCGCCGCGCTTCGTGAGCGCCTTCTTCTCCGTCGCCCGGAGCTTGTGAATGGGCATGTCAGCCGCGGGCACGGGGAACGGTTCGACCGCTTTGCCCGATTTCTCCTGATTTTCGAGATAGGTTCCGGCGAGAAGCGAAATCGACTCTCCGGGCAGCATGAGTCCCAGGCGGTGCGCCGCGTACAGCGCCAGTACGGCGAACTGCGTGTTGGAGCCGTCGCCGCCGGTTCGATTGCGCCTGTACGTGCCGGTGGAGGTGGAAGGGCCGCTGTACGTCCACATGCCGTTCTGGAGCTGCGCGTTCCGCAGCCACGTGACGATTGCGGACGCGGTGCGTTTCTCCGAGTAAGTGGCATACTGCTTGAAGCGCTTCCTTACCTGTTCCTCGAACGGGACTTTCGGGCTTATCTCGTCGCCGTGCGGCTCGAACTTCGCCTCGAGCGCGAGCATGTAGAGAGAGACGCTGTAAGTTCGCCTCATTGTCATTTTCTGCAGGTAGTTGAAGCCTTCTTTTATCTCTTTCGAGTCGCGGTCGGCGCCGCATTTCATGAGCGCGCACAGCGCGAGCGAGGTCGGGCCCTGCGGATACGACCCCGAGTAAGAAGAGCGGAAAGCGCCGTTGCTCTGGCGCTGGCCCAGCACGTACCTGGTGCCGCGGGCGATGGCTTTCTCGATGTCTTCCCGGAGGCGCTGCTCTGCCGGGAGCTTTTTAGGCTGAGGCTCGGGCTCGGGTTGGGGCTCGGGTTTGGGAGGAGGCTCGGGCGCGGGAGGCGGGGTGGGGGCGGGCTCTTTCTTCGGTGCTGCAGGCTGCATGGCTGCGGTTTCAGCAAGTTTCCGGAAGCTGGCCGCCCTGTCTGCCGCCCCGGCGGTCCAGGGGGTTTCATCGTAATTTTTCGTATAACGCTCAAGAATATCTGCGGCGCTGCCGTATTCGGCGGCTTTCGCCTGCTCCTCTGCGCCGGCCAGCGCGAGGGAATACTGCTCGCGTGCATGCGAGAGAAAAAGCGCTTCCTGCCAGAGGGGCTGGAGCCGCTCCTCCCATTCCGGGCCGGAGCGAAGCTCGAAGGGGTACTGGTCGATAGCCTGCGCCGCTTCCGCGTAGAATCCCCTGAGCATGAGGTCCGCGGCGGTATCGCGCGTGCGCCGGTAGAGCGTTTCCTCCATGACGGCGCGGCGAACCCGCTGGAGCGCGGCGACCCGGTCGAGTTTGTCGAGATAGTCTTCGTTCGGTTTGATATTTATGGGAGTTGCGCTGCGTGAAGCGCGAGCTTGAGGGCGCGCCGGGGGGGAGCCGGGAGTTGTGCTCAGTCGCAGGAGCACGGCGCCGAGAATGACCGCGGCCAGCGCGAGCACGGCCACGCGCAGGGATCTGGTTTCTGGAGTCTCATGGCCAATTCTCGACCGTCGCGCGGGAGCGGCGGGAGGCTTCCGGTGTGCGGAGGCGCACTTCGGGCACAGGCAGCGCGTGAGCGCGTCCAGCGCCGCCCCGGAATCTATTTCCCGCTCGTAAACGGGTGCTCCGCAACTGTGACACGTGTCAGTTACAATGCCCATGACACACTTTCCGCCCGGCACCGCTTACTGGAACTGCAAATACCATACCTGTTCAGACGCCCCGAAAACAGCTCTATTCGCGCAGATAGACCGGAATTCGTGTAAAACCGGCTTGACACGCATGCCGGAAAACAGGGGTACATTCCGGACAGCATTTTCAGGTCAGGATTGCCTACTCATCGTCATCGAGCCAGTGTGCTCTCGCATATCTGTAGTAAATTTCGGCAGTAAGCGTGTTCAGCGCCGTGCAGCCGATTCGTCCGAGCGTCTTCTCGCGCGGCCCGACAGGCTGCCACGAGCCGGCGGCACAGCCTTCCTGCTCCTGATGTTTCGAAAGCACCTTGAGAAGAGCCTCGTGCCATTTACTCCAGTTTTTCCCTCCGAACTGGAACATCGCATAAGTCCCGAAGTACCAGTAGACCGGCCCCTGACCCTTGTCCCATGCGGGTGGATTTTTGCTCAGTACCTCCACGAGCTTGCGCATCCCGGCGTGTTTTCTGTTGCGGCCGCAGAAGATGCTCGCGATTGCGACGCCGGCGATTTCCTCGAGCTTCTCGATGCGTTCCGATTCTTCCCCGGATTCGGGCAGTTCGAGGTCGAGCGTGTCGAAAAACGCCAGAACCTTCCTGAAACTCTCGTCGGGCACATCCAGTCTGGCGGCCTTCGCAGCTTTCATTGCCAGCACGGCCCATGTAGTAACAATTGCAGAAGAACCGCCTCTTCTCTTTCCATCCTTCCAGCCGCCGTCCTCCTGCTGCTGCGAGAGCACGAACTTGATTGCCTTTGTGGCAGCCTCAAGGAGCTTGCTGTCCCGCGTGACGGCATACGCCTCGCAGATTGCCATTGCCGCCATTGTCTGCCTGGTCATGTCGTGCCTGTCCTTGAGCTCGCCGAAGAACCCTAACTTCGACTGCCTGGCTTTCAGCCAGTCGAGCGTGCTGCGCACCGTCTTCTTGTATTTTCCGACGCGGTGAGTATGGCCGTAACCGAGATAACACAGGACGGAAAGCGCAGTCAGGGGGATGTCGTAGTCCGGCGCGCCCCTGCCGTCGCAGAGTTTTTCCGCGTTGGAGGCGCAGTTCAGCATGAACTGGTCGCTGTCCCAGAACCCCTCCTTGCTCTGGTGGTGAAGCAGGAAAACGAGGGCGTCATCCACGACCCGCTCCAGCCCGTTCTTCAGCCGCTCGCGTTCTGCGTGCTTCTCTTCCAGTTTGTCCAGGAGATTCTGAAGCTCCTTCTTTTTATTCTCGTCTTTCTGCTCGTCTATTTTGTCTTGCAGCATTGCGGTCAACGCGGGGGAATAGTTTTTGATAAGTACCCGGAGGGCAAATCCGGCGGCGTCCTTTCCGAGATTCCGGTGGACGGTCATGGCAGCATCGAGGGCGTTCTCGGCGGGAACTCCCCAGAAGCTCGTGGCCATGTTTTCGAGCGCACTTAATAGAAATCCCCGAAGCTCCTTGTCGTTAATCAGCTTGTCCGCGATGCCCAGAAGAGATTCCAGCGCCTGTATCCTGTTTTCCGTCCAGAGGTTTGTCCCCTCCATGTACATCAGCGAAATCTTTTTCAGTGCGAGGTCGGCCTTGTCGTCCGTAAGCGCCGAGACGAGCGGTCCGGTCTCGTTCTCGACGAACGCATGCGAAAGCTCGAATATTGACTTCAACACGGGGTCGCTTTCCGCCTCGGTCCTCATTTTGAGAGCTTCGAGTATTTGCTCCGATGCTTTGCGGTGCGGCTTGCAGATACGGACATGAAAGCAGAGGTCGGACAGAGCTTCGTCCGTGGCGCCGAAGCGCTCATCCTGCCATGCGCCGGGAGAGGTTAGCAGAAGTATCTTGAGCTTGTCATCAACATCGAGTTTCTGAATGCCCAGGGCACTTCGCCACTGCAGGTCCGATCGTCGGGACATCAACTTCATCATTGCTGCCGTCGCGAGGTCGAAGCTCTTGAGGTCTTTCTCCGTGGACAGTTCCTTGAGCACCTCTCTGATGGCCTCGGGCTTCTCCCGGAGATTCTCGGCAGCGAGATGCCGGGCAGTCTCGTCGCCCGTCTTCAATTTGTAGATGTAGTAAAAGCTCTTCGCATTCTTCGAGATGGGCAGGTGAAAGAAGAAGCGCGAGACCTCGCGCGGCTTGCCATCCACAAGCTCGCGTGCGGTCGCGACGCCGATAAGGCCCTTCTTCTCAAGCTCGGGGAACATCTTCAACGCTGTTTCGCGGTCCGCCTTGTTTAGCTTGTCCGCCGTTTCGAGAATCGCATCCTGACCTATTGCGGTGGATACGGATGCAAGGCAAAGCACAACTGCTATCAACATCTTTTTCACAGGTTGTCTCCTTGGTTGGGTAATATAAGCAGGTTACAGCGATTTCCGGCGCAGTTCAAGAGAGAAGAACGGAGGGCAGGGCAGACGTGGGCAGCCGGCGACATCCTCGGCGCTTCTAAGAAGCGCCGATAATACCGGAAACCCCACGTCAGAGACGTGGGGGAGATGAGCTTACCTTGTTTCCCGTACCTCTGACGCGCGGAACGCGCTCTACTGTTCAACTGCTCGACTGCTCTACTATCTCGGCTGCGTGCAGCCGCAGCAGCCGTGGCGCAGCCGCGCCGCGCTGCATGGGTTTGCCTGTCAAAATCTCCCGGTGACTGGCTACTTGGACTTCTTGGGCCCTCTTACTCCGATAATCTCTTTCTCGTATGTAGACTCGCCGCCCGTGCACCCTAACATATACACACTCGGCATGAAGTATACTCCGGGAACCTTGGTCTCGACGGGCTCGAATGGTGGAATCGCCACCCTGACACTAACTTCCCACACGAGACTACGGGGATCGGACATCCATAACTGCTTGTCCTGCTCCGGCAGCACTGCCGCCGGCACGATGATTCTCAGGATATCCCTCTTGAGCTCGACTTCCAGTTCGGAAATCAGTTCGAAGTTGGACTGATGCTCCAATCTCACTACTTCGCCTTCTTCATTGACATGCGCAACAAAGGCCCTCTTTTCTCCCCGGATTAGCGCTGCTTTATCAAGGCCGCAGGCTGTCGCAATCAGCAGCCTGCAGTTGTAGTAGAAGTCAATGTCGAATTGCAGGCATTTTCCGTACTTTTTCTTGGCGAGTTCCAGATCCCCTTCTGTCTGTATTTCCAGGATAAAATCACTGCCTTGCCGGAGCATCGCGACCCGCAGAATGTGAAGTCCTTCCCATATCCACTGGAATGCCCTTCCCTCGTAACCATAACCGAGGAGGTCATACGGCGGGCAGTCGTGGTGCATCACATGCACCGCTCCGTGGCGCATCAAGCCCACCTTCTCGGAAATGACGACGGAAGCAGGTATGGTGCAGCTCGAAAGCGATATTCCAGCGAGGCAAAGCACAAGAACTGTCAGATTTCTGCACATAGCCATATCTCCCTAATACATAGTACAATACTCAACAACAAAGTACCAGTATCTTAGCCTCCCTGAGGGTCGGTGATTGTCACAGTGTACTGCTTTTCGGCTGTGTATTTAACTTCGTTGGTTATCTTATCTGTTACCTTTACTGTAAATTGATATTGGCCGTTCGTGTTAGGCGTTCCGGTCAATGCCCCTTGCCCGGTTTCCGCATCCTTGCCGAAACTCATGCCAGGAGGAAGAGTTCCCGTGTGTGTCCACTCTGTATATGGGGCGCCTGTTCCACCCGTTGCTGCTATCTCAATTCCATATTGCTGTCCCCTTTCTAAGGGCCCTATGGTGCCCGGTTGGCTGACAACCAGATTCGCAAGAACAGTAAGTGATACACTATGCGTTGCCGGGGGTGTGGGACGAGTCAAGTTATTTGGCTTAGTGGTGTAGGTTACTGATACCTGGAAGGACTTGGTTTCTTCCTGTGTCGGTGTACCCGCGACGGCACCAGCCTGGGTGGGATCATTTATGCCCGCAGGCATCTGCCCCCCCGTCTTCGTCCAACTCATCTGTGAATCTTCGCCCTCGGTATTGGTCTTGAGCTTCTGGCTGTACGCCCGGCTAACCATTGCATGTGGCAATTCAGTGGTGTCAATCTGGAAAATGTCAGCCTTCTTAAGTGGTAGACTCAAGTAGTTATCCGGTGCATCCATGACCTTCGTTGTTGTCGATTTGAGTTGTCCAGTGGTCTTGTCATACTCTTTGACCTCGATAGTTACCTTGCCGGTGTCTTTAAAAAAGTGACCTGTTACTTCATCTACCCTCTCATTATCCGCATAATCCTCACCAGACTTCTCCTGCTGTTCCTTAAGCGTAATTCTTATTCCCTTGAAGTCAACATTAGGTCCATCAGTTTCCGGAACAGGGGCAGTGTCTTTCGTCAATCCCTGTACATATCCACATCTATGAAAATATCCGCCGGCTTCACCGCTATCTACCCGGCCATTCGTGGTGGTGTCCTGCCATGCTGCGGACACAATAGTGCCAGTGCTAAGTTTCCACACTTCCCATTGCCAGTTGTCTTTGTAGTCGCCGCCATTTAAGAAAGTATCAGCGTTACCATCACCGTCAAAATCACCATTCGCAGGGGGGGTCTTTGGTGCTCTATTGCCTTGGCCCTGCTGAAACACGATTTGCTCCTTTTCAGCATCCCCAGAGGCCCAATCAACCCAGAAGCAGAAGCCGATATCATCTTCTGGCGTCATCATATCAACCACTGGTGATACATAGACATTCTGCCCATCAGTTGATGCAGCTTGGCCCGGAGAGAGGGCGAGCCTAGTCAAGACGCACCAGTTGAACTCATCTGCTATTTCGCTGCATGGGATCGTTACTGACAGTTGACTTCCATCTATTGTTACCGAGAGAGTCTCATCGACCGCATAGCTGGTTGTCATTGAGACAGCAGCAGTTGATGAAGTGGTGTGGATAATCATGTCGCTAAGTCCGCCTGAGTCCGTGTCAAGATGGATTGTGAACTGCACATCTTCATCATATGTATTGAAAACGGGTTGTATTGAGCCGAAAGTCGTTATCTCGAATACATAGTTGCTGCCGTCCTTATACACCCTTGCGGATTTGAGGTCTAATGCTGCAGGAACTGAGTC
The DNA here is from genome assembly GCA_964641955.1 of uncultured Planctomycetota bacterium. GTDB lineage: Bacteria > Planctomycetota > SKW154 > SKW154 > DAOVDS01 > CAZXNM01. The sequence continues at coordinate 10,259 of CAZXNM010000031.1, forward strand.
TTCTTCCGAGTAGTCAACTTCGTATTCTTCTTCGAATTCCGGGTGAGTGAGCAGCAGGTCATTCGATTCTGCTTCCAGCATTATGGAGCCCCATTCGTATGCTCCCATATCGACTACTATAGTGCTATCATTTTTCCCGTCGAGCTTCCTGAGGTTGTCGCCTACATCAGCCACTTCACTAATGTAAGAGTTATTGCCAGCATCAATGCATGGAGATCCACATTCCAGGTAGTAAGTAACATACGAAGGAGGACCAGTCACGGTTTTGAAGTCAGGATTGGATGTAATACAGTTGTCCGTGGCGGTGAAGGTGCTGGCGTAGGTGTAGACATCGCCGGCCGAATTGCCGTAGCAGGAGT
>CAZXNM010000032.1:0-7871 GCA_964641955.1 uncultured Planctomycetota bacterium
GAGGAAGACAAATATAGGTTTGGGAAAGGCAAAGGCAGGAGAAGGCAGAGAACACAGAGAAAAACTATTTTATGTTTGGGAAAAACAAGGAAGGAGGAAAAAAAGAAAAAGGAATTTCATCTCTGCGAACCTCAGCAATTCTCTGCGCCTCTGCGGTTAGGTCAATGTTTCGAAAGGAGAACGATGATGCCTCGATTTCGTACAGGCGTTTTGATGCGCCGTCATCTGGTCGTGGAGAAGCTTGTCAGGGGCTACTCGCCCGAAGAGATTTCCGACAAGTTCGGAATACCCATCTACACAGTCTACAACGACATGCGCGTAATACGCAGCGGGAAGTACCACGCCCTGAGCTCGTTCGCCAGGGACAGGGTCGTATGCCAGTTGTACCTCAACGCAGCGGCCCGGAAGAAAGTGCTGTGGAACCTGATTGACAAGGAGGACCTTTCGCCCCACGAGACTGTCGCAATCATGAGGGAGGACAGGCTCAACGACGAGCACATACTCAACAGGCTCCCATCTCCCAAGGAGAAACCTTCCGACGAAGAGAAGCTGGACAAGAACGACGTGGCAGTTGTCAGGTCGGTGCTCCGGAAGTACGAGGAGCGGTTCGAGGAAATCAGGAAGGATGACAATCTCAAGTATCTCGCAGGCCCGACTCTGACTGAACGGGACAGGGAGTTCATGGCAGTGCTGGGGTTCGAGAAGCGCAACGGAACCGGCGGTCCCGCTGCCCCGGCGCAGCAGGAGGCCTGCGCCAACTGCGGGCCCTGAAGCCGCTGCAATAATCAGGAGCCAGTGTCTGGCTCCCCTCTCTTTCCCCCCGAAAGGTGGATGAACTGAGAGAAATTCACATTTTGAGACGGATGGAGTGCGGTGGGAGGATGCTATGTCTGCAGGAAGAGATGAGATTGCCGTGTCGGGCTTCGCCTTCCTCGCAATGACGATGAGGGCGCCGGTGGAATCATTTGTAAAAATCTGTCGTAAGTCCTTGGGGGATAGGAAAGTCGATGTACAGGCGGAATTGAAGGTTAAAGGTTGAAGGTTAGGGGGATGGAGTTTTGGGTACACGATCCGGAACTCAGCGGGGTTCCGGTCATGTCTCCAGAACTCCGGGTCATGTTCCCGAAACTCGGTAAATGGGGTTGACTTCAAGGGGCGCGGGAGTTCTACTGTTGCCTTCATCGCGGTACGGAGGAGAAATGGTCATGGGCGGGGAAAAGAAGCTGAGAATAACAGATACAGTACTCCGTGACGCTCATCAGTCGCTGCTGGCAACGAGAATGCGCACCGAGGACATGGCACCCATACTCGAGAAGCTCGACAAGGTCGGATACTGGTCCGTCGAATGCTGGGGCGGGGCAACTTATGATTCATGCATTCGCTACCTCCGTGAAAGCCCGTGGGACAGGGTTCGAATGTTCCGCAAGCACATGCCAAATACAAGGCTGCAGATGCTGCTTCGGGGACAGAATGTGGTGGGGTACAAGCACTATCCCGACGACGTCGTGACAGCGTTCGTCGAGCGGGCGGCGGAAGTGGGCATCGACGTTTTCCGCGTGTTCGACGCTCTCAACGATGTGCGCAACATGAGGGTCGCCATTGAAACGGTCAAGCGCTGCGGCAAGATGGCGGAAGGCTCGATTTCCTACACGACAAGCCCCGTGCACGATACGGGATTGTTCGTCGAGATAGCCAGGGAACTCGAAGGGCTCGGCTGCGACACATTCTGCATTAAAGACATGGCGGGCCTTCTTTCGCCCTACAAGGCTTCGGAACTCGTCGGGGCGCTCAGAGATGCCATTTCAATCCCAATTCACCTGCACTGCCACACTACCAGCGGCATGGCGGAGATGGCCTACATAAAGGGAATCGAGGCAGGGGCCGAGATAGTTGACACGGCGGTGGGCGCGCTTGCCGGCGGGACGAGCCAGCCGCCTACCGAGACGATTGTCGCGGCCTTCCGGGGCACGCCGTACGACACCGGCATTGACCTCGGGCTCCTGAGCGAGATTTCCAGGTACTTCAAGGAAGTGCGCGGGAAGTACGAAGAGTTCGAAAGCGAACACACAGGGGTGAACCTGTCCGTGCTGAGGTATCAGATACCGGGCGGCATGATGTCGAACCTGGCGAATCAGCTCCGGAACGCCAACGCACTGGACCGGATGGATGAAGTGCTCGACGAGGTGCCGCGCGTAAGGAAAGAGCTGGGCTACCCGCCGCTTGTAACGCCCACAAGCCAGATAGTGGGCACGCAGGCGACTCTCAACGTGATAACCGGGAAGCGCTACTCGATGTTGCCCAGGGAGACCAGAGACCTCGTCATGGGTCTGTACGGCAGGAGCGCGGGGCCGATAGATGAAGAAATCAGGAAGAAGATTATGGGCAAGAAGGAACCCGTGACGGTGAGGCCTGCCGACCTTCTTGAGCCCGGCCTGGACAAAGCCAGGAACGAGTGCGGGTGCGAAGATATTGAAGATGTCCTGAGCTATGCGCTCTTCCCCCAGGTTGCGAAGGAGTTCTTTGAGTTCCGGGACAAGTCGGGCAATTCCCGATAATCGGGCGTGAATGTATCCGCCGCGCAACATCCGGCGCCTTCGTGCGTTTGTCTTTATGGCAGCCAAACCATGTTTCATGGGAGGAACAAGGATGAAAAGGGCTCTTCTTGCGGTAATTTCAGTCCTGTCTTTTTCCATGCCAGCCATGGCGCAGGAGAAGCCCGGCGACGAGGTCCGCAAGCTCCAGGTGGAGGTTAAGGAGCTGCGCGACGAGATCGGGCGGCTGTCGCTTCTGAACGCGCTGGGGCTCTCGCTCGAACAGGCGCAGCAGCTCAAGGCGCTTCTCGACAACGTAAGGCTGGCCCGGGACCTGCACAGCCAGAAGATGCTGTCGGGCCAGAAAGAGATGATCGAGGTACTGAAGAAAATCCGCGATGCGCTCGCGGAAGGAGCCCAGGAGCCGCCCGAGGAGCTTGTGGAGAAGTACACGGAGCTTCGCAAAGCGACAAACGCGGCGAACAAGGAGTTCTTCGAGAAGCTCAAGGAGGCGGACAAGGAAGTCAACGAGCTTCTTACCAATGAACAGAAGCAGAAGATAAAGAACCCCCCGGATGCACTGCACCCCGGCGAAGGCGGGCCCGAGGCGCAGAAGGCGCAGCTCGAACAGGTCGCGAGGATTCTCGACCGCGTCAAGACGATGAACGAGCAGCAGCTCCAGCAGTCGAAGGACAAACTCATGCAGCAGCTCATGGGCAGGCTCGGCAGGAATCTCCCGCGCCAGCAGCAGCAGAGAGTACGCGGCAAAATCGAGGAAATCGTCGGCAAGGCCAGGGGCATGGACGAGCTGGACTACGCGCTCTGGCGCGAGGAGTTCGCGAAGCAGATTATCGACCTGGGCAAGCCGTCGGCGAGGGGCGAGGCCGGGCGCCAGGACGGCAGGAAGCGCATGCCGGAACTTTCGCCCGCGGCAGCCGCGCTGCTCGACGAGGGGATGCTCGGCGCGCTCGAAAAGAAAATCGAAGTCCTCAAGAAATCCGGGAACCAGGAAGAAGAGAAACCGTCCGAGAAGGAGAGCAAAGAGGCGGACGAAGGTTAGCCGAAGCCGTGCTCCGCGAGGAAGTCCATCGAGATTTCTGAGCCCGGCTTGCCGCCTTTTCCGAGGAGCCTGCGGACCCACTTTCCGAGCACATCCGCCTCTATGTTCAGCAGCGACCCGGGCTTCATGTTCCCGAGGGTCGTTGTGGCAAACGTGTGTGGTATTAAAGCAACGGAGAACCTGCCGCGGGCGACCGAGGTCAGCGTGAGGCTCACTCCTTCCAGCGCGACCGAGCCTTTCTCGATCATGAGGTCGGCAAGGGCGGGCTCGCACTCGACGGTCAGTACGACCGAGCTTGCGAGCTTCTCGACCTTCCTGAGCGTGCCGGTGCCGTCCACGTGGCCGGTGACGAAGTGCCCGCCGAGTCGGCCGCCCAGGCGAAGCGAGCGCTCGACGTTGACGGGGTCGCCCTGCCTGAGCTCGCGCAGGTTGGACCGCTCGATTGTCTCCTCGACCGCGTCGAAGGTTGCGACGGAGCCGTCGAGGGCGCTAACGGTAAGGCATACGCCGTTCACGCAGATGCTCTCGCCCAGAACCGGCTTGCCCTCGAGAGGTGCGAGGTCGAGCGAGAGCTTCAGCCCGCCGCCGGAAGGCGCGGCGCGCTCGACCCTGCACATGGCTTCGACTATGCCCGTGAACATGACCGAATCATACGCCCGCACCGCCGCGCACGTCAATAAAAAAAGGCCCCTGCGCTACAGGGGCCTCGGGTTTCATGCGAGGTTAGAAGCCGAAATCGTCGTCGTCCTTTTTCTTCTTCTTGGGGTTCTCCGGCGCGGTGCCGGGCGCCTCTTTCTCAGTCTTGTCGCGTCTTTTGATTCGCCTGCGGTCAGCGCCCTGTGCCCTGTCCTGGTCAGGCGTCTCGATTTCGAGGCTGCCCTCGATGGCGAGGTCGGAGACCTTGAGCTTGTAAAGCTTGCCGCCGAGGTAGACGTAGAGGCTGTTGGTCGCCACCTTGATGGCGGCGGGTCCACCCGTCCTGACCGGCGTCCGCAGCAGCCTGCGCGCATGTTGAACCAGGTCGGCAGGAATCTCATCTTTCGTGATTGCGCCGTCGGAGTCGGAATCGAGCCTGTCGAACGCCTGCGGAGGGCCGGTCCACTCGTCCCGCGAGACCTTGCCGTCGCCGTTATTGTCGAGCTTCTTGAGCACGTCATCCGGAGTTGAGGCCTCGTCCGACTCGGCAAGATCGCGCTGCGCCTCGAGCTTCATCTCGGTGGTGTTGACCTTGAAGACCTTGGAGCCGCTTACGAGAAACAGAGTGCTTCCGGAAAGCTCCATGGCCGCGGGGGCGCCCATGCCGGGCATCGGCTGGCGCAACGCCCCCGGCCTGTCAAGTCTTTCAGGCCTGTCGGCCCTGTCCCTTCCGGGCCTGGGGCCTGCTCCACCCGGGTCGCCGCCTTCGGGGCCAGGGGGCCTGTCCTGAGCGAAGACGTAGACCATTCCAGTCACGAGAACAAACGCGCTGAGCAGCGCAACGAAACCGTACCTCATGCACACCCTCCTTTCGTTAGCCGGTGCATTCTTCTGATGATAGAACGCTCGGCGCGCCCCGGAAGTTTCGACAATGAAAAGAAATATTGGCGTGCCGTTGAACCAGGGTCAAGCATCAGATAGACTTCGGGCGAGGACGCCCATTTGGAGGAAAGGTTTTGACCGGCATGGACTCGCATGGCAGCGGGAAAACAGACCTGCCCTGGGAGCGGCGCGACGTCCCGGATGAACCCGAGACCAACAGCATGGAATGGCACTACGCGGAGCTCAACCGCATACTGGATGTCATTGCCGAGGGCGGCTACGAGGCGCTCGAAGACCAGGACATTGAATTCGTGGTCGTCCATACGCATACGGGCTACGTGTCGCTCGAAGAAGTGAGGCACCTGCTGCCGGAGGTATGCAGAAGGCTGGCAGCGGGTGAATCGCCCCTTGAGAGTGACCTGACGCTGTGGCTGCTGTTCCTCAAGCTGCAAGACGAGGGGATTCTGGACAGCTCCGAGAGGAGCATGGTCGAAGACGCTTTTATGAAGTATGCGGACGGCGAGCCCTGCGATACGCCGTTTGATGCGCCGGCAATCATCAACTTCGCAGTAGTCTGGCAGTGGGATGCAGAGAGAGCATTATCAGTCTGGGAGAGCACATTGATGTTCCGGCGTGCCGTTCGCGACTTCGTCGCAAGCGGCGCGACTGCGGACGAGTATTTCATTAACCTGACCGACGGGCTGAGGAAGTTTATTCCTTCGAGCAATCCACAGAACTACGAGATTCTGCTCAAGTACGTGGACCGTCTCTCGGAAGGAGATTCGGGCGGTTAGGGTCGGCAGTCACTCCGTGCCGGGGGCCTCGCCAAAGTGCTTCTTCATGAGTTCCTTGAACTCTGGGAGCTTGCGCAGGTTCTCGAGTTCTCCGTCGCGCATTATCCAGTTCTGACGGGTGTAGCCGTTCTCGATGGCCTTACCGAGCGCCGCCAGCGCCTCTTTAGTGCGGCCGCGGACCGAGAGCAGGCACGAGTAGTTAAAGTAGGCGTCGGACTTGGGATTCGCCTCGATTGCCCGCTTGTACCACTCCTCGGCTTCCTTCCATTTTTCGAGCTTGTGGTAGATGAGGCCGAGCGTCGAGGCGTAGTATTCCTTTTGAAGCTCCTCAGTGACCATCTTGAGTTCATAATTCTTGATGACCTTCTTCAGACAGGAGTCGTCGCCGAGCAGCGCAAGCGAGATGGCCGCGTCATCCCAGACGGTCCTTTCCTCTTCGGGGAGCTTGTCCTGGGTCTCGAATATCTCTTTCAGGACGGGCGCGGTTGACTTGTCGCCAAGCCTGCCGAGCGCGGTCACGGCCAGGTAGCGGTGAATCAGGTTGCCCTGCTTTCCCTTCGCTATCTCAACGAGCGCGGAGACGGCGGACTTGCCCATTTTCCTGATGCCGTCGAACTGGCCAGGGTAGTCGCCGTACTCGCCATCCGGTCCGACGAGGTTGGATAGCGAGTTCTCGACCATGTCCTTTATCAGTTCGTCGAACCACTTGCACTCTTCTTCGGGCTTGCCTTCAAGGGCTGCGGCCACGTGCTTGAACGCGGCCGGGCCGATGCGCGCAAGTGCCCTGCGCACTTCATCGCGCACGGTCAGGTCCTTGTCATCTATCATCTCGATGAGCGCTTTGACGGCCTCGTCGCCCCCTATGAAGCCGAGCACCTCGACAATGGCGGAGCGACGGGCGGGCAGCTCATCCCGGATATGCTTCAGAAGCTCCGGCACGCCTTTCTTTCCTGCCCTTATCAGCGTCCTGCGGGCAGTCTTGCGCTCCCCGGCGAACCTCGAGGTGAGCGACCGGACGGCCGCAACGATTTCCTCGCCGGTGGGTTCCTTCTCTTCCTGCGCGGGCTGTTCCGGCTGGACCGGGGCCGGGGATTTCTTCTTCGCCTCTGGCTCTACCTGCTTCTCCTGTGCTCGCAGCGGCACGACGGCAAGCATAATCATGATTGCAGGTAGCAGTCTTTTCACAGGGCCACCTCCCGGACCAACGACAAATATACCGCTTGGAGAGTGCCGCGTCAAGCCGCATGCGCTCGCCTTGTGCAGCCCTGAATTCTCTTGAAAGTATTAAGGCAACTACGTATATTTGCGCAAGAGCATTTAGCTGTGCGGGAAAGGGCTTATGTCGAGACAGAGAAGACTCCAGGCGATAGTGAGAATCGTCGGCACAAGGAAGATACGAAATCAGGCCGAGCTGGCCGAGGCGCTGCGCAAGGCGGGGCACGGGGTTACGCAGCCGACGCTGTCCCGCGACATCGCCGAGCTGGGTCTTGTGAAAGGACAGGCCGGCTATTCTCTGCCGGAACAGGCCGAGCAGCCTACCGTGAGCGAAACGGAACTGCGTGCCACCACGCGGAGGTTCGTGCTCGAGGTCTTCCTCTCCAACAATCTGGTGATGGTCAAGACCTTCGCAGGCAGCGCGCACTTTGTTGCTTATCAGATTGACCGCGCCGGATGGCCGGACCTCGTGGGTACAATCTCGGGGGATGACACCATTCTGGTAATGGGCAGGAACAACGAGAGCGCGCAGAACATCGACAAGCGCATAAGGGCGCTCATGGATTCTTGAGCCTCGCCTCAGACGCCTGTTGCGAGCGAGCACGGGGGCGCAAGCTCCGGCGAAATTCCGGGATGACCTTTCCGGGCACAATCTGTGGAGAGCTGTCCGGGCGGGATGCGCCGAGGAGTCTTTCGGGGTGGGAGACAGCGAAGTCAAACTGAGCGGCGGTGCGGGAGTCGGGGAGACGCTCG
>CAZXNM010000033.1:0-3205 GCA_964641955.1 uncultured Planctomycetota bacterium
CGGGTCCACGTACTGGCAGCGGCTGCCCATCGCCACGACCATCCTCCGCCTGACCTTCTTCCAGTCCGTCATACTTTATCACTGCCAGTTTAATCAAGGAATAAATAGTGCAGTTAGTGCAGCTTTTTTCCTTTTAAAGTCACCGGGAAAGATATGGGAATATGAGAGAATAAAAGGAAACTTTGTGCACTATCCGCACCCGAGCCGCTCTTGCCCCTCGGATCGCAGCCTCACGCCCTCCCAGACCCAGACGTACTCTTTTCTGCCGCCTTTCGTCGCGCTCGTCCGCCGCTGCGACGCCACTTGGCAGGCGCCCTTGAACCTCCTTGTGAACATGTTGGCGGATATTGGCGTTGTCCCGTGTTTTCGGCAGAATTTCGCGTATTCGCCGTACAGGTCGCGGGCGGTCGGCGGTCCCGCGTCCTTTTCCTCCGGCGTCGCCTCGAATTCGCCGACGACGCGCTCCTCCGTGAATACTTTAACGGCGTCCGCCCTGATGCTCCATTCTTTCGCCTTCTCCTCAAGGGTGAGGTTGTCGCTGAAATGTCCGCGGTCCAAGAGCCTGCGCAGCCCCTCGAGCGCCCAGTTCAGCATTCCGGAGAGCTCTCCCGGCGTGGTCAGCTTCCGGAGCAGCTCCGGGTCCCGCCGCGGGTCTCCCGGCAGGAAGCTGTTCGGGAAATCGACTATGTCCCATCTCACCATGAACGCCTCGACGTCCTTTCCCGTCATGGGCGGCAGCTCGTTTGCGGAGAAGAAGAGCTTGGCGTAGGGTACGAATTGGAATGCTTGCTGGAACTTGAATTCGCCCTCGAGGAGGTCGCCGGCTACTGCCTTCTTGAAGGTGTCCGTCTCTTTCATCGGCTTCGGCGGTATGTCCGCGCAGATGTTGGCGAGGCGGTTGTAGAGCTGGGCTATCACGAACCGTCGCCCGCTGTCTCCGAGTATGTCGAGCGCCACCGCGCTGACGTTGTCCGCCCCGAGCATCGCCCTGACCGCGTGCAGGAAGGTGCTCTTCCCGTTCTGCCTGAGCCCGGTTAGCATGAGGGCGCGCTGGAACCTCGTGTTGTCCTTGTACAGCGCGCTGCCGACATGTTCCTGCAAAAGCAGCTGCCCATCTTCCGAGGTCCATTCGGACAATTTCTGCATGAACAGCTCACATTTCGCCTTCGGGTCGTAGACCACCGGGACGGCGTTGAATATGTAAAATTCCGGGCTGAACGGGTGGAACTCCAATGTGGCGACGTTCAGGACGCCGTTCTTCGTCGCGATAAGCTCCTTGTTTGCTTCGGGTATCTCCCTGTATGTTTTGGCTCTTATGAACGCCTCCACTTGGGACTCTTTGTTGATGTCGTAGTGTTCCCCGAGCTTTTCGGCGACCTGCGCGTTGATGTAGCTCAGGGCGTCGGGCTGGTATATGCCCTTTTCCTTGTCGTACCTGAACATTGCGCCCTCTTTCATGCGGGTTATCTGCGTCAGGTACGGCGTCTCGTTCATCATTTCGAAGGCGACCCTCGCGGGCATGAATCTCATTCTGCCGCTCAAGTCCTCCTTGAAGAACCTTGAGATGTCTGGTGTCAGTTCCTCTATCGGCACGTCGACCTCGAAACCGTATTTTTCTTTCGCTATCTGGAGCGCCTCCCTTTTGAGGTTCCCGGTGAGCGCGCCTCTGCGGACGTCCCCGCATTCTATCAGCCCGGAAATCACGGCTATCAGCGAGAGCGGACCTCCACCCGTGCTGTGCCTGAAGCAATGCCAGCGGTTCTTTTTGAGGTTGACGTTAAAGTTCTTGCCGGTCGTCGAGCCGTGAAGCGGGTGCGCGCCTTGCAGCTCTCCGCCGCCCAGTGCCGCGAATCCCTCGAGGCTGATGATTTCTCCGATGGGTATCTCGTCCTTCCCGCATTCTTCTTCCGCGGCTTCGTCGTCCTCCGCCAATTGCTCTCTCGCCCATTTTAGTCGGCTCCCGAAAATTTTTTGGAGTTCGTCCTTGCTCAAATGGGCGATTGGGGCGTCTTTCACTATCTTGTATCTGCCGCCCGTCCAGTGGCGCGACCCGGGTCCGATGACCTGTTGGTTGCGCGCCCTCACTTCGCCAAGGTGCGCCCCGTCTTCCCGTGTGAGGATTCCATTTTCGCCCACGCCGTCGAAGTAGAAATGCAGCTTGCCGGGCGAACCGCTGCCTGTCTGCACGGTCAGGGTGTCGCCGCGCCTTGCTTCCATGAGCATCTCGCCCGCCTCGGCGTCGTCCGTGTCCACGAAGAAGAGCCCGCCTCCCGCCACCACGCCGTAGTTGCCTCCGTTCCGCAGGTGGGCTTGCAGCTTTTCGTTTTCGTCGTCATAGGGGCGGTTCTGCCATCCCCGCTCAAACGGCGACTTGCCCGTCTTCGGGTCGCCCGCTACTGGCTTGCCTATCAAAATGAAACGTTTCGCGCTCCCGAACTTCTCCGTGAGCCGGCTGACCAGTGCTTGCGGTATCCCGACCCGGTCGCCGATGGTTGATAGCCGCCTTACGGCGTTCCTGCCAAGCGGGCGCCTCATCTTCCGCCTTCCGCCTTAAAGTGGTTCTTGGTCGCCAATGTCAGCATGATTTTTTCCTCTATTTCTTTTATCTCATATTTTTCGGAGCAGGCGTCGCAGATGGAATACATGTAGTTCCTCTTGTTATCCTCATCGACCCATACGCCCTTTAGGTGGGCTTCGCCGCTCAGCTCTCTCTCGCACATTATGCAGCATGGGATTATTGCCCCGCCTTCGCCTATCTTCCCGATGAGGCTGCCCGGCTTGTCCGGTATCGCCGGCTCCCGACTCCTTCTGCCTTTTTTCTTTCCCATTATTTCGCCCCAGTCTGCTGTCTCAAGATGCAATACGCTTCCCCGATTTTAAACTTTCCTGACTGCGGGCGACCCGGTCGGCTTTCAAGTGCTGCCCGCTTGCCCAAGGCGGGATAGCTGACGAAATGCGTCGGGCGAGGCGCGCTACTCCCCAGCTTGTCTCGGCGACCGGGCAGCCTTCAGCTCCTCGATTCTTTCCTTGGTCCTGAACTCCTCTTCAGCCATGCTTCCCTCTTGAAATTTCACAAACTTTCCCTCCTTCCGCTTCTCAGCCCTCACATTCCCCGAAAGCCGGGTGCGAGGATGGTGATGCGGGCATGACGACCCGCCGCTTTTTCGCCGAGCAGCCCGACGGACCTCAAGACCCCGCAGCTTTT